>JAGBBX010000062.1 GCA_017938245.1 Bacteroidaceae bacterium
AGATATTGTTGTTAGTATTCGTTTCATAAACTTGGCTTCACAAAGTTAGCAAAAACCTTATAACTCTGATGTGTTCATATTAAAACAATTACAAAAATAGCGATAATATTCAGACTTCAATTCAATTACCACTTTTTTTAACTTATAACTCACAACCTTGATATTTCTAAGGATTTGCCTCTCTCGTATTTGGAAAAGTGACGCAGTAGTAAACGGGGGTGGATAAGGGATGCTTGATTCATCTTAAATAATGCAAAAACACCCAACTTTACATTTTTGGGTGTAAAATTGGGCGTTTGTTTTGCAATTTACTGATTTTCAGCGTTTATTGCGGAGAGGGAGGGATTCGAACCCCCGGTACCTCTCGGTACGTCGGTTTTCAAGACCGGTGCAATCGACCACTCTGCCACCTCTCCAGTAAATTCATTAAATCGTCGGTCGTTCTTGATTTAACGCTGCAAAGGTAAGGCGTTTTTTTTAATCTGCAAAATAAAAAGCAGAAAATTTTATGGTTGTATCTTAATTTTCTTGATTTTCTGGAATTCTTAAAAATTTATATTGCTAAATGCAGGTTATTTTTGTTGTGATTAGCGCTGTTTGAAATATTCGCAACTTGCTTCCATATTTTTTTTTGTATCTTCGCATCCGATTTATAATATAGATGATTATGTTAAAAGAGTATATATTGCCACTTTTTGAGCTTCTAAATGAGATGTCGCCCTATTTGTTATTGGGTTTTCTCATTGCCGGTATACTTCACGAGTTTGTACCACAGAAATTGTATCGAACCAACTTGTCACAAAACAATCTACGTTCTGTAATATTGGCTGCGTTGATAGGTGTTCCACTTCCTTTGTGTTCTTGTGGTGTGATTCCTACTGCAATGTCGCTGCGTCGTGAGGGTGTATCCAAGGGCGCTACGACGTCTTTCCTTATCTCGACCCCTCAGACCGGTGTCGATTCAATTTTGGCTACTGCATCGCTTTTAGGGGTGCCATTTGCTGTATTACGTCCGCTTATCGCATTTGTAACAGCAATATTAGGTGGATGTCTTGTTAACCGTTTCGATAAGGACGAGAACGGAGAATCGTATGCATTTGCCGATAATCAAAAGAGTAAGAGTTTTTTCAGAAAGTGTTTGGATGCTCTGAAGTATGGTTTTATAGATATGTTGCAGGATATTGGTAAATGGATAGTGATTGGACTTATCGTGGCGGGTCTTATTACAGTTCTTGTACCCGATAATTTTTTTACTGCATTTAACGATAAGCCTATTGTGAATATGCTTATTGTGATGCTATTTTCGGTCCCGATGTATCTGTGTGCCACAGGCTCGATACCTATTGCAGCTGCGTTAATGCTAAAAGGATTATCGCCGGGCGCAGCTCTTGTGCTGTTAATGGCTGGCCCTGCTACAAATACTGCTGCTATATTGGTTATAAAAAAGGTAATGGGAATGCGTGCGTTGCTTATTTATCTGAGTACGATTATAGCTGGTGCTCTTGGCTTTGGAGTTGTGATAGACTATCTGCTGCCTGCCGAGTGGTTCAGTGGAACGGTGGTTGCGCAGAATGCCGAATGTTGCGGTGTTCACTCTGCTGAGTGGTGGAAAATAACATCGAGCATTCTATTCACTGTTTTGCTTATTGTTGCTTTTATTTTGAAATTTATTAATCCACATAAACATATAACTATGCAAAAGTCATTTAAGATAAAAGGTATGATGTGCAATCACTGTAAAGCTAACGTCGAGAAGAATCTTGCTAAGATAGAGGGTGTTATTGCTGTGCAGGTTGACCTTGAACAGGGGGTTGCATACGTCGAGGGCGATTTCGATTCGAAAAGAGTCGTTGAGACAATCGAGAATCTCGGTTACGAATATTTAGCAGGGTGACGAAACAAAAAAATAGTGAGCACGTGCTCACTATTTTTTTGTTTCGGGTTCTGAAGTTCTCTATTTAACGAATACCTTCTTACCGTTTACTATATAAATACCTTTTTGTTCTATCTTTTTGACTCGTACTCCCAGCATATTGTATATTACTGCATTCTTGGGGACGATGTTAATGTTGTCAATTCCTGTATCTTCTATCTTCTGGAAACAGGCGGTATATGTAATTGCTTCAGTTACAACAACCTTTATCTCTTGCTCGTTGCTTATTGAGTCTTCGCCAATTTTCCAACTGTTAAACTGATATCCTTCGTCGGGTGTTGCCAATAGGGTAACTTCGGTACCTTCGTCAACAGTAATAGCGTCTACTCCGTTTACTGTTGCAGTTCCGCCCTCTGTCGCCGATACTGTGATGGTGTATTGTTCTTTCTTCAAGGGCTTTAATCCGAAGAATGCTTTGTGACTGTCGGTCTTTGAGGCGTAATCGTCACTTGCTGTAGGGTCGAGTTTTGCCAATGTAAAATATCCATTGCAAGAGCCACCCCAACCCCAATTGAAATGGTAGTAGCCACCGTCGGTGTATCCATCTATTACAAATATGTGTTTTGCATCGCTGCCTGTTCCTGCATTGGTTGCTACATAGGGCACAGGACACGACTCATCGAGGCTCTTCTTTAGGAGTGCATCCCACTGTGCCTCGCCTACAACAAAGCGCAGAGTGGCGCCCGATGCCATTCCCGACTGTGCAACAAGGTCGGAATATCCGAAATGTGTTGTCATTCGGTATGAGTTGGGGTTTCCATCGGTACTGCTTGTTCCGTATGAAAGACCGTAGGCATAACCGAGGTCACGCATTACAACAGCAACCTCATTGGCTTGCTCCTCGGTGTAATTTTTGTATTCGAGAGGCATATTATCCCAATTGTAGGTGTGTCCCAATGGTAGCTTCTCTCCTGTGTTGGGGTTATAGACTGTTCCTGTTCCTTTCTCGGGCCATTTGTGATGACGCATCACTATGGCAAAAGCAGTGGCAATGCAACCGGTAACCGCCTGTCTGCCGCTTGCGGTAAAACAGAGCTTGTTGAACGGAGCACCTTGTGCCCAACGTGCTGTACCGAGGTTGACCACTACATTGCCAACCTGTGATGCATCGACCGGCGCTTTCCAGGCTTCTTCTTGTGAGGTGTTTCGCGTTGAGCGAATCTGCGCATCTATGTCAAGAAGATAATCTTTCATACCATCGGGGAGTTCATCCATTGATGCCGGCATAGGCTCGTCCGAGAAACCAATTAGTGGTTTTGAAATATTGTCGCCCGAGACAATTACAAATCCTTTCTCTGTTGGTGCGGAAATAAAATAAAATGTTGGTTCATCGGTGACGTCATTTTGCAACATACGACTGTCAAAAGTCATTCTGCTTTTTTGTATTCCGATATTTGTTACTTCCAATTTTTGCTCAAAGAAACTATTTGCAATGGCGCGAGCACGCTCAAAACGCGACTCCTGAGCTCTTAGTGCCATACTAAGGCATAATATTGCTGTTAATGCAACTACTCTTGATACGTTATTCATAATTTACTGCTTTTTTAGTTTTACTATATCTCTGCAAAAATAGTTTTTTTTGATTAATGATGTCGATTGCAGAAGTAAATATTTTGCAGAAGAATATATTTGATAATCGTGTTGTCGGATTCTATAAAATATACTATTTCCCGTTTTGATGTTTGTTATTTTAGTTTTTTGCCGTCGCAGAATGCATTACCAATCTTTGTACCCAATTCAAAGTAATTATGCCCTATGGGGTCGTATGTTATAGGACGCAGTTTGGCGACATCTATCTTACCGTCGCTGAGAATCTTCTCGTCGGCACTAATGTTTACAATGCGTCCTACAAGGTGGTTGCTCTCTTCGTCGTACGATAGCAGCTCGCACTCCAATGTCATTGGCAACTCGTTAATGATTGGGGCATTGACAAATTGTGACTTAGTGGATGTGAATCCTGCTTTTGCGAACTTTTCAGGCACTTTGTTGCCCGAGACTATTCCTACATAGTCGCACGCGGCAACTGTTGACACTGTTGCCATACTGACAGAAAATGCCCCTGTTGCACGAATGTTCTTTGTTGTCTTATGTTCCTCGGATAGACATATACCGATTGTTTCGTCGGTAAATATTCCACCCCAGGCGGCATTCATAACATTAGGTACTCCTGCTTCGTCGTATGCAGCCACGATGAGTACCGGCATAGGGTAGAGCCAACTTTTCTTTCCAAAATTCTTACGCATAACTATTTATATTTATTCAAAATTACAATTTTTCTTTATCAAGCAACTCTCTTTTGCGCTCAATTTCTTCTCCTTCTCGTTTGCCATTGTAACCTCCAAGAGAACCATCGGCAGCAATTATACGGTGACAAGGGACCTCGGGCGCAAAGGGATTGCGCTTAAGCGCTTGACCTACGGCTTGCGCGCTGCGACATCCTATGCGACGTGCTAATTCGCCGTATGTAATTGTTTGGCCTGATGGAACATCGAGCAGTGCCAAATATACTCTTTTTTGAAAAGGAGTAATATTGGTCGATTGTGCAACTTTTTCGCGTATATTTTGCATAATAGGTTATATAGTGGCGATTATCTTTGTTTTCGATAATTTAGAGGTTGTAAAGGTAATTATTTATTTTTTCCAAAAATAAATATATTGTATGGTATTTGATATTTCAGACAGAATTATTTATATGTTTTGTGAGAAAAGGACATCTGAGTCTCTCTATATGGTAAAAAGATTTATTTTGTAATACCCCTTGTAAAAAATACTGCACTATGAGAGTTATATTTTTAGTCCTTAATCTTGCTTTCGTGAAATAGTTTCGTTATTTTTGCATTGTTCTTTGGAAAATATCCATTGAACAGTGGAATCTTTCTGGTGTTATTGAGTTATCTTGCATCCTTAAATTCTCGCAAAATTAAAGAATGTAGCAAAGATGATTGCAATGACACCACATCATCGGTTATGTGCAGCCTTTATAGGCTTGTTTCATATCCTAGGTGTGGGTCTTGCTTTTATCCGCTACAGAAGGCAATGCGAGAAGCCTAAGGATTGGGGTAGGTGGGTTCCCACACCTTATTGTCGGTGGATATAAGTATTAATACCGATATCTATTAAAGACTGCAAAGGTGTTTTTAAGGGGCAATTTTGTGAGAATTTTATAAATAAATTCTCTTAATAATAAAAAAATATTGTTATTATGGAAAAGAAATTTTCAGAATTTATGGAGAGAGAAAATGCAGTTGCTAACAGTATCGGTGCCGGCAAAGAGTGTATGACATTCGAAGAAAGAAGACAGGCTTCTCGTCTTTTCTTCCAAAACACATTTTTACCCGAGATTGTAAATGCCGTAAAATCAGGTGATTTACCTCACAGTGAACTTTTAAACAAACAAGGTTGGAAGTTCTACTTGAATATGGTATACGGAGAGAGTTTTGTGTTTGAGTGGGACAAGTTCGAGGCAAACGCTTATGGTCTTGATGAGAACTTGATAATTGTTACCTATAAATATCCGATGCCCAAGGTTGAGCTCGAGTATATTTTTGCGGCTACAATTATTGATAAGTCAACAAATGCTGCGGATAGTTATTTCTTGGAGTACTATAATCCCAATGAATGGCATTTTGGCTCTTCTACTCGCAGTGATTATAATGAACACGAACCGGTTGCAACCCCCGATATGGACGAGTTCGCCGATTGGGTTGTAGGTCAGAGAGGTTATCTTGCATAATCAAGAATCAGTACATATATTTAAAAATAGCGACCAAGATTCAAAATCCTGGTCGCTATTTTTAAATATATGGAACTCTTAATCCATACTAAGGCCTAATATGTTGATATTTGCAGCAGCCTGTTCGTCGCCCATAAGTGCGGCTTTACGAAAAGCAGCTGCTGCTGCCGAACGGCGATGCAGGCGGTGTTCAATCACTCCTATAAGGTTTAGTGCGCGTGGGTCGTTCTTGTACTCTTTCAATTTTTCGAGTAGTGACTCGTAGTCGGGGTGTGGATTGCTCGATAGCTCGGCAACTACCTTATTCAGATGGTGTGTACTGCTATCGCTTAGATTATGATAGTATATGCGTGTGCAACAGGCGCCGCGATAGATGTGGCTGCTGTCATTGCATATTTTCTTGTACTGTTGTCCGTTGTTATAGCTGCGTAGTGTGGCTAAACGCTTTTTTGTGTTGGGCTCGTTTATAAGGCGGTTTGCGAGGGTATCGCTATCGGGACTATTCGATGTGGCGAGTGACGAGTATATGCGGTGCCAATGTTTACCTCCGTCGGCAACCTCTAAGATGCTGTCGGGAAGATTACAACTATGTTGCAGCTTGTCGCGAAGCGATACGGCGCGTTTATATCCGAGCTTGGGAACTATTTCGTCACCTCGGTCGGGTGATGTGTAACCAACAATCTGTATTGATTGCACTTGTGCATTGTTATCGCCCATAAGTGTTGATATGGCTGCTATAAGGCTGTCTATCGTGGCTGCATTATTTTGATAAGCAGGGTCTAGATGCTGGCTGTTCATCGTAAAATAGACGTGATTGACGGGGTTAGCAGGGAGGTGTACCGTCTCGCCATCGAGTGTGGCATAGCTTGACATATTTTTAATATATGGGTGGCTCTGTGCATATATGTCCGAAAGGGTGGGGCGACTATGTACGGGGTGGCAACTGAGGTGTGCCGGGACAGGGAGAATAATCTCGGTTGTGTCGAGTGTACTTATTGTGCCGTCGTCGGTTGTATACTCGCTGTATGTGACTCCAATAAGTGTGTCGTTAACCATATCCTCGGGGATAATCATTGTGAAACTATTGTAGCCGGCAGGGGTAAGGGGGGGTAGTGCGCCATATTCCTTGAGATATCTCTTGGCGAACCTCTTGCCTTGGAAACGACGAGTGGTATCGTAGACGCAGGTGTCGGGACAACAAATCTGTGTGACGAGGATTAGCTCGTCATCTTTTGGCATCTGTGCAATGCGGTAGTTCATTGTGACGTACCAACAGCTGTCACTGTGACTAATGTTGTAGCTCTCGGGGCTTATGCCTTGTGCTTTTATTGTTATAGTAAGCATTGTGGCAAGCAGCAGAAAAAAAAGTTTCTGTTTCATAATCTACTCTTTTATTGGGTTTCTCCCAATAAAACAAGTTGCTTGCCTTAATGTTTGCGATTTTTTGAGGCTGTTTAATGATTCAGCAGTAGTGTCGGAAGCTCTTCGAGGCTTTTTATTGTCGCGTCGGGCAGTGCGTCGGACTGTGGAGTCTCCTCTTCCCATCCGATGCCTTTTATCCACACTGTGCGGCAACCTAAAGTGTGTGCCGGGAATATGTCTTTGCGATAGGAGTCGCCAATGACTACTACATCTTTAGATGGGAGAGAGAGTGCTTCGACGCCTAATGCGAATAGTGCGGGGTCGGGCTTTCTTATACCTACGACCGACGACTCTACAATCTTTATAAAAAACTTTTCAATGGCAAACTCTTTAAGCACAGTGGGCATATTACCGTAGAAGTTGGTGACAAGCACCATTGGGTAGTGTCTCGAAAGGCTCTCTACCACGCTGCGAGTCTTTTCCATTGTATCTAATACTCTTAGATAACATCCTTGAGCGATAATTTTTTCTTGGATGCTGCTCATCGTGCCATTGAGATATTTGCAGTGTATGGCAATTTTCTTTTCAAGCAGTGTGCAGAATGTGTCCGTAGACTCTATTATAGGATTTTTGGCAAGTGCTCGCTCGCCATAGATGTATGTCTCGCGGAATAGTTTGTCGTCAATCGCGAGCCCTGCTTTTATGTATTGCTCTCTGATGACTTCGGCCCAATGTGTGCCATTGGTGTCTATTGTGCCACCATAATCGAATATTATGCCTTTAACGGTATTCATAGCCACTATCTATCTTTTGGGTTATTCTGCAGCTTAGTTGCTCGTGCTTGTACTGCATATATAGGAAAAATGCCATAAGGATTATCAATTCGAAGAAAAGGTAGAACCATAGCTCTCCTATCAGCATTGTCAGCCACAGAATTATGAAGCGTGAGTTGAATGTAAGCAGATTGGTGTATTTCATCAGTGGCAGACTTCCCTTGCGAAACTCCTCACATAGCTCTTGTGGCAAATTATTACCGTATTTTTTCTTTATTGTTATTATCAGTTGCTGGAATTTGGGCGACATACGCTCTTGATTCTCGGTGTAGGCAACATAAAAATGCAGGAATATTTTCCAAAAGAAATTGCCGCGCCACGGGGTCTCTTTAAAGATGCGGCGCTGTGTCTCGGAATTGTCGAACTCGTGACCGTTGCGGGCATTCATAAAGTAAAGATGTACGTTGCGGTAGTAGTCGGCAAGCTGGCACTGTGAACCGTGTACCCAAAAACCCGCAAAAGAGCATAGTATCCATATAAGCACTCCCCACTCATATTGGGGGGCAAAGGGAATGGGCTCGAAGGTGGTGCGCACAGCAATAGCTGCGTATATGAAGAAAAACCACACGTCACCGGCAAAGCCGTCGAGAATACGTCCCCAGCGGGTCTTCTGCCCTGTTATTCGGGCGAGCTGTCCATCGGTGCTGTCGTACAGATTGGCCCACATAAGCAGTAGTATTCCTAATATGTTCCAACGAAGATTCTCTTGTGCAAAGCAAATTCCTGCCGCTGCACCAAGAAATATCGAAATAATGGTTATTAGATTGGGATGTACTCCTCGGTTGCGGAAAAAGAGGGCGCAACTGAATCCTAACGGACGATAGAACCAAAGGTCAAGAAACTCCTCGGTATCCTGGGACTTTATTGATGTTTCGTACATCTTCTTATCCTCTTCTCTCATCTCTCTTCTGTTTTTGAATTTATCAGTTTGGCTATTGCCGCGGCTGCTTCGTCGCGGCAGACCTTAAAGCTTGGAAAATCGTTTATATCTATTATGTGTATCTCTCCTGTGGGCGATATAATGCAGTCGCCCCCGAATATATCAAGACCTATTGCTCGGGCTGCTGCAAATGCTATTCTTTGCAGAGTCTCTTTATCAAATGGATATCTTCGACACTCTCCGTTGTGCTTCTCTAATTGAAATTTGGTCTTGTCGGCATCGGGGTAGTAGAATCGGAAGAACGTTGGTGTATCTTCGCTGCCCGATACTCCGTAGAATTTTACTATGTCTCCTACAATGTGTGGCGAGGTGATTATCTCTTTAATACCTCGCTTGTGCATTTCTTCTATTGCTTCTATTGCTTCGTGGTGGTCTATTACAAATGCAACGTCTCCCGAGTGACACGACCAACCGTCGCCACGTTTCAACCACATTGGATAGCCTTCGCGAGGCGCATCGTTGCCCTCTATAATGCTGTATGTTGGCTGTGGAATATCTTTTTGTGCCAAAATTCCTATAAATGTGCTGCGCGAACAACGCTCAACGGCTTGTGGAGTGTTGTATATCCTTGTTCCACACTTTTCTGTATCTGCGAGGGCTTTTAGAATCTCTTTTCTACGCGACATATGTATAATAGCGTCGAATCTGCTGTTTCCCGATACTACGGTTTTGGTAAATTCTACATTATGGCCCATCGCACGTAGTTGCTCGGCAGTAGCTGCCAATATCGCGCGGTCGTTGTCGACCATCCCGGGGGAGTTTTCGGGTGCTCTCTCTATGGCTGCTATCTTCATTTCTCCTGAATAAATTGTTGCGCTTTTATAATGTCTTCGACGTGGTCAATGTCTATGACCTTGCCAAAGGAATAGGCTGTGAGATATAATCCATCGGCAATAAGGCTGCGTTGGAAATTACGCATACGTGAACTTCCGCTTGCGATGCAACGGTAGAGCGTCTCTAATGAGACCGATGTAAGTGCGTATATGCCACCCGAAATATATCGTGTATTCTCCTGTGGAGTGTCGTAAAACCCCGTAATCTGCATATCAGGTGTTGTCCCTACATACAGAGGTTTTTCGTCGTCGATGTAATCGGTTACTGCCATCATACCGTCGCAGTCACTATTCTCGAATCGCTCGATATATTTCCCGAATTCCTCTTCTCTAAAGATTGTGTCTACCGTTGTAAGGCAAAATTTATCAGCTTTCAGGTAGGGGGCAAGTGCGTGCATACTGTGCATAGAACTTGGTGTATCCTTTACGATAATATTCAGCGGAAAATCGTGACTGAGTTTCTCGAGCAGTTGACGTGTCTGAGGTTGTCGGCTGTTGATAATGATGCTTATTGTGTGTGCGTTGTGACGGGCAAATATCCTTATAAGCCTCTCAATCAGTGGTACACCGTCTAATGGCACAAGAGGTTTGGGGTAGAGTACTCCCTCTTGTGCCAGACGCGACCCTTCGCCTGCTGCTATGATTGCATAATCCATTGTGCTACTCTTCGGCCTGCAGGTTCAGACGGTTACTGTCGTCGCGCTTCTCGAAATAGAGCTTGCGCAGTGGGCGACGACGAGCCTCGTTATAAAACTCTCTATTACGGTAAATGTCAATTGCAGTGTATATGGCTTGTCGGAACGAATTTTCGTCGGCACAACCTTTGCCTGCAATATCGTATGCTACACCGTGAGCCGGCGAGGTGCGTACAGCCTCTAATCCAGCAGTGAAATTCACTCCGTTGCTCATTGCAAGGAGCTTCATCGGTGTAAGACCTTGATCGTGGTACATTGCCAATATACCGTCAAATGCGGTGTATTTGCCACTTCCCATAAAGCCATCAGCGCCAAAGGGACCATAGCAGAGGATACCCTCGCGGCTCATCTTCTCTATTGTGGGAATTATAACATCTATCTCCTCCTTGCCAAGCAGACCGTTGTCGCCCGAGTGGGGGTTTAACGAGAAAACTGCAATCTTTGGGGCATCGATATTAAAATCCTCTTTAAGGCTTTGGTTAAATATCGTGAGTTTCTCTTCCAAAAGCTCGGGGGTGATGGCTGCAGGAACATCGCGCAGTGGGAGATGCGATGTGGCAATGGCAAATCGCAACCCTTCGCTACAAAGTATCATCAACGATTTTTTACCATCACCGAGTCTCTCTTGCAGATACTCGGTGTGTCCCGGGAAATGAAAATCGTCGTTCTGAATGGTGTTTTTATTTATGGGTGCTGTAACCAAAAGGTCGATAATTCCATCTTGATAATCCTTAACGGCTCTCTCTAACGCTTGATAGGCTGCTTCGCCGCTCTCTTTTGTGGCGATGCCAAGCTCTATGTGTACGTCGTCGCTGTTGCAGTTTATGATGTTTAATTTCCCATCCTGTATATCGTCGGTTCTCTCTACTGCGTTATATGCAATATCAAGCTCAAGGACTTTACGGTGGTAGGCTGCAAGCTTGGGCGAACCATAGACTACTGGGGTACACAAATCGAACATCTCATTATTCTCAAATGTACGGAAGATAACCTCGTAACCAATTCCATTAATGTCGCCTTGGGTTATTCCTATTCTTATTTTACGTTTGTCACTCATACTATTAAGAAGCTTCTAAGTGTGGGATTGTCTTGTTGATTTTTATTTTTGAATGTTGCTGCTGTCTGCCGCTTCCTCAATAACTATCTCGGGAATATGTGTGCTGTTCGAGATTGCTTTGTCGGCCGGCAAACGCAGTGAGAATAGCGATGCCTCGAGCTTGCGTATCAGATCGCCTTTCTTGCGGCTTGCAGCATATACAAATGCCTCGACAACGATTACGCGGTTATTAACCTCATCTACTACGCTGTGTGATACGAATGGGCCACCCATAGCATCATTTTCCATAGACCATAAACCACGTACTACCTGCATATAACGCTCACGGAACTCGGTCTCTTTCATTGCGACATATTCGTGCTCGGTTTTCATATAGCTGTTGGGACGTCCACCCGGTAAATTGGCTTTCATTACGGAATCGCGTTTGTGAAGGAAATTCTCCATAGTGAAGTCGCTTGCTCCGTTGTAAGGGTAGCTATACATTACAAAATTAAGTATTACGCTGTTAATAGACTGCATATCGGATACCCAAACGAAGTCCTTTTTGCTTATTAGATTCTGAAGCTCTATTGGAACATAAAGTTCACAACCGAATTTCGTCTTTACGCTATCGAGGAAACGTTCGTTATATCCTCCTTTTTTCTGTACGATTTTTAACTGGCGGTTCATCTCGGTAGATGTGAAGAAGTCTATGATAGTCTGGCTGTTTGCCTCGACATACTCCTTGAATGCCTCTTCGCTTGGCGACTGTATGGTGAAGATAACCTGTGGCGAGGCGTATACGTCACGTGTGAACTTGAATTTGGTTGTTGTATAGCGCTTAGGGTCTATGTCGACCTTAATGATATTACGGAATATCTTCAGCAAATTGCCAAAGGCGGCCGGACGTGTTTGTGAGATACGGAATGAGCGCTCGGGTTGTGGAATACCCGAAATGTCGGTATCTAATACATCGTAAAGTGCACGTCCTGCAGGCGCTTCCCACATATCGTCCTCGCATATTACGAGTACTTCGTATGGGAGTCCGCTTGATGATGGTTGGAAAATCGTTGGACCGTCGCTTGAACAAGATGCTAAGATAAATGTAGCTAATAGGGTGAAAATGATTTTTTTCATAATGTGACTATTATTTTGTTATTTTCTTTTTGTTGTAAATGTGCCTATAATATTATGACGCAGAACAGTGTCGGAATTATCATAAAAACAGTCTGTTTTTTTGTTTTTAGTTAAAATGTTGAGGTAAACACCGGATATATATTTCTAATGTTTGTCTCTTCGCTGTTTTTATGAGTCGGCTGTTTTAGTTTTCCTCTTTTCTCTCTTGCTTGGCAGTGGATAACATTCCGCAAGCAGCAAAAATGTCCTCGCCGCGCGAGGCTCGTACGGTGGTAAATATTCCGTTGGCCGTCAGATAGTCGCGCAAGCGTGTCATTGCTTCGCCATCTACTCCCTCGAGTGGTACACCCGGTATTGCGTGGTAGCGTATGAGGTTTATTCGGCAGTCGAGTCCCGAGAGTAGCCTCAATAGCTTGCGCGCGTGAGAAAGTGAGTCATTAACTCCTTTGAATACTATGTATTCGAATGTTAATCTGCGTTGGTGGCTGAAATCGTATTGCTTTAAAAGTTCAATAATCTCGGTAATGGAATATCCGCGCTCGGCAGGCATAATCTCGCCGCGTCGTGCAGGCTCGGGATGGTGCAGGCTGATAGCTATATGATAGTCGCCGCTGTCGAGCAGGCGTTTAAGCCCTTTGCGTACACCCACTGACGAGACGGTCAAGCGGTGTGGACTCCACGCTGTAGCATAATCGGCAGTGAGTATTTCTATTGTCTGTAGCAGATTATCGAGGTTGTCGCAAGGCTCGCCCATTCCCATAAAAACGATATTGGTAAGATTCTCGAACTCGGGGAGGGCGTAAATCTGGTTCAATATCTCGTTGCAACTGAGATTGGCAGTATAGCGTTGCTTACCTGTCATACAGAAAAGGCAGTTCATTTTACAGCCAACCTGTGACGATACGCATAGTGTAGCACGGTCGCCATCGGGAATATAAACAGCCTCGACATAGTGGCTGTTATCTACTTTATACAGATATTTTATTGTGCCGTCGACCGAGCGCATTGCTTCGACGGGCTCGGCAAAGCCTATCTCGAAAAGTTGTGTCAGTCTCTCACGATTCTTTATTGAAATATTGCTCATCTCGTCAATCGAGCGTATACGTTTTTTATATACCCAATCGGCAATCTGTTTGGCTGTAAAAGCGGGCATTCCGGCAGCTGTAACAGCCTCTTTAATCTGTGGGAGTGTCATTCCCAAAAGTTTCATTTTGCAATTCTCCATCGGTGGGGCGAAATTTTCTGCGAAGATAGTGCAAAAAAGTGAGAAACAGACATCTGTGAGCCTAAAAACAACAACCCGCGTGTTATTATTTATAAAATACTACTCCACAGTGTATAATATGCAGGTGCGATAGACACCTTTTTCGTTCGAGTATATTACCGATAGTTCAAGGGTGCCGGCCTGAGTTGGACGCACTGTAATCTCCTGTTCTCCACTCTGTTGGTCGACAGTCCAGCGACGAAAACGTTTGTGTCCTTGTGTGATAACCCAGCTGTGCCCTTTCTCGTGCGGACGTATTCTGAAACGGTAGCTCTCGCCCTGCTTAAGTGTACCTGTAAGAGGAATCTCTATAATATCGAATTTGCAGTCGACGTAGAACCGGGGCATCGAAGTTATCTTCTTTGAACGTATTCCTTCAAGTAGTTTGTGCCCGTCTAATTTCATTCTTTCGAGCACCTCGATGTTTGCGCTTGTCATTTTTCTTATCTCTTCGCTTGCCAGCGGACGGTATTTTACCAATGTGTCAAGCTCGGCACGGGTGGGAGGCGCTATATTATATTCTATTGCTGTGGTGTAAATACCATCATTGTTGTGCTCGAATGAGAGACTTAGCTTGTCGGCTTTAAAAGGTCGATAGGTTAGCGAGTAGGTGCTATCGGTATGCTCCCACATATCCTCGGTGACATATTCGCTACCGCAGATGAGCAGCAATTTGTGGGCGCTTTTTTTGTTTATAACAAAGCGGTATGCCTCGCCTACGCGAAGTTCCTTCTGTATGGGCGCTTCGGTGAATCGTACGTCGAGCCAGTTTGTCAGGTCGAATACCTCGGGAGCGCCCTGTTTCTTTTCACGAATCTGTTTTAATGTAGCGGAAGCATCGAATCCATATTCTCCCATATAAGGGTAGACGGGCGGAAGCTCTTTGAACTTCTCTTCGTTTATCTTCTTTTTTATGAACTGGTACTTTTTCTCTTGTGGAAAGTGGGTGAATATCATCCACTCGGGTTTAACATCGAACCAACTCTCGTCGTTCTCGCTGCGGATAAATTTACCGTCTTTCATACTGCCTGAACCCCACATTGGGTCAATGAGAATGTCTCGCCCGTCGCATTTTACATACACCCAGCAGTGCCCTTTAAGGATGGGGCCTGCCTTAGCTTTGCCGGCAACGACAATCGGCTGCATTCCAACTTGTTGTGCCAGACGGGCAAATAGTTGGCTGTAGCCGAAACTTGTACCGCGACGCTGCTCTAAGCATTTGTCGGCGCTGTTGGCTTCACCCTCAAGGTCGTAGCTGATGTTCGCGCATATCCAACGGTAAATCTCTCGTGCACGTTCATAGTCGCTGTTGCATCCTTTTGTTATCTCTTTGGCGAGTGTCTCGTAACTGTCGGGGGCCGCGTTTGCACCTATTGCGAATAATGTAAATATCAGAGTGCAGATGTGGGGTAGTAATCTTTTCATTGTATATCTGTTTTTGTTGTTGTATCAAAATTAAGCCACTAAGATAGTGAAAAATAATGTGAAAAAGTGTCTGCCTGATATTCATTTTTGTCGCAGTTATCTTTTTTGCAAAAAACTTCGGTGTAATCTCTCTTTTTTTACTACTTTCGCGAAAATATTAGAAGTTCCTTAATAAATCGTTTTATGAATTTTGAATTGTTTATGCCTTTGCCATCGGCAGGTGTGGAAACTCTCTCTCTGCTTGCTGCTTGTGACAAGGTCGAGAAAATATATCTGTGGTGCTCAAAGGAAATCTCTGTAAATGGTCTGCCCGAAAAAGTTATTCCTATAGTAGCCGATTCTCTTAGCAATAGTACTTTGTTTGTCGATGCAGCCAAGCGTACCTTGGCGCCTTTCACCGTTTTTATGTTGAAAGAACTTGCCGAGCTTCCCGCGCCCGATGTCTTGACGCTTATGTGCAATGAAATGGAGGAGGATAGTGCTATGCTCTATTGCGACTATAGCAAAATAGTCGATGGTGCGCTGTGCGATGCTCCTACAATAGATTATCAGTCGGGTAGTCTGAGGAACGATTTTGAGTTTGGTCCTTTGGTTGTTGTGCGTACCTCGGCGCTTAAGGATTATGCTTTGCAGTCTCTTCCTCGTTGCGAGTATGCCGGATTCTATCAGTTGCGCCTTGCTCTCAGTCGTTTGGGCCGCATACAGCACTTGCCTCGCAATTTGTATGTCGAGGTCGAGGCCGATACACGTAAGAGTGGCGAGAAACAGTTCGATTATGTGAATCCTGCGCAGCGTAATGTGCAGATTGAAATGGAGCAGGTATGTACCGACCATCTGCATCGCATAGGAGGTTGGCTCCCACCATATAAATACAGCAGTATCGACCTCTCGGCAGGCGAATTTCCTGTTGAGGCTTCGGTGGTTATCCCGGTGCTCAACCGTGTATCGACCATTGGTGATGCAATAGGTTCGGTGCTCGCTCAAAAGACAAATTTTAAGTTCAATATACTTATTGTTGATAATCACTCTACCGATGGGACGGGCGAGGTTATCGACTCTTTTGCCGACGAAAGGGTGTGTCATATTATTCCTGAACGTAACGACCTGGGTATTGGTGGCTGTTGGAACTATGCAGTAAACAGTCCGCAGTGTGGACGATTTGCTGTTCAATTAGATAGCGACGACCTTTACAGCGATAGCGGCGTACTGCAACGTATTGTAGATGAATTCTATGCGCAACAGTGTGCGATGCTTGTAGGTTCCTATAGAATATGTAATTTTAATTTGGAGACACTGCCTCCCGGAGTAATCGACCACCGAGAGTGGAGCGAGAAGAATGGGCGTAATAATGCACTGCGAATAAATGGTCTTGGTGCCCCTCGTGCTTTCTACACTCCTGTGGTACGCAGTGTGGGCTTTCCAAATGTCAGTTATGGCGAGGATTATGCTGTAGGTCTGCAAATATCGAGAAATTATCGCATAGGACGTATATACGATGTGCTTTATCTGTGTCGCCGTTGGGAGGGTAACTCCGACGCGGCTCTTTCACACGCAAAGGTAAATGCACACAACACCTATAAAGACTCTCTGCGCACTGCCGAGCTGCAGGCGAGAATAGAACTGATGGCTTCTTTACCACATCTGTCAAATGATGAGAAGGATGATTTCTTCGGTAGGCAGTTGGCGCAATGGCCCGAGGCTGCCAAGCGTTTCGAGGCGCTAGAAAACGTAAAAACAAGAAAACTTGATTGCGGAATTACATTGCAGCATAATCCGGCACGAATAGTATCTACTGCGGCAAATGTCGATAAGACCTCTATCGAGAAACGCCTTTGTTTCCTGTGTGCCGGGAATCGACCGGTAACACAGATAAAGACCGATGTTCTATTTGATATTGAGGTGCTTGTAAATCCCTTCCCGATACTTCCCGGGCATCTTACTCTTCCATTGAAAGGGCACACACCGCAACAGATAGATGCACTTTATTGGGATATGCTCACTCTTGCGCGTGATTGGCAGGGAATGGCAGTTTTCTATAATGGGGCAAAATGTGGCGCATCGGCGCCCGACCACGCACATCTTCAGGCTGTAAAGGAGGTCGATATACCTCTTTTTGGCGAGTGGTGGAATAGGATTGGCGAGGCATTGGAAACGGTAAAAGAATATGGTGGCGCAACGCTCTGTTACTCACAATCTTACATTGTCCCGGTGTTTATTGTTGAATCGTCCGATATTTCGGCATCTATTCATCTGTTCGATTCGTTGAAAGCGGCATTGCCGATAAGCGACGATGAGACCGAACCACGTATGAACGTTATAACGGTTTATCGCGAAGATAAGAGGTGGGTAACAGTGGTTGTACCTCGTGCATCGCATCGTCCGGCATCTTATTTTGCCGATGGTGAAGCTCAACGTCTCATAAGCCCGGGATTGTTAGATATGGTTGGAGTAATGATTGCTCCGCGACCCGAGGATTTTGAGGGAATTACAAGCGATGAGGCACGCGCTATTCTTCGTGAGGTTGCATTAGACGAGGAGGTTGCTAAAGAGCTTTTTTGATGAAAAACGTGAATATAGGTATTCTGCGTGCACCGCAGATTGAATTCTGCCTGTCAGGTGGGTACAGTATCGATGGGGTTGCTCTGCCTGATGGACGCTACTCGGTTACAGTGAAGGATGGCGCAATTATGTGGCAGGGAGCACTGCACGATAGTCTTTCATTTCGGCCTTTTGACGATGCGTCGCATTTTACTTTGTACGATGTTGTAATAGGAGTGAATTTTCATTGGGAACGCAAACAGAATCAGACGTTTGCCGGTGTTCTGTGCTTTATAGTCGAAGATGGCGAACTAAGAGCGATAAATAATTTGCCGGTCGAAAAATACCTCGAGAGTGTAATCTCGTCCGAGATGTCGGCAACAAGTTCTATGGAGTTTCTTAAGGCGCATACAGTAATCTCGCGAAGTTGGCTTTATGCGCAGTTGCGACGTAGTGTAGAAACAACCGAAACGCATCCGGGTTACGATGATGATGAACGTATTGTCCGCTGGTATGCCCGCGAAAATCATACGCTGTTCGACTTTTGTGCCGACGACCATTGCCAACGTTATCAGGGAATTACAGCTGAGTGTAGTGAGAGGGTGGCCAAGGCGGTGGCTGCCACCTCGAATCTTGTGCTTGTATATGATGGTGAGGTGTGTGATGCTCGTTTCAGTAAATGCTGTGGTGGAATGACCGAGAGATTTTCGGCTTGTTGGGAGGATAAAGATTTTGATTACCTCGACTCCTTCCGCGATGTCGAGGGTAAGGTGGACTTTCTCGACCTTATCGATGAAGATACTGCCCGCCGTTGGATAGAGGGGTCGCCCGAGTCGTTCTGTAATACTAATGATAAAGAGGTGCTCTCGCAAGTTCTTAATGGTTACGATTGCGAAACGAATGATTTTTATCGTTGGCAGGTGCGCTATACTCAGGATGAAATTACAAAACTAATAGAAAAGCGCTCGGGGATTAACTTTGGACGAATAGAGGAACTGCAACCCATCGAGCGTGCGGCATCGGGACGTCTGGTGACTATGCGCATTGTAGGCACCAATCGCACTGTGGTTGTAGGCAAAGAACTCGAGATTCGTCGATGGCTGTCGCCTTCGCATCTTTACAGCTCGGCTTTTGTGGTCGATAAATTATATGGTGACAATGGTGAAATATCATTCTTGCTGAAAGGGGCAGGGTGGGGACACGGTGTCGGTCTCTGTCAGATTGGTGCGGCAATGATGGGTGAGCGTGGATACTCTTTTTCGCAAATTCTGGAACATTATTACCCGGGAGCGGTGTTGCAGAATATAGAAGATATTTGAATTTGATATATGGAAAAAACTGTTTCTAAAGATAAAACTCCCTCTCTCTTTGTCTCGCTTGTACCTATTGCGGTGCTTGCAACTATTCTTGTTGTTGTAGCAGCTTGTACGGGTGGCGATATTCTTGCCGGTGGTAGTCAGGTGGCGATGCTTGTTTCGGCTGCTGTGGCGGCGACATTGGCAATGAAAATCTATCGTGTTCGCTGGAAGGTTATGGAGGAGCGAATAATAAAAAGTGTCGAATCATCTACAATTTCTATTCTGGTGTTGTTGCTCATTGGTGCAATCTCGGGAACGTGGATGCTTAGCGGTATTGTCCCTACAATGATATATTATGGTTTACAGGTGATGGAGCCTGCTCTTTTTCTCTTTGCAGCCTGCCTAATCTCGGCGGTGGTAAGTCTTGTCACAGGCAGTTCTTGGACAACCTGTGCTACTGTCGGGGTGGCATTTATGGGAATTGGGTACTCCATTGGCTTCCCGGCCTGGTGGACTGCAGGTGCCATTATCTCGGGAGCCTATTTTGGCGATAAGATGTCACCGCTCTCCGATACTACTGTGCTTGCTTCGTCTACGGCAGGGGTAACGCTTTTCTCACATATACGTTACCTCATATATACAACTTTTCCCTCGATGGCTATAGCCCTCGTAATATATGCTGTTGCAGGGTTTTATATCTATGAGGGTGTCGATGCTGTAGATGACGGGCTATCCGAGGCGCTTGGCAGTTCGTTCAATATCAGTGGTTGGCTACTGTTGGTTCCTCTCATTACATTCGTGCTTATCGTACGTCGTGTTCCGGTGCTTATAACACTCTTTATTTCGGTGGTAGCAGCCTCGGTGGCAATGCTCATTATGCAGCCCGATGTTGTTGCGAGTTTGGGTGGCGCTGCGCAAGGCTCCTTTGCAGTCTCGGTAACGGCGGTGCTTACAGCGGTGTGCAATTCCACAGCTATTGAGACCGGTAACGAAACGTTGAATGCTCTTGTTACAACAGGTGGAATGTCGGGGATGCTGAATACGATATGGCTCATACTTTCGGCAATGTGCTTTGGTGGTGTACTAATGGGCAGCGGAATGGCAAGCACCATAACACGTTATATCTTGAAAGGGGTGCGTGGCGTTGTCGGTGCTGTTTCTACTACCGTTTTTTCGGGAATGTTCTTTAATCTTTGCACTGCCGATCAATATATGTCTATTATTCTTACTTGTGACCTTAATAAAGAGGGATTCGACCGATTGGGAATAGACCGACGGGTGCTTAGTCGTGCCACCGAGGATTCGGCTACTGTGTTATCGGTTCTTATCCCGTGGAATAGTTGCGGTATTGCGCAGAGTGCTGTTCTTGGAATATCAACTGTCGCATATTTTCCTTTCTGTTTCTTTAATTTGATTAGTCCTATAATGTCTGTTGTCGTAGCTGTATTAGGATACAAAATTATTTACAAAAAGGATGAAAAAATTGAATAAGGTTAATATTCTTTACAGTTTTATATATTTCGACATTTGAATTTTGCCATTTTATGTTCATTTAGTTTGCTTTTGAGACTTTTTTTGTATCTTCGCGCATTTGTGTAAAATAACCTGCCACATAGAAAGGCTGGCGTGTTTTAATATTATCATTTTATATAATAAAACAGATATAATTCCGTTAAAGGATTAAAGGAGTGCAGATACTCGGATAAACACAGACAAAGGCGATGAAGATACTATTCTTGACAGATAATTTCCCTCCCGAGGTAAATGCCCCGGCAACAAGAACCTATGAGCATTGTCGCGAGTGGGCAGCTGCGGGACACGAGGTGACTGTTATAACCTGTTTCCCCAATTATCCCATAGGCAAGGTGTACGATGGTTATAAAAACTCGTGGAAGAAAACCGAGTGGATAGATGGCATAAAGGTTGTACGTGTGTGGACTTATATAACATCCAACAGTGGTTTCCTTAAAAGGGTTATCGACTATATAAGTTTCTCTATAACATCATTTCTCGATGGACTTTTCCGTGATTGCGATATTATCGTTGCCACATCGCCTCAGTTCTTTACAGCACTCTCGGGACGCACTTTGCATTTCTTTAAACGTAAACCCTGGGTGATGGAGGTGCGCGACCTTTGGCCCGACTCAATAAAGACGGTGGGTGCAATGAACGATGGCATTGTACTGCGCTATTTCTCAAAAGAAGAACTTTGGTGTTACCGCTCGGCAAAAAAAATAGTAGTGGTAACAAATTCTTTCAAAAACGCGATTGTAAAGAAAGGTATTTCACCCGATAAAATTGAGGTTGTGAAGAACGGAGCCAACCTTGAACGTTTCTATCCGCGTGAAAAATCACAGGAACTGATGCGCTCTTTGGGGCTCGAAGGCAAGCGAGTGCTTGGTTATATTGGAACGTTGGGAATGGCGCATAAGATAGATTTTTTGCTCGACTGCGTCAAGGAGCTTAAGGATTACTCTTTGCTTATAATGGGTGAGGGTGCCGAGAAAGAAAAAATTAAACAGAAAATAAAAGAGGAGAATATTACCAATGCGGTATTGCTCGACTCTGTTCCCAAAGATAAGGTTGCCGATTATATTGCTTTACAAGATGCAGCTGTTATAAATCTTCGTCGCGACCCACTATTTAAAACTGTTATACCATCTAAGATATTCGAGACTGCTGCAATGCAGGTTCCAATTCTCTTGGGTGTCGATGGTGAGGCGCGCGAAATTGTCGAGCAATATGGTGCCGGATTGTTTTATGAGCCCGAGGATAAAACCTATTTTATTGAGAAACTGAATACTCTCTTTGGCTCGGAACAGTTGTATGTCAATTGTCGTAAAGGTGGCGAGAAATTAGCCACTGATTATGATAGAAAAAGATTGGCACAGAATATGTTGAATATATTGTGCGAGATAAAACGATAATTCCGAAAACAGTATATTATGCAGAAACAGAACTTCGAGAAATTCTATGCACACACAGTTGCTTGTGACTTTCTAGCTGCTTGTGGCGATAATATAGATGCCAAGAATGCAGTTGTCTCGCTTTATCTGTCGTGCGAGCAGGATTCTTTTATCGAGTATGGCGATTTTCATTGCGACAGTTTTGCCAACGAGTTTCACGAATTGCTTGTTGGTGACGGCTACCTTGAACCCGATGGCGGTATTGCCGATAAGGTAGAACGTATTCTCTGCTGGCAGGTGTGGGTTAATTTTCTCAAGAATGGTCATCCTTACGCAGGAGTGCATCTGTATAATTTTACCGATGAGGGTATAGAGGAGATAAACGACTATGTTAAGTTTTCTGCAGTAGAGGAATAAAAAACTCTCTTTAGAATCTCTTTTGTATAGTAGTATAAAGTATGCTCTTTGGTAGAGTATACCTTTTTGTGCTCAATATGGACTCATTTTGAAAGTTCTAAAAAAGTTGCTCCAAAAATTGAATTTTTTCCCTTTTGTGACTATATTATATATGTAATTTGAAATTTGCCGGAGAGTATCTCGAGAATAGTTCTTCCGCGTTTGTCAAGTAATAAAAAATATAGAATATATCTTATGGGAAAAAGAAAATTGTTTTTTGATATGGATGGTGTGCCACTTATTTGTGAGCGATACCCGATTGAAAATGGACAAGCTTAAAGCATCGGGTGAGGATGATGAGTCGGAATATTATGCAGATTGACTATGACAGATTCAAAAGAGAAACTTTACAAAGAAGAAAATGTTGTTTTTCCGCAAGGGAAAATAATACTGCTCGACGGAAGAGAATTGGAGTGTTTCCCGCGTAAGGAGGGAGATTGCAAAAAGGTGGATTGTAATAACCTGGAATTTGATACTACCGGCAGGTATCTCTCATTTGGTAAAAAGAGAAACCGTTCAAAGGATTATGTCGAGAATTTAGAGTTGTTCTTAGAAAAACAACTGTTTGTGGAAAATGCTTTTCTACTGTTGCAGAACAAGGAACGTATTTTGCAGGATAGTCGTATGTTCCTTGCTCCGGTGGCGATTGAGAGTGGCCTTGCTTATACCGGTACATCGGGGTTTAGAAATCCTACGGTGGGGGTCTACCTTGAATGGTGGAATGTTTGCAAGGACGCTTTGATGACCGATGAAAATGGGGGCAGAAGTCTGGTGTACCGCTTGGCAGGCAGCCCGCTTAGCGGTGTGAACAGATGTGCGTCAATACGCGAAGATGGCAAGGAGGAAATAGTGAACCTGCGCCCTTTCAGCGACTATTGGCGTTCTTTTATCAAGATAAACCGGCGCTACAGCGAGGCAAAGTCGTGGTACGAAGCGTTTACCTTGCAGCAAGTTGTTGAGATGTTGCAGAAGTAGGTCGGTTATAATTGGAATTATACCTCCTCTGACTCAACTTCGCAACCTCTGAAAAGAAACTCTTTTTCGGCAACATCCTTTGTGAAACAGTAGAAAGTAAGCTCTCCGGTAGAGCATACCTCGCCGTTGTGGGCAATAGATGCCTCCATAAATACAAAGTTGCGTTTCACCTGTTTTACACGTGTGCGAATCTCCAATGTGACGTCGCTACCGGTTGGAATGGGCTTTTTGTATTTGATGTTAAGGTTGGTGGTCATTCCCGATGTCTGGAACTTACGTGAGATGAGCCATCCTGCACACTCGTCGATAAGTGTGGCCTGTATGCCTCCGTGCAGTGTCTTTAGCCATCCTTGGTAGTTGTCGTCGGGCGACCAGAAAGAGACAATATCGTCGCCATCCTCGTAGAACTCCATCTTCAGTCCGTAAGGGTTGTTGGGTGCGCAGGCAAAGCAGTTGTATCCTTTTTCCATTAAGGGTAAAAAGGGATTGATAATCTTTTTCATAATGTATGTTGTTTGTTTTTGACCTCTATTGATGATTGCATCTTGTTCATAAAAACCTTTTGCGAGGCAAAATTATGAAAAAGCAGCGGTAACTCCAAATTTCGTTTATCATTAAATTTGTTAAGAAAGAGTTCCTTGTTATCTTTGCCGATGTAACCTATTTACGTTAATCAAATATGAAAAGGTATTTTCTTACATTAATTTTTTGTATGACAATTATGGTATCATCGGCACAGTCACTTGAAAAAATGCAGTGGTTCAACGAACCTGAGAGTTGGACAATAGATAATGGTAAATTGGTAATGGATGTAACACCGCAGAGCGACTATTGGCGAGTATCACACTATGGCTTTACAGTGGACGATGCTCCTTTTCTTTACACACTGCGTGGAGGCGAGTTCGAGGTAAAAGTGAAAATATCGGGAAAGTATAAGGTGCGCTTCGACCAAGCCGGACTTATGCTCAGAATAGATAAGGAGAATTACGTAAAGGCCGGAATAGAGTTTGTCGATGGAAAATATAATCTTAGTGCTGTTGTAACACACGGAACAAGCGATTGGAGTGTCATAAAATTGGATGAACCGGTAGATTTTGTGTGGATTAAGGCTGTGAGAAGGCTCGATGCAATAGAGATTTTCTACTCCTTCGACGATGAGGAATATACTATGATGCGCAACTGCTGGATGCAGGATAATACTCCTATTATGGTGGGAATGATGGCTGCTTGTCCCGATGGAAACGGTTTCGAGGCTACATTCGAGGAGTTTAAGATAAAGCATCTTCCCGACCGGCGTCGTCTGCAATGGCTGAAAAACAATCAGGAATAAGAAACTGTTTAAATTTCTTTCGAAAAAAATGATTACATTGACCTATAAAAATTTCAAGGACATAAATTTAAACAGCTTCTAAATAGTTTGTACTATAAAATCAATAGAAAAATGACGTTGAAAGAAAAAGAGAATGTTGGTTGGATAGACCTGCTTCGTGTGGCAGCTTGTCTGCTTGTGGTTTTTTCGCATAGTTGTGACCCCTTTGTAGCTCATTTCGATGACAATAGGGATATGTTCACGACAGGTGTCTTTGCCGGGAGTCTTGTGCGCCCCTGTGTGCCTCTCTTTGCAATGATGACTGCGGTTCTTCTACTGCCAATAAAGCCGGGTACGACAGTAAATGAGTTTTATAAAAAACGTATAGGTCGTATTATAAAACCACTTATATTTTGGTCGCTTGCATTGCCGTTGATGGCATTCTGCTATTTTACAGCTATAAGCCCCGAGACCGCAAATCCGCAACTTTCGGTCAGTGATTATACATCGGCAACACTTGTACAACGTCTCTATACATTTGTCTTTAACTTTAATTTCGATACAATTCCTCTGTGGTATCTTTATATGCTCATTGGACTCTATCTTATAATGCCAATCATAAGCTGCTGGCTTAATCAGGCATCACAGAAAGAGATAAAGACGGTGCTTTATATTTGGGGTGCTACACTCTTTTTGCCTTATATAAAGATGGTGGCACCGATGCTTGGATACGCCGGTAACTATGGCCATATGGGGCTCTTAGGAGAGTGCGACTGGAATGTGTATGGAACATTCTACTACGTGTCGGGTTTTATCGGCTATCTGATTCTTGCCTATTATCTGAAGAGATATCCTCTCGATTGGAGCTGGAAGAAGATGACTCTTATATGTCTGCCTATGTTTGCAGTGGGATATGCCGTAACTTCTGTAGGATACATAATTACAAATGATTATTTCCCTGGTAATTACGCCTACCTCGAAATCCTGTGGTATTTTACAGGAATAAATGTATTTATGATGACTTTTCCCATCTTTGTGGCAGTGCAGAAACTGAATGTTAAGTCGCATAAATGGCTGTCGCAGGCAGCAAAACTTACTTTTGGCGTATATCTGTGTCACTTTACATTTACATTCCTTAGTTACGACCTTTACAATATACCGTCGTTGCCATACGTTGTGCGTATATTGCTTGCCGCAGCCACTACGGCAACAATAAGTTTCACTCTTGTGTGGATACTATCAAAATTCCGACTGACAAAGGTGTTTGTGAGCTAAAGTCGGTAAATCTTCTGTTTTTATTGAGTGTTTCTCTTTGTGAATTTTGTGCATTATCTTATATTTGCTAAAAAACTTACCATTATGAGAAGGATTATAACTTTTATTTTTACTTTTTTCTGTGTAGCGGCTGTCTCTGCTCAACACGCTTTCGAAGATTATGTGTGCTACGATGGTGTCCCAGGGTTCTGTAATTCAAAGTATTATACCTATAGCGAAGAGAAAACGTTTGAGGCAAAAGCCGTCCTTGCTGCTACGGTATCTCCTGTTGTTGGTAATGTGAGGTTATCTACCGCGTCTGTCCCTGCTCAGTTGTATATTTTGCCCGACCCTGAGGCTGTGTACGACCGCAGCTACAAAATATATGCAATGGAATTTGGCGGCTATAAGGTTGAATATACTGTGTATGCCAATGCCGACAAACTTATGGTTGGATATGGAGGAAAAGAGTATTGGTTCGATTGCATTAATGGCGCTTGCGATGTTTACATAAAGAATCTTTCGCACCAGTATATAAATTATGATAATGGTGAAGAACTTATTCTTCTTGTTACGAACAATTTTCCGATGATGGCATTGGATGGTACAACTATTACTCTTAAAAAAGGAAGTAAGTTCCGTTTTAGAGTCTACGAGTGATTGTATCACGTTTAAGAGGTGAAAAGAACTATATAGCAATTATATATACAAAATTGCCGATAAATAAAGAACACTAAAGTTGGGCTTTAAAATGAAAATACTGTAGCGAAAAGAATGAATTTGAGGCTCTACGATTATGGCTGAATTTTCGTGAAAATTGGCAAACTTGATTTGCATTTTAGGCAGGTTGGTTTGCACTTGGTTTGCATTTTTTGTCTTTTTCAGTCTTTTTTTGTCTTTCTCTGTCTGCTCAATAGTTAAACAAAAAATAAATTTAAGTTACGACTATCTAATAAATAAACTATTGATATTCCTTTAATTACCTCGTTTTAAGCATATGAAAAAAGGAAAGTAAGATAAAAAACTTACTTTCCCCTTTGTGATTCCGTTGCGATTACTCGTGATTCCGAAGCGTTCTTTGTGATTCCGCTGCAATCATTCGTGATTCCGAAGCGTTCTTTGTGATTCCGGAGCGTTTATCCGTATCATAAGGCGCAAGTTCGTTATATCTTATTGTCTATCAATGAATTTTTTTTGCTGATAGTCCTGCTATTTCAAATATCAATTATCATCATTTTCACTTGGTTTGCAACTTGGTTTGCACCTTTGTTAGTTGGTTTGCAAGTTTGTTAGACAAAGATAGCAAATTTGGGTAACATATACAAATTCCCACCCACCTTTATAGCGTCTTGGGAGCGAAAATTTTCGCTTTCAAGACGCTATTTTTTTACACTTTTTAAGGTTCACGATACAGAAAATGAGATTTATGCCAAAGGTCTTTTATGACTTTTTTGCCCCCTCTACTTTTGTACTGAACAAACTCACTAACGAACATTTCTAACCCTTATTAAGGTTCACAGTTGTTTAATGTTTTTAAGAACTTTTTACAAAACATTATCAACAAATCTTATGAGGACAAAGAAATTTAGTGCAGAACAGTGTGAATATTTTTCAAAGGTTTTCCCTGTAATGAGCAACACCGAAGTCGCACAGCTTTTGAACGTGAGTGTAACAACAGTAAAGAACTATGCAGATATAATGGAGCTGAAGAAAGACCCGGCATATCTTTCAAGTGTAAGAAAACAAGTATCAATTAAAGGTCATTTAGTACGATGGACATTATCGAGAACAAAACAAAATGGCTCCGCAGCCTCAAGCGTGGAGAAACGAAAGTAGGTCGTTTGGCATCATCAAAAGAGTGTACCACAATGTCAGTCCTTATATATAGGTGGAACATTGACGAGGGGGCAAGCAAAGGCATACGCATATCTGCTTCATACGATAGGCGCAACTGCCTTGTTACCATTACCGGCAATGTGATAGACAGTTATAAGGAGTTACGACAAAAAGCGATGAAAGCCTATGCTGAAGCCGAGTGAACTGGAACTATTGGCCGACAAGATAGCCAAAAAGCTCCACCGTCTCAATGATGAAGTGCTTTCTGTTGCCGAAGTCGCAAGAATGCTCGACAAGACAGAGGGAGCGGTGAAAAAGATGTGTTACAGGGGGCAGTTGCCACACCGTAAACAGCAGAAGTCATATTACTTCAGCAAGAAAGAGATAACAGAATTTATTCTATCTAATGAATAAACTATAAACTTTCCTTTTTCAAAGTCCACCCACAGCCTGCTGTGAAGCCCACTGTGAGTGGCATTTTTTCAACTCTCAAATTACAGGACAATGGAAGAAAAACAAATAGCATTGAAAGCCTCATTATGCAACCGCCTATCGCAAATGGTGCTCGACCATAATCTACCTGTGAATATCGTTGTCGGTGAGAAACTGACCTATCTGCGTACAGTAACATTGACATATCACCTGCGCGATGAAATGCTTGTAGAGTGGTTAATCAGCCGTGTAACTGAAGATGACGATTATGCAGTATGATACAGGCAACCGACCTTTACAAAGCGACACGCGACGGTTTAGACATCATTCTCCGCTACTATCCACAAGCTGCTGATGTTGTCGGAACGAAGAACAAATTCAGGGCGAGGCAGAACGAAAAGACTGCTTCGGCCTGCTTGCACTATTCTGGCGGAGTGTGGAAAGTCGTAGATTTCGGCGATGACGGGCACGGTTTGTCGCCTATTGATATATGTATGAAAGAGGAAGGCATCACCCACTTTTACGAAGCGGTGTTGCACCTTGCAGGTATCTTCGGCATAAACGAAGAACTCTCGCCCTCAATCAACAAGCCACGCATTGAGAAACGCCCGGCAACGAGCGAAGAGAAAGAGGGAACACGCATATTCTCCCTTTTGGAGTCCATACCCGAAGAACATCTTAAAGTCCTCGGCCCGAAAGTACGGGCAGAACACGCAGAGGCTCTTAATTGGTACGAGGCAGAATATGTAGGCTATGTAAAGAACAGGGAAGTAACACTCAAATATAGCACAGAGAACTATCCTATATTTATGCGTGAATGCCGTACAGACGACGGCAAGGTGTTCTACAAGATATACGAACCTCTCAACCCCGAAAAGCAGTGGCGTTTCTCATACACTCCTGAAGGAGTAAAGCCCAAAGACTATATCAACGGCCTGCGTGAGTTACAGGAGCAGTTCGGCAAGCTCAACAGTTGCGATGATGAAGAAGAGGGCGAACAACGGGAAAGAAAGCTCGAAGAGATATTTATATGCAGTGGAGAGCGCGACGCTCTTTGCTTAAAGTCTATGGGCTACATTCCTATATGGTTCAACTCCGAGACATACACCCTGACAGAGTCCGAGGTTGCCAAACTCTACCGCTATGCCGATACCATATACAACATTCCCGACATCGACGCTACAGGGCGTAAGAAAGGTGCAGAATTGGCACTGCGCCATATCGACATATATACAGTGTGGCTCCCCGAATGGCTCTCCACCTATCGCGACAATCGCGGTAAGCCTCGCAAGGATCTCCGCGATTGGCAAGAACTTCGCCGTGATGTTGCCGATTTCCGCGACCTCATTAAAATGGCGATGCCTGCAAAATTCTGGGTAGAGACAATCAATGAAAAATCGTGCAAGAGAGAACTAACCATATCGGCAGTACGCCTTTATTACTTCTTGCAGTTGAACGGTTTTCGTACACTGCGCGATACCAATGCAGCCAATACCCGGTACATACAGGTTACAGGCAACATCGTAAAGCAGATAAAGGCGAAAGATGTACGCCGTTTCGTGCGCGAATGGGCTGAAGAACGCTGTTTGGCAGAGAATATCCGAAACCTCATTGTAAACTCAATGAAGTTTTCGGAAACCTCTCTTGAAAACCTCCGCGAGGTGGAATTGGACTTTACCACCTTTACCCCCACAACACAGCTCTTCTTCTTTACCCGTAAATCAATCGAGGTAACACCTTCAGAGATTATAGTGCATCAAAAGGGCGACACATCTTTTCAGCACTATGTTTGGGAAGATAACGTATTGCCTTATGAGTTCACCGTTATGCCCGATATGTTCAGCATCACACGCTCCGAGCAAGAGGGCAAGCCACACTTCGACATCGAGGTGCTGGAGTCCGGCAAAAGCTGCCTATGCGGTTACGTTATCAATTCAAGCCGTATCTATTGGCGTAAGGAAATGGAGTACCGCTTCGGCGAAGACAGGGAAGCAGCAGCCGAGTATGCAGCCACCCACCGCTTTTGCATCGACGGCGAGGGATTGACACCCACAGAGATAGCCGAGCAGAAGCAGAACCTTATAAACAAGATATTCGCTATCGGCTATATGCTCCACCGCTACAAATCACCCTCGCGTGCGTGGGCTCCGCAGGCAATGGATAACAAGATAGGCGAAAACGGAGAATGTAACGGCCGAAGCGGAAAATCATTCCTCTTCAAGGCTCTCTCTATGTTTATGCGTACAGTCAAGTTATCGGGAAGAAACCCAAAACTGATGGATAACCCCCACGTTTTCGACCAAGTGAACATACACACCGATTTTGTGCTTGTCGATGACTGCGCCCAATACCTCTCTATGGGGCTGTTCTATGACATCATCACAAGCGATATGACGGTGAACCCGAAGAACAATCAAAGTTACAGCATACCCTTTGAGCAAAGCCCCAAGTTTGGTTTTACCACCAATTATGTACCGCTGGACTTTGACAGCTCCACCGAGGCGCGTATGCTCTATATGGTCTATAGCGACTATTACCACCAGCTCACCGAGACAAACGACTACCTCGAAACACGCTCCATACGCGATGATTTCGGGCGCGACCTCTTTACACACGATTACAGCCCGGCTGATTGGAACGCTGATATAAATTTCCTTATGCAGTGCCTTCGCTTTTACCTCTCCCTATGCCGGGAGAATATCAAGATATTGCCCCCAATGGATAATATCTTGTTACGCAAATACAGACAAGACATCGGAAATAACTTTGAAGATTGGGCTAACGGTTATTTTGCCGAAGACGGCGACAAACTCGACAAACTGCTTATACGCCGTGAGGTGTTCGATGACTACCGCAAGTATGCCAACGTAACCAACCTCACAATGCAGCGTTTTACGCAGAAACTGCACTCTTTCTGCCACCTTTGCCCCTATATCGACACGCTCAACCCTGACGAGCTTTGCAACAATCAAAAGCGCATATCAAGGCGTGTTGAGGGCAATTTCGTGGATATGATATTCGTGCAGACAAAGAGATACAAAGAGAAGAAAAATGACCCTAACGAATTTATACCCGATGAACAATTCCTTTAGAAACGAAACAGTACGCACTCTTGTGCAGTCCTACACCGTTGCACAGTTCAACGAAAAGTATCTTGCCGACAAAGAATTCCGCAAGTTTGCAAGGAAGGTATATACCTACTTTGACAATATGCGACACGGCACACGCCTTCGGCTCACCGCCTATCAAGGTCGCAAATTGGAGTGGGTACTGCTCACCTATGTGGCCTTCTATTTTGAAGGGGCACATTGGCTGGAGTTCTTTATATCCGATGACTACAACACCATTGTACGGCGCAACATCGCTCCCGAAGATTTCGACAGGGAAGTAGAGCAATGGCTTAATTGGAAAAAGGAACATCAGCATTAAATCCTCTTCTACCACTCACTGCTGTATGGCATTTGCCGTGCAGCATTTTTTTTGTGCCGTAAGCAAAGGCAACATCTTTCAATTTTACCTCTTCTTATTTCCGTACTAATCTTTTGTATCTTTGTATCAAAGCAAAAGAAAGAAGATATAACTTCTTAATAATAAAGGAGAAATTCACAGATACAATCTTGATACAAACCTGATACAATTTTCTTCATTCCTGCTTTTGTATCACCTTGCATACCTCTTCATCGTTTTGTATCACAGTGCAAATCTAACTTGTATCACATTTGTATCGACCGCAAGTACTTGTTATAAAGTAGGTTATGCCGATTTTAATACAAAGATACAGCGATACAAACTTTTTGTGTCTTTATACCACCAGCCTTGTTTCACTCTTCTCTCTTTGCTCTTTCATCTTTGCTCTTTTCCCCTTTCCCCACAGTGATACTCTGTTTTGACTTTTTCGTGTGCGAAGGTAGGGCAAGAGGCAACAGCACAAGGACACAGCGAGTTTACACCAAAAATCTCCACGCCTTCAGGTTGTATTTACAGCAGTTCCTGCCTTTCGTATAAATCCTTGTTGCTCTTGTTGCCTTTGACCTTGCCCTGTTGCTTGCACATAAAAAGTTTCAAAAAACAGAGTATTCACATTTAGTTTCAAGGTTATGGAAAATATCAATGCTTCGCAGAAGAGAGTACGCCCTGAAGATTGGGCAGATGTGGTAAAAGAACACGAGTATGATTACACAAGCGGTAATCCTGCTGTATATGTCGGCACATATTACAAGTACAATAATGGTTCGCTTTACGGAATGTGGGTTGATTTGACCTCGTTCTTTGATTACGATGAATTTATAGAGTTCTGCTATTTGCTCCACATTGATGAAGAAGATCCGGAATTTATGTATCAGGATTATGAGAATTTCTCTTCAGAATGGTATTCTGAAAGTTGCTTTGATGAAGTTACTTTCGACAAGATTATAGAGTACGGCAATATGGACGAAAAGGATAGAAAGTTGTTCGATGCCTTTACAGAGCATTACGGCAGTGGCTACACGCTGGAAGATGCCAAAGAGCGTTTTCAAGGTGAGTGGGATAGCGAAGAGGAATTTGCCGAACACCTCGTTGATGATTGTTACGGCGATATGCCCGAATTCGCCCGTCGCTATTTCGATATGGAGCAGTTCGCACGCGATTTATTCAATTTCGATTACACGTTCATTGACGGATATGTATTCTCCGATTATTAAGCACTCCTGCAAAGGCCCTCGAAAGAGGGCTTTTTTTGTTCGTGTATTCCTTGCCAAAGGTCTTTTTCAGTACAGCCAGCACCCCTTAACTTCGTATCAAAATAGAAACGATATGAGCCAATACACCATTTATCTTGATTTAGAGCCATACCTCGCACAGTGGTTCATACACGAGCAAGGCGGTGAGCACCCCGTAACTCTTACACGAGGCAGTGCCGAGAGCGATATTTTGGAGCTGTTCTTAAAGCCCCAACCCTCTGCAATACCAGCACGCCCGGCTCCCACCGACACGCAGATATTTATACCCACGTTCAAACATAAAGATGTTAGAACATATAACTACCTGCCACCACGTGCCACCCTCGCACTCAAAAAGACCATACGCACCCGTTTCGTTATCCAGTTGTGGAACGACCTCTACAAGTTCGAGAATATAGGCAAGCGAAACGATGAACTTATTTACGCTTGGATGGAAGCGCACGGCATAGAACTTAACGAAACGAATTGGTGTGCTATCTCAAAAATCTATTACCGCAAGAGAAAATCATATCTTACCGTAAAAAATCGTATGAATTAGTTACTACTTCAAACGCCTTTTGTCCTAAAATGATTTTTGTTGAATTTGTTGCCGTATGAAAGTTTCCTTGCCCTCAATCACCAAAATTGCATATCTCCCCTGTTCCGAGTTATCGCCCGACATCGTTTTCCGCTACAAGGTAAAAATGCCTGTTGCAGTCTATGCAGGTACAACACCTATCACTTTTTACGGAACACCTTCCTGTGATACTGTTTCAGAGTACGAGAACAAAGGTCGCCTTGAAAAAGCCACTCTCAAATTCTCCACTCTCGACGAGCTGCCTACTGCCTTTCCTATCGCTTTCGTGGTTACTACGGCTAATGGTCGCTCATATCTCATAGGTGCTATGGAGCGACCATTTCCCGTAGTGAAGATTGAGAGTACCACCGGCGCACCGGACGGCGATACTGCAACAGACAAGGTTACAGTTACCTTTTCTGCTCCGAAAGCACTCGTTCCGTGCATTGTATAGCCTTTTTCGGTCTTTTATCCCCCTTTATTATATATATACTTTCGTGGCAAAGCAAAACAATAAGCAATGCCACAGAAAAATTATCACCTACACCTCAAAGGCGTTGTCGGAGGCTATGACTTCGACAGCTCCTATGTAGATTTCATTCTCGGCAAGCACAAGGACGAGCAGGTCAATGTGCTTATCGACAGTCTTGGCGGTTCAGTCAGTACCGCACTATCAATAGCAGCCGCATTTTCCAATCACGGAAATGTAGCAGTTCACTATGTCGGAATGAACGCATCGGCAGCCACCATTGCCTCGCTCGGAGCGAAGCAGGTAACAATCGACTGCAATGCAATGTACCTCGTGCATAAATGTTCGGCAGAGTTCTTCAAATGGGATAACCTCAATGCCGATGACCTCGACGCACTCATTGCACAGTGCAAGCAGATGAAGAACGACCTTGACAAACTCGACGGCAACATCGCTTCGATGTATGCCGGCAGATGCAAGAAGAGCAGCGAAGAGTTGCTTGCCCTCATGAAGGTCGGCGGTTGGCTCACTGCACAAGAGGCAAAGGAATGGGGCTTCGTCGATGAAATCACCAACAGCAAGGAAGATGCAGCCCCTGTGCTTACCGATGCCGTAGCAAGCGCAATGGCCGACGCAGGCATACCCATTCCCAACATCGCAGTTCCCGACACCGCAAACTCCTTCCTCGCTTTCCTCAAAGGTCTCTTCCGCAACAACAGTAACAGCAATACTTCCAACAACTCAAAACCCGATAACAAAATGAAGATTACAGCAACACATCTATGCGATGCGCTCGGCATTGAGAGCATCGAGGCGGTAGATAACAAAGTTACCCTTACCGCAGAGCAGGCGCAGAGTATTGACAACGCACTTGCAGAGAGAGAGAACACTATCACCACGCTAAAGGCAGAGGTCGAGACTCTGAAGCAGAAACCGGCCGACAGCACCAGCACCATTGTCGATGACAAGGCAAAGGGCGGTGAGAAGAACGAGGCAGAAGAGTTTGCCGACACGGTGAACGAGGCCATCAAACTATTCAACTCAATCTAACACAACCAAGAAAAACTATACTATTATGGCAGGAAAACTGATTTTCACTCTTGATGACTACCAAAAGGCAGCAATCAAGTACCGCAAGCAGCTCCTTATGCTCCCGATTATCGGCATACAGGACACGTTGCAGTTTATGACGCCCCGCCCCGGCATACGCTACAAGGAGAATGTGGGCGACATCAATGCAAAGGCACAGTTCGCACCCTACAAGCCTACACGCCGTACCAATGTGGATTTAACGCTGAACTTCCGCACGCTGGAGACATTCTTCGGCAATGTGGCAGCAGACTTCGAGCCCAACACCGCAATATCCACCCTTCTTGGTACAGGTGCAACAAAGGGCGACGGACAGATGAAGACACCCACAGCACTGCACGTACTCGCACAGGTGGCAAAGAGCCTTTCCGAACACCTCAACGACGCTATTTGGAGCGCAAAGCGCAATGCCAACGGCGACACCACAATGGACCTGTTCGACGGTTTCGACACTATCACCGCAAAGGAGATTGCATCGGGTGCCATTGCAAAGGAAGAGGGCAATTATATGAAGCTGACAGAGGACATCACAAAGGCAAATGCCGTTGATGTTGCGAAAGAGATACTTTTCTCTCTCGACCCCCGTCTGCGTAAGGAAGATTGCTACCTCTTCTGCTCACAGGACTTTGTGGATAAGTACAACGAGTCTTACCAAGTGTCGCACGCAGGCATTATCTACAACAAGGAGTACGGACAGATTTCCGTTGAGGGTTCGGCAGGCAAACTGAAGCTCGTACCGCTTTACAACAAGGCAGACTCCAAGTACTTGCACATTTGCCCGAAGGCCAATATGCTCGTAGGTTTCGACCAGATGGGCGACATCGAGAGCATTCTTGTCAAGGAGTACGCTCCTTTCGTGCTTACCTACATTGCCACAATGTTCTTCGGTGTGCAGTTCGAGAGCATAGACAAACGCCGTCTTAAGGTCGTTGAACTCAATTCGGCACAGTAATAACCGCTAATACCTATAATTATGGCAAATTGCAATAACATACAGGCATCGCTGGCGTGGTGTCAGGGCACACCCGAATTGCCCGGCATACGCCGTCGTGCTTACTACACATCGAAAGGCAATATCGTGAAGTGGCCGCAGTTGCAGCACTATGTAAATGGTCGCCTCGTGTCGGCTATCCTCAATGGCAGTTTTGAATTGTCAGCGGAGCAGAAATGGAAGTACATTGACATTCTGCCCGACAAATCACAGCTCACAAGCGACCCGCAGGGCGAAGTTCCCTCGCAGACACAGCTCAACAAACTTACGCTTGTTCACCCTGCTGTCGGTGAAGAGGCATCGGCAGCAGCAGCCTACATCAACAATAACGACATTGTTTTTGTAGTGCAGGATATGAAAGGTAAGTGGCGTGTCGTAGGCAGTGAGAAGTGGCCTACCAAAGCCACCGTAGCGCAGGATGTGGGGCAAGGTGCTACAGGTACTACCTCTACTACCATTACCGCAGAGGCTACCGATGAATGCCCTGCGCCTTTCTATCGCGGTACACTTGAGACAGAGGACGGAAGCATTGTATGCGACAGCACCGACGACGAGAATATCATTGACGGCTAACACTCTCATCTTTCATCTTTCAACTCACAGCTACTTATGCAGGACACCGAGAACACCATAACGGATATAGGTGCTATCCTTGACAACATCGAGGTAACACCTATTGAAGTGGGTGAACTCGGTGTTTCCGTAGGGAAGCAGACAAAGGACATTTTTGCCGAACAGCAGCGCAAGGGCTGGGATAAATCGGTAGAGGCACGTTGCGATTTTACGCAGAAGATACGCCTTACCCGTCGTGGCGGTGTATTCTTCATTTCGATATGGCAGAAGTCAATCTTCGGGCGCACTCTTACCGAAATAAAGGCTGATGACAGTATGGTGCAGTTCTTTGCCGACAACACAGCCGAACTCATACGGCAGATTGTCGGTAAACACCTATGCAAAGGCTGTTGGGCTATCTGCACAGCACCGAAGCGCAGACACCTTACAAAGAACTTTGCAACACGGATAAGCGAAGAAATTGCCCGGCAGTTGAAGATACCCTTTTACGAAGATGTAGCCTTCTGCAAGAACAAACAGCGTATCAATGCCGAATACACCCTGAACATTCTGCCCCAAGAGCCAAACATAATAGTCTTTGACGATTTTGTTACCACAGGCTCCACAATAGGCAGTATGTACCGCCTTTTGTCGCAGTACGATAAGAACATTCTATTTTTCACAGGAATAAACAACAAGCTATGACTTTTGACCACGATTTTACCGAGAAGATACAGCAGTGGCTCGACACACCGCACGAAGAGCGCGATTATGAGCAAGGTGCATTGTACCTCCTGAAGCTCAACGGCAATCAGATAATGTACCGCAACCTGATGGCTAACCCACGAGGCAAGGCCGAGTTCATCGAATACCACCTTCGCAAACATTATGGTTTCCGAGTAAAGGAATTGACACACGCACAGGTCGCCCAAATGCAGAAGCAGGTTGAGCAGATAGAGAAGAAACATTACTCATTCGCAGAAGATAATCCTGCAAAGGAGTTCAAGCAGGGCAAACGTGCCGACCACGATACACTGCCGGAAGAGATACAGGCTTTATACGTTGAGAACCTTTCCATTCTACAGCGTATGCGCGAGGTGCATTTGCGTTTGCGTACACTCTCCACAGCGGACTCTCCTTGCCCGGACTCCGAGCGTTACCCATTCCTCAAAGAACTTATCGAATTGGATAAGAAGATACACGCAAATTGGGAGCAGTACGACCATTTCACAGGCTCCGAGCAGGAGGTTATAAAAGTTGAGGAAGCACCCAAGAGCGAGGGAAAACCGGCACGAAAGAAACGCACGAAGAAAACAAATAGTTGATTTCTCATTTCTCATTTTTCCTTTCTCCTTTTATGAAACGCAATACCTCTATAAACGACATCTTGAAGCCATTGAGGGATAAGCCATATCAAGCCTATCTCTCCAATGTGTTGCAAGTTGCCGATGTTTTGGAGTGGGTGCTGGAGCAGGTAGGAACAGCCGAGGTTTGGCAGACTTCGTTTTCCATATCGGAAGAGTTCCTGCGCCGTCTCTTCTTTATTGAGAAGAGCGGACGGGTGAAGCGGTTTAATCTCGTACTCGACCACAAGGCGACAAACAAGACACTCAAATTGTGGGCTTTCATTACACAGGTTATTGAGCGTACATACCTTGCCGACAATCACAGCAAGATACTTCTTGTTCGCTCCGACGCTGGCGACACCGTTTCCGTCGTTACCTCGCAGAACTTGACACGAGGCAATCGCTCCGAGTCTGCTTTCATCACCACAGACAAGGAAATCTTTGCCACGCTCCACGCACAGGTGCAGGAGTTGATAAAAGGCCACAGCGTACCGCTGAATGATTTATTCACCAACAAAATTGCAGAGCAATGACCTACACAGAAGAGCAATTATCGCAGATTGAAAAGTTCGCTTCTATATACCTCAAAATTTCGGATATGGCCGTAATACTTGACTTGCCGGCCGAGCAGCTACGCGAGGATATCGCACGCAAAGAAAGCGAAGTCAGCAAGAGGTACTACCGAGGCAAGGCAAGCAGCAAAGTGAAGCTCTTGCATCAGGAAATGCTACTCGCACAGGTGGGTAGCCCTCTTGCCATTGAGAATAGCCACAAGAATTTACTTGATATGGAGGACGACGAATAGCGAAGCGTAGCGAGCTATCGCCGACTATCACAGCATTAGTCAGCCCGACAGGATAAAAGTCTGTCGTGGCTGGAGTGCGAATAGTGATAGGAGGCAATAATGCGTGCCGGTCTATTACTAATACTTTTAACTTCGTTGAATATCGGCTGCACTCGTTGTAAAAACATAAGCAAGCTTTGTTTTCACTCGTTGGCACGATATTTCACTTTTCAGCTTTCTCCTTTCTCATTTCCTTATGCCATTTCCAGCAGTCATAGACATAGCCCGAACCGACCTTTTCACAGCAGAAGAAGAGTTGCGACAGCGTTTCCCCGATGTTGTCGTCAATCGCCTTTTGCGTGTACGCGACCTCTACAACTGGTGCATCGCCAATCCCGATGCAAAGGATCGTCAGTTTGTCGAGGTCGCTATGGATAGGTACAGCATATCAAAGCCATTGGCATATTCTGACCTCTCCGTCATAAAGGCTATGTTACCTCACCTTGCACAGGCAAGCCGTGATTTCCACCGTTGGCGATACAACGAAATGATTTTGGAGACATACCAGATGGCGAAGAAACGCAAGGACACAAAGACAATGGAGAAAGCAGCTTCAAGCTATGCGAAGTTCAACCGCATTGACCTCGAAGACGAGCAGGCTGTGCCGTATGACCTCATTGTCGTTCAGCCATTCACAGCCACCGATGACCCCTCTGTTCTTGGTATCAAGCCTATACCGAACATTCAGGAGAAGATACAGAAGATGATTGCAAAGTATCGTGCCGAGACAATAGACATTGAAGATGTGGAGTACGAAGAGGCAGACTTGGAGGAAGATGTTTTATTCAACGATAAAGAAACGGAAAGTACCAAAAGTCAGTTATAAATGAAAGTTATTTATTACCTTTGTAAACAAATAATAAATCGTAATGAAAACGGCAAAAACTGTTGATGAACAAATTGATATATTGCGTTCTCGTGGTATCATAATCAATGACTCCGAGAAAGCAAAAGAGATATTGCACGATATTGGTTATTATCGTTTAGGTTTCTATTTCTTCCCGTTTGAACAGACACACCCACAAACGGCGAACAGAACTCATAATGTTGTACCCGGAACATTGTTTGAAGATGCAGTTGCGTTGTACTATTTCGATTTTGATTTGAGAAACATACTTAACAGATATTTGACTCGTGTTGAGGTGGCTTTCAGAACCTATCTTACATACTATATGTCGTTGCAGTATAAAACTGACCCGTTGTGGTTTGTGAGTCCTACTGTGGTTATTCAATCCTTTATAAATGATTTTGATAGAAAAGTATATCAGTCGGAGGCGTTCAGGAAAAACCAGCAGATAAAGAGACATCACAATAAATATCCTGCGGACAAATATGCTCCAGCTTGGAAGACGGTTGAGTTTATGACATTCGGCAGTATTGTAAGGCTGTATAAGTCTATTGACAACAAAGACGACAAAAAAGCAATAGCAAGAAACTTCGGTGTCGGCAAATCTGCGGTGTTTACATCTTACATTGATGCTATATACACTTTACGCAACAAATGTGCTCATGGTTCTGCACTATTTGATTTGCAACTCCCGAATGGTATTAGTGCAAAAGGCCCGAAGCTTGGGCTTGCCGGTGCTGATTGCCAAAACTTAAATGGAGCAATAACTGTTCTGCAATACGTACTGAAGCAAATATCACAGAATAGAGCAAACGACCTGCAAAAGGAACTTGATGATTTGTATGCACGTTTCAAGAAACAGAGAGTTGAACTTGTGGAAATACTCAAAAAATGTTCCGGTCTTAATTTTTAACTATCAAAAACTTGTTTGGCAAAACTTTTGTTCATATATTTGCACACAGAATCGTGTAATTCACAGCCGTAGTCGCAGTGTCTTGCACGTTAAACAGTACAGTATCAAGCCCAATCCTTAGTCGATTGGGCTTGAGTCATTTTATATGCTTGTCTTTTTTTCTCGCTAAGTCGCACGCGAAATTTGCAGTGTTACTCATACACTGCAATATGTCAAAGCCAAACAAGGAGATATACTTTAACGAACCGCAACGCCTTACCCAGCTTATCGGGGCAAACACCACCGTTATTGTTGCAGGGCGAAGAACAGGAAAGACAGACAGTATTGCTGCACCTTTCGTTCTCCGTAATATGCAGCGTATGCCGGGCAGTACAGGCGGTATCGTAGTACCCACCTTCAAGCACGGACTTACCAACACTTTGCCGGGGCTTTTTGCCGCTTGGAAGCGTTGGGGATATATTCAAGGAGTGCATTATGTCGTTGGTCGCAAGCCTCCGAAATCCTTTGCAAAAGCGATTATCGAGCCGAGCGATTACGAACACGTAATATCATTCTATAATGGCTCCGTTGCAGTCATCATATCACAGGACAGGCCCGGCTCTTCCAACTCGCTTACGCTCTCGTGGTTGCTTATCGACGAAGCAAAGTTCATAGATTATGAACGCCTGAAAGATGAAACACTCCCTGCCAATGGCGGTATAAAGTCATATTTCGGAAAGCACTCCTTCAATCACTCGATAATGATATTGAGTGATATGCCACAGACACAGAAAGGCTCGTGGTTCCTGCACTACAAAGAGAAAATGGACGAAGAGCTGATAGATACAATCAAGGCCACCATATACGAGATATGGAAGACAAAGGAGCGTGTGCGTAGATTAAAGGGCGAGGGCAAGGCTGTGCCGAAATATCTGAAGAGTTATCTTCGCACACTCGATACGAACCTCAACAAGATGCGTTCCGTTGCGGTCTATTACAAGGAGTACAGCAGCATAGAGAACTTGCAGTTGTTGGGCGAGAACTACATTAAGCAGATGAAGCGCGACCTTACGCCAAAGACATTCCAAACCTCTATCCTTTGTCAGAGGATCGGAATAGCGAAGGACGGCTTCTACTCCTCAATGCGTGAGGGGCATAAGTACAATGCCAGCGATTTTGAATACCTCGACAGCCTCGGTTATGACTTTGCCCCCGAAGCAATGGACTGCCGTGCCGACAAGGACATCAATCCTCTTGCACCTATCTGCATTGGTATGGACTACAATGCAAACATAAATTGGATTGTGGCAGGACAGCCCGAAGGTCGCAGGCTCAACATCATAAAATCCTTTTATGTGAAGTTTGAGAGGAAAATCCCGGCACTTATTGAAGAGTTCTGCAATTACTATGCACACCACCAAAACAAGACAGTGGTTTACTACTATGACACCACAGCACTTGGCGCGAACTATGCCGTCAATGAGCAGGACTTTCATTGGGTGGTGTGCCACGAATTTGAGAAGCGAGGCTGGCAAGTGGAAGATGTCTATCTTGGCAATCCTATGCGACACGATGAAAAGTACCTTTTAATCAATCAAGGCTTTGCCGGCAAGCAGAGGCTTATGCCGTTCTTCAACCGTCAGAACAACGATGACCTTATCCTTGCCATTCAGACAGCAGGCGTTGTTCGTGGGCGCAACGGTTTCCGCAAGGACAAAGGCGGTGAAAAGTTGGACGAGACAGAAGAGAACCTGCTCGAACACCGCACCGACGGCACCGATGCGTTTGATACGTTGTATATCGGAACAGAGAAATTCCCTTACAGGGAGATTTATCCTGTTACCGCAAGTGGGGTGATGTAGGTATCTATCGTAATTATTTGTGCCTCTCTATATTAAGTAGGGAGGCTTTTTTGTGTTGTATAACATCTTATGTTGTTTGTGATTAACAAATTTGACTTTTGGTATTGACTTCGCAATTATTTTAGTTATTTTTGCATTTATGTAGTTTGTTGTTGATTTACTTGTATGAATATTAATCAAGCTGATATATTAGAGGGTAATATTTCCAAAGATATTATGGATATATTGCTACGCGACCATACCACCCAACGTAATATATTTTGGGCCACAAATGACTATGAACAATGGGGAGAAGGATATGCAGACGCCGACGAGATTACATATGAGAAAATCTGCGACAATAACAAGATTATTCCTCGAGTATTAAAACATCGTTTGCAACAAGCAGCACGTTCCAAAGAAATGGCAGAGGTGTTCACTCCTTCGTGGGTGTGCAATGCTCAAAATAATTTGATAGATAATGCTTGGTTTGGTCGCGAAGGAGTTTTTAATGTCGAGGTTGAAGAGAATGGGGAACATTCTTGGATTACTACAACAGAGCCTATAGAGTTTCCTGATGGCAAAACTTGGAAAGATTATGTGCGTGATAATCGTATGGAGATTACTTGCGGTGAAGCACCATACATAACAAGCCGTTATGACACAACTACAGGCGAATTGATACCAATAGAAAAACGCATAGGCCTTCTTGACCGTAAACTGCGCGTAATAAGCGAAAATGTCCATACATCGGGTGAATGGCTTTCTGCTGCACAGGATGCATACAAAAGTATATACGGTTTTGAATGGCAGGGAGACAATCTGCTGCTTGCAAGAGAGGCGATGCTGTTTTCTTTCATAGAGAACTACGAATTGAAGTTTGGCAAACGCCCGATGTTATCTTCAATAAAATATATTGCATATATTATTTCGTGGAATGTTTGGCAAATGGACGGACTCAAAGGTGTTGTTCCGAATTCCTGCAAGGATATAATCGAGGCTTCATTATTTGGAGACGAAATGATAACTCCATGTAAAGGCTGTGCTGACGGTGGTTATAATAATCATACAGGCACATATTGCCTAATTAAGGATTGGAGAGCCAAAGACCCTGAAACCAAAAAAATGGGAAAGAAAATTCGCTTTGTTGATTTACTAAAGTAAAAAGGATTCTAACAAAATATAACCTATGGCTAAATTTGTTTCATCGTTAAAAGCAAAACTCATTTATGTGTTCCGCATAAATGATAAAGCCCATGCCGGTTGCCTTAAAGTCGGAGAGGCTACACTTTCTGATGAAGAAAATCTGTGGGGATTATCACCCTCAAGCCATCAACTCAATGTAGCTGCCAAAAAGCGTATCAATCAATATACACAGACAGCAGGTATTGTTTATGAGTTGCTTTACACAGAACTTTCAATCTTCACTCGTGGCGGTGCTATTATGAGCCTGACAGATGGTGAAGTACACAAGGTGCTTGAGCGTTCAGGTATCAAGAAGAAGATTTTTGATACAGAGAATAAAGCCAACGAGTGGTTTATCACAGACTTGGAGACTGTAAAGAATGCTATTCATGCAGCAAAAGAAGGAAGAATGTCGCTATCTGCGACAGAGGTAAGCACAGAGCGGAGCCCAATTATATTCCGCCCTGAACAACGCGATGCCATAGACAAGACCAAAAAACAATTCAAAAAGAGCAACCAAATGCTGTGGAATGCAAAGATGCGTTTTGGCAAGACTCTATCAGGATTGCAAGTTGTAAAGGAAATGGACTTCGGCAGAACGCTGATTTTGACACATCGCCCCGTTGTCGATGCAGGTTGGTTTGAGGACTTTTCAAAGATATTCTATGATACACCGAAGTATCGTTACGGCTCAAAGAATAACGGTGAGAACCACGCTTCACTAGAGCGTCTTGTGGCTAGAGACGGGGTACACTATGTTTATTTTGCCTCTATGCAGGATTTACGCGGTTCATCTTTGGTAGGAGGCAACTTTGATAAAAACCACCAAGTATTTGCAACACCTTGGGACTTGATTATTGTTGATGAAGCACACGAAGGTACGAAGACTGAACTGGGAGAGGCGGTAATGAAGGAGCTGACAAAGGAGCAAACCAAGATACTCCGTTTGTCCGGTACTCCGTTTAATCTGTTCGATGACTACAAAGAGGACGAGATATACACTTGGGACTATGTGATGGAGCAACGCGCCAAAGCAGAGTGGGATTTGACACACTTTGGCGACCCTAATCCTTATGCAGGCCTTCCCCGTCTTAATATCTATACATACGACCTCAACAAACTATTGGAGGGTTATGGTGACTCCGAATTGGCGTTCAACTTCCGTGAGTTCTTCCGTGTAGACGATTTAGGAGAGTTTGTTCACAAGAAAGATGTTAGTTCATTCCTCAATCTGATATGTAAGAAAGACGAGGATAGCAACTATCCATATTCTACAGAAGAGTACCGCGATAACTTCCGCCATTCACTTTGGATTGTGCCGGGCGTAAAAGCAGCAAAGGCCTTGAGTGCAATGTTGCAATCTCATACTGTGTTCAGTCAATTCCAAGTAGTGAATGTGGCTGGCGAAGGTGATGAAGACCAAGAAAGAGATGATGCACTCGAACTCGTTAATAAGGCTATTGGTGATAAGCCTGAAGAAACATACACAATAACTCTTTCTTGTGGCCGTCTGACTACAGGTGTGAGCGTAAAGGCGTGGACTGCTGTATTTATGCTTGCCGGTTCGTTCAGCACCGCTGCATCTAGTTATATGCAGACTATCTTCCGTGTTCAGACACCTGCCACCATTGGAGGCAAGGTGAAGGAGGAATGCTTTGTTTTTGATTTCGCACCTGACCGTACTCTGAAAGTAATAGCAGAAACAGCTAAAATTTCAGCAAAGGCCGGTAAGACAACGAGCGATGACCGCAAGGCTGTAGGCGACTTCATCAACTTCTGTCCGATTATCGCATATGAAGGCTCGAAGATGAAAGCTTATGATGTACCGAATATGCTTCAGCAGTTGAAGAAAGTATATGTCGAGCGTGTTGTTCGCAATGGCTTTGAAGATGGTTATCTTTATAATGATGACCTTATGCGTCTTGACTCTTTGGAGTTGCAAGAGTTTGCCAAACTGAAGAAGATTATCGGTTCAACCAAGGCTATGCCAAAGAGTGGCGAGATAGATATCAATAATCAAGGCTTTACCCAAGAGGAACATGAACAGTTGGAAAAGGCCGAGGAGAAGAAACGTAAAAAGAAAGAACTTTCTGAAGAGGATAAACGCCTGCTTGAGGAAAAAGCAGAGAAACGCAAGAACCGTGATATTGCTGTTTCAATTCTGCGCGGTATCTCAATCCGTATGCCATTGATGATTTATGGTGCAGATTTGACCGATGAAAGCAAAGAAATTACCCTTGACAACTTTACATCACTTATAGATGATGGCTCTTGGGACGAGTTTATGCCAAAGGGTGTAACAAAAGAAATATTTGAACAATTCAAGAAATACTATGACCCTGAAGTGTTCTGCTCTGCGGGCAAACGTATTCGTGCAATGGCAAAGGCTGCTGATGCTTTGGATATTGAAGACCGAATAGAGCGTATTACTGCAATATTCAACACCTTCCGCAATCCCGATAAGGAGACAGTTTTGACACCTTGGAGAGTGGTTAATATGCATCTTGGCGACTGTTTGGGAGGTTGGGTGTTCTTTGATGATACAAAGGAGAAACCATTGCTGACCCCTCGTTTCGTTGATAACGGCGAGGTTACAAAAGAGGTTTTCACATCAAATGCACGCATTTTGGAAATTAACTCCAAATCCGGTCTCTATCCTTTGTATATGGCATACTCCATTTACCGCGCTCGTTTGGCAGAGAAGTTAGATGATGCCGATACAATGGAAAATACTCCGGAACGCCACCTTAAAGTTTGGGAAGCAGTGCTTCGTGAAAACATCTTTGTACTGTGCAAGACACAGATGGCGAAGAGTATTACTCGTAGGACATTACGCGGTTTCCGTCAGATTAAAGTGAATACCCGTTACTATGAGGATTTAATCAATCAAATATCACATAAGACTGCTAAATTTGTCTCTCAAATGAGGCAGGGCAAAAACTATTGGAAAGCAAACGAAGATAACGATATGAAATTTACAGCAATAGTAGGTAATCCACCGTATCAGGTAATGGACGGAGGTGCTGGAGTTAGTGCAAAACCTGTATATAATTTATTTGTTGATGTTGCGAAGTTAATTAAACCACGTTCCATTTCTATGATTATGCCGGCTAAATGGTATACAGACGGTAAAGGTTTGGGAGAATTCAGGAACACGATGCTTAATGATAAACGTATATCGAAATTGGTAGATTACGAAGATTCTCGTGATTGCTTCTCAAATGTTGATATTGCTGGAGGCGTGTGTTATTTTCTTTGGGATAATGAGCATAATGAACAATGTGAATTTACAAGCATTTGTCAAGGCATTAGAAAAACTTCACATCGTATCTTGTCAGCCGATGATTCTTTTATAAGAAGTGTAGATGCTATTAGTATAATTGCTAAAATCGCAGAGCGAACAACTGAGTTTTATAGTTCAAGGGTTAGAACACAAAAACCATTTGGATTACGAACTTACGTTACTCCATTGGAACATGGCGATATTATTTTGAAATACAATAAGGGCAAAGGACCATACGAATCGTCTTTAATATCCACAGGTAGAGAAATGATTGCTCAATGGAAAGTTACAATTTCGTATCTAACAGCAGAACATGCTGGACAAACAGACAAAGAAGGACGTAAAAGGATTTTGTCTTCATTAGACATTCTAGTGCCTAATGAAATATGTACAGAAACATACATGGTTGTAGATTCTTTTGACTCAAATGAAGAGGCAACTAATTTATTCTTATATCTTAAGACGCGATTAGTGCGTTTCTTAATAAGTCAATTAGCTTCGACGCAACACCTCTCAAAGGAAAAATTTGCTTATGTTCCCGTTTTGAACTTTACAAGTTCTTCAGATATTGATTGGAGTAAGTCTGTAGCAGAGATTGATAAACAACTCTATGAGAAATACGGCCTTGAACAGTCAGAGATTGATTTTATTGAGTCCAAAATAAAACCAATGGAATAGAAAATATAATTACTTATCATACTCAAAAAATACGTATAAAATTAGTAAAACATGGCACTTTTTTCAGAACGATATGGTTACCTAAGTCCAAGAACGGTTATTATTAGAGAACAAATAACAGAACAAATACAAAATAGCATCTATAACTGGATAACAAAGGTCTATAATGAGAATTGCTATTCACCAGATTTTGATTTTCGTGCATTAGAACACTATATATGGGTGTATTTTTTAGATCAAAGGATAGATGAATATAAAAGACAAAATGATATCATCAGGCGCTATATTCTTAACGAGAAATTTGTTTGGTTTAGAAAATTGGATTTAATTGAGGTTGTATATGAACAATTAGTAAAAATGTCTCCAAAGATTCAAATTTTTACTGAGTACTTAAATAACGAGTTTGAAAGGCATAATTTTGCATATAGATTAGTTGATGGTCGCATTGTTGAAATAACAAGCGAAGAAGAGATAAAGGCTGTCGAACAAGCATTAATAACCCCAATAGATGGAGTAAGAACACATTTACAAACAGCGTTAAAGCATCTTTCGGCGTCTCAAAATGAACCAGATTACCGAAATTCAATAAAGGAATCTATTTCAGCTGTGGAATGTTATTGTCGAACTATAATAGGAGAGAACTCGCTTGGCAAAGCATTAAACAAGATGGAAGCAAATGGCATTACTCTGAACACCACCCTAAAAAGTGCATTTGAAAAACTGTATGGATATACAAATAACCCAGATACAGGAATACGGCATGCTTTAATAGATGATACAAACATTCCAACATCAGCTGAAGCGACATATATGTTAGTAACCTGTAGTGCTTTTATTAACTATCTAAATACAAAGAATATTTAGTAGTATATACGTCTTTGGTATTCGTATTACTTTTATGATATCTTTTACAAATAAAACGTCTGACAACATAAAAGATTATTGTCAAGAATGGTTGCACATTAACGGCAATACTTTTTTCAAAGGGATATATAACATCGCTTTTTGCGTGTTAAACTTATTTCGATAAATTCGCAACAGAGGTTCTGGCACCTTATGGAGATACGCTCCGCGCCCCGACGCAATTTTGCGTTGGGGCTTTATTTTATGTCTCCCTCTTCAGGCTTCTAACAGCCGATGTGCAATGTGCCACTGCTTGCATTTAAGGCATTGGTGATTAAAATGCACTGCAATGCTTTCGGTTACGGCTTTTTTCGGTGCGAAGGTTGCAACACACGGATATTCACAAGGACAGGCAGAGTGATAAGGAATAATTGAAAATTCTTTGTCGCTCTTTTTTTTGTCGCTTTACCAAACAATTTCTTGTAGCCCGTCGGGTAAATTTTTCCTATAATCCTTGTGAGGTTATATCCTTACCGTGTTGCCCTTGTATGCACATAAAAAATCTCGATAAGCGAAAGCGCAGTGCATAAACATTAATCATCAATTAAAAGCATACAGTTATGACACATTCAGTTCACACATCGGCTTACAAGTTATTGCCTTTTGAAGAGGGTGGCAATAGAAGAAAAAATCTCTCCAGCTCTTGCGATTGCATAAGCACGTTTCAAGTTGAGGTTGAAGATTTTGATAATGAAATTTTCGTTTTGTCGGTTGAGGCACACGACAAAGAAGAAGCAAGCAGAATTGCCGAGCGTATCTGCGGAGAGTCTGAAATTTCAGTTTACAATATGTTGGTTTATTCATTTTAATTTTTTGATAGTATGAAAGCAATTAAGTCAAAGAGAGTTATCACAGCCGAGAAGAAAGGCAGAGTTTGGAAAGTCTATGTAAAAAATCCTAACAAGACAGAGAGTGCAGTTTGCCACACTAAAGAGCCATTGAAAGCATTGCGATATGCTTTTCACCTAAAGGCAAAATTTGGTTTGAATATCGGTGCAAATTTCGTTGATAGGTTAATACACGAACATAACACACTTAAAAATGTAGCAGTATGAAAGATTTTAGCAAATTCACAGATGAAGAGTTAAACAGAATGTTCCACGCAGCAGTTACAATTAAGGACACTATGCAGAAACATTTTGAATGGAAAAGTTTGGTAGATGAAAGCGATGTTTACCGCGAGTGCCTAAATCTGCAAATAGGGATAATGAATGAAGAGAAAAAAAGGTTATTAGAACACGAATTTAACAGCGAAGAGAATGAAAGTCTATCAAATCATTGAAAAGCATTTTGCCGTAGAGAAAAACATTGATATGTTGCTATCGACAAGCCCGTTTGCCACGCATACATTTACATCAATGAAAAGGGCAGTTGAAAAATTGGATAGGATTATTTGCTTTCGTATGTTTCAGCAAAGAGAAGTCTATAATCCCATTACTGCAAATCTGCCGAATGTTTCACATTCGTATGTAGCACACGGGAAAATTCGCAAGGTGCTATATATACAGCAGTTTGAAAGCGAATAGAAATGCACAGCACCCGGCTTTGGGTGCTGTCTTTTGTGCAACCTTGTTTGTCGGCTACCTTTGCCGGCAAACAATATGGCCTTATGGAACTCAAACTTGACACTTATGTACCGCAGTCGGTGATGTTCTCGTCGGAGATAAGCACCCTTGTGTATTCTACCGACTTGGAGAAGATTGTCGTTGAAATATATATACCAAGTGCAAACTACGCACATTTGCTTAATACCACTCTTTATGCCATTGACGGAAAGGTAACACTTTATGATGTAAAGGAATTGGTGGAGCAGTATATGCGTGATAAGAAGATTGCATACCTCGAATTTGGCGTAGAGGTTTATAATGAGGGTGGGGAAGTTGTTATTATTACCGCTTTCAAGGTGTTGTTCTGCTCCTTCAAGCCCACTTTGTCCGCTACTACATACACACGGTTTAACTTCCTGACATCGCAACGGGCAAAACTGTTGGATTTCTTTGTCTGCTATGAAGATGATTTATTGTATTATGCCGAATATGGGGAAGATACAAGTTATACATTGACCTTTGTATATACGACAAAGGGCGGCGAGACGCTGACCGAGCAGAGGTATTTTAATAGTTCGGCCACTAAAACAGGAATACATAGTGTGTATTTTGACTTTTTCGAGTATTACAGCACATATCAAGATGAAAAAGGGGCACTCCTGAAGGCGATTACCTGCAAGATGAAAAATAGAATGTTTACCTATTATCTTACAGAGAAGGCTCCCGACTTGTATTTCAGGTTCTACAATGCTTTCAATCATAGGGATTTTATTCCGCTTTACGGCAAGACAACAACAAAGATGAAAACACAGAAGAGTGAGGCGGTATGTGGTGGCGAGACTGCTTATTATGATTGCAATAGTGAGAAGTTATACGAATTTGAGTCGGAACGATTGACACCGGATATGATGCAGTGGCTGGAGGAACTATTGACATCGCATTATGTAACAAAGAACGGAAGTGCATCTTCAAAGGTGCTGATTACGGATTATACATTCGAGGTGGCAGACGATGATACGGAAAAGTACATCGCAAAATTCACTTGGAAATATGCAGATAACAGGCTGACACTTGAAAAGCCTTACGAAGGAAATGCAAAAGTATTTACCCAACAATTCAAAGATACATTCCAATAATGGCAAAGGCAATACATATTTCAACACTCCGCAAGATGTTGCAGGCAGGCGACCCTGTGGATATTTCTCTATGGAAAAGCAACGGTGAAATACTGCATTATCGCAATGCAGTGCCACTGCGGTACGATTTCTACAAAGGCACTCGCCGTATTAAACTGCTCGATAGCCGGGAAATACGCACCGTGCGCGATGTTTGCATTTTTGAGATAAATGGTATGGAAGTTTTCTTGTAATCTATTATATTTGCACAACAAATATGGGTGTGAGTGCTTAAAAGGCGCGAGAGATCAAGCTGCACCGCCCTTAAGCTGGAGATTATATCTCCGGCTTTTTTTCTGTCTTTTACCGCACCTTATATGCTCCATAATTTTGCTGCAAAACAAGCAAGATTATGGAGTTTCTTAATTTCAACAGCGTTGAGCTGTTACCCAATGCAAAGGCAAGTGCAGCCTTTATGGTGGATAGCGGAAAGGTATTCCGTGAGGACACCGACATTGCACCCGTTGTCATCAGCGAGTCGCTATCTTATATGCCGTGGGGTGCGGACAATCAAATGCCCTTCGATATTCTCAATCTCATTGAGAGCGACGAGACACTATCCACCTGTCAGATGTTCAATGCCGAGGTGTGCTATGGCAGTGGGCTTATATATAACACCGACAAATCCACAGTAAAGACAAGGGAGCAGGTCGATGATTTCTTTCTCGAAAACAATATTGCCGGCTACTATCTTGGAGTCTGTCAAGACTTCAAGCACTTTGCTTTCTGCGTGTCGGTGATAATACTGAATGCAGAGGGCAATAAGGTTGTGCGCCTTGCAAGAAAAGAGGCCTGTTACTGCCGCTTCACCCCGGCCAACAAGCAGGGGAAAATTGAAAAGGTACTCTATGCAAATTGGCGTGGTACGGTGCAGAAAGAGGATATAGAGGTAATAACACTGCTCGACACCGCTTCGCCGTGGACGGACTTGCAGGAGAGGCTGGCAAGGAAAGAGAAGACACGCAAATTCGCTATCGTTACCCGTGTGCCTACTCCCGACAGCACATATTACCCCATACCGTACTATGCAGCTCTGTTCAAAGGGAAGTGGTACAATATCAAATCCCTTATAGGTATGGCAAAGGAAGCGAAACTGAAGAACTCCGCACCCATTAAGTACCACATTGAAATATCCAATAAGTATTGGGAAGGCATATTCAAGGCAGAGGGCATAACAGACCGCCTGAAGCAGAAAGAGCGTGTAGTGCAGGAGAAGCAGAACATCTTGGACTTCCTTACAGGAGCAGAGAACGCCGGCAAGGCGTGGTTCTCTACTTTCTACACCAATCCGAACGGCGACGAACAGCACGATGTTGTGATAACAAAGGTAGATGATGACAAGGAGGGTGGCGACTGGAGTACCGACATTCAGGAGGCCGTGAATATGTTCTGCTTTACAATGCGAGTGCATAGCAATCTCGTTGGCTCCGTGCCGGGCAAAGGGCAAAGCAACAACAGCGGTAGCGACAAGCGCGAACTTTACACAATAGCCCAAGCCCTGCAGAAGCCTTACCACGATTTGCTTTTCTTGCCACACCGCATAATAATAAAGTTCAACAAGTGGCAAGGTGCAGTTCCTGAATGCCCCTTTATTATGCTAACCACGCTCGACGAGAACAAAGACGCAAAAGAGGTAAACATAAAAGAGAACAACAATGAAGCTGATAACTAACGAAACGGAATTGAGGCGGTACATACCTAATGCCTTTACCACAGTGAAAGGCGAGACACCGCTGTTGCAGAAATTGACACCCTACATCGAGAGTGCAGAGCTTTGGCTGGAGCAATACTTTACGGGCGGTGTAATAATGTTCGAGGCGGTGCAGTCATTGGCTACACACATCGTAGTCAATGAAGCAATGCGACAGGCAGTGCCTTCGCTCGATCTGGTGCTTACACCAAACGGCTTCGGCATAGTGAGCAACAGCAACATCGCCCCTGCAAGCAAGGAGCGTGTGGAAAGGCTCATCACATCTTTGGAGTCGGAGCGCGACAATTACATTGAGCAGTTGCTGCCCTTGCTGGTGCAGAACAGCGAGTGGCGAGACACGGAGCAATACTGCTTCTTCGCATCGACACTATTTCCCAATATCACCCTCGCTACTCTTTGTGGCTACCATAAAGAGAGGTGGAAGCACTATCTTGGGCTGAAGCATCGCGCCTCATTCATCGAGCAGCAGCTCTCCGAAGAGTATATATCCACAGCACAGATGAACACCCTGCGTAATATACATTTCTTGGGTACGGCTACTCCGGTGCAGAGTATCATCATCAGTGCCTTGCGTAATATCGTGGTCGATAGGCTTACAGGTAGCAACAAGGATTACAGCACCACACTGCTTGATATTGTGAACACCCTGCGCTCCCACCCCGAAGAGTTCCCACAATGGCACACATCACCCACAGCAGCACTCTTCACACCGCCCACCTTCAAAAATAAAAAAGAGAGTAAAGGATATTGGTTTTAGAAAAAAAGAGCGGGTTTATCCGACAAAGGAATAAACCCGACTGACCCTTTTTAAGTGCAATGTGTAGCGACAAAGGCATACACCGGCACTGTTCTTAAAACGTCTGCAAAGTTACACTTGTTTTTGTAATGTGCAAAATAATTTGATGTCTTTTTAATGCAATCGTGCTTCTTTTTTGTTAAAACCGCATCTTTGTACTTTTATTGAGAATTGGTACAAGTTGTGGATTTTTAGATTTAATATCATTCTGAATCTTAGCAATTTCGTCTTTAAGGTCTTTTGCTCTATTGGGTGAGATGGCATTAATAAAGTAATGTATCACATCAAGAGCAGCTTTTAGACTTTGCGAATTTTGAGGTATGTCATTGTATGCCGGTCCTTTGCGTACACTCTTGTTCAATTTTAACTCAAACAATGGACTACCATGTGCACAATCATTTCTTAAAATTCTAATTGTCTCAATGTAATTCTCGAAGACATCAGTCATTTTAATGCCAAAGTGCCTGCAAATGTTAAGTTTATCATCTGTTGATTTCAAGTTCTTATACAGCGTTAGTACTTCTCCCAATGTTAGGTATTCTAAAGTTTTCCAAGCAGGAGCAAAATCTACTTTCTTGTATTTCTTGTGGTGCTTTATTATAGCAGGTTTCTTTTTTATGTTCTCGTAAATAGTGCTTTTGAAATAATCAACAAAATTCTTATCTACAATATTCTCATCAACAAACCAATTATTGTTACTTTTATATTTTATGGATAAGACATATGTAAGATATGTCCTAAACGCAATTTCTATACGGCTGGTATATCTTAAAAGTATAATTCTTAAATCGAAATCGAAATAATACAATCTCACTGCATCGGAAAATTGTACTCCGTCAATATAATTGTGTGTGCGTATCTTCAATTTAGGATACCCTTTTTCAAATGGAGAAAAATAGTGCCCTAAACGATAATAACCTATATCTAGAAGTATTTCTTTAGCTTTGTCGATGTCGGCTATTTGAATTTTGCGTTCCTGCATCTTTGCTATTTGCTCTTCTATTGTAATTGCTTCTTTATGTTGCATTATTTATATTTTTTTGCAAAATTAATCTTTTTCTACTATCTATCCAAATACAACTTATCATTGTCTTTTACCCCATAATGTGGTTACTCTACCTTCGTGGCAGAAGTAACCACATTTTTTATGCAGACAATCAACATCACCGTGCCGAAAGGTTGGCACGAACTATCACAGAAACAGCTCCGTTACCTCTTCTTTCTCGTGTCCGAAGGGTACAACAGTACAGCAATCAAGACACTTTGCCTCTTCCGCTGGTCGGGGCTTCGTGTCATCAGCCAAAAGCAAGGGCAGTTCTACCTGCGCCTGAACAAAACAGAGTTTTTTGTTACGGCCCTGCAAATAGCCGAGGCTGTAACATCACTCGCTTGGACTGACCGCTTCCCCCAAATGCCTGTACGCTTCGAGCGTATAGGCAGACACCGTGCAGTACGCGCAGACTTTCAAGGAGTACCCTTTGAGACATTCATCGTGTGCGAAAACCTCTATCAAGGTTTTCTCCACACACAGAATGAAGAGCTGTTAAGCCAAATGGCAACACACCTCTATGGCAGCAAACGTGTACGCCCGGACAAGGTGCAGCGCATCGCAATCTTCTATTGGTTCGCATCACTCAAAAATTATCTCTCTCGTTCATTCCCGAACTTCTTGCAACCGTCAGGAAGATCCACCCGGCAAAATATGCTTGGCGGAACTTCCTCTATCGGACGGCTGTTGCAAGAGTCGATGAACGCTCAAATACGTGCGCTAACCAAAGGCGATATCACCAAAGAGAAAGAGGTGCTGCACCTCGATACTTGGAGGGCACTTACCGAACTTGATGCCCTTGCTAAAGAGGCAGAGGAGTTTAATCGAAAATATAGTGAAAGGTGAGAGCAGAAAAACAATGTATTGGTTTTATGCCGAACCGCATCCTATATTCGTACTAACAAATATCCGAAGAAATGAAGAATCACAATTTCAACTGGAATGCCACAGCCTACTTCGAGGAGTTATCGGCAAAGAACAAGCTGGCACAGGCAGAAGGCTTCACTTTCAGCCGTGTCAGCGGACTTGAAGGCTTTGAAGAAGCTCTGCATAATATGCAGGGCAATACAGCCTTCGTATGTGTATCGGACATCGCACAGGGTTTTACCGAACTGAACAATTCTCCCCATACACGCCGTGTCAAGACCGTGTTCCTCGCTATGCGCCACGCCCTTGACGATATGCAGGCACGGCAGGAGTGTATGGAGACAATGCGTGAGCTGTTCCGGCAGTTTATGAGCAGCCTTATTCTTGAACGCACACGCTTGGAGCAGAATTGTATCTATCTTGACCCTCGTATCTCATTCAATGAGATTGACCGCTATTTCTTCTCCGGCTGCGCTTGTGCATACTTTCAGATAGCAGTCGATATATTTACAGATTTAAGGTACAATGCAAATGAGTGGAGCAAATAGAGAGCAACAGGCACAAGACGAGCGAGAGAAATATGTAATGGCGTTCAATGATACTATGCTCAAGATATGGCAGGAACAAATCACCCTGCTTGGTGTCATTGATACACATTCGCTTTTACGTTCACCCATAGCCTTGCCGGTCCGTACCGACGGGCGGTTCTTTGAGGTAGGCTTGTCGCAGGCCTTCCTCGAATACGGACTTTGGCAGGACTATGGCACAGGTAGAGAAATACCACGCAAGCCGAGAGCGGTGTCAAATTCATTTGAACACAGCCGAGGCGAAGCTGGTATTGGGCAAAGCCAAATTCCGAGGGGCAACAGTGGCGACCTCGGACACGAAAAGGTCAGAGGTCGCCGCCGTTGGTTCTCTCGTAAATATTACGCTTCAGTGATGAACATAAAAGAGTTCTTTGCTGATAACCTCGGCAGGCAGTATCAAGGCATCTTATCGGATATTTTCAATGACAGAGAAATGCGGAAGCGGTATTGACCTTTCCGCGTTTCTTGTCTTTTACCGCCCACAGTATCAACAATACTTTTGTTGCAAAACAACAAAGGTATGATAGATACATCTTCAATCACAGCACTAATTTCAGCGTTCCGTGCCGAAGTAGCACAGAACAGCATATCTCCCGAAAAGGTCGGTGGCATACTCCAGCAGATAGTCGATGCACTTTCAAAAGCAGCATCTAACGGCGATGTGGCCGATTTCCTTGCACTGCAAGAGCGTTTGCAGGCACTTACAACAATATACACATCATTGACGCAAGGCACTGCTGACCGCAACCACATCTACCTCACACCCACCACCTATAATGTAGGTTCAGATGAACACTACACCAATGCCGACAGCATACGCATACAGCAAGCCACCACTGAACGTGCCGGTGCAATGCGAGCCCAGCAGGTAATTGACCTCAATACAGCAAAGAAGAACATTACCGAATTACAGACAGCCTTGCAGTCTTGGCAAACAAATTACGGCACATTGAATTCTGCTGTCAGCACTCTTCAAGAAGAACTAAAGTTTCTGCAAGAAGATACAAAAATGAATGGTGAAGTGATAATCGAGATAGAAGACGATATAATCTTTCTAACTACTGCACTTGCTGAAATTCAGGATATTCGTACAATCACCGTCGAGGTAAAAGACCGTTTCCTTACCGTACAAGGTGCAGGGCCACTTCTTGACAAGAATATGCAGCCTTACCTGTTCCGCCTTACCAAAAAAGCCAACCGCAAACGCTACACCGACAGCACAGGGAAACGCATCAGGAAGAAGAACAAGCCACGCAAAGGGTGGCATCTTATGGGCGACAAAGATACTCTGAAAATTGACAAGAACACCTTTGAAATCTCAATCAACACCACAGTGCATGGAGCAGACCGCGAACCCAGCTACTCCTATCACCCAATGGACTTTATCAAACTATCCACCGACAAGCACGGCCATAAGCAAGTTGCCTATGGCAAACGCCTTATCTCGCTATGGAATGGCGAGAACAACAGCGAAAGGAAAGTGGAATTGAAATACGGTATTGCCTTCGGTTTCCGCAACCGAATAGGCGGTATGCCTATAGAAATGCTATACACCAACATTGCAGAGTTCAGCATTATATACGACCCGAAAAGTTGTAGTTGGTCGTTCAGCAAATAAAAAAGGGATAGCAGAGCCACCCCTTAAACAGCTCGCGATAGCAGAGCCACCACGCTTACGAGACGGGATAGCAGAGCCACCCCCTAACAGCAACAAAGATATACAATAATCATTTAACCCCAAAAGACAAAATAAGGGCAGGTTCTATAAAATTATGCCGTATTGATTTTGGTAATTATTTTAGATAGATTGGTTGATTTTATGAAGGAGCATAGCGGGCTATGTGACTGAATAAAAACAAGCAAGGTAGCAAAATAAAACCAAAAGCAGTCGGAACAGAGCCTGCGTTATTTGATTACTTTTTTTCATAATTTATAGAACTTGACCTATATGACAAGAGAGACACAGAACACCATTATGGTATGGTCGGCAGTCTTTATGATTGTCGTAGGCGTAGCCCTCAACATTGCAGGCTTCATCGTACCGCCCACAGGCGAGATTTCCGACAGCGTGCTGTGGGTACTCGCCCAAGCCCTAATCTATGCCGGCAGCGTGTTCGGCGTAAAAAGTTACATTGACGGCAGAGTCGATGATGTAAAGCGCAAACTAATCAAGAGAGGAGGCAGCAATGAGGAAGATAAATAAAATCATCATTCATTGCTCGGACACCCCCGAAGGTCGCCCGAACACAGTGGCCGACATCACAGCGTGGCACAAAAAAGAGAGAGGCTTCCGCACCATAGGCTACCACTACGTTGTCTATCTCGATGGCGAGGTAGTGCAAGGCCGTCCGATAAAGGAAATCGGAGCGCATTGCACCGGGCACAACGCACACAGTATCGGGATATGCTACATCGGTGGGCGCAGTGCCGATATGAAAGAATACAAAGACACACGCACCCCTGCACAGAAAAAAGCCCTTGTAGAGTTGATTACCGCCCTTCGACAGCAGTTCCCCGATACAGAAGTGTGCGGCCACCGCGACCTCGCCAACAGAGAATGCCCCTGCTTTAATGCCAAAGAAGAATATAAACACCTATAATTATGAAACATCTGTACTTTATTGTAGCCACTGTTTTGCTTCCATTGCTTACATCTTGCCACACCAAGAAACAAGCAATCGAAACAGTGAGAGAGGAAACGAACACTTCGAGGCAAACCCTTTTCCTCATTGATTCCGGCAAGCTGGATTCGATGAGGACGAGTTTCCTCGCAGAGTTCGACAGTCTTGTCATACATCTGCCCGTTCCACCTATGCAGTGCCCCGGAGCAGGCATAGTGCCCGACACAGCCACAGCACCCCCTCGCCCCGTCAAGGCGACAGTGTACGGTGGCAAAGTCAGCACCGAAACAAAAAGCGTGAGTGCTACTTCGACACACACGCAGAGGGCAGACACGGTGCTTCACCAAAGTCAGCGAGCCTCTGATGAACAAGTCCACAGAGACAACACAGCCATTGGCAAGCCTCCTAATCTTCTGCCCCTATATCTTGTCATAGCGATTATAGTAATCGCCATTATATACTACAAGTGGTTACGGTAACATTGCCGTAACCACTTGTTTTTTATCCACCCTCCGCACCCGATAACACACTACACAAAGTATGGGAGTGCTCACTTCGGCAAGAGCGATAGGCACACACACCGATTTACAACCTCGCTTCGCAAGGTTGCAAATCTATGCAAGTACCTTTGACATCGCATTTGCTGAAAGCACACCCACCCATTGCTCTATTCAGTTATCGGCTTGCCCCACGCGCCCCCGCCCCAAGCCCCAATGGTGCATAAGGCATAATCCATACTCGGCGAAGGCTGCTGCACTTACGCTAAAGGATTGCAGCCCCTGTCTATGCTATTCATTATACCTACAAACAAGGCTCTTCGTTGTTCCAGCCTCAAGCCACATCTGTTGCCTTCAGCACCGGTATAGAGAATAGCGACAAAGGCAAATCCCTCGCTCCTTGCGGCAACCTTCTCCCACCCACGCACTGCCTTACGCACTCATTGCCAATAACACCGCACATTGTACGGCAGAGAGGTATTCCCATTACGTTTGAATTGACCTCGCCACCCAATTCAAGCCTCACGGAAGCGATTTTACCGTACATATAGCGATACGAAAAAAAAGCAGTTTTCGGATTTGCGTTGCAGGGCGGTCGGGGGGTCTTTTCAGACAGAAGAAAGGGAAAAATCCCTTTTCAAACCCTTAAATGCCTAATATTCGGCGTGTTGGCTTTTTGAGTCCTTAACTTTTCGCGGAAAGTGAAAAAATACGCCTGATTTCCTACCTGTTTGTGTCTTTTAGAGGGTGCTTTCGGAGTCCGATTTTTGCTCAAAAATTGGATTATGAGTGATTATACGACAAATGCAACGGTAAATCTCCAGATGAACGGCAAGGAGCCGAAACAGGTGCTTGAGGAACTGAAAACAAGGGCTTTTGACCTTCAAAATGCGATTGCAAAAGCAGCAAGCGAGGGAAAGAAAGCAGACCTTTCAAAACTGAAGAAGGAACTAAAGACTACACAAAGACAAATCCGTGAAATGGAGTCTGCCACCGAGCAGGTGGCAGAGGTGATGAAGCGACTTGACAAGGCTTCGCCAAAGGAGCTGCAAAAGACTCTTCGCACACTTGAAAAGCAACTTAATTCACTTGAACGAGGGAGCGAGGCTTGGGAAAGGCAGTGCAAACATATAAAGGCAGTCCGGGCAGAGATAGACCGGGTAAACAGAGAACTTCGGGAGAGCGAAACTTTTTGGGAACGCTTTAACCGCAAAATGAACGATTGGCAGACCACTATAGCAGCAGGTGCAGCAGCAGTTACAGGTTTGGTAATGGCAGGTCGCTCCGCTGTGAACGCATACGCGGAAATGGATGCAGAAATGGCATCTGTACGCAAGTTTACGGGAATGACTGCCGAAGAGGTGGAAAGGCTGAACGAGGAGTTCAAGAAGATAGATACACGTACCTCTCGTGAGGTGTTGAACCAGCTTGCACAGGAAGCAGGACGCTTGGGTAAGACCTCGCAGGAAGATGTTCTTGGCTTTGTACGTGCCGCAGACCAATTAAATGTGGCACTTGATGACTTGGGCGACGGAGCGACGCTTACGCTTTCCAAATTGACAAACATCTTCGGCGATGAAGCACGGCTTGGCACTGAACGCTCATTGCTTGCCGTCGGCTCCGTGATAAATGAATTGTCGCAGAACTGTACTGCATCGGCTCCATATCTCGCACAATTCGCTCAACGCCTTGCAGGTGTGGGAGCGCAGGCTGGGCTTACCATTCCGCAGATTATGGGCTTCGCTGCTGTGCTTGACTCGCAAGGTCAGGCAGTGGAAATGTCTGCCACAGCGATGTCAAAATTGGTGATGAACCTCTTTAAGGACACCGAGAAGATAGCAAAGGCAACAGGCCTTGACCTACAGGAGTTCAACGCCGCATTGAATCGCTCGACAAACGAAGGCTTGCTTATGCTCTTGGAGAGAATGAAGCAGTTAGGCGGTATGGACGTGCTTGCTCCCGTGTTCCGCGATATGGGCGAGGAGGGTGCGAGGGCTTCGGCAGTGATTTCGGCTCTTGCAGGCAACATAGATATGGTACGCCAACAGCAGGTAGTGGCGAATGCTGCATTTGAAGAGGCTACATCGGTAACAAAGGAGTTCAATGTGCAGAACACCACCGTTGAAGCAGGGCTTGACAAGGCACGAAAACGTGTAAAGGAAATGGCCGTTGAACTTGGCGAGAAGTTACAGCCTGTTATGTCGCATATTATGTCATCGACCACACTTCTGCTGAAATTGTTGAGTGTGCTTGTTTCTTTCATATATACCCACAAGACAGCAATAATTTCTCTTACATCTGCAATCATTGCCTATAAGGTGGCTATCAACGCTGCAACTATCGCTATGAAAGCAAAGCATTATTGGCTTGTCTTGACAAATGGCGTTATGAAGTTGGCCGCATCTTTACAGGCAACATATCGGACAGCGGTGTTGCTTACCACTGTTGCGATGAACAAACTTACAGGTAATACGCAGAGAGCTGCTGCTGCTCAACGCCTGCTGAATACCGCACAAAAAGCAAATATTTATGCTTTGCTGATTTCGCTTATTGTCGGTGTGGCTACTGCTCTTATAAGTTATTATAAGTCGCTGAATAAGGTTTCTTTGGCAGAGCAGACTCTGACGGATATAAAGGCAGATGCTCAAAAGAAGTTGGTTGATGAAAAATTAAAGATAGAGAGCCTTATCCGTGTTGCCAATGATGAAACACAGGCTATGGAGAATAGGATTAAGGCTGTAAACAAACTGAATGAGATTATCCCGAACTACAATGCGTATATAGATGAAACGACAGGCAAATACAATGCGAGTACCACAGCATTGAATGAGTACACCGCAGCACTTATGCGTCGGTATGAGGTTGAGGGCGCAAAAGAGAAATTGAGTGCTTTGGGTAGAGAAAAGGTGCAGCTTCTACTTGACAAGCGAGAGGCTGAAGCGGAACTTCGGAAAGCGCAGTCTGCTGCAAGTGCCAGCAACTTTGTAGGTGGCCGTGAGGATAAGGCTATGAATATGGGATTAGCTACTAACATCGGGTGGCATCGTCATAATGTGAATAGTATTCAAGAAAAGATTTCAGATATTGAAAGGACGGAAAGATACCTTATAGGTGAATATGGAAAGGAGATAGACGGCACGGTTCTCAATGACCCCGGTACTGTTAATGATGATAACAAAGGCGGTACAGTTGTAGTACCGCAGGGCGGTGGTACTGAAGATAAGTTCGCCGCCGAAAACGAGTGGCGAGAAAGGCAGGAAGCTCTCAACCGTATTGCTTACGCAAAGGGTGAGAAGAACTATGAGCAATACACCTTGCGTATGCAGGAGATTGCTATCGAGTACCACCGCAAGCAGTTGCAGCATACTGACCTCTCTGCGCTGGAGCGTTTGGGTATCGAGGCCGATTATTACGAGGCTGTAAGGAAGAAACAGGAGCAGGAGAACGGCTTTGCCGAAGAGCGTAGCAAAGAGGCCATACAGACAGCCAAAGAGCAGGAAGAAGAGAGGTACAGCACACTGCTTGCAACAGAGAAGCAGAGGTACATCGACGGCAAGATTTCGCTTGCCGAGTACCAGAGCGCAGTGCAGTTGGCCGAACTTGAACATCTGCGTCGTATGACACAGATATTCGAGAAAGGAAGCAATGAATATGTGCAGGCAAATGCACGCTATCAAGACCGCCTCATTGCCGACCAAAATGCAAGACAGCGAGAGAGCGAAAGGCTGGAGCGTGAACATTTGAACGAACTTGCACGGCTGAAGAAGGAGTATTTCGGCAATTCTCCTGCCGAGAATGAAGCACTGCTTAACAAAGACCTTGCTAACCTCAAATTGGTTTACGATGCAGAAATTCTTGCAGCAGGCGACAATGCGGCAGAGAAGTTACGCATTGATGAAGCATACGAACAGGCGAAGTTGGCTCTTCGCCGGAAATACGGTATGCTTGCAGAAGAGGAGAACAAGAATTTTATCCTGCAAAGCGTCGAATGGCTGGAGAGCGACGGGGGAGAAGCACTGACCGGCACGATAGACACGCTTGTTTCGGGAATGTCATCTATCTTCAGCAGTCTTTCTTCAATCATTCAGGCAGAGTTGGAGGTGCAGACAGCAGCCATTGAAAGCAGATACGACAAGGAAATATCAATGGCCGAGGGCAACACCTATAAGGTAAAGAAATTAGAAGAGCAGAAAGAAAAGGAGATAGCGAAGCTGAAGAACGAGGCAAACAAGAAGATGTTTGCAATGCAGGTGATGCAAGCAGTAGCGCAGACTGCACAGAATGCAATATCGGCATACGGTTCGGCAGCAGCCATTCCTCTTGTCGGTTTTATCCTTGCTCCTATTGCAGCAGCTACAGCAATAGCAGCAGGAGTACTGCAAATAGCGGCCATTAAGAAGCAACAGCAAATATCGCAGTCGCAAGGATATATGCAGGGCGGTTTCACCAAACCGGGCAGGCCCGACGAGGTGGCAGGCGTGGTACACGCAGGCGAGTGGGTGGCATCGCAGGCTCTGTTGGCTTCACCTGTTGCACGCCCGATGATTGATGCAATGGACTATGCACAGCGTACCAATACTATTGGTTCTCTTCGTGCCGATGATGTTTCCCGTTCTATTACTGCCCCTATGGTTGCAGCACAGCAACAGCGTGAGGTGCGCGTTATTGTGGAAAGATCCGAGCAGGAGCAGAAGCCCGACACGGAACTTTCCTCTACAATACGCCGTTTGAATGAGCGTTTGGACGAGCCATTCGTTACGATAAATACCATTGAGGGCGATTATGGTATCAAGCAGGCGCAGGACGAGTACGACAAACTGATTAGAAACAAAACACCTAAATCAAGAAGATAATATGCAGATAATTGTTAATGGCAAGCCAGCCTACATAAAGAAAGGCTCTTCGTTTCAGTTCGTGGCCGAGAACAGGCACTTCACAGGTTCGGACTCCTATTCGCTCTCTATTACCTTTCCGCTGAAAGGGTGCAGTGAGAACATTGCGATATTCGGCAATATTCACCGTACCGATGTTGAAAAGAAGCAGGTAAATTTTGAGTGTACGATTTCGGATAAGGCATTTTCAAGGTCGGGAATAATCACCGTTACAAGCATTTCTGAAAGCGAGGTAAAGACTCAATTTTTGGAAGGTCGTAGCGTACAAAACTATGATGTTACCTTCGATGAAATTTTTATCAACGAATTGGATTTAGGTTCTTTTTCGCCCGATATAAACGACACTCCAAGTATGTATTGGCGAGGTATTGACCGCGACCAAAATTATATTGCTCTTCCGTGGGTGAATAACTCCAGCGGTAATGTGCAGAATGAAATAACAAAGCCGTCAACGGATGCGGAGTGGCAATGGGCAAGCAGTGTGAAAGGGTTGTCGTTCCAGCCTTACCTATTATATATAATTGGACTTATATGCCGTGATGTGCAGTATTCGGTGGACTTAAAGGAGATAGAGAATTCACCTTATAAGTACCTCATTATATGCAATGCCTTGCCCTATGCTTGGGATAATTTCTATTGGGAGTCTATTCTGCCTCATTGGTCGCTTACGGAGTTCTTCGAGCAGATAGGCTACTTGTTGGGCGGTGATTTTATCATCGACCACAAAGCACGGCATATCAAGTTTGAGTTTGCAAAGAATGATATTGCCTCACTCGCTCCGGCCACCATTGACAAGGTAGTGGATAGCTACACGGCCGATGTCGCAAAGGATAATGATTGCACCTACTTTGAGCAGGTGAATATGCAGTTTGCGGATTGCGACCATCAAGCGTGGCAAGCCTACTCGTGCGATTGGTTCATAAAGGAAAACAGCCGTAACATTATGGAGTTCCCCGATATGGGCGAACTCGATTACTATTTTCACACTTATATTGAGGATGTGGACGGTAGAGGTTTCTTGTGGTATGAACACGAGAGTTGCATAAATAGGGTAAACAAAATTTTCTATGTAAAAGATGTGAACACTTACTTTGTGCTCCGCTGTTACTATTGTCGCAAGATGACGGGAGATTTTGTTTGGTGGAAACAGTTGTACCACCTTATGCCGGTAAACTCTTTCGGCCCGCGTATCATCAACAAGGATGAAAATGCGAAAATGATAGAACTTAAATGTGTGCCTGTATGGATTGATAACTTGGCGGGCAATAATTGGTGCATATACCTTGATGTTCCGGAATTTGAGGAAAAGGAAGCGACAGAAGAGGACTACCAGCATACCAATGACAACAACGGGTGGAACGCATCGGGGCAGCAGTTGGGTGTGGTAAATACTCTTTTGCAGGGCGAGAAAGAGGGCAGAACGGAATTTTACGACAAACTTTTTCTTGGCTTTTGGGACGGGCACATACTAAATCCTTATATATATCCTTTCCCGATTATAGACACGGTTACTACTATAGGCGAACAACGGTATTATGAGAAAAATATGTCGCTCCGCTTAAAGGATAAAGGCAAGTTTGAGGAAGATTCTGTAAAATATGAGATTGACACTTCGGTAAAATACTCCTTTTCATTCCTTGCCGACGGAGTACCCAATCCACGCACGCTGTTTTATATCAAAGGGCAGAGGTATCTGTGTGAAAAAATAACTGCAACATTCACTGAAAATGGAATGTCGCAGTTATTGAAAGGGGTGTTTTATAAGGTCAGATGATTGCTCTTGAAAGGTCGTTTGCGTGGTTGGCTATGGTAGATTTCAGCACCTTTGCATAGATTTGTGTTGTCTTTACATCTTTATGGCCTAACATACGCGCGACCTTTTCAATAGGTATGTCGTGCGATAGGCTTAATGTCGCGAATGAGTGCCGAGCAACGTGGAAAGCAAGTAGCAAAGCAAACGATTTCGGAATTGAATAAGGCAAACGTAAATGGTTGGTAAACAGCAAAAACTGATTTTCCTACATAGTGCATACAACGCAAGAAATAACGGTTTTGAGCAGGAGTTAAGTTACCAAATCGTTAGCTTGGCTGTTACCGAAAGCCAATAGGTAACAAAACAATCTGTAAGGGCATCACATTGTGTTGATTGTCATTATTTTGCATAGTAAAGAACGCTTATATACAGGCTAACTTTGCCACTAAAAATATAAGCGTATGAAAGTAGAAAAATTCAAGGTGTTGCTCTACCTTAAAAGGAGCGGATTAGACAAGTCGGGTAAGGCTCCCATCATGGGACGCATTACCGTAAACCGAACGATGGCGCAGTTCAGCAGCAAGCTGTCTTGTACTCCCGAGTTATGGAATCCTCGCGAGAGCCGACTAAATGGCAAAAGCAAGGAGGCTGTTGAAATCAATGCCAAGATTGACAAGTTGCTGCTTGCCATTAACTCGGCATTTGATTCTCTTTTGGAGCGCAAGATTGATTTCGATTCAACGGCAGTCAAAGAAGCGTTTCAAGGTAGCGTTGAAACTCAAATGACGCTGCTTAAGCGATTGGATATTCATATTGATGATATGCAGTCGCGAATCGGTATCGATGTCGCCAAGTCATCTATGTCAACCTATATCTATACTCGTAGATACCTTGGTGAGTTTATTAAAAAGCGTTTCAAGGTTGAAGATTTGGCTTTTGGGCAATTGAATGAGCATTTGGCCTATGAGTTTCAGGAGTATGTATTGAAGGACAAAGGTCTTGCAGTTGATACGGCAAGGCATTATCTGGCCATACTCAAAAAGATTTGTCGACTGGCGTTCAAAGAGGGACATTCGGAGAAACGCTATTTCGTAAATTTCAAACTGCCAAAAGAGAATAGGAAAGCACCACGAGCATTAAGTCGTGAGGACTTTGAGAAAATTCGAGATTTGGAAATTCCGGCATCAAGAGTAACGCATAATATTGCAAGGGATCTATTCTTGTTTGCTTGCTATACAGGCGTTCCATATGCAGATGCTGTTTCAATAACAGGCGATAACATCTATACCGATGACAATGGTGCATTATGGCTGAAATATCTGCGTAAGAAAAATGAGCACTTGGGTAGAGTGAAATTATTGCCCGAAGCTATTGCTCTGATAGAGAAATACCGCAGTAATGAGCGCAAGGAGTTATTCCCGATGATACACCACCCTAATCTGCGAAGGCATATGAAAGGACTTCGGGATTTAGCCGGGATTAAGACTGATTTGGTCTATCACATGGGGCGTCATACCTTCGGAAGTCTGATTACGCTTGAAGCAGGTGTTCCCATTGAAACAATCAGCAAAATGCTTGGGCATACCAACCTTACTACTACTCAACTTTATGCTAAGGTAACACCTAAGAAGTTGTTCGATGATATGGATATATTCATCAAGGCAACAAGTGATATGACATTAGTTTTATAACACACAAACAGTTTGAATTATGAGAAGTACATATAAACAACTATACTATATCAACCGCAGCAAGATTAAGGCTGATGGCACAACCGCCATTATGTGCCGAGTAACCATTGATGGCCGGGCCACTGTATTATCTACAGGACTCTATTGCCGTCCTGATGACTGGAACGGTAAGAAAGGCGAAACAAAGAATAGCAGAATCAATGGTATGCTCAATGACTATAAGAATCGTATTGATGATACTTACAATAGTCTGCTAAAAGCAAATGGTGTCATTACTGCCGAATTGCTAAAG
>JAGBBX010000010.1 GCA_017938245.1 Bacteroidaceae bacterium
GTGCTTGCCTTTTTATGCTCTTTTTTGTCTGTTTTCCCCTTTTTCGCAGTTACATAGCCCGCTATGCGCCTTTGAAAAATGAAAAAACATCCTAAAAAAGACCTATAAAAATTTCAAGGACATAAATTTAAACAGCTTCTTAGTCACTGTTTTTATTTAGAAGTACATTAAATATATCTCCTTATTATATATAAGTATTCTCTTATTTAACTAACTTTGCGTTATGATAACCCGTTGTTACCTTGAAATAACAAATATTTGTAATTTAAACTGTTTTTTCTGTCCTAAGACCGATAGAGCAAAGAGGCGCCTCACAATGGATGAGTTCGAGACGCTCACCAATCGTCTGCAAGGAGAGATAAAATTTCTCTATTTCCATCTTATGGGCGAGCCGCTGTTGCACCCTCTATTGCCGCAATTTATAACCATTGCTCGTGCTAAAGGCTTTATCCCGGTGCTGACTACTAACGGGACGCTTCTTTCCCAAGGTTACAGTGTGATTGATGCCCTGCCACACAAGATACAAATATCTCTTCACTCGCACGAGGGCAACAGCCGCGAGGATGCCTGTGAGTATATCAATGAGGTAATGAAATTCTCTCTCGAGGCGGCTGCAAGAGGTATTGTTGTTGTACTGCGTTTCTGGAACGAGGGGGGTAGCGAAAGTAACAACGACAATCTTATACAGCTTATTTCGCAGTATGTTCCGCAGCCCTGGACACAGCGTTACGATGGGTGGAGGCTGAAGGAGAATCTTTATATCGAGTATGATAAAATATTTGAGTGGCCCGACAGCGAGCGCGACGAATATGCTTGCAACGAGTCGTTCTGCTATGCTTTAAGGAACCAGATAGGCGTTCTTGTCGATGGTAGTGTGGTGCCCTGCTGTCTCGACCACGCCGGAGAGATAAATCTTGGCAACCTCTTCGAAAAAGAACTCGATGAGATACTATCGTCGCCACGTGCCCGTGCCATATACGATGGCTTTACACGTCACAGTGCAGTGGAGCCGCTATGTAGACGTTGTGGCTATGCTGCGGTTACCAAGCGCTTCAGGAAATAGCTGTAATCTCCTTACTACTGTTAAAAAAAGAAAACAGTAACATATTTTCGCTTATACACTATACAGCTATAGTATATTTTTTTACTACCTTAGCACCCGTATTAATTAATTTTTTGTTTTATTATGAAGAAGAATTATTTCTATCTGCTTTTTATGGCGCTTTGCACCGTGTGTATGTTTACTGCTTGTAGCAGCGATGATGATGACAAGGATACCAACAAGCCTATTGTGCTGAATGACATCGTAGGTACTTATAAGGGTACTTTGCAGGTTATGGGTACTTCCCTCGAAGAGCAACTTGTGGTCGAAAAAGTCGATGATTCAAAGGTGCGCGTTGTGCTTAAGGATTTTACTTTTGCAAATATGCCTATTGGTACCATCAGCGCCGAGTGTGCAGCTGTGAAGGATGATAATGGCACTTCATACGACATTTACGGTACAGCTGTAATTACTGTTGCAATGTTCAATAATGCCGAACTTCCTGTTATTGTTGATGGCGATTGCAACGGAAAAGAGCTTGATGTTACAATAGCTATTAAGGAGGCTCCTATGGTTGGTGACATTGAGGTTGAATTCTACGGCAAAAAGTAAGTTTGCTTTTTATAAAACAGATTGCAGCACCAAAATTATCACTTGGTGCTGCAATCTGTTTTTATTGGTGTTCGATAATAGTGATTTTAGAATCGGTAGCCTGCTGCAATATTCAGATAGATGGGATACATCGAGAAACTGATTGTCTTAAAATCGCTATTGAATAGTTCGTTTATACCCCACGCGAGTTGCGCCGATAGTTTTACTCTGTCCGATGTGTTCCAATGTGCAGCTGCCTGCACTCCCCACGAGAAACTATTTATCTCATCCGAAAAATCGTATGTCCCTCTGTTCTCTTTGTCAAATACAATCTTGTCGCCGGTGGGATTATCCTTTCTCAGATAACCATCGTTGACGTAACCATCGAAACTGCCATCCAATAGGTACGAGAAGAAGAGCCCACCCGAAAAATAAAAACTTTTGTTCAATCGATAGACAGCCTGCACAGGGATTGTGAGATACAGATTATCGCAGCTTGTGTGTACGTCACCCGTCCAATTTCCACGCAGTTTATTGCCTCCTTCTCCAATAATTTCGGTGCGGTAGTTCTTTACCTGTGCGTGGGTGCTCATAGCTCTCTTCTCGGCTCTTAATCCGCTGCTTATTCCCCAGCGTCCGCTTATCCAACGTGTAGCTGTAGCCTCTATCGTTGGGGCAAATTGCGGTGAGTAGGACTCTATATTGCGTATCTCTTCGGGGAGGGGGATGGGCGATGTTCCGCCTATGTTCACTCCGATTTTTGCGTCAAATTCCCATTTGTTCTCTTGTGCCGAGAGCGATAATATTGCTGCTATAAGTATTAATATCATTGTTGTTATCCTTTTCATCTTCTCTGTTCTTTTATTCGTATAATAACTCTACCTCGTCGACATACAGTGTGCTGCCGGGGGCACCTTTGAACTCATCGCCACCGCTACTTGATGCGAATACTATAGCAATATGATATTTGCCTGCAGCAAGTTTCTCGGAGTCGATGCTTTTGCCGTAGCGGCTGTAGTCAAAGGGAATCTCGAAACGGCGCCACTCAATGCTCTCAATCTTCTCGCTTTCGTCCATAAGCGCTGTAGCCACCATCCTGGGATGATTAAAGCCTTGCGATGGAATGTTACCGTCGAGATAGGGAACATCGTCGCCCTTCTCAAAGAACATTGCATAGATGCTGAAGCGGTCTTTCTCGTCGGTGTAGTTGCCATTATCGTAAAACTCCTTACCGGCAGTGTAGCGATAGTATCCTGTCAGTGCGGTGGGCTTATGCTTGAATGGCACACCGAATCGTGTAGAGTTTAGCGAGTTTGTAATTGCTGTAGGCAAATAGAAGGTACCCATAAAAAGATTACCGGCTGCAATGGGCTTACCCACTCGCTCGCCCCATTCACCGGTGAGCAGTGTCTGTAGTTTCAAGCACTTTCCACTATAACCCTCTTCTTCTATTGTAGTGGGGTAGCTGTGTGGCGATGTGATGCCTTGCAACTGTGCTGCAATGTCGAATCCGGGGTTACCGCTCGCCCAAGTGAGTGGTGCGCAACCCTCTGCTGTTTCATTGAACAGGAAATAGTTCCCTTGTGTTACGACACTCTCGAAATGATATTTTGTGGGAATATCTCTATCCTCGGGATAGTGTATGTCTACAAGATAGACGCGTTGCCACATACGGCTCTCTGATGTAACAATATAGCGCACGGGAGTATCGAAATTTTGTGCCTTGCTATTTACTGTTTCAACATCTATTGTATCGCCATTCTCTATTACTTTTAGCGTGGCACCAGGGGTAAGCTCAAAGGTAGGCGAGATGGCGCTGAGGTCGGTGCCGAATGCCACTTCGATAGATAGCGGATAGGCGCCTAACAGGTTGTCGTATGAACGATAATAGTCGGGGGCGCTCTCTACAACTACTCCTTCGGGGAGGGTTATCGCAAGAATATCTGCCTCGGCATTGGGTGCTTCGTCCTGTATGCAGGCTGTTGGCAGAGTGGCTGCCAATAGCAGAAATAGTGCTGTCTTTTTCATTTTATGTTATGCTATTCCAATAAGTTCAATCTCAAAAATAAGTGTCGAGAATGCGGGGATTGGGCCGCTCGAACGTTTGCCATAACCCATCTGCCACGGGATATATACTATCCAATGGTCGCCGATGCGCATATTCTGTAGTGCGGTGCCGAATCCCTCGATAAGGTCGTTCACGCGCATCGCTTCGGGACAGTTGCGCTTGTAGCTGTTGTCGAATTCGCGTCCGTTTATCAGTTTGCCACGATAGTGCAGGGTGACAACGCTTGTTGGGGTGGGGCGGCGCTCTCCATTGCCCGATGCTATTATTTCGTATAATACTCCTCCGTCGAGTCTCTTTATCTGCGGCTCTTCGGCTTTTGCAAGCATATATGCTTCGTTCTTTGCTCTCTGTTCCTCTTTCTTTGCCATTATCTTATTAATATATTGCAAAGTTATAAAAGATGTGTAATTGTTAAAAAACGGCAGAAGCATTTTTGTGTGCTTTCTGCCGTTTTTTAGTCTTCTTTTGTATTTTTTACTTGGTAATTATGATTTTTTTACCGTTGCTGATGTAAATACCTCCCTTTACAGGGTGTGTCACTTTGCGTCCTTGCAGGTCGAATGTACCGCTCTCGGTGGTTGCATTCTCTTGCTTGACATCGACTATTTCTGTTGCCGATGTATATACGATTTTAATATCTTTATGACCATCTGCAATATTTACTCCCTCATTGGCACCCTCTATTTTCTGGAATACGTAACCCTCTATTGTGGGCAGGCTGATGGTGAAACTTTCGTCGGCTATCATTATTGTGCTGCTCTCTTGCAGGATATTGCCCTCGCTGTCGATGCAGGTGATATTTACCGAGAAATAGGGCTGTACGTAGTATTCGTATGCGATAAAGGGATGAGCGTCGCTCCATCCGGTGAAGGTGTGGTCGCTGTTGCCGTTCCAATATAGCCCGTTGCTGCACTTTACACTGAAAGTGCCGTTACTGTTTGCGGTGAATGTGAAATCGCCTCCGCTCTTGCTCGCGTGATTGGCCGAGCCCTTTGTTAGTGCTGGGATATAACAGCCGAGTCCATTTACAACCTTCGAGTAATTACCCGATTTTTCGAGATACCATACGTATGCAGGGCTGCCCGATGCAGCGCTGTTGTCGGTGAGTATGTTTCCTCCTATCGCCGATGCGTTAAGGAATCCGTTGCGGCTGCTATCGTTCTTGTTGTTGAAGAATAGATACGACTTTCCATTCTCGACCTTAGTAACTGCATCTCCAACAGCCCTGAAACCTAAATATGCATCGGTACTGTATGTGAGTGTAATTGTTGTATCGGCGCTAAGGGACAATTCATTGGGTAGCTCTTCATCGGCAATAGTGTAGTAGGCGGGGAGTGTGCTCTCGGGCAGGCTGAACAGCTCGCCCAATGGAGCGCTGTGCTCCTCGACGAGAATAATTCCGCCGTTGCTCTCGATGTGACGCACTGTCACAGCGTATGCTGTACGCTCGTATGTAACCTTTACGCTCTTGTGCCCGTCGAGTTGTGCAAATGATGTTGTATCTATGCTCTTTACTCTCATATTCTTAATCTCGGGGGCAGAGCACTCGTATGGCTCATTCTGTGCTGCCGAGTGGTAATATTTCCCGATGAGATTTCCCTCGTTGTCGTAGCACTCGTATGTTACCTGATAAACAGGCTCGTAAACCCACGCCGAGCCTTGCGGATAGATACCACCGACATTAAGTGTCAGAGGGTTGGTAACGGCGCGTTCAGGCATAGGGAAGATGGCGCCATTGCCTGCCATAATAGAGAAATCACCTGTGCGCTCGTTATATACATTCTTTAGCTGAACAGCTGTCCCGCCCAATGTGACGGGGGCACTTGTGCTGTTGATGAAACGACCGGTGGCAAGGTTGCGCAGTGCTACCGATTGCCCATCCGAGGTAGTGTTTGCAGCTGTTATCTCCCACACATCGGCACAGAATTGCTGCTCGCTGATTTTTACATTGTTGCTGCCATCGTCCACCATACGCCACCCCGCAAATGCGGGTACATTGTTCGATATTCTCACAAAAGCACCCTTTTGAGGATAGTTTATCTGTGGTACCTCGGCCTCGCTGCCTATTGGCTGGAACTCCCATACACCGCCGTTGCCGTCGTTGGGGTCGCTCCACATATTAATGGAGTTATTCTGTCCTGCACCTGCAAAGTTCATATACATTCCCTCTGCTGCCTTTTGGCTGTGTATGCTGTAACGATAGTAGTTGCCGTTCTTGCTGTAAACGGCCTTGCCTAAGATGAAATCGTAGTGGCGCTTGCTTTCATCGTAGTCCCAACGTGCGGTGTTGTTGTTTGCAGTGGGGGTACTGTTTACCGACCCTTCGGGCTTTGCCTTGCATACAAGCGCATATTTTCCGGGGTTCGACGGGTCTTCCATAAGCGCCCACAGCTGGTAGTCGTAGGCTGCCTCGCCCTCATTGGCTATTGTACCGTTCCACAGACGTCCTGCGCGGGCATTGCCTGTGCCAATCTGGGGTGCTCCCTCTCGCAGCAGCTCGATACATTTTCCTGCTCTTGTGGCATCGGTGGCACCTGTTACTATATGATGCCAATGCCAATCGCTTTCGGTTGACGCCTTTGGCATAACCTTGTCGTCGCTGCTACTGCTGCCGCTTGTCATAAAATGGCGGCCATACTCGTAGTTGTTGTAGTTCAGCAGCACGCTGTCGGCCGTTACGCGACGGCAGAAGTCGTCGAAATTCTTCTTGCTTGCGGGCGACCATCCTGTCTCGGCAATGGCAATCAATCGGGGCAGAGCAAGGTATTCCAAAAGGTAGTTACTCTGCACGTGCTCGGTCCAGAAAGTACCCTGTACACCTATATAATATTTCTGTAGTGCAGTGGGTACGTCGCTTGGCACAGGTACGTAGTTGTATGTGGCGCGAAGGTCGTCGGCACCGCCACCGGCTCCAACGGGCTCGCCGGGGTTGGTGCTCTGCTTGCGGTTGATATAATAGGGACCCCAGGGGGTGATGATTGAGTTCATTCCCAGCTGTGCTGCTTGCAGGGCTGTCGATTGTACTTTACCCTGCTCCCAGCACATCATAGTTCCGTTGGTACCTTTTATAAGCTCAACATTTGTGCCACCTGCCGAGAGACTCTCGTTCCACATAATACTCTCTTTGCCTTTCTCGCGCAGATGGTCGGCAAGCAGACGAACGAAACGCGATTGAAGTTCGCGGATATTGCTGAATCCCTCGGCCTTCATAAGGTCGTTGCACTCTTTATTGCTGCTCCAGGCAGTTGTAGGGCACTCGTCGCCACCAATATGTACCTGGCTGTATGGAAAAATCTCAATAATCTCGTCGAGCACATCCTTTGCAAACTGTAGTGTGGCGGGGCTTCCAACATTGAATACGTCGTTATAAATTCCGCCGTCAACTTTCACGCTGTGGCTGCCATTTGGGGTACAGCTGAACTCGGGGTAGGCGGCAAGGGCGGCGCAGGCGTGTCCCGGAAACTCAATCTCGGGGATAACCTCGATGTGACGCTCTTTGGCATACTCTACAATCTCGCGCGCCTCTTCCTTAGTGTAGAAATAGGGACCGTAAGGCTCATTTGTGTAGTAGCCGCCATAGATGGGGTCGACGCTCCACGAATTATTGCGTGTTGCGCCTATTGTGGTGAGCTTGGGGTATTTGTCAATCTGAATACGCCAACCCTGGTCGTCGACAAGGTGCCAATGGAAGCGGTTCATCTTGTAGTATGACATTACATCCAACATACGCTTAATTTCGTCAACCTCGAAATAGTGACGAGCAACGTCGAGCATAAATCCTCGATATTCGAAACGTGGTGCATCCACAATACTCAAACAGGGCAGGGTGTACTCCGTTACATTGCTGTCGCTAACTTGTGCCATAACGCAAGGCGGCAGAAGTTTTTTTATTGTCTGAAAACCGTAGTAAAGTCCCTGCGCGGTGTTTGCCGAGAGTGTAATGCCTGTAGTTGTAATATCGAGTCTGTAACCCTCGTCGCCAATATTTGTATTGCCCGAGTAAGGCGATACGGTTATAAGCGCATCCTCGATGTTGTCGCCAATGTTTATCTCACCTGCTCTGACGGTGGTGATTGCTTTTGCAAATTTCCTTACCTCGCTAACCATCTCCTCGGGTAGGCCGTTGGTGTTTATTGCAAACGTCTCGGGCAGGGTAAGTGTTCCCTGCTTCATTGCTATCTGCTTGGGAACAGGGGTAAGGTTGATAGTGTTACTTGCTTTCAAACAAAGTGGAGCAAGTAGCACAAGAATAA
>JAGBBX010000063.1 GCA_017938245.1 Bacteroidaceae bacterium
ACTTTATAGATTGGGAAAGAATCTTGTAATTACAGGTAGTAATGCCAGAATGCTAAGCAGTGAAATGGCTACAGTCTTGACAGGAAAATATCTTCAAGTGGAAATGTTGCCATTTAGTCTTGAGGAGTTTTTCGACTGGAACAAACTAGACCTTCACATGCTGGAGCCGGAAGATATAACGAATTCATTCGTACTAACAGATGACTATCTTAGAAATGGAGGTTACCCTGAAGTGGTGGCTTCACGTCAATTGACCAGGAGTTATCTTGATACTTTATTTGATTCTATTATATGGAAAGATGTGGCAAAACGTCATAAAGTTCGTAATGTGACAGATTTAAATAATTTAGCCATGTATCTTGTGTCTAATTTCTGCAATCCTGTTAGTGCAAATGATTTAACGACAGAACTTGGATTCTCTAGTGTCAATACGACCAAGAAGTACATGGATTACTTGCATGAACCATACCTTTTCTATTATTTATCACGCTACAACAATAAACTCAAGTTGATGAAGAAAGCACCAAGAAAAGTGTATGTGGTTGACAACGGATTTGTTGCATCAAAGGCTTTTTCTTTGAGTGACAACTTAGGACGTTTGCTAGAAAATCAAGTGTTCATCGAACTTGTTCGTCGAGGCTACGATGTTGAAAGAACAATGTTCTATTATCGTTCACGAAACGATAAGGAAGTTGATTTCGTTCTTCGCAAAGGAGCGCATATAGAACGCTTGGTACAAGTTTGTTATGATATGAGCAATCCAAAAACAGAGAAACGCGAGGTGGATGGCATAGTTGAATGTGCCGGAGAATTAAAATGCGACAACCTTGTAATCGTCACAAATAATGATAAGCGTACGATTGAAAAAGATGGTTATATGATAGATGTAGTACCCATTTCTGAATTTTAGAGTGTATGGATGTGCTAACCCATTTTAGAAGTATAGAAGAACTTACAAAAACACTTTCACGGGAACAAAGTTTGCTGGGTGAGATGTTTGAGAAACGAAAACTTATGAAGTTTCCGTTAGGTGTTGCTATAGATTTAGTTGGAGGTAATGAAGCTAGGCTTAGGAAGTTGGTTGAGTATGGAGTACTCGTAGAAACAGGTAATACAGTTGAGATTGAAAGTGATTACTTGAATTTCTTTGAGGAGGTATTGAATGTCAACGAAGAAATAAGTGTGCTGAGTGTTCAGGAGTGCATTAACACTTTGAAAGAGTATATAGGCTATTATCTCCAAGAGACAAATACTAATCGAAAAGCCAATTATCAGGATAGTGTACGGCAGTTATTGAAAAAGACTGGATTTAGGACGCTAAAGAATGTTGTTGACTTGAAGCGTAATATGGATAACGCTTACAAGCAAGAACCCAACTATATCATCAAAAAGAAAAAATTGCAAAACTTGGATGAGAAAAGCCATAGCATTCGCTCAATGATCCGCGAATGTGAGAAGTTGATGGATAATGAACATGCATTCTTTCTAATGGCAAATGATCCTCACATGGCAAAGACTTGTAGCGACGTGAAGCACGATTTCGTGGAGGCTTATCATGCACTGATGGAGATTGACAGACAGATAATCGTTTATATCAATCAGATTGACCAACATAATCAGCTTTATAAGAAAATACGTAAGCTCAAATATCTACAGGACCAACTTCTCATAAAGACTGATACTAATCTGTTGCAAGTGCTGGAGGATAAGAATCCATTATGGATGGAACCCCGACAATATAGCAAAATTCGTCTCTCTTTGGATATGCTGAGAGAGAACGAGCAAATGGTAAAGATTCTAAGACGTATAGCCGAGCGTAATGGCATACAGAAAACAGCACGGACGGAAGCAGAGCCTCTTACGGATGATGATTTGCAAGAACATATTAAAAGGCTGAAGGACGTAGATCCGACGGAGGTGTGGAATGCGTTCTCGGCTTCAAGCTATAATCTTTTTGATTTTATATTGAGGTACGATTATAAGACAAAGCGTAATATTGAAGACCACACCGCTCTTTTCTGTCAATTGGTCATTTTGCATCCGGATGAATGTCGGATGACTGGTAAATATGCAACTTATCAAAACATTGAATACCCTATTATCTATGCGAAATAATACTCAAAGAATATACGAACGACTGAGCCGAGGAGAATTCCTTTCGGTGGATAGTACAGATACCTCTATTCGTCATTTGTATGAAGATATTGAGGAAAATCTTGATGACTATGCTGACTATTTCAAGGAAATTGGCCTGCACTTGGAGTCCGGCAATGGCTATTTTTATTTCTCACGTATCGGAGAGGGAAAACAATCTGTTGAGCAAAAACTGGACAGCTTTTCCAAATGGCTCGATTACTTGGACTTTCTGAAGTGTTATAATCAGTCTTTTACTGCAGGCTATCAGTTCCGCAAGAGTAATCTTGTTGAACAGATTAGTCTGGATATTGAACTAAAGGAGAAGGCCGGTCATCTATTTAAGAAGTATGGTGTTGGTTCTAATTTAGATATAGTGAACAAACTGCTTCAAGAGATGCAAAGTATGGGCTTTGCTGAATGCATTAGCGAACAAGATGAGACTTACAAGATTACTTCGGCATTTCGTTATGCTGAGGAATTGATAAATATGATTCAAATAGCCAACGAAGATGAAATACCTGAATAAGATTATATTTATAAATAGTGCGAACATTCCGTATGCAGAGATTTCTGTAGATGGTAATGTGCATTTCACAGGAACTCAGGGCGTGGGTAAAAGCACAGTGTTGAGAGCACTGTTGTTCTTTTATAATGCAGACAAGCATCGTTTGGGAATTCAGCAGGGACAAAAGTCATTTGACGAGTTCTATTTCCGTCAGTCCAATTCGCATATCCTTTATGAGGTGATGCGCGACAATGGAGCATATACCATTTTGGTTAGCAGATATCAAGGACGTGCATCCTGGCGATTTATTGATGCACCTTATCAGCGTGAATGGCTTATTGATGAAGATAGACAAGTGCTGAGTGATTGGATAAAGATACGTGAGCGTATAGATAAAAATGTTGCTGTTTCTGCAAGGATAGATTCTGGTGTAATGTTTAAGGATATTATCTTCGGTAATACCCATGACCATAAATACACACGTTATGCATTGGTGCAGAGCTCTCACTATCAGAATATTCCACGAAGTATTCAGAATGTGTTCCTAAATACAAAACTAGATGCAGATTTTGTAAAGAATACTATCATACAATCAATGGCGGATGAAGACCTGCCCATTGATTTACAGACATATCGGCGATTGGTTACAGACTTCGAACGAGAATATGATGAGATAGACTGTTGGTTTCGTCAGACGAGAGACGGCAATTATCCAGTACGTCAACAGGCATTGAAAATAGCAGAACAAGGGCGAAAAATTGTAGCACTCGACCAACAGTTGCAGGATATATGGCGTATGCTGAATTATGCGGTAACAGATAGTGAACAATTGATTCCGCTTTTGGAAGCAGAAGCTACAGATATAAAGACGAGCATCGAGAAGGAACGCCAACGTGAAAAGGATTTAACTTCTGAATATGATAAAGAAAAAGATTCGCTCAATCAGAAACTTGGTGCCAAGAAGGATAAACTCAATGAGATTGCTCAGACAAAAAAAGATTTTGAAGCGATGGGTATTGAGGACAAACTTGCTCTTGCCTATCGTGAGGATACTATCAAACAGGAAGTTGCAGATAAGCAAATGCTCTTGGACGACCTGTTGAAAACGCATGCCTCGATTGAAGAAAAATACAATATAGCCAAAGGGAAATTGGAGAATGCTCGTCAGGCTTTCGAGAATACACAGAAAGAGATGTACTATCAGAAACAAGCAGCATTACAGATAGAGCGTAAGCGTCTAGAAGATGATCGCACAAAAGGCAGAAATCAACTGATGGAAGCTTTCAATAGTTGGAGACATGAGTCTGACGAGCGCTTGGAAATATTGCAGAAAGAACAGCACAGAGCCGAGAGTGCATTAAAGGAACTCCGACAGTGGCATCCTATGGCTGATGAAATCAAGCAGGTGATTGATCAGTTGCAGCAGTTGGATGTAGCAGCAAAAGAGAATGTAGCCCAACAGACAGCAGTCAAAAGTCGGATTACTCAAATTACTGCCGAATATGAGATGCGAGAGGCTGAACTGAAACAAATGTCTCTGCGTGAGCAAGAGCGATTAGAGAGAAGTCGTACGCAGTATCGTGAGCAAATAGCAAAAATAGATGACTTGCTTACCCATTTGGAAGGTTCTCTTTACCAATGGCTTTGTGAGAATGCAGAAGGATGGGAAGACACCATAGGCAAGATTGTAGATGAAGAGCGGATTCTTTATGCGCAAGGACTTGAACCCCGATTGGTTGCTGCATCTGATAGCATTTTTGGCATAAAACTGAACTTGAACAACATTGACTTCGTGCATCGCACGCCTGATAACTATAGGGCAGAAAAGATGACTTTGGAGGAGCAAGTGTTGCAGATGAATCGTCAACTACTTCAATTACCTGTTACTCTTCAAGAGGATATCTCAAAGCTTGGAAAGAAATATGCCCCATATCTTAATCCGCTTCGTCAGCAAGCTACGTTGTTAAAAGTAGAGGAAGAACAGATACCTGTCAAGCGACAGAACCTGCAAAACCAACAGCATAAGTTGGAGATGGAGGAGCAAGAAATTATAGCAAAAGAAAAAGAAACCCGCGAACGTACATCCAACGAAGCACTTTTGAAAGTACAAGCAGAGAAAAAGGCTCGTGAGCAGAAAGAGGCTAAGAACAAAAAAGAACTCAAAGACCTTGATTCGGTCTTCAACAAATCTTCAAAAGCGCTCGATGAAGAATTGCGTGTATTCAAAGAGTCGCTGGCATCGGAGGCTTCTGTTCGTAATCGGGAGTTTGCTTTACAGAAAGCCCAACTCGATGAACAACAGAAGGCTGAACTTACAGGTAAGGGGGTAGATGTGAATCTTCTCGGGCAATATCGCAAAACGTTGGAGGCTTTAAAGACGTTGTTGACAAGGATTGATAATGAGCGCTCTGCTGTGATACTTTATCGCGATGCTGAACAAAACCTCTTTGCTAAGGAGCCTGAGATAAAAAAGACCATCAAGGACTTAGAGCAACAAATCGCTATGATGCGTCAACGCTATGAAGACAAGAGGGCTCGGATTGAGAAGAAGTGTCTGGAATTGGAGGGACGCCAAAAGACGGTGCTCAAGAATCTCACACACAGACGAGAAGGACTGAATCTGTATCATCAGGTTGTGGAGAATGAACATCTTGTGCCTGACACTTACCTTTCTGATGATAAAACCATAACAACACATATTGATTGTCAACAGCTTTTGACTCAACTTCGTGGAAATGTAAATCAGAAACGTGAGTCGATAGACAAATTAAAGGATATGGTCGTTAACTTCAATCGCAATTTCAAACCGCAGAATGCTTTCCATTTTAACACTATGCCTGTAACGGATAATGACTATCTACAGATTGCTGTTGATTTGCAAGATTTCATGGACAACAACAAGATTGAAGAGTTCCGCCAGCGTACAAGTGAACACTATAAGGATATCCTGGGACGTATTTCAGCAGAAATAGGTGCGTTGATGAAACGTCGTTCAGACGTTGATGGTGTAATCCTTGACATCAACCGTGACTTCGTGGAGAAGAACTTTGCCGGAGTTATCAGAAGCATAGAACTCAGGGCCAATGAGTCATCCGATAAGCTTATGCAGTTGCTCATGTCTATTCATTATTACACTGTCGAGAATGAGTTCTCTATTGGTGAGCTTAATTTGTTCTCGGGTGACAATCGTGATAAGGTGAACCGCAAGGTGGTAGATTATCTAAAAAGTCTATCTCATCAATTACAGAATGAGCCAAATCGTCCAACGGTTTCACTTAGCGATGCTTTCCGTCTGCAATTCCGTGTTAAAGAAAACGACAACGACACCAACTGGGTAGAACGAATAAATAATGTGGGATCGGATGGCACAGATATTTTAGTGAAAGCAATGGTGAATATTATGCTTATAAATGTCTTCAAAAAGAAGGTTGCAAAGAAGAGTGGAGACTTCATTGTACATTGTATGATGGACGAAATAGGGCGATTACATCCCAATAACATCAAAGGTATTTTGCAGTTTGCAAATTCGCGTAATATTTATCTAATCAATAGCTCTCCGACGTCATATAATCCATACGATTACCGCTATACTTATATGCTGAGTAAACATGGAGTGAAGACTAGAGTAGAAAAGTTGTTGAAACGAATGAACTAATTGTAATATATGGCAATAAGTGCATCAATAAAAGCTTTGATAGCAGGTGAACAAGTAGCTGGCTCGAAATTGAATAACAGGCTGCTTAACGAACTATTAGCAGAAGGTTTGTTATTGGTTGTTGCTCATGGTTCTAGAAAATCATATCGTGCCCGTGATGTCAATGCCCTAAAACGTTATCTCATTGATAAAGACGAGAACTATCGTATGTTGGACGTTGATGTGTTAGATTCGCGTGCTTCTATGGCTGCGGAAACAGGTAATTCAAAACTTATTACTATACGTTCTTGTCCTGGATTTCCTATAAACAGCTATGAGCCGATTGAATGTCTTCTTTGTGGGGAACCTTTTCTAGTAAATCCGCAAAAAGGAAGTTTTTTATTCGTTTCAGAGTGGGAGGAATTTACTATTCCTAAAGATGTTGTAGTAATTGGTATTGAGAATATGGAAAATTTCAGGATGATTCGTAAGCAAAAGGCATTCTTTGAAAATTATCTCCAAACACATGGGCTTTCAAACAAAGTTCTATTTGTATCTAGATATCCACAATCTACTGATCTTAGAAAATGGTTATCTACTATTTCAAATCATTATCTTCATTTCGGTGATTTTGATTTGGCGGGGATTAATATATTTCTTTCTGAATTTCAGCAGTACATTGGTAATGAACGTTCTTCATATTTAATACCAGATGACATTGAATATAGATTATTAAAATTAGGTTCAAGAAAAAGATATGATGAACAGTTGCATCATCTTAAACAACTGAATTCCAATAATTCCGAATTGCAACGATTAATAGAACTTATCCACAATAAACGTAAAGCGTATGACCAAGAAGGTTATATTAATGGCACAAGATTCTACGATGCACTTCCAATAATTTCGGATAAGTAATTGATGCACTGGTGTAAGTACCGTATATATTTTGGTAGCTGTTGACTCACACAAAAAAGGTGCGTCGCAAAAAGCAACGCACCAATAATATGATGTATAAAAGGTATTAGATTTTGTATGTACCCTCTACCAACTTACCCATAGCCCAAACGCCACGAATGTTAAGGTTATCGTCGAGAATCATAAGGTCGGCATCCTTATCCTTCTGCAATGAACCCTTGCGGTCGTAAACATTCATAATCTTGGCAGGTGTCTCCGATGCCATACGAACTGCATCCTCCAAAGGAATCTCGGCTTTCTGAACGAGTGTCTGGATAAGGCGGTCCATAGTAGCTACCGAGCCGGCAAGAGCTGTGCGGTCGGCCAACTTACATACGCCATCCTCGATGATTACGCGGGGGTCGAATGCTGTTGTGCTGTCGCTGGCTGCGCAAGCAAGGGCATCGGTGATGACGCAAGCGCGCTCAACACCCTTGATGTGGTGGATAAGACGTAGGATGGTGGGAGGTACGTGGATACCGTCGGCAACAACCTCAACGGTCATATCCTCGTGCAGATAGATACTCTCTACTGTACCCTCGTACTTGTACTCGCGACGCTTGTGGAAACCGGGCATTGCATTGTAGAAGTGTGTGGCGTGGGTGTAACCATTCTTGCGTGCAGCGTGAATATCGTCATACTCGGCCTGTGTGTGAGCTACAGAAGCAAGGATGCCCTTTGATGTGATGTACTTACCGAACTGCATTGCACCGGGAAGCTCGGGAGCAGCGTCCCAACGCTTGATACAATTCCATTTCTCTACAAGAGGAATGTACTCATTGGGGTCGGGGTCTTTGATGTTCTCGGGAATCTGACCACCTGCCATTGCCATATTCAGGTAGTGACCTTCGAGGTGAAGACCAAGAACGGGGCTGTTGGGCTCGGCCATAAGCTTGGTACAAGTCTCGGCGGCAGCCTCAATCATTGGCACTGTTGATGATGACAGGGTGGGGAAGATACTTGTTGTACCGTGCTTCATATGAGCTGCGATAGCTCCGCGGAAAGCCTCCTCGGTTCCCTCCATAAAGTCGCAACCGCCACCACCGTGAATGTGAATCTCGACACCACCGGGAACAACGTACATACCCTTTGCATCGATAACCTCGGCGCCAATTACAGCGAGGTCGCAGTTTGTAACCTCAAGAATCTTGTTGTCTCTGATAATTACAGAACCATCCTTCAACCAACCTTGGGGAGTAAGGATTTTTGCGTTGATAATTTGTGTAAGCATTTTTGTAGTATTTTAGTTAGATGTTTTATTGTTCTATAGCCTGTTTTTCCCATTGAACATACAAAGTTACCTTTTTAAATTATCTATTGAAGATTTTTTCGCACTTTTTTTGCATTTTTTTAAATTTAAGTTGAAAAAACTTTTGCAGCAGATTACTATCGGGTTATCTGCTAGGTTGGCGTTTTTGTCTTTTTGTTCGAGTATTTGTGGCAAAATGACATAAAATTTGCTTTGTATGTGCTGTCGGACGGAACTTCCTGTTTTTTAATTTGCGCCTGTGATTTTGATTGTTTTGTTTGAAAAATAGCTCCTTTTTTCAAAAAATTCCTTCGGTTTTAGGGAAATTTATTAAAAACAGGGTCGATTTTTCTAAAAATGCTTGTAACTATAGTGTGTGGTGTGTAAATTTGTGCCGATTAAGAAAAAAACAAAAAGTAAGAAAAATGTCGAAATTGAGATTCGAAGTGGTGACTGCTGCTTTTGGCAAAAAAGCCGTTGAGGTTCCTCTTGCCAATGAGCGTCCCTCGAAATATTATGCCGAGAAAGTGTTTAACCGCGAGAAGATGTTCAAATACCTTCCCGGTGATGTTTATACAAAACTTATCGACGTTATTGACAATGGTGCCCCGATGGATTTATCCATTGCCGATAGTGTTGCCGATGGAATGAAGCGTTGGGCCATCGAAAATGGTGCAACACACTATACCCACTGGTTCCATCCTCTCACCGAGACAACAGCCGAGAAACACGATGCTTTCGTCGAGCACGATGGCAAGGGTGGTGTGATTGAGGAGTTCCGAGGTAATCTGCTTATGCAGCAGGAACCCGATGCATCCTCGTTCCCCAATGGTGGAATACGCAGTACCTTCGAGGCTCGCGGATATAGTGCGTGGGACCCCACATCGCCCGCTTTTCTTATGGACGATACACTTTGTGTACCAACTGTGTTTATCTCTTATACCGGTGAGGCACTCGACTACAAGGCACCGTTGCTGAAGGCCCTGCGTGCGGTAGATAAAGCTGCCACTGAGGTTTGTCGATACTTCGACAAGAATGTAAAAAAGGTAACCACATATCTTGGATGGGAACAGGAGTATTTTCTTGTTGATGAGGGTATGTTACTTGCCCGTCCCGACCTTCTGCTCACAGGACGTACGCTTATGGGGCACGACAGCGCAAAGAATCAGCAGCTCGAAGACCACTATTTCGGCTCTATTCCCAAGCGCGTGGCGGCATTTATGAAAGAACTGGAGATTGAGGCGTTGAGACTCGGTATTCCTGCAAAGACCTGCCACAACGAGGCGGCGCCCAACCAATTCGAGCTTGCTCCTATATATGAGGAGTGCAACTTGGCTGTTGACCACAATATGCTTATAATGGCAATTATGAAAGAGGTAGCACGTCGTCATGGATTCCGAGTACTTCTGCACGAGAAGCCTTTCAAGGGGGTCAACGGTTCGGGTAAACATAATAACTGGTCACTTGGAACCGACACAGGTACACTGCTTATGGCACCCGGAAAGACCGACAAGGATAATCTGCGTTTCATTACTTTTGTGGTGAATACTTTGGCTGCAATCTATCGTCACAACGGACTATTGAAGGCCAGCATAATGTCGGCGGCAAACTCACACCGCTTGGGTGCAGCCGAGGCGCCTCCCGCTATTATCTCAAGTTTCTTGGGCTCGCATCTATCCTCGGTGCTCGACCATTTCGAGACTACCGACGATGTTGTAAGAATCTTAAGCAAGCGCGAGCTTCGCTTGAATATTCCTCGCATCCCCGAGCTAATGATTGATAACACCGACCGCAACCGTACCTCGCCCTTTGCCTTTACAGGTAACCGTTTCGAGTTCCGCGCCGTAGGTGCCGAAGCCAACTGTGCATCGGCAATGATTGCTCTTAACACAGCAATGGCCGAGCAGCTTGTGATATTCAAACGCGAGGTTGACGAGCTGATAGAACAGGGTATTGCCAAGGAGGATGCTCTTGTGCAGATAATACGTAAATATATAAAATACAGCAAACCCATACGCTTCGATGGAAATGGATACAGCGACGAGTGGCGTCGCGAGGCCGAGCAGCGCGGACTCGACTGCGAGGCAAGTGCGCCCATCGTCTTCGACCGCTACTTAGATAAGGAGAGCATAGATATGTTCCGTAACCTTGAGGTAATGACCGAGACCGAGCTTCGTGCCCGCAACGAGATTAAGTGGGAGATGTATACCAAGAAGATACAGATTGAGGCTCGCGTTCTTGGCGACCTTGCTCTGAATCATATTGTGCCTACTGCGACAAAATATCAGAGTTCTCTGCTCGACAATATAATAAAGATGGAGCAGGTACTTGGAAAAGAGGAGGGCGACAGAGCTTCGAAAGAGAATATCGACACGGTGCGCACAATAGCCTACAGTGTTGCCGAGATACGTCGTTTGGTCGATGAGATGGTCGAGCGCCGAAAGATTGCCAATCGCATTACCGAGGAGCGTGCCAAGGCCGTTGCCTATCACGACACCGTTGCTCCTATGCTCGAGGCGATACGTTCACATATCGATAAACTCGAACTTATAGTCGACAACGAATTGTGGACTCTTCCCAAATATCGCGAATTGCTGTTTATCGTTTAATAAGCAACTGATATATACAATTAATGGTGGCAATTTTGCCACCATTAATTGTATATGCTATTCGTATCTTATTGCCTCTATCGGGTCGAGTGCCGCAGCTTTCTTAGCCGGGTACCATCCAAAGAATACTCCGGTAAAGGTACATACTGCAAAACTAAGAACCACGCTCCACGGCTGCACATATACAGGCCATTGGAATGCAATATTGATGAGGTATGAGAGTCCTGCACCAAGCAGTACACCTATAAGACCGCCGGTGACGCTTATCAGTATTGCCTCTATAAGGAACTGACTGAGAATATCAATGCCTCTTGCACCAACCGACATTCTGAGACCAATCTCCTTGGTGCGCTCGGTAACCGATACATACATTATATTCATAATTCCAATACCGCCGACGATGAGTGAAATGCCGGCTACACTGCCCAGTAGAACAGAAAGCATATCGGTGGTAGTGTTCATCATCTCACTCAGCTCTTGTTGCGAACGTATTGTGAAATTATTCTCCTGCTCGTCCTGTAGTTTATGGTTACGTCGCAATATCTCTGTTATCTCATCGATGGCATCCTCGGTTAGCTCCTCGCTAATAGCCGAGGCATTTATCCCTTGTATGTGATTTATTGCCAATATGCGTTTCATAACACTTGTATAAGGGGCAAGAACCATATTGTCCTGGTCCATACCCATACTGTTATATCCTTTCGACTCAATGGTGCCGATAACAGTGAACGGAATGCTTCCGAAACGTATTACCTTGCCTATTGGCTCTTCGCCATTAGGGAATAGTTCGTCTATAACGGTTTTTCCAAGCACACATACTTTGGCAGCTGTTTTAACTTCGTGCTCGCCAAACATCACACCGTCGTCAATCTTAAGCTGTCGTATAGTAAGGTGCTCCTCTGTTACGCCATACATTGTCGATGGCGTATTGCGGTTGCCATAAATAAACTGTCCGCCGCTGTTTACGCTGGGGCTTACAGCTGCAAGTAGTCGCGCTTCGTTGCGTATGCTCTCATAGTCCTCGCGTTTGAGTGTCTGCATATCGCTGCTGCTCTGTCGCACACCGCCGCGACGGTCGCCGCCCGGGTGAATCATTATCATATTCGAACCCATCTCGGAAATTTGTGCTTGAATACTGCGTTTCGAACCCTGTCCTATGGCAAGCATTGTGATGACAGAGCATACGCCGATGATTATACCCAGCATAGTGAGGAAAGCGCGCATCTTGTTGCCTGCTATTGCACGAAGGGCTATTTTAAAAAGATTTATGATATTCATTTCTTCTCTTTTTTATCGGGGTTACTCATCGTCGTTAACGGGGAGCGATGCAAGTGTCTCGGCTGCCGACAGAGGGGCATCGTTTATTGTGTCCGACTTTATTTTACCATCCTTGAGCACAATGTTACGTGTGCTGTATTGCGCTATCTCGGGGTTGTGAGTGACGAAAATTATTGTGCGACCCTCTTTGTGCAGTTGTTGAAAGAGGGTGAGAATTTCGAATGAGGTACGTGTGTCGAGGTTACCTGTGGCTTCGTCGGCAAGTATTACCGACGGATTATTTACAAGCGCACGTGCTATTGCCACGCGTTGCATCTGTCCGCCGCTCATCTGGTTGCTCTTGTGCATAAGACGGTCGCCCAATCCTACGGCTTGCAGTGCCTCTATGGCACGCTTGCGACGCTCGTTGCCGCCTACCTTTGAGTTATACATAAGCGGTAGCTCGACATTCTCCACAGCAGTGGTCTTTGGCAGTAGATTATAGCTTTGGAATACAAATCCAATTTTGCGCATTCTCATCCCTGCACGTTGGTTCTTACTCATTTTTCTCACAGGAATCCCGTCGAGACGATACTCGCCGCTTGTAGGGGTGTCGAGGCAGCCCAACAGGTTCAGTAGTGTCGATTTTCCCGAACCCGAACTGCCCATTATGGTAACAAACTCATTTTCGTGTATTGTGAAGCTGATACCGCGCAGGGCACGCACAGTCTCGTTGCCAACAATAAATTCCCGACGAACGTCGCACAGTTCTATTATAGGTTTTTTCATAACCGTATATATTGAAATTTCCTTATTTATTCTTCTTCGATGGGGGAGGGCCGGGAGCAAATGGGCTGCGCTCGGTACTCTTTGCAGCAGCTCTATTGCTGAAATCTACATCGCTGATTATCTGTGTACCGTTCTCAATGCCACCAGTAATCTCTGTGAGCGCACCGTTGCTCATTCCTGTTGTAACTGCGTGGGCTGTGAGTGTTGTTCCGTCAATAGTCCATAGTTTGTTCTCGGCATCTGCATCCTTTATAATATATTCATCTCCCAATAGTGTGGGGTTAGGAACGAAGCGCAGTGCCTTACTGCTAACGGCAAGCACGTCGCGGCACTCCATTGTGTATATGGTTACGTTTGCTGTAAGTCCCGGTTTTAGTTTAAGATGGGGATTATCGGCCGATATTACAACCTCGTATGTCACCACGTTGCTGGTTGTTGTAGGTTCTTGGCGCACCTGCGTTACGTAACCTTCGAATATATCGTCGGGAAAGGCATCCACTGTGTAGGTACAACGTTGTCCCTCCTTTACGCTACCAATGTCGGCCTCGTCAATATCGGCAATCAGACGCATATCGGCAAGGTTAGCGGCAATGGTAAAGAGGGTGGGAGTGTTATACGACGCTGCAACTGTCTGTCCCTCCTCAATAGCTTTGCTGAGGACAACTCCGTCTATGGGCGATGTAATTGTGGCATATCCCAGATTGGTGCGGGCCTTATTAACACTGAATTTAGATGTCTGAAAACTGTTGTTTGCCTTTTGAAAAGAGAGGTCGGCTGTTTCGTATTCGTCGCGGCTAATAAGTCCTTTCTCGAACAGTATTTTCATTCTTTCGAGATTTTTCTTCTGATAGTTGTATTCGGCTTCGGCGCTGCGCATATTGTTTTCGGCACTCGAAAGCTCGCTTATGAGGTTGGTTCGGTCGAGTTCGGCAATTATGTCGCCTTTGCGGACAATGCTGTTATAATCGACATATATATGGCTTATTATGCCCGAGACTTGTGTTCCTACCTCTACTTTTGTTACGGGTTCAATTGTTCCTGTTGCTGTTACTCCGCTGTTAATGTCTCTTTTTTCTACTTTGCTGTGCTGGAAGTTAACAGTTAACTTTCCCGATTCGCCTCCACAGTTCCGTATTATCAGTATTGCTGCCACTACTAATACAATAGCAACAATAATCTTGCTTTTTTTACTTTTCATTATTGTATGTTTAAATTTATTCGTTGGAAATTGTTTCTTGTGAGTCTCTTAAAATAGTATATCGCCACCCATATAAAAGTTCAGAAGTTGGTTACTGAGTATTGCGGTATATTTTGCTTGAAGAAGTTCTTGCCGGGCGCTGAGCAGTGTGTTACGACCTGTAAGAAGCTCGGTCGCACTCTTAAGTCCCAAACCGAATTGTTCGCTTAAAAGAGCGTAGCTTGCCTCGGCACTCTCTACGCTGCTTTGTGCTGCCACGAAACGTTTCTGTGCACTATTGGCATCCTGCCACAACCCCTCTATGGTGCTGTAGAGTTGCTTGCGCGCATCGTTCTCTTGTAGCAGACTCGATTGGTGTTGTAGCTTGGCTTTCTGTATATTGCTGCGGTTGCTGCGGTTGTCATATAAGGGGATAGAGAGTGAAAGACCTACCGAGAAACTAAGATTGTATTTCATCTGATGTCCAAAGTTATTGTCGCTGCCATCGTTGTGACTTGTTCCTGCTCCGGCATTAAGTGAAAGGGTTGGGAAATAACCTGCCTTGGCCTGTTTTAATGACAACTCGGCCGACTGTGTACTCAGACGGCTGCTCTCGATTTCGGGGCGCTGCGATAGTGCTGCATTGTATGTCTGTTCAACAGTTGCAATAGGAGCCAAAGCCAATGCATCGGCACTCTGCGGAGCTATGATTTCCATTTGTCTGCCATCGGTAATCTCTAATAACTGCTTCAATTGCAGTTTGTAATTAGCGAGTTGTGCCTGTGAATTTACCAATTGATACTCGGCGCTACTCAGTTGCGATTTAAGTTCTATCACTTCGCTGTTGGCTATCTTGCCTACTTCGTATTTTGCCTCGCCGCTCTCCAAGTTTTTCTTGGCGCTCTCAACAGCTGCGAGACTCACATTTATAGCCTCACTGCTGTAAAGAATCTGTACAAAGAGTGTGGCAATCTCCTCTTTTAATGTGTTTTCTTGCTCCTCTATGCTCAAACGTGCAATGTCGCTGTTGAGTCGTTGCATACGTATATTACGCCAATTTTTACCACCGTTAAAGAGCATTACTCCGGCATTAAGTCCGTAACTACCCGAGTAGCTGAAATGGTCGCGCGAACTGCTGACACGACTGCCACCCGTGCCATCGTCGGTGACGAAACTGCCGTTACCGTCCTCGAAATAGGGTTGGTAACGCCCGTTGTGGCTTGTGCTGAATGAGAGGCTGGGGAAGAGTGCGGCTTTTGCACTTTTTACATCTATCTCACTCTCTTCAAAGGTTAGTTTGTTCTGTTTCAGACGAATGTTGTGCTCTATCGAGTATTCGATGCAATCTTTTAGCGACCATTTTTGCGGAAGTTGTGCTGCCACCGTAGAACAGAGAAACAGTAACGTTGTTAATAACTTGTTCCTTTTTGTCATAATTAAGTTTGTATTATATTAAATTTTATCCTCAGACTATTTGTTGTAAATATTGCTTACAGGTATTTATCTCATAGTTTGATTGCAAATGTCATAAAAAGATTAAGAATGTAGTGTTAAATGTTGTATAATTATTTCTAATTTAAATAAAATGTGTATTCTCTTAACAAGATATTTTACTAATTCGTAAATACGTAAATATTTGGCGGAATTTGTTAAAGTGGAGCAGATGCATTATCTTCGCGTCGTTAAATTGTATAATTAAAAAAGAATAGATATGTTTTCGGGAATAGTAGAAGAGTTTGCAACAGTTGTAAACATTGTCAAGGAGCAGGAGAATGTGCATTTTACTCTCAGTTGTTCTTTTGTCGATGAACTTAAGATAGACCAAAGTGTGGCACACAATGGTGTTTGTCTAACAGTGGTTGCAATAGAGAATGGTTGCTATACAGTAACTGCAATGCGCGAGACTCTTGAACGCTCTAATCTGGGTTGCCTGCAGATTGGCGACAAGGTAAATGTAGAGCGCAGTATGATTATGAATGGTCGTCTCGACGGACACATTGTGCAGGGGCACGTCGACCAGACTGCCGAGTGTGTCGACCTGCAGGATGCCGAGGGTAGCTGGTATTATACATTCCGTTATCCCAAGAATGTGGAGATGGCAAAGAAAGGTTATCTCACTGTCGACAAAGGCTCGGTAACAGTTAATGGTGTCAGTCTCACAGTTTGTAACCCAACAGATGATTCATTTACAGTTGCCATAATCCCTTATACCTATGAGCATACGAATTTCCACACAATAAAGGTGGGTACTCGTGTGAATATCGAATTCGATATTATTGGTAAATATATTGCACGTATCTCGGCACTATGAAAAGTTTTTTAGAGTTGGCTCAGGAACGTCAGAGCGACAGGGCGTTTATCCCGGGAAAGAAGATTGAACGAGAGGTGCTCGAGCGCATTATCGAGGCGGCTCGTCTTGCACCGTCGGCTTGCAATGGGCAGCCGTGGCATTTTACCGTTATCACCGACGAGGTGCTGTTGCCCGAGGTTGGTCGTGCTACATCGAGTTTGGGGATGAATAGGTTTGTCAAAGACGCCTCGGCGCTTGTACTCATTACTCACGAGGGAACCAATCTTACCTCGAAGCTTGGTAGCGGAATAAAGGACAAGGATTTTCCCATTATGGATATTGGCATTGCTTCGGCCTACTTGACATTGGCTGCCGAGGACGAGGGGGTTGGCTCTTGTATCTTGGGTTGGTTTGATGAGCCTAAGGTTAAAGAACTTGCAGGAATACCGCAGAAAAAACGCTTGATGCTTATTGTGGCTCTTGGGTATGCTGCAAAGCCCAAACGCAAAAAGGTGCGTAAAGAGTGGGGCAAGGTTGTCTCGTTCGAGAAATACTGATTAGATACGATGTGAGCTCCAAAAACCGTTTTTTGAAAATCCATAAAGAAAATCCTTTGTTTAAATTTAAAGAACTTATTGGTGTGTTTAAGTAAAAAATGATTATCTTCGCAGGCGGAAACAGATATTGCTATAATAAACTAAATTTAATACAATTATGAAAAGATTTTTTGCACTCTCAGTAGTTGCTCTTATGATGTTTGCAGCATTTGTAACAACATCTTGCAGCACCGCTAAGTCTATTAACAGCAGCTTTGTAAAGAATGGTTATACAATGACCACACTTACTGCTCAGCAGCAAGAGAGCCTGGCACCTGTTATGAAGGCTTTCCCCGCTTTCAATCAGACTGCTATGGGTTACTTGCAGACAGGAAACGCAACAACTTTTGTTTATCAGGTTGATGAGCAGGTGTGGAACTCATATTGTGCCTCTTTGGAGTCGGCAGGATTTTCGAATATGGGTACAGGTTATGTAAAGGCCGACAAGAGTGTTGGTGCTACATATAACATTTCGGGTAAGTTTACTACCATCTACAAACAGAAACTATTGTTGGTGACATTTACTTGGAGTAATTTCTAATATTATTCTGTAAGGTAAATATCTTGTTTTAACAGCGGCTGCAACAAAAAATATTGTTGTAGCCGCTGTTTTAAAGCAAAAATTCGTGATATTTTAGTATCTTAGCGCTGTTTTTAGAATACCTATAAACCAAATTCAAGAGGTAATATGACTCCCGAAGAGAGAATAATCGAGCTGCGCGAGCAGTTACATCAGCATAATTATAATTATTATGTGCTCAACAGTCCCACTATAAGCGATTTTGAGTTCGACTCACTATTGCGCGAATTGCAACAATTAGAGGATGCCAATCCACATCTCTATGATGCCAACTCGCCAACGCAGCGTGTGGGAAGTGATATCACGAAAGAGTTCAGGCAAGTAGCACATAAATACCCAATGTTGTCGCTTGGAAACACCTACTCGAAAAGTGAGGTTGCTGATTTTTATGAGCGTGTCCGACGAGCCTTGAACGAAGAGTTCGAGATATGTTGCGAACTTAAATTCGACGGTACATCAATTTCACTTACATACGTAGATGGAAAATTGGTGCAGGCAGTGACACGTGGCGACGGCGAAAAAGGCGACGACGTAACAGCAAACGTAAGAACAATTCGTACCATCCCCCTTGTGCTTAAGGGTGGCGGATACCCGCGCGAGTTCGAGATTCGTGGCGAGGTACTTATGCCCTGGAGTGTGTTCGAACGACTCAACAGCGAGCGTGCTTCACAAGGAGAAGCTCTTTTTGCCAATCCTCGTAATGCAGCCTCGGGAACACTTAAGTTGCAAGATTCCTCGGTTGTGGCGCAGCGCAGTCTTGATGCTTATCTCTACTATCTCCTTGGCGAGGAACTGCCTGCCGAGGGACATTACGACAATCTGCAAGCAGCAGCATCTTGGGGTTTCAAGGTTGCCGATACAATGTGTCGCTGTAAGACTCTTGAAGAGGTTTTTGAATATATCGACCGTATGGATACTCTGCGCAAGACGCTTCCCGTTGCCACAGATGGCATTGTGCTGAAAGTTGACTCTCTGCGTCAACAGCGTCATTTGGGATACACTGCAAAATCTCCCCGTTGGGCAATAGCATATAAATTCCAGGCCGAACGTGCTGTCACCCGTCTCAACGAGGTAACCTATCAGGTGGGACGTACAGGTGTTGTCACCCCGGTTGCCAATCTCGACCCCGTTCAGCTGTCCGGAACGATAGTGAAACGCGCTTCGCTACATAATGCCGATATAATTGAAAAACTCGACCTTCATATTGGCGATTTTGTATATGTCGAGAAGGGTGGTGAGATTATACCCAAGATAACAGGTGTCGACCTCGATTCGCGTCTGCTCATAGGCGAGAAGGTGCAGTTTATAAAGAACTGTCCCGAGTGTGGCACTCCATTGATACGTGTCGAGGGCGAGGCGGCTCACTATTGTCCCAATAACACAGGCTGTCCGCCACAGCTCAAAGGCAAAATAGAACATTTTGTCTCGCGTGAGGCAATGAACATCGACTCATTAGGTCCCGAGACAATTGAGATGCTCTTTGCACTTGGACTTCTGAAAGATGTTGCCGACCTCTACAGTATCGACGCCTCCGATATGATGTTTCTGCCACGTATGGGTGCAAAATCGGCCGAGAATATTGTCTCGGGAATTGCCTCATCGCTTGCAGTACCTTTTGAGCGTGTGCTCTTTGCTCTTGGAATCCGTTTTGTAGGTGTTACCGTTGCCAAACGATTGGCACGTGCCTTTCATAATATCGATGCCCTTATGGCGGCAACAATGGAGCAGCTTACCGAGGTCGACGAGATTGGTGAGCGTATAGCAACAGCCGTGCTTCAGTTCTTTGCTGTTGAGTCGAACCGCAGCCTTGTCGAGAGACTTCGTGTTGCGGGAGTTAAATTTGTTCTCGACGATGAGGTGATGCAAGGACGTACACAGCTGCTCGATGGACAGAGCATAGTCGTTAGCGGTGTTTTCTCTCTTCATTCACGTGATGAATATAAGGAAATGATAGAGAAAAACGGTGGTAAGAATGTTGGAAGTGTAAGTAAATCAACAAGTTTTATACTTGCGGGCGAGAATATGGGTCCAAGCAAATTAGAAAAAGCACAAAAATTGGGTGTGCGCATAGTAGATGAGAATGAGTTTCTTGCTATGCTGACTAAATGATAAATTATTATAAAATTTAAATATTTATCAACGAAAATAACTGTTGTTGGCAAAAAATGATGTAAATTTGTCAGCAAATTTTAAAAATAGTGCTGTGGTAATATAAAATTTAATACGGCACAGGTGAAAAAGAATTAGTGATAAAAAAATAGTTTCTTAAATTTATGACGCGAAGAAGATTAACAGGAATGGGAGTAGCTCTTGTTACCCCCTTTACAGAGACGGGTGAAGTTGATTATGTAGCACTCGACAATTTAGTACAAACACAGCTTGATGCAGGAACCGATTTTCTGTGTGTCCTTGGTACAACAGCCGAGACTCCTACATTAGACCTCGAGGAGAAACGCAACGTTCGAAAGCGCGTCATAGATAAAGTTGCGGGTCGTCTGCCTATTCTTTTGGGTGTAGGAGGTAATTGTACACAGGCATTGATAAACGAACTGCTTACCGAAGATTTTACAGGCGTCGATGCCATTCTTTCGGTGACTCCATTCTATAATAAACCCAGCCAAGAAGGACTTTATCGTCATTACCGTGCATTGGCAGCAGCTACACAACTCTCTATTTATATGTATAACGTTCCGGGACGTACAGGAGTAAATATGCTGCCCGATACGGTTATGCGCATTGCCAACGAGTGTCCCAATATCGCGGGAGTAAAAGAGGCATCGGGAAATATTGCCCAGATTAAAGAGATTGTCGACCGTGCTCCACAGGGTTTCGATGTTCTTTCGGGTGACGACGGCCTTGTTTGCGATATTATCAAGGTGGGTGGAGTAGGTGCAGTAACTGTATTCGGAAATGCCTATCCCGCAGCCTTTACACGTATGACTCACCTTGCTATGGAGGGTAAGCACGACGAGGCAAAGAAGCTCGACGAGGCATTCTCACAGGTGTGTACACTTCTTTTCGCCGACGGTAATCCGGCAGGAGTAAAGTCGCTTCTTGCACACCAGGGAAAGATGGGCAACAATCTTCGTCTGCCGCTAGCGCCTGCACGTAAGGAGGTCGATGATGCTATGCTCGAGGCAATGAAGACCCTCGATGCTTATTTGGCTGCCAACTGACTCACATAAAGTATATGAAGCCGAAAGTACTTATAACATACAATATCTTCGGTGAATTGTACCGCGAAATTCTTAAAGAGTTTGAGGTTACAATGCCTGCACCCGGAGTCGATAGTTTTACTTACGACGAGGTGCTCGATGTTATATGAGACCGTCGACGGACGACGCGAGATGGCGCAGTTTGCTGCAACAAACATCGTTAATTACTTTTTTGGCGGTAGGGTAGCGCGTGTAAATAATATATAGTATTCCAAAAATGGAAAAACTGAAGAAGTTCTTAGATGAAAAGGTGGCAGCCTATAACACTCCCGCCTTTATTGCCAACGACCCGGTACAGTTTCCACACGCCTTTAGCGACCAACGCGATATTGAGATTGCAGCACTTCTTGCCTCGGTGATAGCGTGGGGCAACCGTACAATGATAATACGCTCGGGTAAAAAGATGCTGTTCGATATTATGGGAGGAAAACCCTACGACTTTATTATGCGTGGCAGTTGGCTGTCGCTCGACGATGCAAATAATATTCATCGCACATTCTTTGTACGCGACTTTAAGTATCTGTGTCGCGGATTACAAGATATTTACAATAATCACAATACAATGGAGGCTCTCTTTGCCGACGAGTCCGACACGTGGAGTGGCATACACCGACTGCGCTCTTCGTTGGCGCACTCCAATGACGGCGTCTCTACAAGACACATCTCCAATCCTGTGGCGCTGTCGGGAAAGCCTGCATCGGCGTGTAAAAGGTTGCATATGATGCTGCGCTGGCTCTGTCGACGCGATGGCATTGTCGACCTTGGAATATGGCGGCAGATAGACCCTGCCCGTCTTATGATGCCCGTAGACGTACACGTGTCGCGCACTGGTCGCACGTTAGGACTCATAGAACGTAAGGCAAACGACCGTCGCACAGTCGAGATGCTAACCGAAAAGCTTTCGATATTATGCCCCGAAGACCCTGTGAAATACGACTTTGCACTATTTGGTATAGGCGTCGAAGGAGGTACAATTTAATAAACAACGTTAATTTCTAAAAGAGTAATGTTATGGCTAAGATAACAAAAGAGGAGGCGCTACGCTATCACGAAGGAAAGCGCCCCGGAAAAATAGAGGTAGTACCAACAAAACCCTACTTTACACAAACCGACCTTTCGCTTGCCTATTCACCCGGAGTAGCCGAGCCTTGTCTCGAGATACAGAAGAATCCGCAGGATGCCTACCGCTACACCGATAAGGGCAATTTGGTTGCAGTAATATCAAACGGTACGGCAGTGCTCGGACTTGGCAATATAGGCGCCCTCAGCGGTAAGCCTGTTATGGAGGGAAAAGGTCTGCTTTTTAAGATATATGCAGGTATCGATGTGTTTGATATCGAGGTTGACGAGAGCGATCCCGATAAATTTGTCGAGGCAGTAAAGGCAATCTCGCCCACCTTTGGAGGAATCAACCTTGAGGATATAAAGGCACCCGAGTGCTTCGAGATTGAGCGTCGCCTTAAAGAGGAACTCGATATTCCCGTTATGCACGATGACCAGCACGGAACTGCAATCATTTCGGCTGCCGGAATGCTTAACGCTCTTGAGGTAAACGGCAAAGATATATCCAAGATAAAGGTTGTTGTAAATGGTGCCGGTGCAGCAGCTATCTCTTGTGCAAGATTGTATGTCGCTTTGGGAGTGAAAAAAGAGAATATAGTAATGCTCGACAGCAAAGGGGTAATCTCCACAGCACGCGAGCGACTCACCCCCGAGAAGGTAGAGTTTGCCACCACGCGCAACGATATTCACTCTCTCGAAGAGGCAATTGCCGGTGCCGACCTATTCCTCGGCCTCTCAAAAGGCAATATACTCACAAAAGAGATGGTGCGCTCAATGGCAAACGACCCCATTGTCTTTGCCCTTGCCAATCCCGTCCCCGAAATTTCTTACGAGGATGCAATGGCAAGCCGTCCAGATGTTCTTATTAGCACAGGACGCAGTGACTATCCCAATCAGATAAACAATGTCATAGGTTTTCCTTATATCTTCCGTGGAGCGCTCGACACCGCAGCTACAGCCATAAACGAAGAGATGAAGCTTGCCGCAGTACGTGCTATTGCCGACCTTGCCAAGCAACCCGTCCCCGAGATTGTCAACAAGGTTTACCAGGTTAACAACCTTACATTCGGACGCGACTACTTCATTCCCAAGCCTGTCGACCCCCGTCTGCTCACCGAGGTATCGGCAGCAGTGGCAAAGGCGGCCATCGACAGTGGGGTAGCGCGCAAGACAATTGCCGATTGGGATAAATACAAAGAGCATTTGCGCGAGTTTATGGGTCGCGAGTCAAAACTCACACAGCAGATTTACGACACTGCGCGCACCTGGCCTCAGCGTGTGGTATTTGCAGAGGGGGCTCACCCTTCGATGATGAAAGCAGCTGTTCAGGCAAAGGAGGAGGGTATTTGTTATCCCATTCTTCTTGGAAATGACGAACGTATAGCAAAGCTGGCCAAGGAACTCGACCTCAGCCTCGACGGTATAGAGGTTGTCAACCTGCGTCACGACCGCGAGGCACCGCGTCGCGAGCGTTATGCACGCATCCTCAACGATAAGCGTCAGCGCGAGGGATATACTTTCGAAGAGGCAAACGATAAGATGTTCGAGCGTAACTATTTTGGAATGATGATGGTAGAGACGGGCGATGCCGATGCATTCATAACCGGACTCTATACAAAATACTCAAACACTATCAAGGTTGCTAAAGAGGTAATCGGGTTGCAAGATGGCTTCGACCATTTTGCTACAATGCACATTCTTAACTCAAAGAAAGGTACCTATTTTGTTGCCGACACACTCATTAACCGTAGCCCCAACAGCGATACCCTTGTCGATATAGCCCGTTTGAGCGAGAAAGCACTTCACTTCTTCAATCACGAGCCTGTAATGGCAATGGTCTCATACAGTAACTTCGGTAGCGACCAGGGTGGTAGTGCCGGTGACGTACATACAGCCATAGAACGTTTGCACCGCGAATATCCCGATTGGGTGATTGATGGCGAGATGCAGGTGAATGTAGCGCTCAACCGCGAGCTGCGCGATAGTAAATACCCTTTCTCGCGTCTCTATGGCAAGGATGTGAATACTCTTATCTTCCCTTGTCTGAGTGCTGCCAACAGTTCGTATAAGATGTTGCAAGCATTAAGTCCCGACACCGAGATTATAGGCCCCATTCAGATGGGACTGAATAAGCCTATTCACTTTATCGACTTCGAAAGCTCGGTGCAGGATATTCTTAATGTGACAGCAATAGCGGTAATCGATGCTATTACAAATAAAAAGAAGCAGTAAATAGAATTGCTGATATCGAACTGAATGTGAGAGTTTTTATTTTTAGCAAACCAACCATTAGTAAATAATGATTAAAAAAGAACGCATAGATGTTGCAGATGTTATAAGAGGATTGGCTGTACTTGGAATAGTGCTGCTGCACAGCCTCGAGCACTTTAATTTTTACAGTTACCCCGGCACCGAAAGCACATTGCTGCAATTCTCGAACAAGGCGATATGGGATTCTACAAGTTTTCTGCTCGCAGGAAAAGCCTATGGAATTTTTGCCCTTCTTTTCGGATTCAGTTTCTATATTCAGGATAGTAGGCAATTGGAAAAGGGGAACGATTTTCGTCTTAGGTTTATGTGGCGATTGCTACTGCTGTTCCTATGGGGGCAAATCAATGCGATGTTCTTTACCGCCGAGGTGCTTGTGCTATATGCTGTTACAGGATTTGTGTTGCCGCTGTTTGCTCGATGCAGTAACCGCACCTTGCTCATTGCCGCAGCAATAATGATGATGCAACCGCTGGAAATAGGCGAGATGATATATGCAATCTTTAATCCAGAATATGTTGCACCTAAGTCGCTTGATTCACAATTTTGGGGTACAGCTTATATGGTTCAGAGCAGTGGTACATTTATAGAGACTGCCAAAATGAACTTGTGGGAGGGACAGTTGGCGAGTCTTGCTTGGGCGTGGGAGAATGCACGCTTTTTCCAGACACCGGCTCTCTTCCTACTTGGAATGTGGATGGGTCGACGGAAATTGTTTACCTGCAGCGAGAAAAATATTCGCTTTTGGCTGGCAACAGCTGGATGCGCACTTGTGCTTTTCTTCCCACTGCGTGGATTAGAGCCAATGCTCAAGGAATTTGTCACAAACAGCGCTGTAGCATCACCAGCGATACTTATAGTAAGCTCACTCTATAAATTCGCATTTATGATGCTCCTTGTCTCGGCAATAGTGTTGCTTTACTACCTTACCTCACTCAAGAAGTTTTTGGATAAGATAATTCCCTACGGACGTATGAGTCTTACCAACTACATTACTCAATCGGTTATAGGTAGTTTTATCTTCTACCATTGGGGATTACATTTAAGCCTTAATTATACATACAGCCTGTTTGTTGGAATAGGAATATTTGTTGCACAGTATATTTTTGCCTGCATCTGGTTCAGGAACCATAAGCAGGGACCGCTTGAATATATATGGAAAAGAGCAACGTGGTTATCTTGTAGCAAATAATCTCAGGTTTTATTTGTTTGCTGCCAAACATCTTTGACCTATAATAGTTCTACTTATTCAACCTCATAACAACGAGGATAACCCATTTATTATTTTGGGTTTTCCTCGTTGTTTCTACCTATTGTGGCGGGGTTGCATATGAACAAACTATTATTAATATTAGAATTAACATTATTTTATAGTATTTTTTTATTCTAAAACTTGCTTTTGCTGTTTAAATATTATAATTTTGCAAATTGAAATTGTACGAAGCACAATGAGACAATTAAAAATTACAAAAAGCATCACAAACCGCGAAAGCGCTTCGCTCGACAAGTACTTGCAGGAAATTGGCCGTGAAGACCTCATTACCGTAGAGGAAGAGGTGGAATTGGCCCAAAGAATCCGTAAGGGCGATCGTTTGGCGTTGGAGAAGTTGACAAGAGCCAACTTGCGTTTCGTAGTATCGGTAGCAAAGCAGTATCAGAACCAAGGCCTCAGTCTGCCCGACCTTATCAACGAAGGTAATCTTGGTCTTATTAAGGCTGCCGAGAAATTCGACGAGACACGTGGCTTCAAGTTCATCAGTTATGCCGTATGGTGGATTAGACAATCGATTCTTCAGGCTCTGGCCGAGCAATCGAGAATTGTGCGCTTGCCGTTGAACCAGGTTGGTTCACTCAACAAGATTAGCAAGGCATTCTCGAAATTTGAGCAAGAAAACGAACGTCGTCCCTCGGCCGAAGAGCTTGCCGACCAGTTGGATCTTCCTGTTGACAAGGTTGTAGACTCGCTTAAGGTATCGGGTCGTCACATTTCGGTTGACGCGCCTTTTGTCGATGGCGAGGATAACAGTCTGCTCGATGTTCTTGTGAACGACGATTCTCCTATGGCCGACAATCTTCTTGTTAGCGAGTCTTTGTCGCGTGAGATTGACCGTGCATTATCGACATTGGCCGATAGAGAGAAAGAAATTATCCAGATGTTCTTTGGAATAGGTACACAGGAAATGACTCTCGAGGAGATTGGCGATAAGTTTGGTCTGACACGTGAGCGCGTAAGACAGATTAAAGAGAAAGCTATTCGCCGTTTGAAACAGAATCAGCGTAGTAAGCTGCTTAAATCCTATTTGGGATAACATCATTGAGAGAATAAGTGCCGGGTCATCCTTTGGGGTGGCCCGTTTTTATATGCCGAAATGTGCCGGTCGGGTAATGCAAAAAATGATTTATTGTCGGGTGCTTTGCAATATTTCTATGAATCCTGCCGTTCGTAAGCAAGTTTTTTATTATCTTCGCAAATTGAATATCTGTTTAGCGTGTAAATAATTGTACGCAGGAGTAATAATTGTATGAAAAAAAGTATTTCTTTAATAGTAATGGCAATGTTGCTGGTGTTTACAGCATCGGCAAAGAGTGATAATAAGGGTGTTTATGTGTTGGGTGTATCAATATCTTTCTCCGATACAATAGCATATTTTACCGAAGTGCAACTCATAGAAGGGGTGCAGTTGAATAAAAAAACAAAGTTCCTTCCCGATAGGCAGCACTATGCTCAAGAATTACAGGATTATATGGCAACCCAAGAGGGGCAGTCGGGACGCACTTCTATTGTACTGTTTGCAAAGAATGAAAAGTCTTTAAAGAAGAAAGAGGCAAAGGTGAAAAACCGTCTACAGCGTCGACGTGGACTTACGGTTCGTTATCTTGGCGACAAATTTAAATTTACACGTCCCTAAAAACTTATTGCAGATGAAACTGTTAAGTAATCTGTTATGTTTTTTTTGTGCAATAATCTCTTTTGCTTCTTGTAGCAAAAACAGTGGGGATGGTGCTTCTCGTTCCGAAGATGGCGATACATTGCGCAACCTTACTTTTGTATATATAATGGCCGAGAATAGCTTGTCGAGCTATGCTTCTTTCGATATAAACGAGATGAAGATGGCGGCCGATGAGATTCCCGATGATTGCGAGTTGCTTCTTTTTGTCGACGATGTGTCACTTCCCAGAATCAGTCGTGTTTACTTCGATGGTGTCGAGGGGCAGTGTGAAATACTACACACTTTCGAAGATGATTTCAGTAGTAGCGATGTCGAGAACGCACGTATGGTGTTTGATTGGGTGAATGAACGCTATCCTGCTTGCTCTCTTAATGTTGTAATGTGGTCGCACGGTAGCGGATGGGTTTCGGGAAAAATGGCGCCTTGTCAGCGTAGTATAGGTGTAGATAACGATAATAATAACTTCTCTAATTCGACATCGGCTGCAATAGATATCGAAGAACTCGCAATATTATTGAAAGAACAGCCTGTGAAACCTACAATGCTATTATTTGATGCTTGTTTTATGCAAACATTGGAGACGGCTTATGCTCTCCGCAATAGTGTAGGATGTATTATTGCGTCGCCTGCCGAGATTCCTGCCGATGGTGCCCCATACGACTTGCTTTTAGAGCACTTCTTTGCAAGAAAGTTTGATGCATCAAAGGTGGTTGATGCCTATTGTGCCGATTATGTGAATAAACGCGATGGGGTAGTGCTTTCTGTAGTAGATTGCAGTGCAGTTGAGCAGTTGGCCGAGTATAGCGCGCGTTATATACCAAAGGTGTTTGAACGTGAAAAATTTAATCCTAAAAGTGTATTTTCTTATTTGCCTAACGGATATTCGATTACTTCGCGGCATTTTTATCCCGATTTTTCCGATGCAAACGCAGTAATGAAGAGCCATCTTGAAGCCGAAGATTACGAACAGTGGTATAAGGCGCTGAGACTTGCTGTTCCTTATAGAGCAACAACCGGTAGCTGGTATTCGGCGGTGCATCGTACTACTTATAAAGTGGATAAGGAGGAGTATTGCGCAGTATCGATGTATGTTCCGCGTGAAGGTGATGAGAGTCTGTTCTATAATACCGACTTCTCTACAACTGAGTGGTATAAAGCTGCCGGATGGTCGCAAACAGGTTGGTAATATTGTTCCGAAATAGGTTTAAAAGAGCAGATTGCCATAAATAAAAAGTAAAGAGAGTTATCGCTATCTTTACTTTTTATTTATGGCCATTACGAAATACTTTCTCAGAACCATTATTCTAGAATTGAACGTGCAGCTTTATTCTGAATCCGTTCTTGTCTATCCCCGGATAATCGCGGTAGGTCATTCTTCTTACGTAATCTATGCGCAGCACACGGAAAATATTCTCTATGCCCACTGCAACTTCTACGTAGGGTTTCGAGTCTAAGAAGTGGTATTCGTCGTTCTCGTATGGGAATTTGAACAGCGAGCCTGTATTTGCCGGGTCGGGACGATTCTTTTCGCTAAGATTTCCAAACATTCCTCGGCACGATATCACTTCGCGCCAGTTTAGTTTACGGATGAGTGGCAGACGGTTGAATATAAGTCCGTTCATATAGTATGTGAGATCCCACGATGCATATTCGTCGTTGAAAAACTCCATTGCGTTCATCAACCAAAACGACTCGTCCTGTATAGTGTACGAAAGATTGGCGTTAGGGGTTATGAGTAATGGGAAGGGAACCTTGTTCCATACTTTGCCGGCTTTTAACAGGCAGTCGGTGTATCCGAACGCCGAAAACCAGAATCGCTTTTGGAATGTCGCCTCGGTGTGGTGGTAGTTTATATCACTGCCCAGAACATCCTTTAATCCAATGCGATGCTTTAGAGTGAATACGGGGTGTTCGGGAAGTACCGAGTGACGGTTCCACTTTGTCTGTGTGAATTTCTCTTTTGGTGCATAGCGCAGGAATATCTCAACCTCGGACTGTTTCAGGTTTTTTACAAAAGTGCTTGTTGTCATTCCATCGGTAGTTGAGGTGCGCTCAAATGGAATAAGATGGGTCGACTCGTCTATTCTGTTACGTAGTGTCAGTGCATAAGAAAAGTGGTTGTAAAATTCGCGTGTATAGGTTAATTCTGCATTTTTGACATATCCGATTTTATTGTCGTCCTGTCTTTTAAGACTGAGGAACATATTGTCCTTGTTGGTGTAGAGGTATGTTTGTCCGTATTGGAAAATGTCATTCTCGTAGCTTGCCTTTATCGAGTGTATTGGGAATTCATTAGGATGCTCTTTCTTCTTTTTGAAAGAGTATTCCACCTCGCCCATATATTTCCAACGGTGGTCGCGAAGTCCGTATGCAACAAAGAAACGACCGAAAAGATGTGGGTTCAGATAGGCTGACGTCATTGCGCCTGTGCGCAGACGAAGTCCTTCGAGTTCGTTGTAGCTTGCAGTGGTGTTTACCGGGCCATAGAAGATGGGCGGCTCATTCTCACGAATGGGGACCCAGCCGGTAAATAGGAAAGAGATTCCCTTCTCGAACCAATAATAGAGGGGTTGGGAGCGCAACTCTTTCATCATACGACCCACTGATTGTTCTTTTTCGGTTACCTCGGCTATGCGGTTTTGAGTCCAATAATCCTCTTGACGTCGTGTCGAGTTGTCATCTTCGTACACTGTTCCCGGAAAATCTAGAACCTTTTCGGCGGTATCGTCGGCTGAGAATTTATAGTTGGCGTATGCAACATTGCGGCTGGCGTAGAATCCGTTTACAGCATCAATTACCTTAAATTCGGTTACAAGTGATTCGTTCAGTAGTATTCGTGTGCCATCGTCCAGGCGGTCGAACTCCTGCTTTATGTTCATATACTCCACGAAATTCATATTGATATCGTGAGGAACATTCATTTGAACAAGTTTAATGAAGAAAGTTGAGTCTGCTGTTACATAAATGTGACCTGTAAATCCGAATGACTCTGAGTTGAACGGCGCAAAAGCGAGGTCGATGCATCTTTCTCCTGCGATGTCAAGGGTGTCCATTATATAGTACCGGTAGAAGGTAGGTCCCAATTTCGAGAGAGGACTCATAAACTTGCTGCCAAAGAGAGAAACATTGTCCTGGAATATATTAACGTCTTTGAATGTCTCCTCGTACAGTGCCTCTAACGACTCGGCCGAAAATACATCGTCTATACCATCTCGTTTACGTGCTTTTACATATTGGCGATGGCGCTTAGGCTCCTTGCGATAGTAATCGGTGCCTATTAGTTCGCGTGCCGATACGTGTAGGATTGGTTTACCCGATATTAATGATGTGTCGATGTAATTATCGAGAAAAGAGAACTTCTTGCCAAAATGGCTCTCTTGTGACGAGTTGAAGTTATTCAGAGCGACATTAAGTTTCTCGTGTCGGTCTCGGCTGTAGAATGGCTTGTTTTCGGGTGAGTTGTCATCTCGCTTTTCAATTATTGTTTTTGCCAATATTACAGCCGGATTGTTTTTGCGTTTGTATTTCTCTTTTTTAGGCTTAATGGTTATTTCGGATAGCTGTAGGTTTTCGGGTTTCAAATATACGTTTATTGGTAAACGTGTCTTGCCTGACAAAACCACGCGTTGCTCGCCATATCCTAAACTCGATACGATGAGTGTGTCTCGTAGCTGTGGTGCAAAGAAAGAGTAGTAACCGTTATTGTCGGTGCTGCATCCAAGGGTACTGCGGCTTATTCGCACCGAAACGTATGGAAGAGCCTCTTTTGTCGAGGAGTCCATAACTCGACCGTGTATTCTTACTTTATTTTCGCTTTGTGCTAATACACTAATCGAAATTAAGGATAATATTAATATATATATATAATGTATAGCGATTATTGTTTTCTTCATATTTTACGTTCGCTTATTAAATCTTCCTGAAAACTATTTTGTGCTTAATAGTTTTTTAATAGTGACTGCAAAAATAATGATATTTATTCTATTGATGTCAATTATATACCCTTTTTTAGTTTTCTTATGTAAATTTCTATTAAATGCAACCTATATATGTATAAATGTATACGAGTTTGAGTAGAGTAGAATATTGCTTATTTAGAAATATTGCAATATGATTGTTTTTTGTACAAATAAAGCTTTTACGTAACTGCTTGATATTTAATGAATATTAAAAAATGTTTAAAATTTCTCGATTTTTTTGTTTAAAATATTTGGTAGGTTCAATTTTTTGCCGTTACTTTGTATCCGCTTTCGGCACTCAGCGGAGTGTTTAAGATACGAGCAACCTTGACATTTTGAGTGACGTTTTTTTGAGTTTTTCTCGCTGAGAAATTTTTTTAAAAAAAAGTTGCGAAAAAGTTTGGTAGGTAAAAAAAAAGCTGTACCTTTGCACTCGCTTTCGGGAAGCAACACAGCGACCCACGAAAGCAAAGACGATCCTTGACAACATTCCATACAGACAAAGCAGTACAACGTGTCTTTGTAGTTTTGATAAAACTATGAAGCATAGAAAGTAAGGAACTTTATTTTAAAACCGTCAATCGTTTATTTTTGACGATACGATTCTTTTTATATAAATCGATTCTGAGCAACATTAATCAAACAGACAATTTGTACTTTGGTACATACACTTATAGAATTTACAACGAAGAGTTTGATCCTGGCTCAGG
>JAGBBX010000011.1 GCA_017938245.1 Bacteroidaceae bacterium
TGCTCACGATGTTTTTTGGGTGCTGCGGAACTCGCTTCGCTCAAACATCCTCGCACTTAATCCAAAAAACATCTACCATTTTACTAATTTTCATACGGCGCACCAATGAACAACCTTATGATTTTATGAAAAAGTGGGCAATATCAGCTTCGTCAATAACCCTTTTTGGGATTATTCTATTTTTATCGGACAGTAATATTTATGAATATTGTTTATGGAATAGCGCAAAGATAGAGAGAAAAAAGAGCGACTCCTTCACGTGTAAAGAATCACTCTTATTTACTATCTTACCGCCTTTGCGGGCAAAATTTCATCTATTGCTAACGGCTCTTACATATAATACTCCACCGCCAAGAACTCCATCTTTTCTCTCATAAAAATTATACTCCTTACCTGTTTCGGGGTGCGTCCAGTTAAAATCGCCATCATCCGCCCAATGAGAAAGTTCAAAGCTGCCGGCAGTATAAGAGCGGAGGATAAGACCACCGTTGCAAAATATGTGAGTGTTTTCTGTCAGTACCTCTCCTACTCCAATCGATTTTTCTAATTCCAATATATCATTATAATAATTCTGTAAAAATTGAGCACGCACGGAAGTACTGAGTCCTGGAACTTGTAAATCATATACAGCTCGTTCTCTAATATCAACTGCTTTTCTAAGGTTCCTGATAATGTCATTTGGAGCACTCAAATAGACTGTTATGTCATATTTACTGCTGTTCTTTACGTATGGTAAAAAAATCACAGAAGTACCATCCTTCTTATCACTGACATAGAAACCTTTAACACCATTGCACACTCCGCTTGTCCAACGGCAATCATATTCCAACTCTTCCCACTCATCCTCGGTAGGGATACGATAACTGCTTCCCATTGTACGTGTTGCAACATCATAAGAGGAATTTCCTAACCAATTATCATCTTCTACCTCATCGGGAATATAACTAAGGAAAGATTCATCGGGCCAAAGAAAGAAATCAAATTTTATATTTTTATTAAAATTCTTGAAAGCATAGCACTGCTGTAATAAAGTTCCCATAGCCTCGGGGGAATTTGCTCCCATATTGTATGATGCCCATTTTACGCTTAGTCCCAAATCTACAAAATCACCTTTTGACAACTGTAGGTCGGGAGTTTCGAAACTGCGGGTCTCACCATTGTATCGGGTGCCGGCAACATAAACGTATGCACGATAATAGTAGGTGGTTCCGGGCTCTAATGCACCTTCATCGTTCCAAGCAAGTTCGGTCTCGAAGTGTCCGTTTGTTATACCGCTTTTCGATTTTACACTCTGTGTCTCGCTTGAACCGAAATTGGGTTGATTGGGAGTAAACTCAACACCCATAGAGGTATATGCACCCTGAAAAGCGGTGTTTATCGATGCTAAAATTGTGGCTCTTAGAGGTTTTAAGTTTCGGTAACCGCCGGTAGCAACAAAATCGTTCTTTGAAATTTTACCGTAATCGTTGGAGGGGTCTAAAATAACCTCTTCGTCGTCACCGCCACTGCACGAAACAAGGTTCACACTCATAAAAATGGCAAGAATTGCCATTCCGACAAATCTAATTGTTTTCATTTTTCTTAAATACTAAAAAAGGCGTAAACCATTCGTTACTCGCCTCTTATTTGGGTTACCGCCAAGTGACCTCGTTTACGACAAGCACGAATAGTTCACACCTAAAACGGCGTGAACCTCCTTACTGCTTGTTCTCGTAAACTGAATGTTTGGCGGTATTCAAATAAGAGAGAACAAGAGCTAAAAGCTCAAATCCAATATGTTATAAATACGAATGGGAACGCTTACAGTTGATAATGTTTTTATTCTCTTACTTAAAAGGAGTCTCTATCGTAAACCCCACTTTCATTACGTTCATTCGTGTTCTGTCTGTTTCTTATTTCATTTATTTTTAGTTGGTTATTAAATATAAATAGGACAATATAGTTTTACTTTTAATCCTGGAATCTTCGAGGTTCACCTCAAAGATAATTAAAAATTTCACAAGTTTTTCTTTCGCGCTGTTTAAATTTGCTAAAAACGTCCGTATATACTTAAAATCTCATCGGGTACCGACACCTCGGGACTGTACGACACACGCTGTTGTTCCTTTAGAATGGCAGAGACCTTCTCGTACAGGTCATCTACATCGGCTTTTTTATAAAGAACAGCCTCACGGGGGCGCACACACACGTCACTCGCCACCACCGGGGTACCAAATTCAAGCGCCTCCTTTACCGATATTCCCTCCATATCCGACATTGTCGGACGCAGGAAGAGGTCGGTGCGTTTCCACACCTCGAAACCATTAACAGGCGATTTTATGAGAAAAAGGAAATTATCCATCAGATTTAGTTCCTTTATACGCGCCACACACTCGTTATAATAGCTATCGTCGTACACCTCGGCAATACAGAAGATAAGCCCTACATCCATAGCATCCCTGTTTACAAGACGATTCATCAGTTCTATCTGTTGGTCGAGTCCGTATACATCGCCAAAGACATTCTTTACCAGTGTATGCGCATTTGACGACATTGTATAACGATGTTTATTGCAGAACTCCTCAATCTCAGGGGTAAGCCCTTTATGCTCATCGGGCAACGGAGAAATATATGTTGGTAATATAACGACCTTTGCCGTGTCAATATCATATTTCTCTTGCAACGAGGCTGTATAAGCACTGTCGTTATATATGATATATTTTGCACGGCGAAACAGTCGATTCACCACAAAGCGTTTCCATCCGTTCAGAAGCACTATGCGACGATTGTGCAATGTCATTATCAGCGGGTGCCTCCATCCGAAAAGATAGAGAAGCAACAGCATATATATGTTTGTAAACTGCGAATGTATGAGACGTTTCTCGGCAAATAGCAGACGAACAAACTCCCATACACGATTAGAGACATTTTTCACAAAATCCTTATCGCTCTTACTGTTCGAAAAATTTCTCAGCACTATTGTAGAATCCTTCTCACGCATCCTATGTGAGAGGCGTTTACAATACATCGATATACCACCAAGAGGAGGCGGATAGAATCCCCATATCTCTTTTTTCATAATCATTTCGTTTTATCAAAGTAAGTTCCATCTAAGACCAGAGCCACAAAATCGGTCTGTGAGACACCATCTTTCCTGCTTGCATCGGACAGTAGGCACGAGGTCAGCTTCATCGACCTTCTCAAAGAGCGCGACGAGCGGTAGAAGTGACGTAAACACAGCGGGATATTCACTAACGACCATAAAGCATAAAACAGAGACGAATTATGCAGTCGTATATCAATAAACCTATTAAGAAAATGCAGATATATCTTTCCAAGTCCGCTCATACGAGAGCCCGATGCACCAACCTTATGGTATAATATCGAGTCGAGTACGCAGGCCATTTTTACTCCTTGCGCGTTCATACGCATCGAAAATTCAAAATCCTCCTCGCCAAAAAAGAAACGTTCGGTGAGCAGACGGCCTTCGCCGTCCAACAACTCTGCCGGGAAGAAGAGCGCACACCCTGTAACAAAAGTAATAGGAATAAACTCACTCTCCTTTATTGCATCATCGCCCTGTCCGGCATAATAATATTTTCTGAAGCCCATTGCCAATCGGCCACCACAGTTCCATATTTTTTTCTTGTCCGAGAAGAGATATATCTTGGGAGTCAGTACGCTGTACTCGGGATGACGTTGTTTGAAATCGAAAATCCTTGTCAGAAAATCGGGCTTAACTTCGGTATCATTGTTCAAAAGCAGGAAGTAATCGGGGTTATGCTGTCGAGCAAAAGCAATACCCTTGTTATTACCTTTTGCAAAGCCATAGTTCATTTCAAGCGGAACAACAGACACCTCAATATCACGATTACTATCCACCCATTCATTTATGCGCTGTAGAGAATCGTCGGTTGAGCCATTATCAACCACATATACACGAAAATCCCCATCTGCCTTTGTCAATGAACTAAGGCAATGAATTGTATCATTGGCATTATTCCAGTTAAGAATTATAATAGCAGTCATAACCGTTGTATAAACTTATATAATTAAGGTCGAGTATTAGCACCACCATCTTGCTCATTATTCTCAGCAGTCAACACCTCGGTATCCTTTTTCTTGAAACCTATCTTCATCATCATATAAATGACAAAAATCATAAACGGTTGCTCGAAAAACTGCAAATGATAGAAATATATCTCGAACCATCCCATCAACAACATTCCGCCGTAGAAGAAATAGAGTACATTTACATAGATGCTACGTGAGGCAACAGCCCACAGTTTCACAAGATAATGTACTGCCGAGACTGCAAGTACCACCAATACAAACTGTATCATACTCGCATTTATATATATCGTACCAAAAAAAGCACGTACATTAGAACCACGTACCCCATTATGGATGAAGAATGGGTTCACAGGGTCGACATACTCATTACCTGCTACCACATTGTACAGATTCAGAATATTCGTCAAAAGAACCTCGAAGCGAGGTGACTCCAAGATACCCATCTGCAAATCCTGACTCCAGCCTACAATACCGCTTATCACGTAATGCACAAAGTTCTTGCAAATAATCTCGAAAATCACATCGAAAGTAGCAGTCTCTTCCTGTCCCAAAAACAGAGAGAAGGTATATGTTACAAAGAAAACAACAAAGGCAAATGCAGCCACCTTTAAGAAAAGGGACATTTTCAGTTTAATTTTCCCAGCAAAAAGGCGCATACATATACCACCCATCGCAGGAATGAGTACCCACGACTTTACACCATACATAAGTGTAACAAAGTACATTCCACCAATAAGAAGCAGATAGTACCAATGCTTTTTGTCATACTTATATATATAGATGATAGAGAGAGCGTGCAACAAGCGATGCAAGTGTCCCCACAGACCGCCACCGCAGTAGTCGTAGCCAAAATCCTCGGAACCGGGCAGATAGGGGCTTGTGCGAACCATCATAATAAAACGCAGTATAAAAGCAGCTACTATTATGGTGGTAATTATATTCAAACGGTGCATATTTATCCCATCATCCTCAATACGGCCACCACCTTCTAACTGCAATTTGTTTCGGAATGCTATTCCAAAAATAAATCCCGGCAGAGCAAATATAGGCAGTCCTATCATCCACACCTGAAGGCTGGGATAATAGAAATCGACTATTCCCCAATTTCCGCAAGAGATAAGTGCTACCATAAGCATAAGCGCGTACGGCAGCATCAACAAATTAAGCGGAGTGTATATTGTACGCCACAACTTCATATCAATAATTGCAAGCACCGCAATTTCGACATAAATAGCAACAACAGCTATGAAATCCATCAACGTCATTATAGCGTAACCTCCTTTCTTCTCTTTATGCTACGCAACGAGAACAGACACAGAATGAACAACAAAAACTCGGCAATAGTCCAAGCAGCCGCAGCTGCATAATAGGAATATTCGTTGCAGAAGACAAGCATAAACGACACCGAGATTACTGCCGACACCCATATATTACGTTGGAAACTCTTTGCAGCTCCCAAATTCAGCAGGCCCACAATACCCACAATGTAGTTCATACAGCCAAAAAGCAGTACAGGTGCCATAAGCCACACCAATGTACGTGCAATCTCGTAGTCTATTTCAAGACCCAAATAGATATACAGCAGTTTTGATGAAAGGACAAAAGCTACAGCAACAACAGAGAGCAGCAAGAAAGCCCATTTCACAAGACGCATAAGCACCGTTACATTATCGCCACTCTTCTCGCCATAGAAAAGTCGGCTGATATATGGGAACAGAGCCATCGGCAGAGCATTCAGAATTGTCTGCACAGCCTTAACTATTTTCTCTACTGCACCATAGATACCCACAGCCGCTTCACCTGCAAATACGCGAAGTAGAAAAATATTGGAGTTTCGATACAACTCCATTCCTATGTTAGATACAAAAATGTGCCATCCATCGCGATACTGCGCTTTTACTGCTGCAAACGTCGGCATCGAGAATCTTATTCCAAAATGTTTCATTGCAATCCATAGACTTGCCACTCCTGCGGCAACGTATCCCATTGAGTTAAGCAACACCACGTAAACGTAATCGGTCTCGTTGGTAATAAAAATAAATATGAGCCCTGCAAAAACAAATTTTGAGATTACATTAACTATGGTAAGATATTTCATCTCTTCGAGTCCCTGAAACAGCCACACGGGAATAAGGATATCGCCAAAGACTATTCCAAGGGCAAAGAGATACATCAGTACATCGTCACCATCCATAAATATTGCCACCGCTGCAAGCACCGGCAACACCACAGCCAATGAGATAATGAGGCGCGCAACGATAGTGGCATTAAAAATCTCATTAACCCTGTTCTTATCGTCGCGATGCACCGATATTTGCCTTGTCACCGAAAAGCGGAAACCATAGTTACCTGCAAGGAGCAGATACTGGGCAACTGTGTATATAAAAAGGTAGGCGCCGTATCTCTCCTCACCGAGCACACGTATAAGATATGGCATAGTTACAAGGGCAAGCAGATAGCTCACCCCGTTAATCATCGACAGAGAGAAGAAATTAACCATCACCCTGCGATATTTACCAATCTTAGAACGTAAACTCATAGAAAAATAGACTTTACTTGCCTCTCTTTTCCTGTGCCTCCTCCTTTATTGCAATACGCTGTTGTTTAATGGTCTCTTTAACCTGTTTCTCGACCATAAGCCAGGCTACGTGTCCGAAGAATGTGAGGAACACAATAGAGATTAACATAAACATTCTCTTGGGTGCCGAGGGCAGGCGAGGAACAACAGCAGGCTGCATTACCGAAAAGACAGGAGTGCGCTCCTGCACCTTTGCCTTGGCAAGTTCTTTCTGCTGAGCCATCTGAGTGTAGATAGAGTAAGCAAGCTCCATCTCGTCACGCAGACGATTCTCTTCAATTTTAGCACTATATGTAATTGAACCAAGAGCGTGACGGTCGGCATAAAGAGCATAGGCTTTTTGTTTTTTGTCATAATCGGCTTTTGCCTCTTCATATAGAGCATTACTATATTCAAAATCCTTAATAGTTTTTCCTGTTCGATATTTTGTAACATAATCCTGAAGCAGAGACGCTACCCTATCGGCAACCTGTGCTGCAATCTTTGCATCCTGCATAGTAACCGATATTGTAACAACCTCGTTACCTACGTCCACCGAGCACAATACAAGTTTACGCAGTTTGTTTATTACGTTTGTCTCTCCCTCGGAGTAGCTGTAATATGTAACATCCTCGGGCAGAGAGACACCACCTGCTTTTGATGTGAGCATCTGCTTCAGTTTAAGCGGCAGTTCAACAATATACATCCACCAGGCTTTACTCTGATGGGAGCGTATATAATCGAAAAGTGTCATATCAATCTCGCCATCGCCCGACTTTACATTCATTGCATATAGGTCGGCAATGAACACCGTCGAACCTACAATCTGTGGATACAACTCGGGATATATGGCATCGTTACCTCCTGTCATATCCCCCACGTTCACTCCCGCCATCGATGCAAGAGAGCCAAGCGCTCCAAACGAAGATGACTTTGCCGCCTCGGGTGCAAGCACCACATCGGATGTATAACGGCGCGGAATACTGAATGCAATTATCAATGCCACAATTGCCCCGATAAAGCAGTTTCGAATAAGTCGGCGGCGGTCACTCCACACTCGGCGCGACAACCACAAAACATCAATGTTACTCAATATATTCATAGCCTCTTATTTCAAAAGATTTATAAGTGCAATTACAACTGTTGCCAACGATGCCGATGTTGACGAAAGCGAAAGAATCTCAGTGGTACTCATACCCTGACGGTGCACCTTAGTGGGTACAATAATTTCGCATCCCGGCTGAATGAGTTTACTTTTGCTTCCCTTGGCACGTGCCACTGTACCATTTTTGTAAATTATAATCGCCTTTGATTTCTTTGCATTCTGACCATATCCACCGGCCTGCTCGATATAATACTTAAGACTTTCATTCTCCTTATATGTCACAGTATTGGGGTAGACAACATTTCCCGATATTTTTACAGTATTCGAGAACTGAGGGATAATAAGTTTATCGCCATCCTGCAATACAACGTCAAAATCGCTGCCGGGGTTATTCATTGCCTTATCGAGCTCAATACCCACAGTGTGAACATCAAGAACCTCAATCTTGCTTATATCCACCGAATCCATTTGGCGTTGTACAGTGCGCAGTGTCTGAAGCGCACGAGCCTTCTCTTCGGGTGACATACGTCTTTCGAGTCGCGCTCCTTTCGGATAGGCTCTATCCGAGAGACCGCCTGCACTCTTTACCAAGTCGCTCAGACGCATATTCTTACGGTCGAGCACGTATGTACCTGCAAAGGCAACCTCGCCCGAAATCTCGACATTCTGCTGCTCGTAATAACCGGGAGAACGACGCACATAGACAGCGTCATAGGGCTGTAGTTTAAAATTGCTACCGCGCGATACCAACAGACCTTTATCGATGGGGAATGTATATGTCTTGGCAATAGTATCGTTGCTTGTAAGCGCATTGGAATCTCTCATTCTTCTCACCACCTCGACACGTGCGGTAGATGCCTGGTCTTTCAGTCCTCCTGCCATAAGAATCACATCTTCGATGGTTGTATTCTCGGCAAAACGATATTTTCCGGGCATTGCAACCTCTCCGTATATATCAATAACCTTTATCTCCTCCATATCCGAGAGTGACGGAACATAAAGAATATCATTACTACGCAGTTCGATATCAATAGTTGTGCCTTCGACGATACCGGCCACATCTACTGATAGATTCTCCATTGTCAGGTCGGGTAAACGACGATTCAAGAGAGCACGATTTACGAAAGCATCGGGTTTAAGACCACCTGCTCGCTCTATGAGTTGCTTTACAGTTTTAATATTCCCACCAAGCTGGAACTTTCCGGGGCGGAACAGAGCTCCCTTTGCCTCTACCATATTCTCGTAGCTGTCGGCAATGGAATCGACCGACATAACATCGCCGTCGCGCATCTTGAATGTTTTCTGTTCCTCGGCATCGAGAGTAAAAATCTGACGCTCACGCTCGCCCATACGTTCTATTCTAATATCTCCACGATAGGCCTCGCGGGCAAATCCTCCTGCATAGCGCAATAGGTCGGCAGCATTCTCTGTCGTCTTCATCTCGTACAACATTGGGCGCTTAACCTTACCCTGCACATCGACAAGACAGTCGTATGTATCTACAATAATGGCATCGCCATCGGACAGGCGAATATCATTAGCTGTTTTACCGTTCAACAGATAATCGTACACGTCGACTGTGACAACAGTTTTTCCGCCACGCGCAACCTTAATGGCACGCAGTGTACCAATCTCATTAACTCCTCCTGCCTGATAGATAGCGTGGAACACCGAAGCAAATGCCGAGAGAGCGTATGTACCGGGATTCTCGACCTCACCCATAACACTCACCTGAATTGTACGTATTTTGCCTAGAGACAACTTAATATGAGCATTGGGTTCATCGCCCGAGATACCTGCATATATACGACTGAATTGCTCTTTCAGATAGCTGTCGGCCTCTTTTACAGTCATTCCGCTAAGGTAGACGAGTCCCAGCATATCAATATTCAGATAGCCATCGGGAGTAATCTCGTCAATCACTGTCGACTGCGATGCTCCCCATACATCTATAATAACCTCGTCACCGGGGCCCAATTTATAGTTTTCTGGAGTGGCAATATTCATATTAGGCTCGAAATTCAGCGCCTTATCACGGAAGATATTATGACCGAATATTTTGGGACGCTCATCCAATTTCATACGCAGCTCCATAAGAGCAACAGAATCGGGTATAAGCACATCAAGAGAGTCGGAGAAGAAACCAAAATCCTGCGAGATGGGCAAACGTTCCCTCTCATACAAACCATTATTATCTCTTTCGTTTATATTCTTCTTTTTTCTTTTTCCCTGCTTCTCGAGTTTCTCTTTCTCTTCGAGATATGTCTTACGCAAACGGTTCAGTTGCGATTCGGGAACACCCTTCTTCAATAAATTTATAACAATCTGTTTACTATCGGTACCTTTGGCCTGCTCGGCTTTTATGTACTCCATAATCTCTTCATCGGTCATTACACCACCTTCGGAATAATCGCTTGTCTGAACAGTTCTCTCCTTCTTGTTCGAGACGGTCTGTTTACGGTTGCTGTTCTGTGCAAAGAGACACTGCAATGCCATAATCAGAATCAAAAGCAGATAAGTTCGTCGCATTTTTATATTCTTTAATTTACAATTATTAACTTTTTAAATGACAATCATATAAATAACGCACACGCGCAAAAAATATTGCCCGTTTCAATGCATTATTTTTTCACACGAAGTGCAAAGATAGTACTATTTTTTCTTAAAAAAGCACATTATAATAAGCATTAGATAAAAATCCAACGAAAAAATCGTATCTTTGCATCGATTTTTTCACATTTTGCTTCAAAAAGGCTAAAACGGCCTGTGAGCAGATTATTAAACCAAAAACAGAAAAAACAGATGAAAGCATACGTTTTTCCCGGACAGGGAGCACAGTTCAGCGGAATGGGTAAAGAACTTTATGATATGAACCCATTGGCACGAATATATTTCGAAAAAGCAAATGAGATTTTAGGATTCCGCATTACCGATATAATGTTCTACGGAACCGACGAAGAGCTTAAACAGACCAAAGTAACTCAACCGGCAGTGTTTATACACTCGGTTGTGACTGCACTTGCCCTCGAGAGTGAATTTACTCCATCTATGGTTGCAGGCCACTCTCTTGGCGAACTATCGGCACTGACAGCAGCCGGAGCACTCTCTTTTGCCGACGGACTGACACTCGTCTATAAACGTGCGCTCGCAATGCAAAAAGCCTGTGAGATGCAGGAGTCGACAATGGCAGCTATCATTGCCCTACCCGATGAAGATGTAGAGCGCATCTGCAAAGAGGTCAGCAAACAAGGCAATCTTGTTGTGGCAGCCAACTACAACTGCCCCGGACAGATTGTTATATCGGGTACCAAAGATGGCGTTGCCGTTGCCTGTGAAGCATTGAAAGCAGCCGGAGCAAAAAGAGCGTTGCCATTGAACGTAAGCGGTGCATTCCACTCGCCACTGATGCAACCCGCCAAAGAGGAACTTGAGGCTGCAATACGTGAGACAACATTCAGCACACCCATCTGCCCCGTATACCAGAATGTAGATGGAAAGCCTCACACCAATCCCGACGAGATTAAGGAAAACCTTATAGCACAGCTCACCTCTCCCGTACGTTGGACAAGTTGCGTAAACGAGATGATTAACGACGGTGCCACAGAATTTATTGAGTGTGGTCCCGGTGCAGTTCTTCAAGGTTTGATAAAGAAAATATCAACAGCCGTTACAACAACAAAGGCATAAACAAAACCAATTATGGCAAACAAAATAATCATATATCAGATGTTACCTCGCCTTTTCGGTAACACAACAACAAATTGCGTCGAGGGTGGCACTATAGCACAGAACGGATGCGGAAAGTTCAACGACATTACCCGTAAAGCGCTGCGCACAATACACAATCTGGGAGCAACCCACGTGTGGTATACAGGTATACTCGAACACACCACTCGCACCGGTTACACACAGTACGGCATAGAGAGCACCCATCCTGCAACAGTTAAAGGCGAGGCCGGTTCGCCATACGCCATAAAGGACTACTACGACGTCGACCCCGACCTTGCCGTAGACGTACCCAACCGTCGCAAAGAATTTATCGCACTCATAGAGCGCACACATAAAGAGGGAATGAAAGTTATTATGGACTTTATCCCCAACCACGTTGCACGTCACTACAAAAGCGACAATCGTCCTGCCGGAACATACGATTTTGGTCAGAATGACGACAAGAGCGCCTTCTTCCTGGGACACAATAATTTCTACTATCTTGGTGAGCAAGACTACGGATGCAACATCGACGCAAAGGAGAGTGCAGCCGAGAGATACAGCGAGTCGCCCCTGCGCGCAACAGGTAACGACTGTTTCGGTGCTCCTTCTCGCAACGACTGGTACGACACAGTGAAACTTAATTACGGTATCGATTACCGCACCGGTAATCGCCAATTCTGCCCTGTCCCCGACACTTGGGTAAAGATGCTTAAGATTCTTAAATATTGGGCATCGCAAGGAGTAGACGGATTCCGTTGCGATATGGTCGAGATGACCCCTGTTGAATTTTGGAACTGGGCGCTGCCTAAGGTTAAAGAGGAATATCCCCATCTTATATTCATTGGCGAGATTTATCAACCACACATCTACCGCAGTTTCATCAACGAGGGACACTTCGACTACCTCTACGACAAGGTTGGTCTTTACGACACCCTGCGCGCTGTAATGAATGGTTGCGCTTCGGCAAACGATATTACATACACTCTGCAAAGCACCTCGGATATTCGTCAAAATATGTTGACATTCCTAGAGAACCATGATGAGCAACGCATTGCATCCGACTTTTTCGCTTCGAAAGCCGAAAGAGCTCTTGCAGCACTCATCGTATCAACAACAATCGACAGCCAGCCCTTTATGCTATATGCAGGCGAGGAGCTTGGAGAACGAGGTATGGACAAAGAGGGATACAGCGGTGTCGATGGTCGTACTACCATTTTCGACTATTGGAGTGTCGACACGTTGCGTCGCCGTTGCAACAATGGGAAATACGATGAAGAGCTTCTAACAGACGAAGAAATATCGTTACAAAAATTCCATCGTCATTTACTCACTTTGTGCAACAGCAACGAAGCCCTGCGCGAGGGACGATTCTACGACCTCCAGTATGCTAACCCCTATAGCGATAATTACGATAACAATCGCATATACAGTTATCTGCGCGGAACCGACAACGAGTTACTGCTTATTGTAGCAAACTTTGGCGACAGCAACCGCATTTGCAAGGTAAATATTCCCCGAGAGGCATACGCCTATTTCTCGCGTGAGGCATCAAACAATTCAATAAAAACAAGCGACTTGTTGTCGGGAAAAGAACTTGACATAACCCTATCGGCCGACGAACCAATAGAGCTTGAGATTCCGGCAAACAGCGGAGTGATAATACCAATAAAAATATAAGAAGTTATTTAAATGCGTATCGCAACAAAACCAACGTTACATAGCCCGCTATGCGCCTTTGAAAAATGAAAAAACATCCTAAAAAAGACCTATAAAAATTTCAAGGACATAAATTTAAACAGCTTCTAAACAACATTCTGATATGAGACGAATATTTTTTACATTTGCAATACTGCTCTCTGCAATTACAGCAATTCAGGCACAAGCCAAACTCGACTTTGACGATATAAAGGAGACAGTCGAGAACGAGAAGGACTATTTTCGGGATATAGTAAATGTATTTTTAAGCGACGATCCTCTTATACGCACCGGTGATATCGCCCTTGTCTATTACGGTCACTCCTATCTGCCCACATATAATGGAGGTAACGATAAGAACGAGGAAGAGCTAAAGAATCAAATGGCAAAGGGAGACACAAAGAAAGTGTACGAGATTGCCAAAGAGATACTCTCGTACAACCCGGTGAGTCTGAACGCACTATTCTACGCTTGGCGTTCGGCCACAGATTTAGGTAAACCCGAGAGCGAAGTGACATCGTATGTTACAAAATATCTTAACATACTGAATATGATTACTACATACGGCGACGGCAAAAGCAGTCGCACACCGCTGTATGTTATTAATCCCGATGACCAGGATCATCTCCTATACGGAATTTTCGAGATAGAAGATGTTAAAGGACGACAACTCGACACCGAGACAATGTGCAACATAATAACAGTAGAACCCAGCAAGAAGTTCCCCTACCGCACAATGTATATAAACGTAAGCCGTTTCCTATCGCACACCTCGAAGAAATAATTCCCCAAGATACCTATAGATGAAAAGAGCCTTTCGCTTCATACTTAAAGCCACTGTTACCTTTATAGTGCTAAGCATTATTTGGGTGGTAATCTATAGGTTTGTGCCAATCCCGGGAACACTGCTTATGCTTAGTCGTAATATAAACGACGATGCACCAATACACTACGATTGGCAGCCTCTTGAAAATATTTCACCACACCTTGCCCTTGCCGTTGTATCGTCAGAGGACAACCTTTTCACACAACACAACGGATTCGATATAAAGGCAATAAAGCAGGCACAAGAGGAAGCAAAGAAAGGGAAGCGACTACGTGGTGCCAGTACCATCAGCCAACAAACAGCCAAGAATGTATTTCTGTGGAACGGTCGTTCCTGGATACGCAAAGGATTAGAAGCCTACTTTACCGTACTCATAGAATTTATATGGGGTAAAGAGAGAATTATGGAGGTATACCTTAACTGCATAGAGATGGGTAATGGCATTTATGGTGCATCGGCAGTTGCCAAGCATCATTTTGGAACAACAGCCGACAAACTCACCAAAAAACAGTGCGCACTTATAGCAGCCACACTACCCAATCCACGCAAATACAATTCGGCAAAACCTTCCAAATATATGCTGAAACGTCAGTCCGACATACTTAAGTTGATGAGACTGATAGGCAAGGTCGATTACAACGACAACGAGTATAAAAAAGTGAATAGATAGAGAAAGAGAGACAATGAATATCAAAAAGATACTGCTACGCCTGTTCGGCACCATATTTTTTCTTCCACTTGCCCTCTTTTTTATGGTCGTTGCTTGTGACATTGTAATAAGCAATAGTGCATCGGAAAAACTATACAACAACATCGACAGCATCCCCAAGAACAAAGTATGCGTGGTTCTTGGCACAACACCTTATCGCAAAGGATACCCGGGTGGCAACCCCTACTTCAACTACCGCGTCGAAGCAGCAGCACAGCTCTACAAGAAAGGAGCAGTAAAGCAGATAATAGTAAGCGGTGACAGCAGCAAAAACTATGACGAGACGACAAAAATGCGTGATGCACTTGTAAAACGCGGTGTACCACGCAAAGCAATAACACGCGACACAAAAGGGCAAAGCACTATAGCAAGCATAGAGCGTATGAAAGAGCATTTTAAACTCGAGGAATTCACCATAGTTTCGCAGCAATTTCAGAATGAGCGCGCAGTCTTTCTTGCCAAACACTCGGGTCTTGATGCCATTGGATACAATGCAAAAGATATAAATGTAAAGAAAGGGTATCGAGTATATTTCCGTGAAAAACTTGCCCGCGTAAAAGTCTTTATCGACATACTAAGCAAATAAGCAAAAAATATCCCCTACTTGCTTTTTTATTCGGTTTACATTAGCTAAATTTGCAGTAACGGCAAAAACAATTATGTAAACAATAAAAGCACGATATATGAGTAAGAAAACAATATTTTTTGATATGGACGGTGTCCTTGTCAATTTCGAGTCGGGTATAGAGAGACTTAGCGACGAAGTAAAAGAGCAGTACAAAGGAAGACTCGATGAGGTGCCAGGCATCTTTGCACTTATGGATCCAATCCCCGGAGCACGCGAGGCAGTACGTCTGCTTGCCAAGCACTACGATGTATACATCCTGTCTACCTCACCCTGGAACAACCCCACAGCAGCAAGTGACAAGATAGAGTGGGTAAAAAAACATATGAACGAGATATTCCACAAACGTGTAATTCTTACCCACCACAAGGAACTATGCCAAGGCGACTACCTCATTGACGACCGCAGCAAGAACGGTGCAAGCGAGTTCAAGGGCGAGTGGATACATCTTGGTTCAAAGGAGTTTCCCGATATGGACGCAGTACTAAGCTACCTGCTTATGTAACATCATTTCTGTAGACAGAAGCAGTCACTGACATAAAAACCTACTATTAACGTCACAATAAAAGCGCGCTTTTATTGTGACGTTACTTTTTATAAAATTAAAACTTAAAAAAGGAGGACTCGGTATGCCTATAATAATAGATTATTACAAACCGGGTACCGAAGAGCCGAAAAAGATATGAAACGACTCTCGAAATATAGATAACATACTATAAATGAGAGTCGTCAATATTCAGATATACTATATAATAATCTACCTAACTTCGTGGACGCTGAATTATTATCGAGATAACAAGTGCAAGCCCAACGCACATCGGGTAATAGAGATTGGGGATAATCTCCAATGGCGACACCGATGCAAGTCCCGAAGCCATAAGAAGCTGTGCGCCGTAAGGCAATACACCTTGCATAAAGCACGATGTTGTATCAAGGAGACTCGCAGCCCTGCGGGGTGCAATACCGAATTTCTGCGAAATATCACGCGAAATAGCACCTACAGTAAGAATTGCAATGGTATTATTAGCTGTGCACAAATTCGCAAGAGAGGTGAGCAAACAGATAGAAGCCTCCGCTACTCGACGCGAACGGATACGCAACGTAACAATGCGAATAAGAAAATCTATTCCACCATTTACTCGCACAATTTCGAGCAATCCTCCTGCAAGCATAGTCACTATTATCAGTTCGCACATCGAAGAGATACCTGTTCCACAAGCTGTAAAGAACCCTATAACATCGATATTACCACAAGAGAGTCCAATGATTCCTGCAACCAACGTTCCGGCTACAAGCACCAAAAGTACATTTACACCAAACAGAGCCGCAACAATTACCACAAGATAAGGAATAACCTTTATAAAATCGGCAAAAGAGACCTCAGTCGAGGTTACATCGGCAAAAGATGCACCGCTGAAAGCATACAGTAGCAGCGTTACAATAGCAGCCGGCATAACAAGCCTTATATTCGACCTGAATTTAGAGCGCATAGAACACCCCTGTGTCTGTGTAGCCATAATCGTAGTATCGGAGATAAAAGAGAGATTATCACCAAAGAAAGCACCACCCACCACAATAGCCACAAGCCACGCAACGCTGCAATCTATCTGCGCAGCAAGCTGTGTTACCACAGGGGTAAGAGCCACGATTGTTCCCACCGATGTACCTATCGACATCGAAATAAAGCAAGCTGCCACGAATATACCCGCAGGCAGGTAGTTGCTTGGAATAAAATGGAGCGTAAAGTTAACAGTAGCATCAACCGCCCCCATCTCCTTTGCAACAGCTGCAAAAGCTCCTGCGAGAACAAAAATCCATACCATATACATTATACGTGTATCGGCTGCACCGCGCGAGAAACAATCGATACGCTCGTTCAAAGTATTACCACGAGTGATTGTAAGCGCATATACCGAGGCAACCACAAATGCCACAGCAATAGGAATACGGTAAAAGTCGCCGGCTACAATAGAACCGACAAGATATATAACAAGCAGGACTATTATAGGCGAGAGAGCCAGAAGCCCCTTCATCACATTCTTTCCAAACATAATCAATTATTTATACAACAGGAATATACAAGGTATTTTAGAGAGGTCGGGCACACTGCCACTCCACTCTTTCAGTGTACGTGTACGCACATATTCATCGTCACACGTAAGATTAGCTGCGATACAAAGTTTCGTTTGAGGACGGCAATTCTTAATTATATCCTCTATCATTTTACCATTACGATAAGGAGTTTCTATGAACAGTTGCGTCTGCTGCTCGTTATAGATGCGCTGCTCAAGCTGTTTCAGACGTCGCGCACGCTCCTCGGGTTTTATTGGCAAATAACCGTGAAAAGCGAAGCTCTGTCCATTGAATCCCGATGCCATCACCGAGAGGATTATGCTCGACGGCCCCACAAGAGGCACCACTTTAAAGCCTTTACGCTGTGCAATAGCAACGACATCGGCACCGGGGTCGGCAACGGCAGGACAACCCGCCTCGGATATTACTCCCATCGGCTTACCATCGTGCAGAGGCTGAAGAAAACCTGCAATATCCTGCGGTGCTGTATGTTTGTTCAGTTCATAGAATTGCGACCCGTCAATATCGAATTTAGGGTCGGCCTGACGCAGGAAACGACGCGCCGAGCGCACATTCTCCACTATAAAATGCCGTATACCCGAAATAATTTCTATATTATGAGCAGGAATCACCCTATCGAGCGGAGTATCGCCCAACGTTACAGGCAGAAGATACAATGCAGTTTCCATATATTATATTTAATCATTTTTCTTAACAAAAGCAACAAGACCACACTCTGTCGGATGGTCGAGATATACAACCTTTGCATTCTTTGGTCTATGTAACAATAGTCGTGCAACAATAAGTACATCCCCGGCACCGGCAAGTATCATCAGTTGCGACAAAATCAACAACGGCACCCATCCTGTTATTGCGGCTATTATTCCCGGAATGAAACCCAAGACAATGGTAGGCATAAGAGCCCCTTTGATATACTCCCCTTTTGTCAATGGCGAAGAGCATGTACAATAGGGAGTAAGAGCCTGCCAGATAACACCGAACTCGATGCTTTTGCGCCCTTCAGCAGCAAAATGTCCCCAAGTAATACCGTGAATTAGTTCGTGCACAACTATCAACAGCAACATCAGCGCAATAAAAATCAACCCGATATAGGGCGAATATGTATTATCATTCGGTGTATAATCGTTGAAAAGATAATAAATAGCAAGAAACAGAAAGTTAATCGGCAAGATAACAAGGAGTCCTAAAATATTAACCAGCAGGATAGAAAAAAAGAGATTCTCGACCTTGTAACCATCTTTCTCCATTAAGTGACACTTTTCTATAAATTTTTCTTTTCGACGCTGCTCACGTTTCGTCAGTTTACGTTCTTTTTTATCACTCATAGTAACATTATTTTAGTTTGGCAAAGTGTTTGCAATGGCAAGCATAGTACCGCCACAGAATTGAGAATCGGCTCCTCTCGGGAATATACTCCGTTAGCGTAGCGGCAAGATTCTCGTCCCTTTTTGCTGCATATTCACTCTTAATACGTTTAAACTCACGTCGGGCATTAATAACAGCCTTAAAATCGCCTATACACCCTGTGAGCAAGAATTTCAGAGCAGCCACATAATCAAGCACACAACGCACACGCATTACCGACGCAAGTTCCCTCTGTGGCAGATTCTTATAGAGCATAAGCAGATTATTTCTGAAATTGAGGAATGTCTTTCTTGGATTCGAGTAGTTAAGCGTAGCGCCACCAACGTGATAAACGACACTCTCGGGAACACACACGATGCGTCTGCCACGCGACCTCAATCGCCAACAGAGGTCAATCTCCTCCATATGCGCAAAGAAAGTGCCATCGAGTCCACCGACAGAACGAAAATCCTCGGCACGAATCATCAGTGCCGCGCCTGTTGCCCAGAAAATATCGCTGGGCTCATTATACTGCCCCCTATCCTCCTCTACTGTATCAAAAATTCTGCCACGACAATAGGGATAGCCGTAACGGTCAATAAAACCACCCGATGCCCCTGCATATTCAAAATGCGTCTTACGCTTATAATCGAGCAGCTTCGGTTGACAAGCCGCGATAGTTCTATCAGCTTCCATTGTCGATAGCAGCGGATTAATCCAACCATCAGTAACCTCTACGTCCGAGTTTAGCAAGACAAAATATTCGGCATCCACATTTTGCAACGCCCTGTTATACCCCTCGGCAAACCCCCAATTCTTTTCCAACTTAATAAGCGGCACCGAAGGGAACTCACTACACAATACAGCCAACGACTCATCGGTCGAGGCATTATCGGCAACAATAACCTCGACATCCGTCCCGCTCCCCGCTATTACCGATGGTAAGAACCTACGCAGCATAGCTGCACCATTATAATTGAGTATGACTATTGCAATTTTCGTCATTATCCTGCACTTATTACCTCGTCGACCAACAGCGCCGAAGCATCCTCGTTAAAGCCACCTAATCGAACACGCACCTCACAATTTACAAATTCCTTGTTGTAAGGCATCTCGACACGTATATAATTCTCGGTAAAGCCACCCATAGGCATTCCCGCGCGAGGTTTCTCGAACAGAACAACCGCCTCTTTTCCGCAGAAACGCTCGTAGAAGGCACGACGTTTCTCCTCGCTAAGCTCTATAAGCAGGCGGCTACGACGATGCTTCTCGGCAGGCGATACAACACCCTCTATCTTAAGCGCCTGTGTTCCGGGACGCTCAGAATAGCTGAACACGTGTAGCTGCGAAATATCCAAACCCTTTATAAAGTTATAAGCCTTCTCGAAAAGTTCCTCGGTCTCGCCCCTTGTACCAACAATAACATCGACACCAATAAAAGCATTGGGAAGTTTTTCGCGAACAGTGGCAATCTTCTGCGCAAAAAACCCGGTATCATAACGACGATGCATAAGTTTCAGCACCTCATCGCTGCCCGCTTGCAGAGGAATATGCAGATGCGGCATAAAGCTACGCGAGACAGCCATATAATCAATTATCTCATCGGTAATGAGGTTAGGTTCTATCGAAGATATACGATAACGCTCTATTCCCTCTACCTCATCGAGTGCCTTTACAAGAGAGACAAAACTCTCGCCTGTAGTCTTTCCAAAATCGCCAATGTTTACCCCCGTAATAACAATCTCCTTACCACCCTCCTCGGCAGCTTTCTTTGCCTGCGCCACGAGCGAAGCAATCTCGGGATTACGGCTTCGTCCACGTGCAAAAGGAATTGTACAATATGTGCAGAAGTAATCACAACCATCCTGCACCTTAAGAAAATAGCGTGTACGGTCGCCACGCGAACAAGATGGTACAAAATTGCGCACATCTTTTGTGGGACGAGCATACCACTCACCCTCGCCATCGTGTTTCTGCAATGTACCAAGATGTTTCAATATATCACCTTTACGCTCGATACCAAGCACTACATCTACGCCAATCTCGGCTGCAAGTTTTTGTGGAGAGAGCTGAGCATAACATCCCGTTACCACCACGTATGCCCCGGGGTGCTGTCGTATGAGTTTATGAATTGCCTGACGGCATTTTTTCTCGGCCTCCTGCGTTACGGCACAACTGTTTATTATACAAATATCGGCCTGTTCTCCTCGACGAGCAGTACGTATTCCGGCCTCCTGCAATGTACGTTCAATCGTCGCCGTCTCCGAAAAGTTCAATTTGCAGCCCAAGGTGTAGTAGACCGCTTTTTTATCCTTAAATACAGTTTCGTCTATCATACTCTTTTTTTGGCAGTATCTCCTGTTTTTTGTCAAATACCAACTGCAAAGGTACGAATTTTAGGCTCAGATGCATAACAATATAAAGATTATATTTATCTTTAAGATAGCAATATATAAATCGGAGGAATTGAGCATATCAGTTCGCAGGTAAGCAGCGAACTGTACTTTTACATTATGAATGTAGAGAACTATATGATATCGACAGACGGGACAATGAGAGTACCCATACGACATTTGACATACAACAGCATTGGCGAACCGTTTGGTTCGCCAATGCTGTTGTATCACTGACAACTATCTGTATTTACCGATAGTTACTTTTGCTTAATCAAAAAAAGCGAAGTTATTGCCACAATCTCGTTTGTCCTATGTTGGACAATGAGATTGTTCGGCATATATAACTTCTCTGTAACTGTTCTGAATTACTTAATAACCTCAGTAGCAACCTTGCCATCGTTCTCGGGACCGGGAACAGCAACGGGCAATACATCTGTTGCAGCAGCGGGAACTACGTCAGTAGCTGCGTTAGGGATTGTGTCTGTTGCAACAACCTCAGCCTTCTCAGTAGTAGCACCTGAACCACAAGCTGTCATAACAAGAGCCAAGCCGGCTACATAAATAAAATTCTTCATAACAACAAATAAAGTTTAAGTCTCGCCTACTCCCTTCATAGCGTTTCGGCAACCTCTCTTCTTAAAACGGGTGCAAAGGTACAACTTTTTATTTAAACATATTCATTTTAATTGACTTTTTTTAGCTAAAAATATCATTTTTCACAAAAAACTGTAAACACAAGCATATAAACCATATTTTTTCATCACAAAAGGAAGCTATTTAACACAATAAAGGCCAAATCTCGGTCAATTATTTTTCCTAACATCAAAATATTACCCGAACTTTCGCGCGAAAGTTCGGGTAATATTTAATAAAATTATTTTAGAGATAAGAGTATCTGTTACAAAAGCACTCTATAGCTTCTCTTTGCCTTACCATCTTTAACAACAACAATATAGGCCGCTTTGGGAAGTTTACCTGTAACTACAGAAATCTCGTTGCACTGACCATCGGCAACAGCAGTAGCAATCTTCACACCGCCAAGATTATAGAGCTCTACCACAGTGCCATCGGCAAAGTTACCTTTGCAAAGGAGAGCACCACCCAAAGACTCAAAAGCACATACGTCGGTAACCTCGTCAATATTGGTCTGTTCTTTATTCAAGGGCGAGAAACGCAGCTTATAACTATACTTTTTGCCCATTGTGATAGTGTACTCGGCAAGAGTGCCTGTCCCCTGTCCGCAGCTTCCGTTTCCTACACCAAGCTGTATGCAATCGAAATGAGCATAAACATTTCCACGTTCAAGTTCCCAAGCGTGACCTGCGCCCTTAAGCGTTGCATCGTTATAGTAGAGAGTAGAAAATGCAACGTCACCCTCGGTCTCAACCTTTATGCCATTGCCTGTCACAGGGTCGACGAGTGTCAGGTCGCGCAGATTTTCGCGGTTACCCATACTCTGGGGCTTAGGATAAGGCTCGAACATATCGGCAACTGTCGTTGTATAACGACCAAGCAGTGAACCGGTCTTTCTGTCGGAATAGTTCTCCCAGGGACCTCTTGCATAATACTCTACATTGCAGAAGTCAGCAGGGAATTCAACACCCAATCCTACACGACGCAGATTGTTAGCAACCACCGTATACTGTGCCGATAGTTCTATAACACCATTATTATAAATGGTGTACTCCCAAACATAGTCACAATTACGTCCACCTGTAGCCTTAACGTTTACTCGTACATAGCCGTCAGTCTCCTCGGCAATAGTTATCGAGCGTGTTCCGACGCCATTAGCCGATGAATAATTTGTCTCGGTGGGTCCGTCATTCTCTACCCAACGATAGTTCTCATACTCGGGAGCCTTTGCCAAGCGCTCTACCCCATCGACAACCCACGACTGTAGCAGTCCCGAAGTATTAAACTTAACAGAAACACGGTTATTCTTTATATTATATATATAACGGTTAGTACTGTTATCCACTACTAAGGGCTCTTCGGCTGCAATTACCGCTTGCAATGTCGATGGACGCTCACGTAGTGTGTACTGTGTTGCGGCAACAGAGTAATCGGCATCGGCCCAAGATTCTGCCTCTTTCAAGCAAATATCAAAATTGATGAGCACCTCGTTATTGCCCTCGGGCAATGTGTAAGGCACCGACAGTGTTGCTGTAGCATCGGGAGCTGTAGCAGGAAGCTCGATACGCCCCTCCTCGACCTCTACACCGTCGACAAGCACCGCATAACGCATATAGAAATTATCGAGTGTCAGGAAGTCATATTTATTCTGAATCTGTATGCGTTTTGCCGATTTCGAGAAGTTGCAGAACTTAATATACTGATATACGCTCTTCACCTCGGTGAGTTCGGGACTCCACGCACGGTCGGCCGAAACAAGACCGTTATTTACGAAGTTACCTTGATGAGGACCGGGATAATCGCTACCTGTGCGATATTTGTTAATACCATCTACCTGGAAGTTGCCGTTTTTAATATCCTCGGCATCGTAAATAGACTGGTCGACAAAGTCCCAAATACAGCCACCGATACCATACGTACTGCTCTCGATAATATCCCAATATTCCTTAAGGTTACCAACAGCATTTCCCATCGCGTGAGCATACTCACACATAAAATAGGGTTGCTTTCGCCAGTTATAATTGGCATCGCTGCGACAGCTTGAGATATTAGGATACATCACCGACCACAAATCACAGTGTGCGGTACCACCGCGTGTAGCACCCTCGTAGTGAATTATACGGTTGTCAATGGCACGTACAGCAGCGTAGGTGTAGCCGAAATTATTTCCTCCACCGCTCTCATTACCCAAGCTCCAGAAGATTATCGAGGGGAAGTTACGATCACGATACACCATTCGCACCGTGCGGTCGATATACTGCGCACGCCAGCTATCGTCGTTTGTTATACCACCCTTCTCACCCGAAGCATCCCAGTTACGGTGACACTCGAGGTCGGCCTCGTCCATACAGTATAGTCCGTAATAGTCGAACATTGAGTACATCTTTGCCTGACGAGGATAGTGACTGTTACGAATTGTGTTCATATTGGCCTGTTTCATCATCTTCACGTCGGTGAGCATAGTCTCCACATCTATCGAACGACCGTAAACAGGATGAGTATCTTGTGTATTCGCTCCCTTGAAAAGAATCTTCTGTCCATTGATATATACAAGGCTGTTCTTTATCTCGATGTGACGGAAACCATATTTTGTCGAGAATACGTGCTCCTCTTTTCCAGTATTATCCTTCTGGGAAACTGTAACAGAGTACAGATTAGGAGTCTCAGCAGTCCAGAGGAGCAACGCTGTCAGTCCTTCGAACGAGAGGTCAACGACCTTCTCATTCTCGCCGGCGGCAAACTCAAAAGCAGTCTCTCTTTTGGCAACCACTGAACCATCGGGGGCAAGCAGAGCGACATCAACACTTTTTGACACAGCCTCCTCATCGCGATTATCCATTATCAGCTGCACATTCATTGTACCGGCTGCATAGTTGGCAGCTGCATCAAGATTACTTGTTATATAATGATCGCGCACAAAGGTCTTTGGAGTGGCAAAAAGATAGACATCGCGATGGATACCACTCATATGCCACATATCTTGACCCTCTAAATAGGAGCCGTCGCTCCAACGGAACACCTGCACCGAGACATTATTGTTACCTTCGCGTACAGCTGCCGTAACATCAAATTCCGACTCGTTATTGGCACCCTGAGTATAACCTATATATTTACCGTTTACCCACACAAGTGCAGCGCTGTAGATACCATCGAAATGGAGGAACACACGCTTGCCGTCCCACTCTTTGGGCAGTTCGAAATTACGACGATATGAAGCAACAGGCTTAGGCAGTCCGTTGTTCATCATAATATAGGGCGGATTATTTGCAAAAGGATAGTTCACATTAATATAATACGGGTCGCCGTATCCCTTCATTTCGAGACAAGAAGGAACCGAAATTGTATCCCACGTACTAACATCTGCAGCATCGCCCCAGAAATCATCCTTGCCGGGACGATTCTTCACATCCTCGACATAGTTAAGATTCCACACACCATTAAGAGACAGATAATTAGAGCTATTGGGTGTGAGCCAGGGAAGATTATATCTCTCGTCGGCCATCATCTCCTCGGTCGATTTGTAAGGAGCGTATGTAGCGTGTCCGGGTTCCTTATTCTCCTCAAAAACAGTATGGTCTTCCCACATAACAGTGCCGGGAAGATCATCGGGAGCAACCTTTGTCAATTTGAAATAGGAGTTTTGTGCATTTGGCGAGGTACTCATCGTAACCATATTACCCGAAACTGTAAAATAGTACTTTGTGCCCCAGTTGCCATCGGTATATCCCATAAGCTGGAATACTCCGGGTTCATTGTCTACAGGAACGATATATACATATTGATTGACATTGCTGTACGAAGCATCCCACAAAAGAGGAACCTTAGTACCTTTCAATGCCATATCAATTGCCTTACCGTCGTAAGGATTATATAACATAAAATAAGAGACATTGTCATTTGCACGGCGCAACTGCCAAACAAAATCGTCGTAATCCTCCTCGGGGCAAGCATCGGCGAAAATGCGGGCATCGTTGGCATTGACGCCTCGGTCGTTCAACGAGAACCCGGTACCAACGTGAGTAATGATATAGTGCTGCGACGCAACAGGAAACTCGACATCACATTTTTTTCCTAAGTCCTGCAAGCGGAAGTATGTAGCCTCGTCGGCAAGGTTCTCATCCAAAGCCAACTGACCGGTACCATTTGCAGCCACAGCTTTCTCTCTATCCGAAGCGTTCAACAGCTGAACAATATCGGTCTCACCATCGACAAGTTTCACATAAAACACCTGATTCGACGACACTGTTGCACTCCACTGCAACAAGGAGCCCGGTGCCGACGATGTAAGTGCCATATCGGCAACTAAATTATAGTTGGGATTGTAAATGAGATAAAGCGGTTCCTTGTCCGAAACAGAAATAAAGGCCCATTCCTGTCCTTCGGCACCATCGGCAACTGTTGCCATTGAAATAGGCGAACCCAACTCTGCGGTATTACCATTTGTCATAGCAAGGCCATCGGCAACACTCACAATACGATACACATTTCCACTAACGGGAAAAGATGTTGCATACACAGCGACATGCAGAAACAACATCAGGAGCATAAGAAGCACTCCTTGTGGATTAAAAAGATACTTTTTCATTATACTTAAAAATTTATTGTTTTCAAGATTGTATCAAAAATACACTGCGCACAAAATTACAATACATAACTAAATTAAGCAAATATATACCAAAAATACATAAATCTACTTTTTTTTAATCTTTTTTTAATAAGCAGAGGGGATTTACAAGAAACAAATAAGCTAAATAGCTCTATTTATTTCAAATTCTGTAAAAATTAAGTAAATTTGCATTTTTGCAATAAGCTGTAAGCTGCAAACAAAGAGACAAAATAAAACATTATAAATTATGAAAAGACATTCAATTATTATGGCAGCAATGTTAATGGCCGGAGCAGCTGTTACATCGTGTAGCGACGGTAATGACAAGGCGACTGCCCCTATCATCGGCAAAAAGCAGATGACAATAGAGAATCGTCGCCTCACCCCCGAGGCTCTTTGGGCAATGGGGCGCGTAGGCGCAGTGAGCGTATCGCCCGATGCACAGAGCGTGGTTTATGGTGTAAGCTACTACAGTGTAGAGCAGAACAAGAGCCATCACACGCTACACATTATGAACGCAGATGGTAGCAATCAGCGACTGCTAACCACCACCGCAGCCAACGAGACAAGCGCTGCGTGGATTAAAGGAGGCACAAAAATCGCATTCCTCTCGAACGAGGGTGGCAGCAATCAGGTGTGGGAGATGAACCCCGACGGCAGCGGCCGCAAACAGCTATCGAATGAAGAGAGTGACATCGAAGGTTTCCTCTTCTCGCCCGACGAGACAAAAGTTATTCTCGTAAAACGCATAAAGATTAAAGAGACAACAGCAGACGTTCATCCCGACCTTCCCCTTGCAAAGGGCTTTGTCGTGAACGACCTTATGTACAAACATTGGGACGAGTGGATAACCGATGCCCCCCACCCCTTCGTAGCAACATTCGATGGCAATGCAATAGCCACAGATGGCAAAGACCTTCTCGAAGGTACCGCCTACGACTGCCCCAACCGTCCCTTTGGCGGTACCGAGCAGCTCGCGTGGAGCCAAGACAGCAAGAAACTTGCATACGCCTGCAACAAAAAAACAGGACGCGACTACAGTGTCAGCACCGACACCGATATTTATCTGTTCGACTTTGAGAGCAACGAAACACAGAATCTGTGTAAATTGGACGATGCCCGCTCGAACTACGGTTATGACACAGCCCCCACCTTCTCGCCCGATGGCAATTACCTTGCGTGGCTCAGTATGAAACGCGACGGCTATGAGAGCGACCAGAATCGTTTGTGCATTATGAACCTCAAAAGCGGTGAGCAGAAGTACATCAGCGAAAAACCATTCGACAGCAACGTCGATAGTTACTGCTGGGCAAACGATGGCACAAGCCTCTATTTTACAGGCGTATGGCACGGCGCATCAATGGTATATAATATAAATCTCAATGGCGAGTTGCAACAGCTCACAAGTGGCGACTACGACTATACCTCGATAGCAACCCTCGGCAGCAAGCTCATCGCCACACGTCAGAGTATGAGCTCGGCAACTGAGATTTTTGCAATGGAGCCTACAGCCAATGCTACTGTCACACAGCTTACACAGGAGAACAAGCACTTGTACGACCAGATGGATTTTGGCAAGGTAGAGGCACGCTGGTGCACCACAACCGATGGCAAGCAGCTACACTCTTGGGTTATCTATCCTCCCCATTTCGACCCCAACAAGAAGTACCCTACCCTCCTCTTCTGCGAGGGCGGCCCTCAATCGCCCGTCAGCCAGTTCTGGAGTTTCCGTTGGAACTTCCAGATAATGGCAGCCAACGACTATATCATCATTGCTCCCAACCGTCGCGGCCTTCCCGGATTCGGCCTTGAGTGGAACGAGAAGATTAGCGGTGACTACGGCGGTCAGTGTATGCAAGACCTCTTTGCTGCCATCGATGACCTTTGCAAGGAGCCATACGTCGACACCGACCGTTTGGGTTGTGTAGGTGCCAGCTTCGGCGGATTTACGGCTATGTGGATGGCAGGACACCACGAGAAGCGTTTCAAAGCATTCATTGCACACGACGGATTCTTCAATATGGAGCAGCAGTACTTCGAGACCGAGGAGAGCTGGTTCACAAATTGGGACCTCGGCGGTGCCCCCCACGAGAAGAATGCAAAGACACAGCACTCATACGCTAACTCACCCCACAAGTTCGTTGACAAATGGGATACCCCCATCCTGCTCATTCACGGCGACCTCGACTACCGTATCCTCTCGTCACAGTCAATGGCAGCTTTCAACGCAGCAAAGCTCAAGGGTGTTCCCGCGCAGCTGCTACTGTTCCCCGACGAGAACCACTGGGTGCTTAAACCTCAGAACGGAATCTTGTGGCAACGCACATTCTTTGCTTGGCTCGACAAATGGGTAAAGGGAGCGAAATAAAAGCACCTAAAAAGCACAAAATATCTAATAAAACATATTATCAATGAAAACTACACTTAGAGATTCGGCATCGGCACGTTGGTTAGTACTGATGCTTTTGGCATTAGCTATGTTCTGTTCATATATATTTATGGACATTCTATCACCCATCAAAGATTTAATGCAATCGACACGCGGATGGGACTCAACAGCTTTTGGAACAATGCAGGGTTCCGAGACTTTCCTTAACGTATTTGTATTCTTCCTCATCTTCGCAGGTATCATCCTCGACAAGATGGGTGTACGCTTCACCGCCCTGCTCTCGGGTGCAGTGATGCTTGTTGGTGCCACCATCAACTGGTATGCTGTTACCGATATGTTCATCGGCAGCTCACTCGAGACCTGGTTCAACAACAATCTAAATTACATCCCCGGATTCGACGAGTTGGGAATATCTCCTTTCTATGCAGGAATGCCCGCATCGGCAAAATTATCGGCTGTCGGCTTTATGATTTTCGGTTGCGGTGTCGAGATGGCAGGTATCACTGTAAGCCGTGGTATTGTAAAATGGTTCAAAGGCCGTGAGATGGCATTGGCAATGGGTTCCGAGATGGCACTTGCACGCTTGGGCGTTGCCACCTGTATGATTTTCTCACCCGTTATTGCCAATATGGGCGGTAATGTAGATGTATCACGTTCAGTTGCTTTCGGTGTACTTCTGTTGCTCATTGCACTCATAATGTTCATCGTATATTTCTTTATGGATAAGAAGCTCGACTCACAGACAGGAGAGGCCGAGGAGAAAGACGAACCATTCCAATTGAAAGACCTCGGACAGATTCTTACAAGCAGCGGTTTCTGGCTTGTTGCTCTGCTATGCGTGCTCTACTACTCGGCTATCTTCCCCTTCCAGAAGTATGCAGTGAATATGTTGCAGTGTAACCTCACATTCAACGAGGTTCCTGCCGACTCTTTCTGGGCAAGCGACGCTGTTGCCACATTCCAATATATTATTATGTTGGTTGTTGCAGGTGCATCTTTTGCAAGCAACTTTATGAAGAAGAAAAGCGCTGAATATGCCTGGACACTCGTTGCTGTTATATTCCTTGCAGCCTATTGCTATATGGGTTACGAGCGTCAGAGTGCATCGGCTGTGTTTGCGGTATTTCCTTTGTTGGCTGTGGCCATCACTCCTAAATTAGGAAAATATGTCGATTACAAGGGCAAGGCAGCCACAATGTTGGTAATGGGTTCTATACTCCTTATCCTGTGCCACCTTACCTTTGCTTTTATTCTTCCGTTGTTTAAAGGTAGTGCTGTCGGTGGTTTCGTTGTTGCCTACATCACAATTCTTGTACTTGGTGCATCGTTCTCATTGGTTCCCGCATCGTTGTGGCCCAGTGTACCCAAATTAGTTGATTCAAGGATTATCGGTAGCGCATACGCACTTATTTTCTGGATACAGAACATTGGTTTGTGGTTATTCCCAATGCTCATCGGTAAGGTATTGGATGGTTCGAACCCCGAGATTGTCGAGGGTCTTGCCAACGGTACAATAACACCCGAGCAGGCAGCTGTCTCTTATGACTATACCGCACCCCTTGTAATGCTTGCGAGCCTTGGAGTGGCAGCACTGGTAATTGGCTTCATCCTTAAAGTTGTAGACAAAAAGAAGAATTTGGGACTTGATGAGCCCAATGTAAAAGCATAAAAAAGATTTTACACATAAAAAGGGAACAGAGAGCAAGGGTCATAAATACCTTGCTCTCTATTTTTTACCATACATTATACCACCCAAAGTGTGCAATTTTTGCACACTTTTTACGAAAAACAGACGATTTTCGAAAATTCTCTTGCAACCACAAAGTGCTGAAACTACCTTTACAGTAAAAAAAGGGCAATTATGACAATTATAAAAAAAGCATTTTCGGCACTATCGCGCTACAAACTTTTCACCGCACTTAATGTGCTTGGACTAACCATTGTACTCACCGTTGTATATATTCTTTTAATTCCTGTATATAATTCCCTCACCTGGAACAGAGGTATAAAAGACTGCGACCGCATTTATGTACTGACACACAACTTTAGACCATCGGAGCCCGAGTCGGAGTATTTTCCACAGGGGATGGTGCGTCTGCTGTGTGACGACAATCCCTACGTCGAGTGTTACAGTCACAAATCAGACTGCGAGTATCTAATTGTAGATAACAGAGCAATCGGTTGTCTGCGACTGCGACGCGAACATATAAACCTATACAACCCCAAGATTACCGCCGGTAGTTGGGAGAGATTATTTGATTATGACGGTTGTGCCGTATCGTGCTCATACGCGAAAAAGCAGATGCTGAACATAGGCGATACCATAAAGCTATGGGACCATACATCCGGCTATAAGAAAGTGTCGGCAATATTCAAGGATTTCCCTAAAAACAGCCAATGGGGACTTGTCGAGATAATAAGAGACGGTAGCCACGATTATGACATTTACGGACAACAGTGGAACGTGATGTATAGTCCCCTACTCGTTAAGTTACATAAAGAGACCCAAGAAAAGGAGTTTCTCAACCATTTTATAATGCGCGTAAAAGAGCTGAAGATTAACGAGTATTTCATCAAAGACCTCACAAGCGAGAATGTAGAGCAATATATTCATCTTACACCATTAGACGAGATATTCTTTACACCACAAATTGGCAAGAACAGCCATTTTTTCAGAGGTCGATTGGAAGACACCCTGCTTATGATGACATTGGCTATAATTTTGTTTGCGATTGCCTTTATAAACTATTTTAACCTATTCACCGCAATCATCCCGTGGCGCATACGCAGCATAAACACCCAAAAGATTATGGGCGCATATACAATGCAACTGCGTGGCGAATTGTTGATAGAGAGCCTTATATTAGTTATTGCATCACTGTTTTTCTCATATATAGCCATAAACTATCTAAACGACACCAATACTTTCCGTTCGTGGAGTTTAACAGGTCTGCTACCCTCGAATAATATCGACGTTACAATTATCATCGTATGCGCATCTGTGGTAACAGCTCTGTTTGCGGCCCTCTACCCCACGTGGTACATAACATCGTTCACACCCTCCTTTGTGCTTAAAGGAAGGTTTGCAGCAACAGCTTCGGGAAAACAGTTGCGTTACGCACTTGTATGTCTGCAATTCGTAGCATCGTTCTTTTTTGTAACAGCAGGTTTTCTTACCTATCAGCAATTCAACAGCCGCAGCAATAGCGATTGGGGAATATGCTTCGATAATATATACCAATATGGTATGAACCACAATATAGAGTACGAAATAACGCCACAGATGTTACCTACTGTATATAACCGATTCAAAGGTTGCGAACAGGTCGAGGAGGTAACATTTATGCACACGAGTTTCACTAATTACAACGGACTCATTAAAACCACATTCCACAATCATCCCGACAAGGAGAAACGAGAGAATAAGTTCAACTTTGTGCACGTATATCACAATTTCATAGAAACGATGGGCATTGATATTATATCGGGTCGAGGATTCAACAGTGACGACATACAGAAAGCTCCTGTGGCGATTATAAACGAGACTATGCAAAAAGAGTTTAATATCGGAATAGGAGATATGCTGCGCATATACGAAAGAGGCATCGACGACCGCGCTGTGATTGTCGGTATCTGCCGCGACTTTTACCACCACGACCTGCACCGGAGCATCGAACCATTAGCACTTATACACTCACCCAAAGTCCCTCTTAATGAATCTCTAATTAAAACAGCCGAAGAGTGCAATCTCACATACCTAAACAGTAGTATTACGAGCGAATTAAAAAATATTGAGCCGAATACCAACCTTGCTATCCCCGTTTTTCAGTTAAAAACAAAGATAGAGGATATTTGGCTCAATGCCGAACAGTCTATAATTAAGATACTGATTCCCATTAGTATAACAGCTGTAATAGTTGCATTGCTCGGAGTATTTGGGCTTGTTGCACTCGAAACGCGCTACCGCCGCAAGGAGATTGCCATACGCCGGGTAAACGGAGCTCTTGTTAAAGATATACTAACGTTGTTCAACAAACAGTTTCTATATATACTTATAGGATGTTTTGTCTTCACCATTCCAATGCTTATTTTCGCCTTTGAGCAGTGGCAGCAGGATTTTGCACAAAAAATACCGCTGCACGTGTGGCCGTTTGCTGTTTCATTTTTCCTTGTGGCATTGCTCACCGCTGCCATTATAACCATAGGCGCTTGGCGAGTTGTTACACAGAACCCCATCGAAGTAATTGGTAATGGAGAATAAGAGGTTCTCAAATATTTCGATATAAAATTTAAGCAACTACCAAAATTGTAAATAATCCAAGCAAACACATTTTTTACTTGTTTGCTGAAAGTTTTTCTCTTTTCCTGTGTCTAAGAGAGTAGAAAACGAATAAACCGATGGAGAATATTGAAGAAAAATTTACAGCAATGGTAAAAGAACACAGCAAGACAATATACACTGTCTGCTACTTCTTTTCAAACGACAAGGAGGAGGTCAACGACCTGTTCCAAGAGATTCTGATAAATCTGTGGCGAGGGTTTCCCAATTTCCGCGGAGAGAGCAACCCTAAGACCTGGATATGGCGTGTGAGCCTCAACACCTGCAGCAATGTTGAGAGGAAAAAGAGAAGCAGTGTACCAACTGTCCCTCTTTTGGTCGACATCGACCTTTATAACGATGACGACGAACAGAGCCAACAAATTCAGATGCTGTACGAGAGAATAAACCGACTCGATGTCTTTGATAGAGCAATCATTCTTCTTTGGCTGGAGAATATGAGCTATCGCGACATAGCCAACGTAGTGGGTATAAGCCTCTCCAATGTCACCACCCGTTTATTCCGTATCAAGGAACAACTTAAAAAGATGTCAAACAAGTAAAAAACTAAAGAGTATGATACAGCAAACCATAGACAGCAACGAGATGGACTACCCTAAAGAGCATTTCGAACTGATAGACACAGAGCACAACAAGCGAGCCTTCCTTAAAAAGGAGATTACACAGAAAGAGAATATTGCACAGCAGACCACAGACAACAGCGAATTAGATAGTCTAAAAGAGCTATTCGGTCTACTGAACGCGAAACTCGAAAAGCAGAGTATTCTTAGCGAGGAGATAATAAACGACGCTATGCAAGAGAAACTCTCGCACATAGAAAAATGGTATCACAACCGATTCCTGATTTCTTTTGTGTCGGCACCCATAGTGAGCGCAGTATTCCTGTTTATGTATATCGGGCAGGGCGCAGAATATTGGACTTTCGGACTATATATCCTTGCAGTAGCTGCGTTGGAGTATTTTCTTAACAGAAGAAGCTACAGGATACTTAATGTAAAGATACTCCCGTCGCTTAGTATGACCCAGGCAACAGAGAACATTGCCCGACACAAACAGATGCGTTCACAAACAAACAGAATTATGGCAATACCCATTATTATTCTAATTGCCTGGACAATACTAATTGCAAGTGATTTTGTTTGGAGGCCTTTTGTTACAATACTGACAATTACATCGATGGCAGTGTCCATAATTTGGGGAATACAACAAGAGAGAGCCAACAGGAAACGTCTCGAAGAGATTCTCAGAATGATAAAGAACCTAAGAGGATAACTAACAATATCCCCATACGAAATTTTTGATTCGTATGGGGATATTGTTAGTTAAGTAACAGTTCCTGTGCCCTACCCTCTATCGCATTATACACTCTGAAGTTACGGGCAAAATTCTTAATAAATTCTAATGAACTTTTCGACGGCGAAAGATTCTCCTCGCTATACAAAGCCTCATCTGTTACCTTCTCATTAAATTTTAAATTACGAGTAAAAATATCATCCATAGGCAGTCTGTTATTAGTATCTTCTGTTATAATAACGCGCGCCTAACAGATATATTATATCTGCTGATGATATTTTTTCAAGAAAAAGTGAATACACGTTTGATGGGCCTTGTCAACCGTCAGTTGGCCTTGCAAAGTCAAAGTTTTAACAAATATTCATTTCCATACAAACAGAAAAAGAGCAACAGGGCGGTAAGGCTCTGTTGCTCCTGTTATATCAGCAGCATATTTTTTAGTCTATCTTATGAGTATAGAGATATATTGAATGGAGTATTAAAACTCCAAAGCAAGACTGATTCTCTTCTCGGCAGCAATTCGACGCATATTAGATATTGCATATCGTACGCGCCCTAAAGCAGTATTAATGCTGATACCCTCGCTTTCGGCTATCTCTTTAAAGGATTTGTTCTCGAAGAAGCGCATACGCACCACCTCACGCTGTGCCTCGGGAAGTTCTTCTACCAAACGCGCAACATCCTTCAACACCTGCTTGTTTACCATCTGAGACTCTATTGTCCCCTCCGAAAATTTTGCGCTATTCAGCAGGTCAATCTCACTCTCATCGTTCGAGATTAAATTCTCGTTACGCTCTTGGCGGAAGAGGTCGATTACCAGATTATGTGCAATGCGTGTTATCCAAGCTGCAAACTTACCATCGGACTGATAGCGTCCCTGTTGCAGGTTCACGATAGCCTTAACGAAAGTCTCCTGAAAAAGATCCTCGGTTACTTCGCGCGAACGCACAAGAAAGAAAATATATCGGTATAATTTATCCTGATAGCGCTCCAACAAAGTATCGAACGCTACATTATTGCCCTCTAAGTAGAGTTTGACCAACACGTCGTCGGTCATATTCTTCAAATTCTCCATTATTTACATTATATTATTAAGGAGTAGAAGTTTCTCTATAGGCAATAATTTTAAATTGTTAAGATTCTTATTATTTCATTCAATGTTTAAAGCAGTTTTTATAAACACCATTGTATTCGGGTTATTGACCACACACTATTACCAACTTCAGTCTGCCCTCTATCCCAAGCACAACAAGCAGTTGCCACCGCCTTAGAACCATTATATTATGTTGACATTTGTTTATCAACGCTGCAAAGAAATAAAATTTATTCTTTTGTTCCAAATAATTTTAAATAAAAATGCCGACATTAACAATAATATCGGCATCAATACGTTATAAAGTTTTAATTTTATCATTATTTCACAACTTTTGCTCCTTGCATATTAAAACCTCGAAGCAGGTCGGCAACCGCCATACGTTTTTTACCGGGAATCTGGATAGAGAGCAGATGGATATATCCTCCGTCTACTGCAACTTTTACAAATTTCTTACCATCGGTAAGCAGTGTACCCCACTCCTTATCGTGCGTAGCCTCCTCGATGCTCGCCTCATAAACCTTTACCGCAACAGTGGCACCATCAGCTGTAAGAATCTCGGTCCACGCTGCAGGATAGGGCGACATTCCCCTTACAAAGTCGTATATATTCTGCGACTTAGCGACCCAATTTATTCGGCAGGTATCGCGGAAAATCTTGGGTGCCGGACGAAGTTCGTCAACGCACTTATATAGTTTATCTTGCGGAAGCGCCTTGACCTTGCCTGCCACAATAGCCTCAACGGTGCGCAGCACTGTATCGCCACCCGTAAGCATAAGTTTGTCGTGCAGAGTACCTGCCGTATCATCTGTGGCAATGGGTACAATATCCTGGAAAATTATATCACCTGTGTCAATCTCGTGTTTAAGGAAGAATGTTGTAACACCCGTCTCCTTATCGCCGTTTATAATAGCCCAATTAATGGGAGCAGCACCACGATACTGTGGCAACAGCGATGCGTGCAGATTAAACGTTCCCAGACGTGGCATATTCCACACGCTCTCGGGAAGCATACGGAAAGCAACAACAATCTGCAGGTCGGCACGCCACGCAGCGAGAGCAGCTTGAAACTCCTCGTCTTTGAGCGATACCGGTTGCAACAGAGGAATATCATTCTCTACCGCATACTCTTTCACCGGACTCATAAGCAGCTGAGTACCGCGCTTGTTTATCATCTTATCGGGCATTGTAACAACACCCACCACCTCGAATCCGCAATTCTCATCACTCTTCTGACGCTCTACGAGACGACGCAAAGGCTCTACTGCAAAATCGGGGGTACCTAAATATACTATTCTAAGTTTTTCCATTTTATATACTCTATGTAATCAAAAAATTCTTTTAGCCAGTGGTGAATACAAATACCAATAGTCGGGATGTGCGGGCGATTAGAAATCGCCCCTACAAGCAATGAATATTCTTAGTACTCTTTAATCCGAGGTAAAATCGAGCAGCGTCTTGCGATAGGCCGTAAATATTGCCGATTTCGAGATAAAGCCAATATAGTTTCCCGCTGTATCCTCGACAGGCAGATTCCAAGCATTAGTCTCCTCGAACTTGCGCATAACAGCCTCCATTGGTTCCTCGATACTCAGACGCACCGGTACACTGCGCATTAATTTTGCAACAGTAAAACGATGATAAAGTTCCTGACGGAACATCATATGCCTTATATCATCCAAAAAGACAATACCAACAAGACGGTCGGCAGCATTCACCACCGGGAAGATATTACGTTTGGTCTTTGCAACCACTGACGTCAATGCCCCAAGATCCATATCAGGATCGACACGCATAAAATTCTTCTCAATCACATCCTCGACCTTTAGGATTGTAAGCACAGCCTGGTCTTTATGATGAGTAATAAGTTCTCCTCTCTGCGCCAAACGAATGGCATAGATATTATTATCGTCAAAGAGACGCACCGTTAGATATGAGCACACCGAGACAATCATCAACGGCAAGAAAAGGTCATATCCGCCCGTCAACTCGGCAATAAGAAAGACGCCCGTCAACGGAGCGTGGAACACTCCCGACATAAGCGCTGCCATTCCAAAAAGCGCAAAGTTCTTATCGGGAAGCACCTCACCTAGGCCAAACATATTGCACAGTCCCGCAAAAAGATAACCCGAGATACAACCGAGGAAGAGGCTGGGTGCAAAAATTCCACCGCAACCACCACCGCAGTTTGTCACCGTAGAGGCGAATACCTTAAACAGTATTATCAGCGCCATATACAGAAACAGCAGATTGGCGTGTCCATAGAAGAGCGAGTTATTCAGAATAACATCGGCCGATGAACCATTTATAAGATGGTTAATCATATTGTAACCCTCGCCATAGAGTGGCGGGAAGAGGAATATCAGAATACTCAGCACCGAGCCACCGATTGCCAGACGCGCGTATGGATTCTGAAAGCGGCGGAAGTACTTTTCTACCCCTGCGGTAACGTGGGTAAAATAGAGCGATATTAAACCGCACATAATACCCAGAAGCATCACGTATGGTACACGCGATACGCTGAAGGCATCTTCGAGCTGAAAGTGGAACATTGCATCGGTTCCCGAGAGCAGATACGAGAGTGTAACCGCCGTAACGCTCGAGATAAGCAACGGCAACAGTGACGACATAGTAAGGTCGAGCATAAGTACCTCGAGCGTAAAGACAAGGCCTGCGATAGGAGCCTTGAAAATTCCGGACACCGCACCTGCCGCACCACAACCAATGAGCAGCATCATCACCTTCTGGTCCATCTTGAAGAAGCTCGCAAGATTCGAGCCTATTGCCGAGCCTGTAAAGACGATTGGCGACTCGGCACCCACAGACCCACCGAATCCAATGGTTATTCCGCTGGCAATGAGCGACGACCACATATTGTGTCTCTTTATACGTCCCTGCCGACGCGAAATAGAGTAAAGAACCTTTGTCACTCCGTGACTTATGTCGTCGCGCACCACATTACGGATAAAAAGTCCCGTAATAAAAATACCGACAACAGGATATATAAGATAGAGCCAGTTAAACGAATCGCTCTCGAAACCACCCGTAAGCCGGTGCTGAATAAACTCAATAAAATGCTTCAGCACAAATGCGGCCAACGAAGAAATCACACCCACAACAAAACTCAGAAGCAGTATAAACTGCCGCTGTGAAATATGTTTCTCGCGCCACTCGATAAACCGGTCGAGTAGGTTTTTCTCCTTAGCCTTTCCCATTATTGCCTGATTATTGTTACCTCGCCATTCTCACCTAGTTTTATTATGCTCGATGATTTTGGATTACCTTTTTCCAACTGTTTATAGCCAACCACGTAATCGACAGCCTCGACTATCTCGGGGCTTATCTCGGCAAAGAAACGAGGAGTAGGCTCGCCACTTATGTTCGCAGAGGTCGATACCACCGCTTTTTGAAAGCGGTAGCAAAGCTCTTTTGAGAAAAGTTCCGATGTGACACGTATGCCTATGCTACCATCCTCGGCAAGTAGATTGGGAGCAAGATTACGCGCACCATCATATATTATCGTCAATGGCTTATCGGTTAGTTCTATCAAATCCCACGCCACAGCCGGCACCTTTGCCACGTAACGACAGATGCGGTCGGCACTATCGACGAGCAGCAGCATTGCTTTATTGTCGGCGCGGCGTTTAATCTCGTAGACACGTTTCACAGCCTCGGTATTTGTTGCGTCACAACCAATACCCCACACAGTGTCTGTCGGATAGAGTATTACACCACCCTTTCTTAGTACCTCGACACATTTTTTTGCTTCATCGGCTATTGTACCCATAATTAAGAAACTGCTTAAATTTCTAAAAAATGTTTTTCTTATATTAGAAACGTCTAAAACTCGCTTGTAAAGTGGAAACGGATGTTCTTAAAGTCGTTCTGCGCCATCTGTAGCACATAGTTGCTGTCGGCAAGAAAGACGTCGCGACCCTCGATATCCTTTGCCATATATTGATATTTGCGTCGCTTGAAATTCTCGAGCTCGGTTTGGTCATCGCTCTCAATCCAACAAGCCTTGTAGAGACTCACAGGCTCCCAACGACACTTTGCGTTATACTCGTTCTCGAGACGATACTGTATTACCTCGAACTGCAACTGTCCAACAGTTCCAATTAGTTTACGACCATTATGTTGGTTAACAAAAAGCTGTGCCACGCCCTCACCCATAAGCTGGTCGATACCCTTTGCAAGCTGCTTGGTCTTCATCGGGTCGGCATTCTCGATATATTTGAACATTTCGGGCGAAAAACTGGGCAATCCTTTGAAATGCAATAATTCGCCCTCGGTGAGAGTATCGCCAATCTTAAAGTTTCCTGTATCGGGCAAACCTATTATGTCGCCCGGATAGGCCTCGTCAATGGTACTCTTGCGCTGTGCCATAAACTGTGTAGGCGAAGAGAAACGCAAATCCTTACCCAGACGTATATGACGATAGGGAGCGTTACGCACGAATTTTCCCGAGCACACCTTGCAGAATGCCACACACGAACGGTGGTTGGGGTCGATATTTGCCGTAATCTTAAAGATAAATCCTGTAAACTTTGCATCCTCGGGATTTACAACGCGCTCCATCGCCTGAACGGGACGAGGGCTGGGGGCAATCTTCACAAAACAGTTAAGTAACTCCTGCACACCAAAATTATTCAGTGCCGAACCAAAGAACACCGGTGCCACTTTAGCATTGAGGTAGTCATTGACATCAAATTCGGGATATACACCGTTGACAAGTTCCAGGTCGTTACGTAGATGCTCGGCCTGCTCCTCACCGATATTTTCTTCGAGTTGTGTACTATTTACATCAATCGCAATCTTCTCGGTCACACGCTGCTTGTTGGGAGTGAAAAGGTCGAGTTTCTGCTCATATATATTATATACACCCTTGAAACGTGCTCCCTGAGCGATGGGCCAGCTGAGCGGACGTATAGCAATCTGCAACTCCTTCTCAAGCTCGTCGAGCAGGTCGAACGGGTCGCGACCCTCGCGGTCCATTTTGTTTACAAATACAATAACAGGAGTATTGCGCATACGACACACAGCCATCAACTTACGTGTCTGCGTCTCTACACCCTTGGCACTATCTACAACAATGATAACACTATCTACAGCTGTGAGTGTACGGAATGTATCCTCGGCAAAATCCTGGTGTCCCGGGGTATCCAGAATATTAATTTTATATCCCTCATAATCGAACTCCATTACCGATGTAGTAACCGAGATACCACGCTGCTTCTCAATCTCCATCCAGTCTGACGTAGCACTCTTCTTTATCTTGTTCGACTTTACAGCACCGGCCACCTGAATCTGTCCTCCGAACAAAAGCAGTTTCTCGGTGAGTGTTGTTTTACCGGCATCGGGATGCGATATAATCGCAAACGTTCTTCTTCTTCCTATCTCTTCTTGAATATTCATCTATATGTAGTTTTTATCTTGTTTCTAAAAAAGCAAATCCACTGCAGTTGCACACTCGCGTACCAACTACAGGGATTAAAATCGGTTTATCCTATAGCCATCAGGCCTCATCCTCTTCAAGGTTTAGTTTACCCTCCTCTTCCTCCTTATAATAGAGCGACAACATCGAGATAAATTTACTTATCTCGGCTGTAGCCGCCAATGTTTCCTCATTTATGGTACGATGTTGCAGTTTCATCATCCATAGCATATAAAGTGCATCGAAACAGTTCTCGAGTTCGGGTTTCTCACGTCCCTCGCTCTTGTTACGGAACTCAACAATGAACGGGAGCGCCTTGTAATAGGCAGCCGAGTAGAAAGGCACCTTTGGCGACTTCAACAGTCGTTGATGCAGGTCGGTAAGCATAATAACAATATTCTTGTTAATTTGCAGATGACCACTCTCGACTACACCCTCGATGCGCATCATATCGATGAGATTCGAGTACCATTCAACAAGTTCGGCACGCTGTTCGGCAGGCAAATTATAGGGCTCGACCATAACGGCCTCGACCTTATCTATCGACAATTCATTTGCACGCAGCAAATCCTCGACCTGCCACATATACAGCAGAAACTCTGCTATATTCTTCTTTCTAAGTTCTCTTGAAACAAACAAAGCCTATTCTTTTAATGGAACGAGTAAATACCTGTAAACAGAAGGACGGCACCCACGAATGATGCAATCATCACAATAGCTCCTATGACACGATTTATAATCCACACACCATAAACGTCGAAACGCGAGCTTAGCTTATTTACCACATAAGTAATGAAAAGCCACCACAGAACTGCACCGCCAAAAATAGCAAGGTAACCAATTGCCTGCTGATAATAGGGCTGTTCGGGGAGCATAAATTGCATAGGTGTGAACATTGCCATAAACAGCAGTATTATAAGCGGATTCGAGAGGGTTATAAAGAAACCCGTCACACAGTTCTGAACAAGGCTGCTACGGTTACGGCTCACCTTACGTGTGTTACGTGCAGGATTACTGCGATATGTGTGAACACCAAAGATAAACAACAACACCGAACCGATAAGCTGCAACCAGAACAGATTGCGCTGATTATGGATAAAATCGTAGATGAACGACAAACCATAGCCTGTTATAAGAGCATATATTATATCACTTATAGCAGCACCGAATCCTGTCACCAAGCCATAAATACGGCCTTTATTCAAAGTACGCTGAATACAAAGCACACCCACAGGACCCATAGGAGCCGAAGCCACTATGCCTATGATAATACCCTTGACTATCGTCTCTACGACCGATATTTGGGATACAAGTTGCTGTAGAAAGTCGTTAATTTCGTTCATCTTTGCAAAGTTGCCATTTTTTTATGAAAAATTAAATATTTAGGACATACTTTTTTTCGTTCAAGATGCATTTTTCTTGCATTTTACCAAGTAAATCCATCTTTTAGAACAAACAATACACCGAAAAAGGCTTTTATCTCTTTTTCGGTGTATGATAATGAGTAGTAATTTCTACTACAGTGTATTGTTATTTCTTGAATTTCGAGAACGATATATTAACTCCTAAAGTAATATTGGCATTCATATTCTCATTAGGGAGAGGATAGTCACTATCGCTTAAATCGGACATAAAGCAATCGGTACCTACAAAGAGGCTGATTCCTGTAAAATGCAGGTTGGCCATCGCTCCGAATCGTGTTCCATAATCCGAGAAGGTGCTACTCAAAGCAAGGTCGAATACCTTCAGAGGAGAAACTGTAAGAACAAGTGATGTCTGGTCGTACGAATATATATCGTCGAAGCAGTGTGTATACAAAGCGCCAACACTCAGTTTCTTATAGAAAGGCATTGCATACTCGGCACCAATATTCAATTTAGCACCGATTCCCGTTGTTGTATTCTCATCTTCTTTCTCGTGCATCGCAATAAAATCGCCAAGGTCCTCGGTAAGATTATCAATCTGCTCATCGATACTCTCGGTACCCATAATAATACCCATACGGTTAAATCCACCGAATGAATACTCGCCACCTGCAATCTCGGCACTCTTGGCATCCTTCCAACGTATAAATCCAAGGTCGTTTACCGAAGCCGACAGAGTGAGACCATCGAGCACATTCCCCTTAAACTCATATATTGCACCAAGGTCGACACCGAAACCTATACCCTGTATACCAAGTTCGGCACCACGATAACCATTCACAACTTCGCTGTTAACACCGTTAATCAACCTCTGCTGTGATTTAAACTCACCTCCCAATGCTACATTAGCCGAACCATGTGCCTGAATACTCCAGCTATCGATATTGTCATACTTGATATTCATCTGATCAATCTCGGCGTTTGCATAGCCCAATCCCCAAAGAACCTTTGCACGTGCGCCCAATGTAAGGTTTTTATTTACAGTACGAGAGTGTCCCAAAGAGAGGTCGATATAATTTCTTGTATTCATCATTACACCACCAATATCGAATGACGACGCACCCATCTCCTCGGCAGGAATACGACCGTTGGCAAATGCGTCAAGCATAGGGTTGGCAACCTTCATAAAGCGGAAAAGGTCATAGGGCATATTCATTGACACACGCGAGTGCATTGTAACATCAATCGTAGTATATCCGCCATAAGCCTTGAACCCGGCAGAAAGGAGTGTAAAATCGGCATTAAAATGAAAATCGTTACTCTGCTCAAGACGAGCGAGGAAATCTTTAGTATCAACCGAATTGTGCATAAAGAAGAGATACTCGCCATTATTCAGGTGAGAATCGTAGAAAAGATCACCAAATCCCAGGTTACTCTCGGTAGTCAACCCCACACCACCCAATATAGGTATAGAAAAGTGACCGCGCTCGCTCATATAAGCGGGATTCATACGGTAACGAAACATATTACCGTCCATAAAATAACCTGTTCGCAATGATTGTGCAGTAACCGATTGCAAAATAACAAAGAATACAACAGCCAAAAGGCATCTGATTAAGATTCCATTGTGTCTCATAGTGTTTTATTTTGTGTTAATAATTATTTCCGGTGATATACAACAACTAATGTGTTACCTCTTTAGAATCATCAATTATAATCACTGTCTCATCACTTGATGCCCTTTGTTTCCGACGACGGTACATTATATACAGAGAGTTTACAAGGTCGGAAATTCCACCAATCACAGCCCCTACACCAAGCAGGACAAATGGAACAGATGCTGCATCAAACGGATTCGCAAGAACCGCCAGTCCTATAATTATAAGCGTAAGCGGCATAATAAACATTACAAATGGCACCGAAGAATATTTACGTGCCAAAATCAACGTCATCATCTGATAAAGCCCATGAAGCGTTATCAATACTCCCAACAGCATCATCAGTATCTCTACAAAAAACGAAGGCGAGAGTAAAAGCCACAATCCAAACACAATGCTTCCTACCGATGTCAGCATCATTACCGTTGGTTGCCATTTTTGCATAGTCGCTTTTTTCTTATTCAACAAAGATGAAACAAGAGCAAAAAGGCCGGGCAATATAAATGCCGCACCAATACATTGGACAATAATCGGCAAAATGACCTCACGCTGCATAACCAGCAAAACTCCAATAATAATAGTAGCTACGCTACGAACTATAACATTCAGCATACTCATTTTTTATACATAAACAAGAATGTGTAAGAGCAAAGATAGTAATTATATATTAAAAACAATAAAAAAAACAAAAAAAATACTTCGGTCTATACTTAATGTAAAAAGACCGAAGCATAATCAGCTAACATTAAAAGGCAAGTTGATATTATTCCGTTTTTTTAATCTCTACAGGCAGAGTCGCCTTTATTCTCACAAGACGATGCTTATCTTTCTGCATAACCTCGAAAAGGATATCGTTACAAGTAATCTTTTCATGCAGACGAGGAAATTCCCCTTTCAGTTCCAATAGGAGTCCTGCAAGGGTATCGGCCTCACCAACGTAATCTTCGAAATCATCGGCATCGAGATCCATAATCTTATAGAAATCGCTTAGCAGAGTGCGACCATCGAATTCAACGGTATTCTCGTCAATGCGCTCATAGCTGCTATCGGGTTCATCGAACTCATCATTTATCTCACCCACAATCTCCTCGACAATATCTTCGAGTGTAATAAGACCCGAGACACCACCAAACTCATCGGCAACAATTGCCATATGAACACGCACTGCCTGAAAATCGCACAGCAAATCATCAATTTTTTTTGTTTCGGGAACAAAATAGGGCTGACGCAACAGTGTCTGCCAACGGAAATTGGAACCACGTGTAAGGTAAGGGATAAGGTCTTTTATATATAACACACCACGAATATCGTCTTGACGGTCGCCGTGCACAGGTATTCGCGAATAAGCATTCTCGGCAGCGCAACGCAGCACCTCATCGAACGACGCGTGAATATCGAGCATCACCATATCCATTCGCGAAGTCATAATATCCTTAACAGTCTCATCACCGAAACGTATAATACCTTCAAGCATATTCTTTTGCTCACTAATCTCCTTTGTATCGGTGAGTTCAAGAGCCTGCTCAAGTTCATCTACCGAGAGCGAAAAATTCTGTTTCTTGGCAAGTCTCTCGGTAAAACGTGTCGAGCGCACCAATATAGCCGAAAAAGGTGTAAGCAAGCGACTCAACGCATACAATGGCGATGCTGCAAAATGCACGTATGTCCAAATATTGTTTTTTGAATAGAGTTTAGGCATCACCTCACCAAAAAGCAGCAACAAAAAAGTCAGCACCACTGTCAAGACCAGAAATTCTATCCAGGGAGCAGCAAATGTAAGTACCGACATAAAAAAGAAGTTCAGCAACATTACTATACCGACATTTACAAAATCATTAGCAATCAGTATAGTAGCAAGCAGACGCTCGGGGTCGTTTACAAGATGCAGGATACGCTTGTCCGAGAGTGAGTCACTCTCGGAACACTTGTCGAGTTCGGACTGCGAGAGCGAGAAGAATGCAATCTCGGAACCCGAGACAAAGGCCGACACCATCAACAACAATATAGCTACAAGCAAAGCTGCGACGGCAGCTGTATCGGGCGACTGCGTCGTAATCAACTGCGTAACAGGCAGAATATCAATATCCATTATTTCCTCGCTTACATTCAACCATTAGCCGTTTCAGCCACTGCTGCACGTGTCGAGAGCATCTCCATTGACTCGGCCAAAATCTCGGTACGATAATGACGGATACCATTCTTGTCCTCGTATGTATTTGTCCTTATCTTACCCTCGATATATATGCGGTCTCCCTTATGGACATATTTCTCGGCAACCTCGGCAAGCCCACCCCACAGCACTATATTATGCCACTCTGTACGTTCGGGAACCTGTGTTCCATTCTGCAATGTATAAGCACGCTCGGTAGTAGCCATAACAAGATTGGCAACAGCCACATTGCGGTCGAGATGACGAACATCGGGCTCCTTGCCTACATTACCTATTAGTATAACTTTGTTTACAGACATATTTATTTATTTTTCGGATGCAAATTTACTACAAAAAATACAAAAACAGAAATTTAACGATAGTTTGTTAAGCATACACCCCCAGTTGAACAACAAAATCTGTACAAAATGAGCTTTTTTTCACAAAAAAAGGCAATTAAATTTCGGGATAAGTAAAAAAAGCTATATATTTGCCATCCGAAATAAAAAACGTCAATTCACTTATAATTTAAATAAATAGAAAAATGACAAAAGCAGAGGTTGTTAACGAAATTGCAAAAAAGACAGGTATTGAAAAAACAGCAGTTCTTTCTACCGTTGAAGCATTTATGGATGTAGTAAAGGAGTCATTATCGAACCACGAACCTGTGTACCTACGCGGTTTCGGTAGTTTTATCATTAAAGAGAGAGCAGAGAAAACTGCAAGAGATATTCACAAGAAGGCTACTCTGATTATCCCTGCACACTCTATCCCCGCTTTCAAGCCCGCAAAGACTTTCGTAAATGAAGTAAAGAAATAATTTTAATATTAACTTAATAAACATTATTAACTATGCCTAGCGGTAAGAAAAAGAAAAGACATAAAATGTCTACGCACAAGCGTAAAAAAAGATTGAGAAAGAACAGACATAAGAGCAAGAAGTAAAATGTCTGAATGAATACAAAGAACAAACTTGCCGAACACAAAAATAGATGTAGCAAGTTTGTTCTTTGTATTAAAGAATACACTTTCGAGGTGTAAAGTTCCCAATAACCTCATAAAAGGTATAAGTACTTCAGGGGAAAAAGGTCTCGCCCTACAGAATATGAGACCTGCAACCGAAAGGCTGTTTAAATCTCTTCTAAGGGAATATTTGCTTATATGCAAATAAAAATTCAAACAGCTACTAAATCAAAATAAAAGTTATTGTGACAAGCGAACTCATTATCAATGTTCAACCCGAAGAAGTCTCTATTGCTATCACCGAAGATAAGCAGCTTGTGGAGTTTCAAAAGGAAGAACAAACCGCATCATTCTCGGTAGGCAATATCTACCTGGGCCGCGTAAAGAAAATTATGCCCGGCCTGAATGCCTGCTTTGTGGACGTGGGTTCCGAAAAAGACGCATTCCTTCACTATTTAGATTTAGGCCCACAATTTTACTCTCTACAGAAATACCTGACGCAGGTTACCAGTGACCGCAAAAAAAATTTCCCGATGTCGAAGGCATCGATAATGCCCGAGAAAGGAAAAGACGGTAACATCTCCGAAGCACTACAGACAGGACAAGAGATTCTTGTACAAGTGACAAAAGAGCCTATAAGCACTAAAGGGCCCCGTCTCACAGGCGAAATATCATTTGCCGGTCGTTTTTTAATACTGATACCTTTTGAAGACAAAGTATCGGTATCATCAAAAATCAAATCACCCGAGGAGCGCACACGCCTCAAACAATTGCTGCAAAGCATCAAGCCTAAGAACTATGGTGTAATAGTTCGCACAGTTGCTGAGGGCAAACGCGTTGCCGAACTCGACACTGAGCTTCGACAACTTGTCGAGAATTGGGAGAGGCTAATTGCCAAAGCACGTACTGCCACAAAGCCCCCTACCCTTGTACACGAAGAGTCCGACCGCACGGTAGCCCTGCTACGCGACCTCTTCAACCCATCGTACGAGAGCATACACGTAAATAATATCGAAGTATGGAGAGATATAAAGAACTATGTCTCGCAGATAGCTCCCGAAAGAACCGATGTTGTAAAACTCTATCGAGGCGAGCTTCCCATCTTCGACCACTTTGCAATAACCAAACAGATTAAATCGTCTTTCGGACGCATTGTCTCGTTTAAGGGAGGAGCCTATTTAGTCATCGAACACACCGAGGCTATGCACGTAGTTGATGTTAATAGTGGCAACAGGGCACGTAACAACGCAACGACACAAGAGGAGAACGCACTTGCAGTAAACCTGGCTGCCGCCGACGAGCTGGCCCGCCAACTAAGACTCAGAGATATGGGCGGCATCATCGTTGTCGACTTTATTGATATGGACAAGTCGGAGAACCGCCAAAAACTCTACGAGCGAATGACCGAAAATATGGAGCACGACAGAGCAAAGCACAACATTCTGCCACTAAGCAAATTCGGTCTTATGCAGATTACCCGACAGAGGGTACGTCCCGTAACCGATATGCCGGTTGAGGAAAGATGTCCCACCTGTTTCGGAAAAGGCAAGGTGCAATCATCCATTCTGTTTACCGACACATTAGAGAGTAAGATAGACACTTTGGTCAACAACACCGGTGTACGCAAGTTCACACTGCACATACACCCCTACGTTGCCGCCTACGTTAACAAAGGATTTATATCTATGTATCGCAGATGGCAAATGAAATACGGATTAGGAATACGCGTCGTTCCCAATCAGAACCTTGCTTTCCTGGAGTATCATTTCTACGATGCTTCGGGCAAGGAGATTGATATGAAAGAGGAATCCGAAGTAAAATGACAATTTAAGTCATATAATCTCTACAAATAATGCCGACAAGCACGTGCTTGTCGGCATTATTTGTAGTTAGTCAAAAAATCCAAGTACCCTCAGCACTAAAATAATTTTCTCTAATTGTATCTCTTATATCGTATTCGACGAATAGGCAAGAGTAAATATTGTAACGCGACAACCTACAGCAACAAGCGCTCGAGCACAATCGGCAATGGTGGCACCGGTCGTAAGTACATCATCAATAAGAAGAACGTGCTTCCCCCGAACAGCATCGGGGTTAAAGACTGTGAAAATACCCTCTACATTCTTCCATCGCTCCTCACGGTTCTTATGTGTCTGTGTCTCATTGGCTTTTGTACGAGCAACACATCCTCGGCCAATGGGAATCCCTGTAACTTGCGATATCCCTTCGGCTATATAATCACATTGATTATATCCTCGGCTGCGCTCTTTTTTCTTCGATAGTGGCAGAGGTATAATAAGTTCTACCCCATCGAAAAAACCTTTAGGAAGGAGTTCTGTTGCGGCATTCTTTGCAAGCAAAACACCTATCTGTGGTCGGTTTTTGTATTTCAGACGATGAAGCAGATTAATATATGGCGACCCTTTACGATAATAGAAGTAGGATGCAACACGCTCCACCGGCACTATTCCCCAAAACAGTTTCTCAATCTCGGCACAGTGGGCATCGTCTATGAGAGGCAGAGCAAGAAGGCAGTTAAGGCAAATTTCCTGTTCGCCGCGCGACAACACCTCACCACACACTGCACAATGGCGTGGCAGGATAAAATCGATAAAGTCAGAAATCCATTTCATCGGGATTAAATTTTATCGTATGCATAATGAGATTGGGCTCAAAGCCTCGACTCGCGGCAAAGCGCAAGATTTTCTGCTTCGATGCATAATCGTCTTTTCCACGCAGCTCGCGACGCTTTGCATCCACTACGTCACGCAGAATTTTCATATACTCTTCATCATCTATCTGTTCCAATGCATCTTTTACAAGGTTCTGCTGAAGCCGTTTCTCGCGCAACGCTGCCGCTATTTTAATGCGTCCCCAATGATTGAAGCGCAGTTTATCGTTTACAAAAGCACGTGAATAGCGCTCCTCGCTGATAAAATTCTCGTGCAGAAGCCTATCGACAATGCGTCGCTGTGCAGCAGCATCCACACCCCACGCAATAAGTTTCGCCGTCACCTCACTTATACAACGCTCGCACGTCGTACAATAGGCTGCGGCCTTATTCAATGCCTCGGGTTCGCTAAGTTCTCTCATTTTACTATACAAATTGCCATCTGCACACAAAAATAGGTCAAAAAGTAAACAAAAGCAAACGGGCACCACACAATTCTATAACGAATCGTAACATTTTTCCACCTTATATAATAGCAAAGAGAACAAAAAAAACAGCAATTTCTGTTTTTTATAAAAAAAAGTCACACAAACTATTGTTTTAACTAAAATTATTCATACATTTGCCAACGACACAACAGAAAAAGATGAACAGCAGTTTTCTACATACAACGATAACGCTCTGCACTACCATAGTTACGACTACAGGTAGCACTATCGGCTGTTCATCTACTACTATTACCCTTAGGGGTTAGGGTTATATTTCTTGTTTCTACGCGAAACATTTTCTCAGCACTTTTCTTTTTATTTACAAATTTCAAGCCAATGAATAGAAGGCTTGTAGTATTAACCCGGTTAGGCGCACTAAATTACGCCATAACACCACCCTATATAGCAAAGGAAAAAATTCTTACAGAACAATGAAACACATTATAATTCTAGGAGACGGGATGGCCGACTGGCCCGTTGAGTCATTAGGCGGAAAAACTATTATGCAGGCCGCGCACACGCCATATATGGACAGGCTTGCAAAAGAGGGACGCAATGGTCGCCTTGTAACCGTTGCCGACGGATTCCACCCCGGCAGCGAAGTTGCCAATATGTCGATACTCGGATACGACCTGCAAAAGGTATACGAGGGACGTGGCCCGTTAGAGGCTGCCAGCATAGGCATTGACCTCTGTCCCGGAGAACTTGCCCTGCGATGTAACATTGTATGTATCAACGACCACATACTGAAGAACCACTCGGCGGGACACATCACCACCGCCGAAGCCGATATTCTCGTCAAGTATCTGCAAGAGCATCTGGGCAATGAGCGTGTGCGTTTCCACACGGGCATACAGTACCGCCATCTGCTTGTGATAAAAGGAGGTGACAAGCGCATCAGCTGCACACCTCCGCACGATATTCCTGGGGAGAATTATTTACACCATCTTGTAAAGGCCGATGTTCCCGAGGCCGAGGAGACAGCAGCTCTTATAAACGAACTTATCGTAGAATCGCAACAGTTGCTCGCCGAGCACCCATTGAACAAACAACGAGTGAGCGAGGGGAAGGACGCAGCCAACAGTATCTGGCCTTGGGGCGGTGGCTATCGTCCTCAAATGGAGTTTCTCAGCAGCAAATTTCCACAAATAAAGAGTGGCTCGGTAATATCGGCGGTCGACCTTATTCGTGGCATCGGGCGATATGCCGGACTGCAGGTTATTGAAGTGGAAGGAGCAACAGGTCTTTACGACACAAGCTACGAGAACAAGACCGCAGCGCTGCTCGAAGCGCTGAAAAAGGACGATTTTGTATACCTGCACATCGAGGCAAGCGACGAGGCAGGACACGAGGGCGACATTGCTCTTAAAATACGCACCGTCGAGAATCTCGACAGCCGTGCTGTGGGCCCAATTTACGAGGCAGTGAAACAGTGGGACGAGCCGGTGGCTATAGCCATCCTCCCCGACCACCCCACCCCTTGCAAGCACCGCACACACACCGCCGAGCCTGTTCCCTTCCTCGTATGGCACCCCGAAATAACCCCCGACAGTGTTAGCACATTCGACGAAGAGGCTGCAAAAACCGGTAGCTACGGCCTACTGCAAAGAGACGAATTTATAAACGCATTTATGAATAATTGACAAAGGAATTATTATGAAATACTATAGCACAAACGGGATAGTAAGCAACGTAAGCCTCAACGAGGCAGTGATAAAGGGACTCGCGGCCGACAAAGGACTTTTTATGCCCGAAAAAATAAAGCAACTGCCACAAGAATTTTTCGAGCAGATAGATACTATGAACCTGCAAGAGATTGCTTTCCGGGTTGCCGAGGCTTTCTTCGGTGAGGATATTCCCGCCGATGATTTAAGAAAGATTGTCAACGAGACTCTCAATTTCGACATTCCTATAGTTCAGGTAAAGGAGAACATCTACTCTTTAGAGCTATTTCACGGGCCTACTCTCGCATTCAAAGATGTTGGAGCACGTTTTATGGCGCGTATGCTGGGGTATTTCGTAAAGGGTGGCAATGGTAAGAGTGTTAATGTACTTGTGGCCACCTCGGGTGATACGGGCAGTGCTGTAGCTAATGGTTTTCTGAATGTCGATGGCGTGCAGGTGTACGTACTCTATCCCAAAGGCAAGGTAAGTGAGATTCAAGAGAAGCAGTTCACTACATTGGGCAATAATATCACGGCATTGGAGATTGACGGATGCTTCGACGACTGTCAGACGCTTGTAAAGAGTGCTTTTATGGACGAGGAGCTACGCTGCAAAATGTTCCTAACGAGCGCAAACTCAATTAATCTTGCGCGTTTCTTGCCACAATCGTTCTACTATTTTTGGGGTTATGCTCTGCTAAAGAGAATGGGCCGAGAGAGAGAGTTTGTCGTATCTGTTCCAAGCGGTAATTTCGGCAACCTTACCGCAGGACTATTTGCCAAGCAGATGGGACTGCCTATTAAACATTTTATTGCAGCCAACAACCGCAACGATATATTCTACAATTATTTACAGACAGGGGAATATAATCCGCGTCCTTCAATTGCAACAATAGCCAATGCAATGGATGTTGGCAACCCCAGCAATTTTGCGCGCATAATATCTCTTTACAATAACGACTATAACGCTATATGCAAGGATATTTCGGGGGCTACTTTCGACGATAGGCAAATTGCCGAGGGGGTCAAAAGGGTTTACAGCGAGACCGACTATCTGCTCGACCCGCACGGTGCCTGTGGTTATCTTGCTCTCGAAAATAGTCTCGGTGAGGGGCAAACAGGAGTATTCCTTGAAACTGCGCACCCGGCAAAGTTCAAAGAGACCATCGAGGATATTCTACAACAAGAGATTCAGATTCCTAAAAAACTTCAGGAGTTTATGCGTGGCGAGAAGCAATCGGTTGCACTTGGAGGTAGTTTCAAGGAGTTTAAAGAATATCTTCTAAAAGAGGTTCTCCACGAAGGTCGCGAGATTTATTATTAAAAGGTTTCAATAATTATAAAACGGACGGCAATTGGTATTTTTGCATACTAATTGCTGTCTTTTTTTATCCAATTCTTGCACAGATGAATCTTTAGCACTAATTTTGTCGCAGATTTCAATTACGGGGTGCCTAAGAGGGTGGCTTTTCAAATTGCCTAACCTCATCGAAAAGGCTGAGATCATACCCATAACCTGATCCGGATAATGCCGGCGTAGGGAATAGGCTATATGGCGTGGCCACACATATAGCTACACTGGAAAAATCCCCATTTTCCGTTTAACCGGGAGCTGGAGGATTTCTTTTTTTCTCCTGCTCCACAAAAAATGATTTGAAATTGCAATGAAAAAGAGAACATTGCTTGGCTGCCTCGTTGCAATGGCAGCCACGGCCATCTGTGCACAGACACAGAAGAACGAAAAGGACAGTTTGCAGAGATACGACCTGCAACAGGTAGAGATTATGTCGACAAGAGCTACCGAAACAACCCCTATCGCCTACACTAACATAGGGAGTGAGGAGCTTAAGAAGCAGAATGTGGGACTCGACTTTCCCTATCTTGTGAGTATGACGCCAAGCGCCATCACCACAAGCGATGCGGGAGCGGGAATTGGCTACACAAGCCTGCGCATACGTGGCACCGACGGCACACGCATCAATGTAACAGCCAACGGAATACCCATCAACGATGCCGAGAGCCACACTGTCTTTTGGGTCAATCTGCCCGACCTTGCATCGTCGGTAAAGGATGTACAGATTCAGCGTGGTGTGGGAACATCGACCAACGGAGCAGGCTCGTTCGGTGCAAGCGTCAATCTTCAGACAAGCAGTATGAGTATGCTACCCTACGCCACTGTGAGCGCTTCGGCAGGTTCTTTTGGGACAAACAAGCAGACAGTAAAGGTTGGTTCGGGACTGTTGGGAGGTCATTGGAGTATCGACGCACGACTATCGAACATAAGTAGCGACGGATATATCGACCGTGCATCGACCAAACTGAAATCACACTATCTGCAGGCTGCCTACTACGGCAATAACACCGCTGTCAAGTTCATCACATTCGCAGGCGACGAGGAGACCTACCACGCTTGGAACTATGCCTCGAAAGAGGAGCTTGCCGAATATGGCCGACGCTACAACTCCTGCGGATATATGTATACCGACGACAAGGGAGTAGCACACTACTACAACGACCAGACCGATAATTACATTCAAAAGAACTACCAGCTGCTTGTCGACCACCATTTCACCAACCGCATAAGCCTTAACGTGGGTCTGCACTATACAAAGGGCGACGGATACTATCAGGAGTATAAGGCCTCACGTAAATTGGTGGAATATGCCCTACTGCCCTTCGAGCACAATGGCGAGAGCGTAAAAAAGAGCGACCTTGTGCGCCGCAAGGCTATGGACAACCATTTTGGCGGTGGAATATTCTCGATAAACTATAATAGTGACAAAGTTACAGCCTCATTGGGCGGAGCACTCAACCGATACGAGGGCGACCACTTCGGCAAGGTTCTTTGGGTAAAGAACTATATCGGTGCTCTCGATGCCACTCACGAGTACTACCGCAACAAAGGCACCAAAAACGACGGTAACATATACCTTAAAGCCGATTATCGTCTGACAAAGAGCCTTAATGCATACGCCGATGTTCAGTATCGTCACATCAGCTATAAGATAGATGGTTGCAACGACAAATGGAACGATGCCACAGGAGCACTGCAACAGCTGGCAGTAGATGAGAAATTCGACTTTTTCAATCCTAAGGCCGGACTATCGTGGCAGATAGACCGTCACAACCGCCTGTTTGGTTCGGTGAGTGTAGCCCATAAAGAGCCCACACGAAACAACTACACCGATGGTAAACTCGTTGAGCATCCCACTGCCGAGCGCCTCACCGACTACGAGCTTGGCTACACATTCGGCAACAACTGGTTACACGCCGGTGTAAACCTATATTATATGGACTACAAAGACCAGCTTGTACTCACCGGTGAGCTTAACGAGATTGGCGAGCCGATGGCAAAGAATATCCCCGACAGCTACCGCGCCGGTGTTGAGCTTATGGCAGGAGTACAGTTCCCCTTCGGACTATCGTGGGAAGCAAATGCCACACTGAGCCGCAACCGCATAAAAAACTTTACCGAGGTGCTTTACGACGACGACACATACGAGCGTTGGGAGATTAACCACGGCGACACACCAATCTCATTCTCGCCCGACGTAATTGTAAACAACACCATCGGATACAGCTACAAAGGTGCCTCACTATCGCTTCACACACAATATATCAGCAAGCAATATATGAGTAACGCCCACCAAAGAGAGCATCTGCTCGATGCCTATTTTGTGAGCAACCTCTATGCCTCGTACAGTTTCAAACTGAAGAGCACAAAAAACATAACAGTAGGTGTAAACATATACAACCTGTTTAACGAAGAGTACGAGAACAACGGATACGCAGGCAGCGGATACTACACCGACGGGAACGGAGTAAAGAACCGTTACAACTATGCAGGATATGCCGCGCAGGCCGGAACCAACTTTATGGGACACGTGACAATAGAACTATAAAAAGATGGAACAGTATATCGAGATTTCAGGAACAGTAGTGGGACTCATTTACCTGTGGCAAGAGTATCGCGCAAGCATCTACCTGTGGATAACAAGCATAATTATGCCTGCAATATACCTGTATGTTTACTACCAAGCCGGGCTTTACGCCGATTTTGGAATAAACATATACTATCTTGTGATAGCCCTGTACGGATGGCTTGCCTGGCGCTACAATTTCAGTCTGCGAGGTAAAAGAGCCGATAGCAAAGAGTTATCTATCGGCCACATAAGCCGAGTGACTTTTTCGCATCTTGCCCTACTCTTTCTTGCTGCGTGGGCAGTAATCTCGTATATACTCACACATTTTACAAATAGCACAGTACCCTTTACCGACGCATTCACCACTGCCCTGAGCATTGTGGGTATGTATATGCTTGCCCGCAAATACATAGAGCAGTGGTGGGTGTGGTTGGTAGTAGATGTTGTAAGCAGTGCCCTGTATATATACAAAGAGTTATATTTTACCGCTGCACTATATGCTCTTTACGCAATAATCGCTATCTTTGGCTATCGTAAATGGAAGCAACTGATGAACAATGAAAAACATTGATGCTGTAATATTGGCTAACGGCGACTACCCCACTGCCGATACTCCACTGCACCTGCTGCACGAAGCGCCCTATTTAGTCTGCTGCGACGGTGGCGCCAACAGATATCTGGCAAGCGGCAAGATACCCGACGCGATTGTCGGTGACGGCGACTCACTCGCCCCCGAATACCGAGAGAGATACCGACACCTGTTGCACCGGGTAACCGAGCAAGAGAGCAACGACCAGACAAAGGCTGTCCGCTTTCTGTTATCGCAAGGCAAACGTAATATTGCCATCGTAGGCGCAACAGGCAAGCGCGAAGACCACACGCTGGGCAACATAAGTCTGCTCATCGAGTATGCCCGCGCCGGTGCCAACGTACGCACATACACCGACTACGGAGTATTTATCCCTTGCAACGGCAACTGCACAATAGAGACAACTGCAGGACAACAAATTTCAATCTTCAATTTCACAGCCCGAGACTTCTCGGCCGAAGGTCTGCGATACCCCATTTTCGATTTCACAAATTGGTGGCAAGGAACTTTGAACGAAGCTACAGACAACGAGGTAACCATAAGGGCCACAGGCGAATATCTGCTGTTCGTTAACTATTTGGCCGACACACAACGCGTACGGAACGACTCACGTGCCTTTCTCACATAAAGACTGATAACATCTTCGGGCAGGGACGACGAGTGCACATAGGCTCGCGTTGCATCGGGAAATTTTGCAAGCGCAGTTGCCAGCAGCCACGCAACACCCATACGCACATAATAGGGAGAGGCTCCTTGTACCACACCCATCCGAGGACGCTCGGGACGCCCTTTATAACTTTTGTATTGAGACGTTATTATTGAAAAATCTATCTTGTCAATCTGTTCAAAGAGCTGTTGCAACCACTCTTCATCGATAAAATAGCACATTGCCGCAACAACGGCAAAGCGCACCTCGAACTCGCGTTTCGAGGCAAACCACCGCAGCAGAAAATTCCACAACACCCTCTTGTCGGCGCGTTGCATCCACTTTGCATTGGCACAGAAAGCATCGCACACCGCCCAATTATCGAGCACAGGGATATAACGCTCGAGCATCTTAAGACGCTGTTCCAACGGACATTTCTGCAGGTTAATAAGAAAGCCCCAGATAACCGTCTCTTCATAGGCGAGAGCCTCGGGCGCAGCCTGCTCGAAGCGGATGATATATTCGGCACCACCCTCCTTTGAGAGAGCCTTTGCCACCTGCTTCATCTCGGGAGTGTGCAGTCCCAGCACCCTGCGACAAGGCAAAGCATTTACTACTCTTAAATGCCCTTCGCGGTAGCGCTCGTCCGACAGAAAACGCTCGCAGACCAACGGTGTAAGAATATTCTCAATCATTTTTCACACACTGTAAATGCCACATACTATGTCCCAAGAAAGTGGTAGGATTAACACGCACGAACCCAAGCGACGAGTATAGTGCCTCGGCATTGGGATTTTCCACATCCACCAACAAGCCAACGCGATTGAACCCATCTGCAAAAGCCTTCTCACGCATTGCACACAACAGTTTGCCGCCAATACCGCATCCTCGATACTGCGGCAACACCGCAAGAGAATCAATATAAAATTCACCTGCGCTTGTCTCATCCTCAATATCAATCGGGCGCCCCGTCTTTTCTACAATCATCGCTTGCAGTGGAGCACGCAGTTCATACAGACGCGCCCCGTCGTACCCCACAATGGCACCAGCGACCTTTCCGTCGACCTCGGCAACAAGAGCATTGCAATAGCTATATTGTGCATCGGTGCGTGCGGCAAGTTTCACAAACACCTCGTACAGAGGATGCGTCTCGTCGTAATGAAGCGCCATACAAACAACAAGGCCCACAAAGGGAGCATCCTCGACTGTAGCTTCTCTTATTATAATTTCTTTGTTCATTGCAAAAACATTTTTTTATTGTTTCAAAAATAGCTAACAAAACTTTATCTTAAAACTTTTTCCAAGAAATGGGGGGGGCGCTATCGAGTACTATCTTTTTGTGAGTAAAGGGGTGCTCAAAAGCAATCTTAGAAGCGTGCAGCATCAGACGTTTATCGGGCGAGCCGTATAGTTCGTCACCCACAATAGGTGTGTCGAGCCCGGCTGTGTGAGCGCAATGCACACGCAGCTGATGAGTGCGTCCCGTAAGCGGTTGCAGCAGTGCCACAGCACACTCGCGACCGTTATACTCGCAAGTAGATACAATGCGATAGATAGTGACCGCCTCTTTACCTTGCTCGGCATCTACCATCTGACGTGGACGATGCATATAGTCGGGCGATAAAGGAAGAGATATTTCCCCCTCGCTACTATTAGGTACGGCCGACAATAGCGCAGTATAATACTTTTGTACCAAGCGACGCGCAAAAAGCGACTGCATCGCCTTTAACACCTCTGCCCCCTTTGCTGCCACTAACAGCCCCGAGGTTGACATATCCAGTCTGTGCACCACAAAAATATCCTCTCTGCCAAAATGGCGGGCAAGCCACTCTTGCACCGAACGTCCGCCAACCTTTCCCGGTACCGAGAGCATCCCCGATGGTTTATCGACCACAACAAGCCAATCATCCTCATACAAAATAGGAATATCGGTGAACTGCTCCCCTGCATCCTCTAATGAGGATTTTTCGACATCTAAGCCTTGCAGCATAAAGGCGAGTATCGGCTCGCATTTTCCCTTGCACGAGCCATAGAAACAGCCATCGCGACGAACCTCGCCTACGGGCGAAGCACCCAACCAAAATTCGGCCATACAAATGGGTTGCAAACTGTTTTTATAGGCATATTGCAGCAGTTTGGGGGCGGCACACTCCCCCGCCCCGGCAGGTGGAACGCAGCCTCGGCGCTCAGCGAAAATCTGTAGCAAAGTGCGACTCTCGCCGCGCGCATTGAGCATCACAAATTGCGAGAAAAGCCACTCTTGCAACGTCGCCGACCGCCGTTTACGCTCCTCTTTAAGAGATTCTACCGCACTGTTTACCGAGTTAAAAAGCGTCTCGGCCTCGGCAATTTTTTCGTTCCACATTTTTGTGCGTCGCTTAAGGTCGGCCTTGCGATGCTGACTATCGCGCACAAGCGCTGCTGTCTCCTCGGGTGTCATATTCCCCTCGCTACGCATCTTATCGCGCACAATTTTTGCCACTCTGTTATCCTCGCGCATCTGCTCAAGGTCGGCCTCGGCCTTTCTGCGGCAGATTCCCAAATTACGAATAGTATCTTTATACTCATCGCTATCACAAACAGCAGCAATACGGTGGTTTATGCTTGAAATTTCTGCCTCCTCACGTTTAAAATAGCCATCGGGATTCTGAAAATCGAACACAGCAGGAACAAAGCCCTCTTGCACATTGCTCCCCCCCAATAGTCCCGAGAATGCAACAAGATATCCTAAGTATCCGTTTGCATCACGTACCACAAGCACACCGAACATTTTTCCTTCGGCAACCTCGACTGCAAACTCCTTGTGCTCGGATATATAAGCCTTTACCTCATCGACAGCAATTTGACACAGCGGATGAGGATGATAATGAAAAGGATTATTGAACCGCCCGGGCGGTTCAATAATCCCAATATCGGAAGTGAAACGATGAATAAGCTCCATTAGTTTTTATAGAGTACATCCTTACCCTCGTCGAAACCACCGTCGAACTCGTTATTTTCGATGGTCACATTCACAACCTTCTCGAAGAAGAAACGGCGGTTATTCCAATGGAACGGCTCAAAATCATTATTCTGAATAATCTTATTACCTCGGAACACAAAACCGTCGAGCGACTTTGCATAGACGATGGGCGCATCGAACGTCTCGAATACATTATTCTCTATTACAACACCCTTACCATTGCCACCGTGGAAATATTTTGTCTGCGCGGCAAGGTCGGGAATCTCGGGATAGATAGAGATAATTCCGTTGGTAAACTGGAACATATTTGTAAGAGAATTTACAAAGCGGTTGTTGCGAATTACGACATCGCGACAAGCACCCGTCTCGAACCAGCCGTTGCAGTCGCCGCACAACAGAATAGCGGTTCCCGATGTGTGGTCGAAGAAGTTATTCTCTACGACTGTGCGTTTGGGAGTACTGAAGAGCGTTCCGCGAGCTCTGTTGTTGCGAATTGTATTGTTGGCAAACAGCACCTCGGGAGTCCATTCGAGATTCTCGATACCGTAGTTTCCGTTTGCAATATCCTGTGGTAATGCCTTCTCGAACTTAATCTTGAACTCCTTACATCCTGCCAACTGCTCTTTATCGTATGGAGCAATCTCAACAACTCGGTTACCCTCGGTAATCTCCATAACATTAGAGCGCACAAACTGCACACTGTCGCCTGCGCCACCCCAATAGAATCCGTAGGCCTGAGGGTGCATATAACGTCCGACAAGAGTATAATCGTCGAGACGCTCTTTTACACGCAGATAAGTACCGTGAATATTTATTGCATCGTCCATCATACCTTCGTACAGACCGTTAACCGACTTAATAGTACCTTTGCAAGCCGAGAAGTGCGTAGCATCGGCCTGTGTGGTGAAGTAACGCTCGTTGCTGCGTGCAGCCACTTGGAAACCATCGAGAGTAAGATTCTCGCTCACCTGTGCCAACAGTCCCATACCCTCGGCATAATAGACCGTTACCGCATCGAAAGCAACATTCCTACACTCCGAAACAAAGATTCCGGGAGTGGGACGTGCGTATGAACGCATTGCAACAACAGTACCGGGAACAAGACGAGCATCGCGCCAGGGAGCACGAATAACGCGAGGTTCAACCTCCTGAACATTATGAACACCTACCCAAATATCGCTTGTACGATAGACAAGATGTCTTGTCTTTCCGTCGAAAGCAATACCCGCCGAAGGTGTCATCTCCCAATTACTGCCATATACAACCAAGCGACCATCTATGATTTTATAGTTTGCGTAGGGTGCTATGCGATAGGTAATAAAGCCATTCTCGGTGTCATTTTCAATCACCTCGACCTGCGTAATCTGTGGTACGCGAGTATCGATTCCTATAAAATCGAGCGTACAATTCTCGCAACCAACCATAGCGATAGGAAGCATACGTCCGTTCATATAAAAATCGGCTCGACGAGCATCCTTTCCCTTATCCTCAGCTTTAAGAGTGAGGTTCTTTACCCCTTCAAGCACAATTGCAACCTTTTTGGGATTATCCTGGTCGTGGTTCGAGATATAATACTCACGCACATTGGCACTGTCGGGATAAAAATCGTAGTCTCCACCCTCGAACAGCAATACCGCAGGACTGCCATTGCACTCCGATTTTATAGTCTCAATTGCAGTTGCAACCTCCTCGGTCATATCTTCTCCCGTACCGGGAACAATACCAAAATCGGCAGCACGATAAACTTTGGGGCCACAAGCCGTTAGCATTATCGCTGCCAATGCAGATACAAAAATTCGTTTCATAATTTAGGAGTCTCTTAATTATCATTTTTTGCAAAGATAGTAAAAAAATGTCATATTGTCATAAAGCTACCAAAATAAATACAAAACATGAGTTATTTCACATATTGGCACGCTTTTTGTATATACAACCATAAAAAGAGAGAAACTTTTTCTTATTTATATAATAGAAGATTGCCATTTTATTGTTATCTTCGCAAAAATTTACGAATTTAAGAATAACTACAATTTAAATACATAATGGGATTTAACGAATTTATAAGTAAACTTTTTGGAAACAAAGCAAGCCGTGATGCACGCGAGATTAAGCCCTGGGTAGATAAAGTAAAAGCTGTATACCCCGAGATATCTGCACTCAGCAACGACGGGTTGCGTGAGCGTTCAGCCAAGCTTAGGACAAAGATTCAGAGCACAGTAACCGAAGAGCGTCGTAAAATTGCCGAGCTTAAAGAGAGCATCGAGAGAACCGAGATTGATAAGCGCGAGAGTATCTTTAACCAGATAGACAAATTAGAGAAAGAGGTTCTTGAGAAACTCGACAAGGCACTCGACGAGGCACTGCCCGAGGCATTCGCCATAGTAAAAGATACCGCCCGCCGTTTCACAGAGAACGAGGAGACAATAGTAAAGGCAACACAGTTCGACCGCGACCTTGCCGCAAAATTCGATTTTGTGCGCATCGAGGGAGACAATGCGATATACAGTAACCATTGGACAGCCGGAGGCAACGACACAAAGTGGAATATGGTTCACTACGATGTTCAGTTGTTTGGTGGTGTGGTACTTCACAAAGGCAAGATTGCCGAGATGGCAACCGGTGAGGGTAAGACTCTCGTAGCTACCCTTCCCGTATTCTTGAACGCACTCACCGGCAACGGTGTTCACGTGGTAACAGTGAACGACTATCTTGCCAAGCGCGACTCGGAGTGGATGGGGCCCCTTTATATGTTCCACGGACTCAGCGTCGACTGTATCGACAAGCACCAGCCCAACTCAGAAGCACGCCGTAACGCCTACCTTGCCGACATCACCTTTGGTACCAACAACGAGTTTGGTTTCGATTACCTGCGCGACAATATGGCAATGCAGCCCGACGACCTTGTACAGCGCATACACAACTATGCCATTGTCGATGAGGTCGACTCGGTGCTTATCGATGATGCCCGTACCCCCCTTATCATAGCAGGCCCTGTACCCCGCACCGCCGACCAGATGTTCGAGGAGTTCCGCCCCATAGTAGAGCGTCTGGTGGATGTGCAGAAAAAACTCGCCACCGAATACCTTGCCGAAGCACGTCGCAAGATATACTCCGAGAACAAGGACGAGGTAGCCGAGGGTTATGTATCGCTATTCCGCAGCCACAAGGCACTTCCAAAGAACAAGCCCCTTATAAAACTTCTGAGCGAACCCGGAGTAAAATCGGGACTACTGAAAACCGAGGAGTATTATATGGAGCAGAACAACAAGCGTATGCCCGAGGCAGTAGAGCCCCTATACTTTGTCATTGACGAGAAAAACAATAGTGTCGACCTCACCGACAAAGGTATCGAGCTTATCACAGGTAACTCGCAAGACCGCGAATTCTTCGTGCTTCCCGACATTGCCACTCAGATGTCGGAGCTCGAGAACAGCAGCCTTACAAATGAGGAGAAACTCGACCGCAAAGACAAGATGCTTGCCGACTATGCCGTAAAATCGGAACGTATACACACCATAAATCAGCTGTTGAAGGCCTACACAATGTTCGACCGCGATATAGAGTATGTGGTAAGCGAAGATGGAAAGATTAAGATTGTCGACGAGCAGACAGGACGTATTATGGAGGGCCGCCGCTACTCCGATGGTCTGCACCAGGCTATCGAGGCCAAAGAGCGCGTAAAGGTTGAGGCAGCATCGCAAACATTCGCCACAATCACCCTGCAAAACTACTTCCGTATGTATCACAAGCTGTCGGGAATGACCGGTACAGCCGAGACCGAGGCTGGCGAATTTTGGGATATCTACAAGTTGGACGTGGTAGTAATACCCACCAACCGCCCCATTGCGCGTAACGATATGAACGACCGCATCTACAAGACCAAGCGCGAGAAATACAAAGCAGTAATCGAGGAGATTGAGAGCCTTGTACAGCAGGGTCGTCCTGTTCTTGTGGGTACAACATCGGTAGAGATTTCAGAGATGCTGAGCCGTATGCTCACAATGCGTAAGATACAGCACAACGTCCTCAATGCAAAGCTGCACCAGAAAGAGGCCGATATTGTAGCAAAGGCCGGTCTTTCGGGAACAGTGACCATTGCCACCAATATGGCAGGTCGTGGTACCGATATCAAGCTCAGCGACGAGGTAAAGGCAGCAGGTGGTCTTGCAATAATCGGTACCGAGCGCCACGAGTCGCGTCGTGTCGACCGTCAGCTGCGCGGACGTGCCGGACGTCAGGGCGACCCCGGTTCATCGGTATTCTTCGTATCGCTCGAAGACAACCTGATGCGTCTGTTCGGAAGCGACAAGATAGCCAAGCTTATGGACAACAAATATGTTGGAATGGCCGATGGCGAGATGATTGAGAGCAGCCTTATGACCAAGCAGATAGAGCGTGCACAGAAGAAGGTCGAAGAGAACAACTTCGGTATACGTAAACGCCTGCTCGAGTATGACGACGTAATGAACAAACAGCGTACCGTAATTTACACCAAACGCCGCCACGCCCTCATTGGAGAGCGTATCGGTATGGATATTGTAAATATGATTTGGGACCGTTGCTGCAATATCGCCGAAAATTTCCCCTACGACGATGCGAAACTCGAGTTCCTTAGAATATTGGCAATGGAACTTCCTTTTGCTACACAAGAGGAGTATGACAAACTCGACCCCGAGGCCCGTGCCGAGAAATGTTTCGATGCAGCCATCGAGAATTTCAAACGCAAAACCGAGCGTATGGCAAGCACTGCCCGGCCCAACATCGAGTATATATACCAAAAGACCGAGGGTAAAGATGGCATTGTATCGGTTCCCATTACCGACGGTCGCCTGTTGTATAATATCCCCGTAAGCATTGTAAAAGCCTACGAGACACAGAGCAAAGAGATTATAAAGTGCTTCCAGAAGGCTATCCTGCTGCACACCATCGACAACGCCTGGAAAGAGAACCTTCGCGACCTCGACGAGCTTAAGCACTCGGTACAGAATGCAAGCTACGAACAGAAAGATCCTCTGCTCATCTTCAAACTCGAGTCGGTAAATCTGTTCGACAAGATGGTAACAAAGATTAACGACCAGACAGTATCTATCCTCACACGCGGACAGATACCACAGATTGACCCTGCAAGAGTGAACCAGGCACCACAGCCCGAGCGTCCTCGTCAGCAACAACATTATAACGAAATAAAAGCCGACCTCAACGACCCCAACCAGCAGGCAGCAGCACAGAACGACACACGTTCGATGCGTCGCGAGCCGGTACGCGTCGATAAGACAGTAGGCCGAAACGACCCCTGTCCCTGCGGCAGCGGTAAGAAATTCAAGAACTGTCACGGCAAAAACCTTTAAGTCCGACAGTTTACAGCAGTTTCAATGAACCAATAAAAAGCAGCAACTATGTTACTCAGTAAAGAATCGAACAGCAACCTGCAAAAAGCCATCGAAACGATGGCACGCAGTTTCGTAACCACCGAAGAGACAAGCATTACCGACTTTCACTTTCACGTAAACACCGAGAGCGGCAGCCTCACCATCTTCGACGACGACGACCGCACGCTTGCAAGCACACACATAAGCGAATGGGAGCATTTTAATCAAGAGCACTGCTACGACATTATAGAAGCCACACTGCGCAACAAACTAACCGAGGCGCAAGAGGCCGGCACACTCGAGAATATGAATATCCTAAAGCCCTACTCGTGCCTGCTCATCGACGACGACAAAGAGACCATCGTTGACCTGCTCTACGTCGACGACGACACCTACATCATCAACGACGACCTAATGAAGAACTTCGACAAAGAGATGGACGAGTTTCTAAAGAAACTGTTAGAGGAGTAACACATCTTACACCTTTATATAATTAAAGCCTCAAAACTGTAAAAGTCTTGAGGCTTTAATTATTATACCTTAATTATATATTAGGGAGCTACATATTCATCATCGGCACGCAAGTATTTACGTACTCGCGTACCATCCTCTTGTGAATATGCCACAAACGCACAAACAAAAAGAAGCAAAAAAAGTATATAGTTTTTCTTAGTGTCCAAATCCATAATAACAAATAGTCACCCTAATTAGGGTGTGAGGATGTAAGCACTACAAATATATAGACTATTTTCTATATATACAATCATTTATCCACCAAAAAACATAAAAAACAAACATTAAAATTGTGAGCAAAAAAAACACTTTTGTGAAATAAGATTACATATTACAAGAACCAATTTTCCAAGAACCGATACCACACTGTAATACAGTGAGTCTTTTAAAGAAAATTGCATAAAACGACACATTGAATAATTTTGCCCTTAAACAATAGCTATTTCAACAAAGAAATAACAGTTTTTTTAGGATGTAACAGCTAAAATCGCAAAGCCCACCCTGAACAACTTAATTTATTACTAAAAAAACTTAATTAGTGCTCTTAAATACAGAAAACTTTTTGCTAGAGAAAAGTTTTCTTTGTACCTTTGCAACGCTAAAAGATAAAATTGCAGAAATAACGCTGTAAGCACAATTATGACAGTAAAGAAAATCGAAAACAACGACAACAGCACTAATGTCCACCAGCGCATAATAGACGGTGCAAGCAAGCTATTTCTTACTAAAGGTATAAAATGCGTAAGGATGGATGATATTGCCCACGAACTAGGAGTATCGAAGCGCACCATATATGAGCATTTTGCCGATAAAGACCAGTTGCTTAGAACCTGTTTAGTACATCTGCATCGTTATACGTCGGATAAAGTCCTTGAACATCTGCGTGCAAACTCTCGCAACACACTCGACGTAATTCTAACAATGTACGAGGTCTATTTTGCGATAATGAACAACGTTAACAAGCAATTTTTCATAGACCTTCAGAAGTTGCCCGAGATTAAGCAAAATAACGACCGGCGCGAACGTCTGAACCAACATAAATTCAGACATCTTATGCGTCAAGGCATAGAAGAGGGACTGTTTCGTGAAGATATAAATCTTGATGTACTCACTTATATCCTTCATCACGACCTTAAACTCATCACACTTGAGCAACAGTTCGAGAACCAATCGCCCGAGGAGCTTGGAAAAGCTTTTATACTTTTCTATCTACGAGGGATAGCAACCGAAAAAGGACAAAAGATAATTGAAGAATTTATAGATAAACTTAACGAAAAGAAGAACAAAGAATAAACAATAAATAAAGTATTTATGAACATTAAAATGCGATTTAAGACATTGATTGCAATGTTGGCGCTTGTAACGCTGACATACGCACAGGAAGGTAATCCCACAATGCATCTTACGCTCGACAAAGCCATCGAGCTTGCATTGAGCGAGAATCCCACGATGAAAGTAGCTGAGCAGGAGATACAGCTCAAAGAGGTATCTAAGCGCGAGGCTTGGCAGAATCTTTTGCCCACAGTATCAATCGACGGAACAATCTCGTACAACATTAAGGTTGCCGAGATTAAGACAAGTATGGGTAGTTTCAAGATGGGTATGGACGACTCTAACACTTGGAACGGTGCATTGCAGGTTGCAGTGCCATTATATGCACCCGCTGTTTACAAGACTATGAGTTTAACCAAGAGCGACCTTGAACTTGCTGTTGAGAAGAGTCGCGGTTCGAAATTAGACCTTGTAAACCAGGTTACAAAGGCATATTATCAGTTGATGCTTGCACAAGACTCCTACAAAGTGCTTCAGGACAACTACAAGCAGGCCGAGATAAATTTCGATATCGTAAAAGCGAAATTCGACCAGGGTAGCGTAAGCGAATATGATAAGTTAAGCGCCGAGGTTCAGAAGAACAGCGCCTGGCCCTCAGTAGTAAGCGGCAAGAACGCTGTCGAGCTTGCCAAGCTGCAACTGAAAGTTCTAATGGGAATTACAGCAGACGTCAACCTTGTAATAGACGACAATCTTAAGAATCACGAGGTAGAGATGGCAGCCGCAGGCACACAGCGCATCGACCTTAGCAACAACTCAACATTGCGTCAATTAGACCTCAATGCCGACCTTCTTAGAAAACAGCGCAAGATTCTGAACACATCGTTCCACCCCACCCTTGCACTTGTAGGAAGCTATCAATATCAGTCGATGTCGAACACCAATTGGGAGGTACACAACTACAACTGGAGCAACGCATCGTCGCTGACCCTGTCGCTTAGCATCCCTCTCTTCAAGGCAAGCAACTTTACAAAGCTAAAGACAAACAAGATACAGCAGAGCCAGTTGGCCGAGAACCGTCTGAATACCGAGCGTATGCTGAATATGCAAGCACAGAGCTACATCGACAATATGAAAAAGAGCACCGAACAGCTTCAGTCGAGCAAATTGGCAGTGGAGCAGGCACAGAAAGGTCTTAACATCAGCCAGAAACGTTACGAGGTAGGTAAGGGAACTATATTGGAGCTTAACAACTCACAGGTATCGCTCACAAACACACAACTCGCCTACAACAACACAATATTCGAATATCTTGTAGCACAATCCGAGTTGAACACAGTATTAGGAAAAGAATAAAAACATAAAATATTATGAAGAAGAATCTTACATTCATTACAATGGTTGCCGCAACCCTGCTCTGCTCGTGCGGCAGCGAAACCAAAGAGACTGCAGTACAGGAGGTAACAAAGCCCAACGTAAAGATTGCTCAAGTTACAGCACAGATGGTTGCTCAAACCGAGCGCTTCGCCACAACCGTTGAAGCCGAGGTGAAGAACAATATCATCCCCAACGCTCCCCTGCGCATCGACAAGATACTTGTAGAGGTTGGCGACAATGTAGTAAAAGGTCAGAAATTGGTAGAGCTTGATGCAAGCAACCTTGAGCAGTTGACACTTCAGATAGAGAACCAGCGCACCGAGTTCAACCGTGTAGCCGAGCTTTACAAAGTAGGCGGTGCCTCAAAAGCCGAGTACGACAATGCAAAGACTGCGCTTGAGGTAAATGAGAAGGCTCTTAAGAACCGCCTCGAAAACACAGTGCTTGTGAGCCCCATCAACGGCGTTGTATCGGCACGCAACTACGACAACGGCGATATGTACGGTGGCCAGCCCATCCTTGTTATAGAGCAGATTACCCCCGTAAAGATGAAGGTAAACGTTAGTGAGAAATACTACTCAAAGGTTAAGAAAGGTGCCGACGTAGAGCTACAGTTCGAGACCTACGGCGATGAGCTGTTCAACGGCAAAGTAAACATCGTTTATCCCACCATCGACCCCACTACACACACATTCCCCGTTGAGATTACACTATCTAACAGTGACCGTCGCGTGCGCCCCGGAATGTTCGGACACGCAACAATCAACTTTGGTGAAGAGAGCCGCGTTGTAGTACCCGATGCAGCCGTAATTAAACAAGCAGGTAGTGGCGACTACTATATCTATACCTACTCTAATGGCAAGGTTAACTACGACAAGATACAGATTGGAAAGCGTATGGACGACAAATATGAGCTTATCTCGGGTGTTGCATCAGGAGCCGAGGTAGTTATTGCCGGTCAGAATGCACTTGCAGACGGAGTTGAGGTAAATGTAATAAAGTAACAAACACAACATAAAAACGACACTATATGAGTATTTATGAAAGTTCAGTAAGAAAACCGATTATGACATCGCTATGCTTCTTAGCGATTGCACTATTCGGTATATTCTCACTATCGAAGCTCCCTATTGACCTTATGCCGGATATTGAGACAAATACCATTATGGTATTTACCTACTACTCCGGAGCAAGTGCCGAAGATATTGAGAACAACGTAACACGCCCGCTTGAGAACACCCTGAACTCGACCGAGCATCTTAAGCACATTACATCTAACTCACGCGAGAATGTATCGGTCATCACATTGGAGTTCGAATTTGGTTACGACATTGACGACCTCACGAACGACGTTCGCGATAAACTCGATATGGTAGCATCTTCACTCCCCGATGATGCCAACAACCCTATCATCTTCAAGTTCTCTACCGATATGATTCCTATTATGATGATTTCGGTAAAGGCTGAAGAGAGTCAGGCTGCACTTTACAAGATTCTCGACGATAACATCGTGAATCCCCTTGCACGTATCGAGGGTGTTGGTACTGTATCAATCAGCGGTGCCCCCGAGCGCGAGATTAACATTTATATGGACCCGGTGAAGATGGAGGCATATAATATCTCGGTAGAGGCTGTCAGCTCCGTTATCTCGGCCGAGAACCGCAACATCCCCGGCGGTACATTCGATATTGGTAACAATACCTACTCACTGCGCGTCGAGGGAGAATTCAAGAACCCTCAAGATATGCTCGACCTTGTTGTCGGAACACGCAATGGTGCAAATATTTACCTGCGCGACGTTGCTCGTATTGTCGACAGTGTTCAAGAGCGCGCACAGCGCAGCTTCACCGACGGACAGCAAGGAGCGATGATTATCGTTCAAAAGCAGTCGGGTGGAAACTCTGTTGCCATTGCCAATGCTGTTCGTGAAGAGCTCCCCAAACTACAGCAGCGTCTCCCCTCTGATGTAGAACTCGATATAATTGTCGATACCTCGGAGAACATCGTTCAGACAGTAAACACTCTTACCGACACTATCCGCGATGCGCTTATCTTTGTGGTATTGGTGGTATTTATCTTCTTGGGACGTTGGAGAGCAACAGTTATCGTTGCCATCACAATCCCCTTCTCGCTGGTAGCATCGTTCATCTACCTCTTTGCAACCGACGGCTCAATCAATATGATTTCACTCTCTTGTTTGAGTATTGCCATCGGTTCGGTTGTGGACGACGCCATTGTGGTGCTCGAGAACATAACAACACACATCGAGCGCGGTTCAAGTCCCTATAATGCAGCCGTTCACGGAACAAATGAGGTAGGAACCTCGGTTATGGCATCTACACTCACTATGTTTGCCGTATTCTTCCCGCTGACAATGGTAACAGGTATGACAGGTGTCCTCTTCAAGCAGCTTGGTTGGATGATGTGTATCATTATGCTCATTTCGTTGGTTGCTTCACTGACACTGACACCTATGATGTGTGCCAAGATGCTCAAATTGCAGAAGAAACAGAGCAAGCTGTTCATTAAGATATATACCCCCATTCAGAAGGGTCTTGATGCCATAGATGACCTATACGCACGCATAATCAACTATGCTGTACGCCACCGTTGGACAGTGCTGGCAGCCTGCTTCGGCTTGTTTGCTTTGAGTTTACTTTTGGCAGGAGGTATAAAGAGTGAATTCTTCCCTGCGAACGATAATGCACGTGCAACAGCTACAATCGAGCTCCCCATCGGTTCACGTGTCGAGCACTCGCAGGATATTGCACTGAAACTCACCAATATATGGAAAGAGCGTTACGGCAAAGACCTTAAGGCTTGTAACTTCACCGTTGGTCAGGCCGATGAGAACAATACATTCGCTTCGTTGCGCGATAATGGTTCGCACATCATCAGTTTCAATATAAGTTTTGTTCCCTCTGACCAGCGTGAACTCTCAATTGACCAGATTTGTGACCAGATGCGTGCCGACGTAAAATTGTTCCCCGAGATTGCACGAAGCAACATCTCGACAGGTCAGCAGGGAATGGGTGGACAGAGCGCTGCCACATTCGAAATTTATGGTCACGACTTTAACGAGACCGATAAGATAGCAAAAGAGTTGGCAGACAAACTGCGTAGCAATGAGATGTTTACACAGGTTATCATAAGTCGTAGCGACTACCAGCCCGAGTATCAGGTGGAGTTCGACCGCGAGAAGTTGGCAATACACGGACTCAACCTTAGCACAGCTGCCACATACCTGCGTAACCGCTACAACGGTTCGTTGGCAACATACTTCCGCGAGGATGGTGACGAGTACGATGTTAAGGTTCGCTACGAGCCCGAGAGCCGTACAAGCATCGAAGCTATCGAGAATATCGTAATCTACTCATCTACAGGCAAGCCTGTTCGCATCAAGGAGCTTGGAAAGGTGGTACAGAAGGATACACCTCCTACCATCGAGCGTAAAGACCGCGAGCGTATCGTTACCGTTGATGGTGTGCTTGCAGCAGGTGCAGTACTGAGTGATGGTGTAGCATACGGAGAGTCGGTAATCGAGCAGATGGAGATACCCTCAGGTATTGCCGTACAGGTGGCAGGTTCTTACGAAGACCAGCAGGATTCTAACCGTGACCTCGGTCAGTTGGGATTGATTATCCTCATCCTTGTGTTCATTGTAATGGCATCACAGTTCGAGTCACTCACCTACCCCTTCATCCTTATGTTCTCGGTGGTGTTTGCCCTCAGTGGTGTGCTCATCGGACTATATGTTACCGGTTCGAACCTTAACATTATGTCGATGCTCGGTGGTATTATGCTCATTGGTATGGTTGTGAAGAACGGTATTGTGCTCATCGACTATATTATGCTGCTGCGCGAGCGCGGATTGGGTATTATTCAGGCCTGCGTAGGTGCGGCAAAGAGCCGTCTGCGTCCTGTGCTTATGACAACCTGTACCACAATTCTTGGTATGGTGCCTATGGCTGTCAGTCAGGGTGTCGGTGCCGAGATGTGGCGTCCTCTTGGTATTGCCGTTATCGGTGGTCTTACTGTATCTACCATTATGACACTTATCTATGTTCCCGCAATGTACTGTATATTTGCAGGTGTTGGTGTGAAGAACCGCCGTCGCAGCCTTAAAAAGCAGCGCGAGCTTGCAGCCTACTGGAACGAGCACAAACACGAGGAGCAGCTAAAGCATAAGGATAGAAACTAATTAAGTAGCTCTTTCAGATACAGGCTGTCGGACGGCCTGTATCTGAAAGAAACATATATTAAAACCATAAGAAAATGAAAAGTATATTTATTACATTCGATATATCTCACAAGGAAGATATAATAACTATGCTTGAGCATAACAACTGCCGAGGTTTCTCTTTCTTCGACCAAATGCAGGGACGAGGCAGTCGCACAGGTGACCCTCACTACGGCTCACACGCGTGGCCCTCGATGTGCGGTGGCATAATCTCTATTGTTGACGACAACAAGGTCGAGAATCTGTTGGCCGAGATTAAGAAGATGGATACCAATGCTCCACAGCTTGGTCTGAGAGCATTTGTTTGGAACATCGAACAGAGTTATTGATAGACAACATTTATAAAGTATTAAGCAACGAATGGCAGTCACCGCGGTGACTGCCATTCGTTGCTTAATATCGGTGTCCTATAAAGTCGGTTAAGTAAAAAATGAGATGCGCTATAAGTCGATTTTTTACTGGTTGAACATTCTAAGACAATTATCATTGGGGCGACGTATGCGCAGGATACGCGCCAACTCGGGAGCCATAATATTGGCAGGAGTCATTGTCTCGACCAACTGAGGCTCCACGCCTCCGCCCCATATAATCATAGGGAAGAATACCGAACTGCGACGTACCAAATTAGATGCCGACGCCACATCCTTAGCCATCTTCCACCCCGGCATAAGACGCAGCCAGATATCGCCCGAACAGTTGGCATTATAACCATTCTTCACATACTGCATCTCGGGGCTGAGCAATCCTCCCAAACGGTAAATGGTAAATACATCCTCAACACCCTCTAACGATTTTAGAAACTCCACTGCGTGAGAAATAACATCTAATTTATCGAGTTGCATAGTCTCAATGAGACGACGATTCATATAAAGCTGTGTATTATGATACCCTTCGACATATTGTCCTTTACCGAAGATGGCTCCAAGATATACATTCAGCAGCGCCGAGATACGGTCGAGTTGCAAATAACCCGACGGCAGGCGATACTCCTCTTCGTCACCCTCTCCCTCTACGACGTATCCCGTAGAGGCTACCGAGATGAGTACATTTTCGAGTCCTATGCGACTGTCAATCTCATCGAGCAATGCTGCAAGGTTAAGGTCGAGACGAGTATATATATCCTGTACCTCGATAGGACGATTCTCCATAGGTGCCGACTTATAGTTTCCTGCATAGTATGTCACCGAGAGAAAATCGGGAATATCGTCGAGACCCATATTTCCCGAGCGCAGGCAGGCTATTGCCATATCATTTACCTCACTGTTTATGCAGGCGCTTGTCTTATAGTCGCGTACATCATTTGTTCCGTTGAACGAGTAACTGAAAGCCTTTGGCGCCTTATCGCCGAAATTCTCATAAATTTCGGTTGGAAAGAAAGGTTTCCAATTGGCACCTTTTGTACCAATCTTCTTATTAAAATCGGCTGCCCACGAAGGGAACTTACCATAGTATGACGAACTGCACCAGAATCCTGTATCATCGTTTTTCCACAGAACGACATCGGCTGCGTGACCACCTGCCATAACTGCCACATCGCAATCGGGAGCTATGGCACATACCTGCGCCTTGCTACGAGTGGCACGTTTCATCTCGTCGGGCAGAGTAAGCGACTTTAGCTTGGCAGGCGAAACAGACCTATTGGTGTATAATCCCTTATAGCGACTATCGTCGGTGCAATTAACAAGGCGCAACGAACTGCGGTCGAGCCACTGCCCTGCGACTATTCCACTAACGTATGGATAGGTTCCCGACATCATCGTTGCCGTTGCCGAGGCACGGTCGATGTGCTCATAGGCATAATAAGCATTAGAGTACAGACGTCCCTCATTCATTAGACGCTTGAAGCCCTTATCGCCATAGAGGCCGGTGAACTCATATAGAAAATCGCTGCGAAGCTGGTCGACATTTATCGATAATACCAGCCTTATATTACCATCGCCCTTATCCTTTGCTGTTGCAGAGAAAAGCGAGATAAACAAAAAAATCAACGTATATCCAATGCGCATATTTTATCTTTATATATATAAAAAAGTGAACGAATAATAACTGTTACAGCACAAATATAGAGTGGTGCGGGAAAGCTCTGTGGCAACAACGGCGATGTCACGATAAACAACGTAGGCATTGCGACCTGAAGCCACATAAAGTCCATTGAGAGTCCTTTCCCTACGCGATACAACAGAATAGGCAATAGCACAAAGGGCAGCGGATTAAGCCACAAAAGCAACCAATTGCAATCTACCGCCGGATGTTGCGAGAAGAGTACCATAAAAAGCAGTACAGAACCCGAGAAAGCCTGCAACAACATCAGCAGTATATCCCACAGCCAAAAGGTACGTCCCGAACGACGTTCGCACAGCATCACCACAAGAGTAAACAGTAGAAGCAGCAACGATACATTAAAAGGAGTTAGATTATTCCTTACCGCCTCGCGTTTTTGTGGCAACAACAGCTCGTGCTGCGCGCCAACAAGGCGCCTTGTAGAGCCATCGACAGAAACTGTAGCATCGGCGAACTCACGCATAAGCACAAAAGGAGCAAACTGCGCACCTCCGCGCTTTGCTGTTTCATCGGCAGGGACGCCAAGTAACATATCCATTCCAAACTGATACCATTCATTTTGGGCTGTATGCATATGTATAATGTCTCGGAATGTGAGAGAGTCACCCACCGAAGGAGCTGCATAAGCTATATTTCCCCCAACGGCCTCGAGTATCTTATCACGTGCCTTTGTGGTACAATTATTAAAGAGGAAATTATAGCGATAAACGCGATTCTTAGGTAAAGAATTTGTCGCAAGCGCCTCTATTATCCTATTTTTTTGCAATGAGTCGAGGGCAAGAACCTGTTCGGTTACTCCCGAGCCACGTATGCCATATTCGGCTATGAAATATTTAAAGTCGGTGCATCCAAGCAGATAATCGGTCTCTCCACGTACAAAGCGCCATACAAAATTGGGTTCATCAAAACTGAAAAGGCCATAGTTAAACACGACATCTACACCTCGCGCAGGGTCGGTTACACGTAACGCGGTGTGCCCAAACAATTCATAGACCTGCTCACCCGGTGAGCAGGTCAGGAGTGATATCTCTCTTTTGTCATCGGCAAGTGCGCACAATGGCATAAAGAGCAATAAAAGAACTAATTTCTTCATATATCCTTTGCGTCAATCAACTATTTTTTAATAAAAACTTTCTTTCCGTCTACAACATAAATTCCGCTACCCGATACACCCTTGATGCGGTTACCGGCAAGGTCGAAAATCGCCTGTGCATCTACCGAATCGGCATCTACGATATCTATTGAAGTGGTCTTACCCTCGGGGTAGCAGATAAGTTCGGTGCCATCGGCATTATAAAGAACACCATCTATCGAAGAGAAGTATTCACTACCCCCCTCGACAAGAATCTCAACAAGATTGCTGCAACCCACAAAAGGTGTGGGAATCGTTCCCGAGCGCACCTCGAACAGGTTTATGTCAATTCCTTTGGGTATTGCAGTAGAGAAAGAGAACACATTTGACAGTGACACCGATACCTCTTTGCGTCCCACTACACCGTTGGCATTTATTACCTCTATCATTAGTGTGCCTGCACCATTGCTCTCGACATTTATGTCAAAAGCGGTACCCTGTGCTATCGTACAATCACTGTTATCAAGAGCATACTCGGTGTTTCCACCAATCTTCATAACAATATTACCGGCTTTGGCAAGATATATTTGGAAACCACCTTTGTAGTTCTCGCCCAAAGGCTCCTCGCCGGTAGCAAGGAGTCCCGAGCCCCACTGATTATAGGTGCTGCCATCGGTATATACCTTCAACGACAAAGCCCACGCCTTCTTAGGAGGCAGCGAACTTTTTAATTTATAAATCTGCACCTCGCCATTGCCGGCAATGGAAGTCTTTGCCACTACATTGCTGCCCACGAATCTAAGTGTCGACGGCAGGGTTACCGATGTGAGCGACGTTACGCCATCGAAAAGACCGTTTGCAAGTCCCACAATTATATATTCGTCATCACCAATAGTTACATTTGAGGGAATAACAAGGTTGCCCTTACCTTTTGTTGTTATGCTTGTTAGGGTTATCTCGTTGTTTTCGGTCTCGTAACCAAATACCCAATCCTCAATCACGAGACCTTTGTGAAAAACCGCTGTAAACTCTCCATCCTCGACAGCATACATTTTAAACTCAGGCTCTGTGCTTACAACACGTTCGTAACGGTCTTTCCAGCAGACAAACTGCGCCGTTCCGATAGGCTTTGCGATGAGTCGCATCGACATTCCCGATGCAACGGAGATTCCGCTTCCGGTATTCTCGCCAATCTGTCCGTCGAGTTCCATAGTAGCCTTACCCCACTCCTCGTTATTCGACTTTATTGTAACGAGCGAAGCTGTCTCGGGATATTCTGTTACATTAAGAACAATCTCGTAAATCATACGGTTGGCATCGGCTTTTGCAGGGAATGCTTTAGTCTTGCTATCGTATCCCTCTTTCCAAGCACCATCGAATCGCATACGCATATGTGTTATTCCAAGAGGAATTTCATAGGGCAGAAGAATATTTATAGTACCCTGCGATACAGCAGTGTTCTGAGCGCCCTTTGTTCCAAGCACCTTTACAAGTTCGTTCTCATCATCGAAATCGCCATCGGCATTAAGGTCGATATATGCCGAGAGACAGCAATATTTGAGACCGTTGCTTGCAGGGTCGTTCCACTTTATATCGAAACTGCTGCCACGAGCGACATTTACAATACCGGGAACAACATTAAAGAGTTTAGAGGGAGACTCCTGTACCTCGTAAATTCTAACCTCCTCCTTGTTATATCGTTTTATTGAGATGTACTCGGCATACTGCGCATAGCTCTTTATGTCACCGATATCGGACAAATCCTCGCCGGGCACTCCCCATTTGTTCACTACAAACTGCGCGGTAAATGTTGCTGCCTCTTTGCCATAATAGGTATAGGGATTTTCGTTGCTTACTGCATTACCATTAGCGTCGACCCAACGATAGAAGTCGTAACCTGCATTTGCCTTTGCCAACATTGTAACGGGGTCGGTATTCTTAACCGTAAGGCTTTCACTGCCCTCTATAGATACAGTTCCGTTGCCATCGGTTGCAACTGTAACAGTACGAGGCTCGGTAATCTTCTCTCGTATAGCCACCTTAAATGTAAGAACAGTCTTGTCGGAGAGCGTTGCGATAGCTTTAACAGCACCAATGAAAGCATCGGCAGGAAGTTGCACTGCGTTGTTCGCAACTGCAAGTTGCTCATTGCTGCTTACGCCAAGGTCGGCATTCAGGTCAATCCATAGCGACTCGAGCGAAACACCCGCTTTAAGTTCTCTTATGGGAAGTCGGTACTCCTCGCCACGATAAGCCTCATCCGTAACTACTGCCGAAGCATCGCGTGTCACACCGTACGGGAAATAGTAACTACCACCAAGAACGCCGAAATAGTTGGCGAAAGTAGCCTTTGCAGTAGCAACAGCATCGGCACCCGAGACGGTGTTATCATATACATAATCGGTAAAATTCAATGTCCAGAGACGCTCAAAAGCTGTAAACCAACCACCCAAGGGGGCTGCACCATTATTTTCGAAGAACATTTTCCAACGTTGGTAGTGATAATCCTTTATGAGCCCCGACCAGCAACGATTCGAGTAATCGTGCAGATTGCTGTCGGTCTTAGACCAAACGGTAATTTGCGTACGAGCGTTCCACTCCATCCAATTCTTATCGGCAACCGTCGTACCCTCGGCCTCGTCGGTAACGTCACGAGCCATAGCAGTCCAACGACCAAGAGTAAAATTGGTATCGGCCGATAGCAATGTATCTACATCGAGCATCAGTTGCAGGAATAGTTTATACAGACGCTCATACTCGGCTGTGTAACGCTTATTGTAAGCATTTTTAATTTCGGGCAACAGATAGTAGGCAAAATCGACCATCGACTGGCGTACAACATCCACTACATCGTAACTGTAATTAGCCTCGGAACTTTGCGGTACATTCTGCAACGACAGAAGCAGGTCGGCAGCATTCAGCACATCCTGAACATCCCAATAGATAGCCGATTTACTCCAACTCGACACGCTGTTTACCGTCCAGGCCGGACGAGCAAGGATTACAGGCTCTGTAGTTCCCTGCTGGCCATCAACCGTACAATTGTGAACCGAGTTTAACAGTTTCACCCACGCAGTGTGTGCATCCTTTGAGTCGATGCCATAGCGGTTATAAGCGTATGTACGTAACCACTCCTCGGGTGCAGGCTCCTCGGCTCTCCAGGGAAGTTCGAAAAGCATATCGTAGAGCATCGGGTTGGTCTCGATACCTTCGGGAGTGGCACCTATTCCACGCATATTGCCTTTTTTAAGAGCAGCATAATATCCGCTGATGGTCTTTGCTACACGTCCGTGCAGACCAGTACGACCACCGAAATTATGTAGCATACAATAGATAAAATCGTGTCCCGCATAGTGATTGCCACTCCAATTGGGATTACCATCCGAGAAGAGGTCGAGAGCTACGAAGCGGTCGGGATTCTCCAGAGGCACCGATGCGAAAGCTGTCGCATTAGGCAGATTCTGCCAATACTGAACCACCCACTTTGGTTTCTCTATTCCTAACGCCGACAACTCTTCGGCAGTCATGGCATAGTCGTCCATCGCCTTCATAACACCGTTGTAAACCGCCTTTATGCTCACCTGTCCTGTGGGCACACCACCCTCGTGGAATGGGTCCATACTATAGAACTCCGACGTACCCATAAGTTTCTTAAGATGACGATAATAGAGCTCTGACATATAGCCAAAGTTCTTGGTATCGGCGGGACTTAGAATGTCGGGGCGGGTGTATCCTCCTGCCCACATACCCGACTCAATGATATTCCAAGAGGGTTTCTTGTTTCTCATACTGTTGGGAACCATTCCGCTATATCCGGGCAATACAGGTTTCATACCATACTCGCGCATAGCAGCAAGAATCCGGCGGCAAAGATTACCTTGACGCTCGTACCACCAATCGGGGTTACCATTCATTCCGGCACCTGTACCACCCCATCCCTCGAGGTTATTCATTGCAAACCACGCCATAAAACCGGGGCCTGCCACAAACTCATTAATCTCGCTTTTCGAATATCCCATTTCGGTGAGGACATCGCGCCACACTGTCTCCAGACCCACAAGCACCAACGGCATATTTATACCGTGCAGAGCCATCCAGTCGACCTCTTGCTGCCAACGCTCCCAAGTCCAAAATGCCATAGAATAGGAAAAAGTACAGTAGTTAAGATAGTAACGATAATCGGCACTACACCTATGTATCTCGTCATTAGTAGGCACAGGCAATTCAACATCCGAAAGGTCGGTTGACATATTGTTCCACGTAAGATTAACATGAGCATAATGATTGAGATACCAATTCAGACCCGTTGTAACCGCCAGTATATTGTTACCCATTATACAAGGCTTTCCATTGCGGCTTGTGATTACAAAGAGGTCGTTGCCGTCGGTCGAGAGTCCATCATCGACAACCGTAACAAAAAGTTCCGATGCCTCTTTGCCGCCAATACGGTCGAGCATATCACTTACAGCCTTGGGATTTACTATCTCTGCGGCCGTCGATGTCACCACAAAAAGCAACATCATCAAAACTCCTAAGATACTTTTTCTCATATTATATATATAATATTATTCTAACTAGCGCAAAAATACATAAAAATAACAGAAAGGCAATACATTTATACAAGATAGAGTGAGCCGTTTCATTTTTACCTTAAAAAAATCGTAAAAACAAATAATTTGAGCTATCTTTGCGAGGATTTTCCAAAAATAGGTAATTTGTATCTCATAATTGACATCGGCAATAACAGCACAAAGTACTATCTCTTCGGTAAGGAGAGCATTATACTACACGGCAGGCGCGCCGGCGGCAGTTTCGATTTTATAAGCGAATATGCCCGGCAGTTCGATGTTGATGGAATTATCGTCTCATCGGTAGTAACACTTGACGACGAAGTAAGAGAGCTGATAAACAGAGCTTGCGAGCGTATTGTATGGTTCGATAACAACACCCCTATGCCAATGGAGATTGATTACCGCACACCCATGACATTGGGCTCAGACAGATTGGCAGCAGCCATTGGAGCTATGGAGCAGGCTCCCGGTCGCAACATTCTTGTAATTGATGCAGGAAGCGCCATTACAATAGACTTTGTCGACAGTAAGGGCCATTTTCGTGGAGGAAACATATCGCCCGGAGTAAAAATGCGCCTGACGGCACTACACCGACAGACAAGTCGTTTGCCTCAAGTGGATAAAGAAGGCGATATCCCCAAATTCGGTTACGACACCGAAACTGCCATCCGCAGCGGTGTGATACGTGGTATCTGCCACGAAATTGAGGGTTATATAGCCGAAATTAAGGAGGTTTTTCCCGACGTTTTGGTTTTTTTAACGGGCGGCGATGAAAAAACGTTGATTGATAAGATAAAAAGTCCCATATTTGCAGACAAATACTTAGTAGCAAAGGGGCTGAATAAAATATTAAAAGAGAATATATGCTGATTATGGCAATAAATAAGAGACTACTATCAATTCTATCGGCCTTAATGATGACTATGGCACTGTTTGCCGACAACGGTGTAAACTCGCCATACTCACGTTTTGGTCTTGGTATGCTGAGCGACCAGAATCTGGCCATAAACCGTCAGATGGGTGGCTTGGGTTATGCTTTGCGCGATGCAAAGTACATAAACCTGCTCAACCCCGCATCACTCGCACAGGCCGACACGCTTACAATGCTTTTTGAGGCCGGTTTCTCGTTACAGAATGTAAACTTCAAAGAGAACGGACAAAAAATAAATGCCCATAACGGCAGTTTCGATTACATTGCGATGAAATACCGTATTCGTAACGGTCTGGGTATGAGCATCGGTGTGCTGCCCTACTCCAATGTAGGATACTCGTTCAGCAGCCGCAATGTAAACATCGACAGCGAGATTGGCAATAACACATCGAGCACCAACAGCTATAGCGGTACAGGTGGTATTTATCAACCTTTTGTAGCATTGGGTTGGTCTCCCATTCCAAATTTAGCTTTGGGAGTGAGCGCATCGTATATCTATGGCGATATTTCGCACAAGGTTGGCTCTACATTTGACGACACCTCTATACGTAACCGTGCACGCTATTATAATATAGACGTATCGAGCTACAAGGTAGACTTTGGAGCACAATACGATATGATTCTCGGTAAGGGACACGGACTAACTTTAGGTCTTGTTTATTCATTGGGACACGACCTTAAAGCCGATGCACAGGTCATTGAGCAGACATTACAGAATGGCACAATCCAGGTTAGCGACACATCATACATAGCTAACGGATTCAGCCTGCCACATACAATAGGATTCGGTGCCGTCTATAATTTAAAGAACAATTGGAAATTCGGTCTTGATTACACCTATCAGGCGTGGAGCAGTTCCGATTTCTTTGGCGAGGACAAGGGACTCGACCGCAGCAAGATTTCTGTTGGAATGGAGTATTCGCCTAACAGAATATCACGCAACATTCTAAAGAGAATGTACTACAGAGCAGGCGCCTATTACGCTCAGCCCTATACCGAGGTAAACGGCAAGAAAGGATGTGACGAATATGGGTTCAGCGCAGGATTCTCCATACCATTCGCAAATAAATACAATAAGCGTATGTCAATGGTTCACATATCGGGACAAGTTATTCGTATGGAGCCTAAAAGTGCCGGAATGATAGCAGAAACCTGCTTAAGAGTAAATCTGGGAATAACATTCAACGAGGGTTGGTTCTCAAAGATGAAAGTAGAATAATATAATATAGTAGCGAAAAAATGAAAAAGAGTATTTTATCAATTTTGTTTGCTGCGGCAGCCATCGGCGCCTCGGCACAGATTAACGGTATCGACAACAACAACCGTTTTGGTGTTGGCGAGCAGGACAGTCTAAATTGCATCGCACTCATCAGTAACACAAAAGTAAATGTTAACAGCAACAGTTTCGAGACTGCCTATCCCTATTGGAAGGAGCTTTTTACAAAATATCCTGTTGCACGTGTAGATACCTATTCACACGGTATAAAAATCCTTAAAGGTCTTATCGCAAAAGAGCAGGACGAGCAGAAGAAGCTCGATTACATCAACGAGCTTATGTCTGTTTACGACCAGCAGATTAAGTATATGGATAAGTTGCAGGAGATTACAAAGAGTAAGCTCTCGGTAGGTAACACTCTTGGTAAGAAAGCCCTCGATTACATCCGTTTCGTACCCAAAGCATCGCTTGACGAGGCATACAAAATGCTGCGTGAATCGGTAACAGCCGAAAAAGGTGAGTCAGAGTACATCGTTACACAGAACCTTATGAAGATTTCGGCTCAGAAGTACAAGAAAGACCCCGCCGGTCACGGTGAGCAGGTTATTCAGGATTATCTCGACGCATCGGTTTACATTGTAGACGTACTCGATAAATACAACGAGCGCATAGAATACTACAACAACCGATTCAAAGAGCTTACAGACCCCAAAGACAGCGTTCGTGCCGATGGTTATGGAAAGATGATTGACGCAGCACGTATTGCACGTAGCAACATCGACGGTTATTTCATCAACAGTGGTGCAGCATCTTGCGACGACCTTGAGAAGATTTATGCTCCTAAAATTGAGGAGAACAAAGACAATATCGAGTATCTTAATAAGGTTATTGCCCTTATGAGTATGCTGAAGTGTACCAACCAGGATGCTTATCTTGCTGCATCTGAGTATGCTCTTGCCATTGAGCCCAATGCAAAGGCTGCGATGGGTTGCGGTTACCGTTACTTCAAAAGAGGCGAGACCGATAAGGCTATGGAGTTCTTCAACCAGGCTATAGAACTTGAGACCAGTACTACAAACAAGGCCGATATGTACTACAAGGTAGGTGCCATTTATCTTAGCCTCAAGCAGCCTGCAAAAGCACGTGAGTATGCACGCAAGGCAATTGGTCTGAACTCTAAGTTTGGCGACCCCTACATCCTTATTGCACAGTGCTATGTATCGGCTCCCAACTGGCACAACGACAAGGTTCTCAACGGATGTGTATATTATGCAGCAATCGACAAGTTGAACCGTGCCAAGGCAGTAGACCCCACAGTAAAAGATCAGGCAAACAAGCTCATTTCGCAGTACTCTAACTATACTCCCTCTACCGACGAGCTCTTTATGAGAGGTTATAGCAAGGGTAAGAGCATCACTATTGGCGGTTGGATAAATGAGACAACAACAATACGTTAATAACAGCAATAAAAATCACAGTACAACTATCGCTTTCACAGCGATAGTTGTACTATTTTTTCTTTTCTCGTGTAACGAAGAGAAGAAAACAACCATTGTCGACAATGGCGAATCGGACTCCATAGCCTTTATGAGCACGTATGGTGTCAATACCCTGATAAGCGACTCGGGTCGTATCAGCTATAAAGTAGAAGCCGAGGAGTGGTTGATGTACGACAAACGTAACCCTTCATATTGGGCCTTCGAGAAGGGCATATATCTTGAGCAGTACGACGATAGTATGAACGTCGAGACCACACTACGCAGCGATACAGCCTATTATTACGACAAATCAGGTCTTTGGCAGTTGTATGGTAATGTGCGCGTACATACAATAAAAAACGAAAGGATATTTACCGACAAACTCTTCTGGAGCAGCGAGACAGAGCGCATCTACTCGGACAGCTACATAAAAATAGAGCAAGAAGATAGAGTCACCGAAGGAATCGGATTCACCTCGAACCAGAATCTTACAGTGTGGGAAATTCTTAACACAACAGGAATATACCCTATTGAGGATATAAAATAACTATGATAACAGACATTATTTTACTTATAGTAGTAATACTTTTCTCGGCCCTTTTCTCGGGAATGGAGATAGCCTTTGTTGCTTCAAACAAACTATTGATGGGCATTGATATGAACAATCGCACCATCACCTCGTTTGCAATTGACAAATTCTATTCCAACAGCAACAATTTTGTCTCAAGCCTTCTTGTAGGCAATAACATAGTCCTTGTCATATACGGTATTCTTATGGCAAAACTATTGAATGCCACTATCTTATCGGGTATTACCGACTCTACCGGTGTACGCCTGTTCCTCGAGACGTTAATATCGACAATAATAATCATTCTCACCGGAGAATTTGTTCCAAAGGCGATATTCCGTATAAACCCCAACGGAGCACTCAAGCGCTTTGCGCTTATAATGTATCCAATATACATACTGCTCTACCCTCTTGCACGTTTCACAACGTGGGTTTCCTGTCTTATTCTGCGTCTATTCAACATACGCATCAACAAGGAGACACGTGATAACACCTTCAGCAAGACAGAGCTTAACAACCTCATTCAAAGCAGTATAGACAATGCAAAAAAAGAAGAAGAGGAGATTGACAACGATGTAAGAATCTTTCAGAATGTTCTTGATTTCTCGGATATAAAAGTACGCGATTGCTTTGTTCCCCGCACCGAGATTTATGCTCTCGAAGTTACAGCTACACTCGAAGAGCTTAAGTCTATGTTCATAGAGTCAGGACATTCCAAAATTATAGTATATAAAGACAATATCGATAATATCATTGGCTACATTCACTCCTCGGAGCTTTTCCGCAGCAGCGAGCATTGGCAGCAGCGCATCTGTAAAATGCCCATTGTCCCCGAGACATTGTCGGCACAGAAACTACTGCGTACTCTTATGCAGCAAAAAAAATCCCTGGCAGTGGTAGTTGACGAGTTTGGTGGAACATCGGGTATCATATCACTCGAAGACCTTCTCGAAGAGATTATAGGCGAAATAGAGGATGAGCACGATAACACCAACCTCACAGCAAAGGCATTGGATGAGAACGAGTATCTGCTCTCGGGACGCCTCGAAGTTGAGCGCATAAACGAGATGTTCGAGTTGGAAATCCCCGAGTCGGACGAATATCAAACCCTCGGTGGTTTCATACTCTCGCACCACCAACGTTTCCCGAAGCTCAATGAGACAATCACCATCGAAAATTTCAGTATACAGATAATTAAGCAACGCAGTATGAAAATAGAGTTAGTGAAACTGAAAGTGCTTGAAGAAGATAAAGATTAAATATTTTTCGGGTTTCAGAGACAATATCATACAGTAAGAAACTGAGAAACAACAAGAGTGCCACATCTAAACAGAGAATATAGCACTCTTGTTGTTTTATCATTTTGCCGAAGTTACAAAACTTTTTCTTTTGTTTTATATACAACTACCACCATTTTAAGCAAAAAACAGTAATAAACAGCCACAAACAGAGCAACTTTTTCACACTAATATACCTAAAAATTAAAAGCATTTTTGTATCTTTGCCGCGTTTGATTGTAAACTAAAAATTTAAAACATAAAAAGACTATGGCAACATTACAAAAACTGCGCAATGCCGGCCCCCTACTTCTTATTTTCGTGGGTATTGCGCTATTCGCATTCATCGCGGGCGACGCACTTAGAATATTCCAATCGCCTCAGGGTGCACAAGCAGTAGGCAGCATTAACGGAGAAGAGATTTCGGCTGCCGAGTTTCAGGAACTTTACGAAGAGTACTCAAACGTTTTACAGTTTATGAGAAATGGTGCTCCTCTTAGCGATGAGGAGCAGAGCGCTCTGAAAGATCAAGTTTGGAACGAATATCTCCAGAACAAAGTAATTCAAGAGGAGGCACAGAAGATTGGCCTTACAGTATCTGACGCCGAGCTTTTGGCTATTATCTCAGAGGGCAGCCTTCCCATTCTTCAGCAGAGTCCTTTCAGTCCTGAGGGAAAATTCGACTTCGACTTCCTCAACCAATTCCTTGCCGAGTATGAGAACAACAAAAACGATTTTGCCTATGTGCAGCAGAATAAGCCTTTTTATGACTATTGGTGCTTCATCGAGAAGACAATCAAGAACGATCTTTTGGCTGCAAAGTATCAGGCACTTGTTGTAAACTCATTCATCTCGAACCCTGTAGTAGCCGAGAACAGCTTTAACTCGAGCAATGTAACATACAATGCCGAGATTAAGGTATTACCCTACTCTGCAATAGCCGACTCTACAATAAACGTCAGCGACAGCGAGGTAAAGGCCGCATACGAGGAGAAGAAACAGCTTTTCAAACAACTTGTAGAGAGCCGCAACATAAAGTATGTAAGCTACAAAGTAGTACCCAGCGAGCAAGATCGTGAGGCGCTCCGCGCCGAGATTGCCGAGCAGGTCAATACTCTTGCACAAGGAAGCGATTATGCAAACATTGTACGTGCTGCCAGCAGCGAGGTTCCCTATAGCCAACTCGCTTGGGCAAAGAGCCGTTTCCCCGAGGAGGTTCGTCTGCGCCTCGACTCGGTTAAGGTAGACGAGGTAGAGGGTCCCATCTACAATGCATCGGACAATAGTTTCACTGTATTCAAGAACCTTGGTAAGGTAACACTCCCCGACTCTGTTCTCTATCGTGTACTTCCCGTAAACGATAAAGCACTTGCCGACAGCCTGCTGAATGTACTTAAGAATAATGGCAACTTCAAAGAAATCTCAACAAAGTATGCTCAGACAAAGAACGACTCATTGTGGCTCACATCGGCAATGTACGAGGGTGCTCCTATACAGGGCGATGACGCTACTTTCATCAGCACACTCCTAAATGCCAAGAAGGGCGAGTATAATATAATGTCCCTAACCAATGGTGCAATCGTTATCTATCAGGTAATTGCCACAAAAAACCCTGTAGAGAAGTACAATGCAGCAGTAGTAAAGCGCACAGTAGAATTCAGCAGCGAGACATACGCAGCAGCATACAACAACTTCAGCCAGTTTGTTGCATCTTGCAAGACTATTGAAGATTTAGAGAAGAATGTCGAGCAGTACGACGGTTTCCGAGTTCTTACAGCAAACAACTTGTTTAACCGTTCACACAATATTGCTAATATCAAAGATACACGCAAAGCTATCCGTTGGATATTCAGCGAGGCAGAGGTTGGCGAGGTATCTCCTCTTTACGAGTGTGGTGACAACAACACACTTCTTGTAGTTGCACTCTCAGACATCAACGAGAAAGGTTTCACTCCATTGGATAAGATGTCGGTTTATGTTCGTTCTGAGGCAATTAAGAACAAGAAAGCCGAGAAGATTATGAACGACATCAAGGGTAAGAGTTTCGATGAACTCGCAAACGTAGCAGGAGTAAAATCGGACGTTGCCGAGCGCATCAGCTTCGTTTCTCCCACATTTGTTAAGTCAATCTCGGCAAACGAGCCTGCTATCAGCGCTGTTGTTACCAAGATGAAAGCCGGCGAGGTAAGTGCACCTATCAAGGGCGAGAAGGGCGTTTACGTTGTTAAATTATTAGCAGTCAACAAGGGCGGTCGCGAATTTAACCCCGAGGCCGAGCAGACAACACTTAAGTCATCTGCAAGCACCTTTATCACCAACAGTTTCTTCAATAGATATACAGGAGACAGCCAGTTCTTCAACGAACTTTTCCAAAAAGGTAATGTAGAGGACAACAGATACCTCTATTTCTAATAGAAGAGGCATATTTAAGAATAAAAAATCGTCAAGGAATTAATTTTCTTGACGATTTTTTATTCTTTTTATGTTACGTTTTATATATTGCTACGTTTTATCGATAGAAACGCACGACAAAAGAGAAATGAGCGAAGAGAATCTCATAAATGTATTTACAACCCTCAGAAACAGATTTCTGAGTATGGCATCATACCTGTTAGACAACGACAGCGATGCCGACGACGTACTGCAAGAGACCTTTTGCCGTTTGTGGCCACGACGCGACAAGATAACATCGCAACAAGAGGCCGAAGCACTTACTACCACAACCTTGCGTAACCTATGTATCGACAATCTTCGCAAACGAAAGATAAGCACGATACCAATAGAAGAGCAACACGACCGACAAGAGGAGTCGCCCGACTGGAGCGAAGAGCACTTCCGAGAGATAGAGAAAATTATTGAACAAGAGCTGACCCCACTGCAAAATGAGATACTGCACCGTAAAGAGTACAATAATGAAACAATAGAAAAGATAGCCAAAGATTTAGGGATGCAAGCCGCAGCTGCAAGAATGCAACTATCGAGAGCACGAAAGAAGATTAGAGAATGTTATCAAAGGAGGATACAAGAATGAGCAACAACAAAAAATACAGAAGTATCGGCAACACCGACGAGCGTTGGTTACAGCTGATAGAGCGCTACTTCGATGCCACCATCACCGATGCCGAAGAGCAACAACTGAAGCAATTCCTTGCAAGCCCCCACTCCAACTCTCAGCAATATGACGAGATAAAAGCAGTAATGGGCTTTCTAAGCACCGGAAAACGATATAACAGCCAATCAAAGAAACAACGTATAATAGGTATAAACCGAGTGCTGAAGTGGAGCGTAGCAGCAGCCGTTACCATTGGAATCATAGGTACTGCCGCAATACAATTTAGCAATACAAGCAACAACAATATATGTATAGCATACATCGATGGAAAAAAATATACCGAAGAAGCCATAGTACTTGCACAGATGCGAAACACAATGCAACGAATGAGCAACAGCATAGAAGAACATTCGTTAGAGCATCAGCTTGGCGAAATGTTCCGCACAATGAGTAACCACGAGAACGAGAACCAATAAACTTAAGCCCTATGAGATATTTTCTTACCATAATTCTTTCACTCCTATGCTTGATAGGTGCAAATGCCCAAAAAGGGCTCGAAGTATCGAAACTCTTTGAGGCCAAAGGCAAATGGAAACTGAAATTTACAGCTACACACTTATCGGGGCGCGCACTAAAGCCCTATAACCTCACCCTGTTCCGTAGTATAACCACCGGTGATAGCCGATTATACGACGAGATAGAGCAAGCAGTGAATAAAGATGCGCAAAAAACCATTGACAAAGAGTGCGGATATATCGACGGCCAACTGTACTATGGATTCTTCCTATTCGAACCGAAAGAGAAAAAGAATCGCTACCTTTTCTATCGCAACAGCTCGCTGCGAAGTAACGAGCCCAACGAAGTAACCATAGTTTATATGGAGGGTTATGCCACCCTTAAAGAGCTAAAAGAGATGTTCCGATAATTGAATAACAAATAACACAGATAACTATGAAGAAGATTTTAACCTCAGCACTAATGCTGTGCTCTGCCCTGCTTGCAACAGCACAAACAACAACTACTACAGCCACAACCGGTAACGATAGTACAGTTATAATTCGCAAACCCAATGAGGTGCGCATAACCGAAGGTCGTGGGTACATAAATGTAGAAGTACACGGCCGTGAGGGTAACGATGCCTATCTCTACACCATACGCAAAGGTTCAAATACCTCGATAATGAGTGAGAAAAACAGAAATTGGGATTTTAGGATTCCCTTTATCGACAAGAAGAAAGAGACAAATTCCAATCCACGATACCGAAGAGCAAAATTCTCTTTTAACATAATCAATGGCCTGCAATTCGGTATGGGCCTTGTCAGCGCCACCTCACAGGCACCTGGAATGGATATCGATATGGGTAATGGCGGATTCGAGTTCTTCCTCAATAATCTTGCAATGTGGGATTACCGTCCTACAAAGAACACCTCGCTTACTATGGGTTTTGGAGTCGATTGGCGTAACTACCGTATGAAAGGCAAAACACGATTCATAAAAGAGGGAACAAACATTGGTTTAGGCTCATACCCCGAGGGCGCCGACATTAACTTCTCACGTCTTAAGGTTTTCAGCCTTACCCTCGACTTGATGCTACGTCAACGTCTCTTTGGTCACGTATCGGTAGCAGCCGGTCCCGTTGTCAACTTCAACACAAGCGGAACACTAAAGACACGCTACACCCTTATCGATGGTGACAATCGCGAGAGCATAAGAGAGAGAAACAGACATATTCACCAAAAGGCGGTAACAGTAGATTTTAAAGGTGAACTGAATATATCTCCCATAGCATTCTACATAAAGTACTCGCCAATGAATGTCCTCGACACTAATTACGGCCCCAAATTCCGTAGTCTTTCGGCAGGAGCAATGATTGTACTATAACAAAACACGCAGAGCACCAAGCTCTGCGTGTTTCTTATTTTATTATTACCATAGTTGCTCCAAAGCCATATTTCTGAAACGAGGCATCCTGCGAGAGACAGCGCGGATATTTGCGTTTCAGTTCCTGCATAATGGCATTGCGAAGCACTCCTTCGCCCTTGCCGTGTATAAACACTATCTTCTTGCCTTTCTCCTTTTTATACTCGTTAATAGTCTTTCGCACAACATCCATCTGATGGTTCAGAATATCAAACGGGGTAAGTCCTGCCGTTGTTTCCAATAGAGAGTCGGCGTGCAGGTCGACCTCAAGAATATCACTGCCCTTTGGTAGTTTGGTCTGTTGCTGAGGACGCTGTGGTTCGTCAACTTTCTTTTTCTCCAATATTATGCGCTGAATCTCAGCGGCATCGGTAAATACCTCTTTCACAGGTTTATCGTCGGTCACAAGTTCGTATATCAGCGCCCCTTCGTCGAAATAGGGATTCTCTTTAAAAAGATGCAGTTTATAGAACTTAACAGTATCTATGCGTCGCTCTATGTTTATAGCAGCCTTAGGAGCAAAAGCCTTATCTTGCTTAAATGGTAAGAGCTGAACAGCTACACGCTCCATTTCATTAAGCTCTTCGCGACCAAACTCCTCGATAAACAATTTCGAGTCGGGTTCCAAGAGTCCGTTGGCACGCACGCGCCAAGAACGACCCTCAACAACAGAGTATGTAAAATATACCCAATAATTACTCTCGTTAATTATATAAGCCTCGAAACGCGAGTTAGAGAGCGACTTTTCGTCCATAGGCAGATAGGCCAATGAGATATTCAGACGCTCGCCCTCGGGACGCTCCATAGGACGGAATGTCACAACAGGTTCCTTCTCCTCGGGTTCCTCGTCATACGCAACAACGTGTGCCGCCATCGGCTGCTGATGTTTTTTAGGCTCCTCCTTTGGTGTGAGGCTCTTCTTCTGAAAATTATACTCATTAGTATCTACTGCCACACACTCGTTTATGGGCATTGGAATCTCGAAACCATCCTCGCCCTCGACAATAACTACATCCTTACCTCGGAAGCCCGTAACTATGCCTCCACCCGTTTCGTGTATGAAACGTACTTTATCTCCAATCTTCATATATTACTATGTAAAAATTCTTTATAACAGAAACTCTTTCAGTTTCAAGAACTCTTGTTCAAAATTAGGTGTCAGCACCCCCTTGCCGATAGCATTCTGAATTTCATCAATATTCCAGAATCGTCCACCGTCGAGTTCGTCACTCGGCCTTATCTCGTCACTATACACTGTGCTGAATACATTTATCAGTTCCCTCTCGCGCTCGCTCTCGAAAAGATAGCGTAACAGGAATTTCGGTTCAAAGCCCACAATTCCAAGTTCCTCGCGCACCTCACGCACGAGTGCCTCCTCGACACTCTCGCCATAGTCGATGTGTCCGCCAACAGCTGTATCCCATCTGCCCGGCTGTATCTCTTTCCACATAGGACGCTGCTGAAGATATAGTCTGCCATTCTCATCCAGCAGATGCAGATGCACCACAGGATGCAGAAGTTTACTTCCACTGTGACACTCGCCACGTGTTGCCTTGCCAACTACGTTACCCACCTCATCCACGATGGGGAAAATTTCGGCACTATTATCGCTTTTCATCTGTAATAACTCTAATACAGCGCGAATTTACAAACAACTTCTTACATTAGCAAGAAATCGAGGTCGAGCATAATTTTTTGTAATGTTCCCTCATCGGGTGACACCTCGTGTAGAGGTTGCCCTTCGAGCTTCAGTCGGTGGTGCAAAGAGAAACTGTCACGCACAAGAGGTATATTAAGAGTTCCACTCACAATCTCGACCATAGTATCGCTACTATACGAATAGGAAAACCTCAATAGCACTGTAAGCGAATCATCAGGGATATTTTCTACCTCTATAAAAAGCGGAGAATACATATTGTGAGTATCCACAAGGCGCACAGGCCGAATATGGTTGTTTATAGGGCGATAGTCGGCAGCACCAATATGCAAGATACCGTCTCCGACTAGTTCTACCGGACCGACTGTTATATTTTCATCCTCCCCGACCAAGTCATCAAAAAGAAATTCAAACAGAGAGTGCCGCGTGTGCAACGATGCATCGCCCATAGTAAAATAGTGATGTCCGCTACCATCGGCAGCAGCATCGTAACGGCTGCAACCAAAGAGCAGCACAACTATTAGTATAGACACTATTCGCAACATTTTCCCATTGATAATCAATAGAAAAACATTACATAAAGCAAAAAAGTTCTAAAAAACGGTTTCTTATATTAAGGAATGAGCAAAGAGCTGTCACCATAGCTAAGGAAACGGAAGCCATTGGCAAGAGCGTAATCATAGATTACTCTCCAATTACCCTTTACAAAAGCCGAGACAAGCAACAACAATGTACTCTTTGGCTGATGAAAATTCGTTACAATAGCCTTAACGATATTATATCGGTATCCCGGAGCAATTATTATCTGTGTATGCGAATGAATCCTCTTCATCCCGTTGCGTCTCATATAATCGGCAAGCGCCGTCAGAGCCTCGACTGCAGTAAGAGAATGCTCGCGCTCGTATGGTACCCATTGCGACACCGAAAGTTCATCGACACACGCATCGGGATTCTCGCTCACAGCCTCACCTATGAAATAAAGACTCTCAAGCGTGCGCACCGATGTAGTACCCACAGCCACCACCGCCCCATCGGCTGCAATAAGTTTTTCTATAAGGTCGAGCGACACCTCGATATACTCCTCGTGCATAGTATGCTCGCCTATAGAATCGCTTTTCACAGGTTTAAACGTACCTGCACCAACGTGCAGAGTAACCTCCTCGAGATCAACTCCCTTGCAGCGCAATGCCTCCAAGACCTCGGGAGTAAAGTGCAATCCGGCTGTGGGTGCAGCCACCGAACCCTTTATTTTTGAATATACTGTCTGATAAGTCTCTTTATCGCCCTCCTCGGTATTACGATTTAGATACGGCGGGATAGGCAACTCACCTGCAGCCTCAAGCAGTTCGGCAAACGATATTCCACCGTTCCAGGTGAAGTGCACACTATTCACAGCTCCCGTCGACAGGCGCTCGGCACAAAGAGTAATCTCGCAACCGTTTACAAGCAGCACTTGTGTGAGTACTCCGCTCTTCCAACGTGCCGAGTTTCCAACAAGACACTGCCACGTACACTCCTTGCTCTGTTGAAAGATAAGTTGATAGTCATTGGGCAACTCGGGTTCCAAACAAAAGACCTCAATCGTTGCCCCCGTCTCCTTACGGAAACGCAGACGCGCCTGAATAACCTTGGTATTATTGAATACCATCAGCGCTCCTGTGGGTATATGCTCGGGCAGGTTACAGAATGTATCCTGCGACACCTCGCCACTCCTGTAAAGAAGTAGTTTAGAGCTATCGCGACGTGTAAGCGGATATTTCGCTATTCTCTCATCGGGCAACGGATAGTCATACTCGGCTATTGCAATGTTTCGTGTCTCGGTCATTTTACAGATATTTTTTGCAAAATTACCCATTTCTTGGTTCTTGTGCAAAAGTTGAGGGATGTTTCATAAGATATGTCACGACTTTTCCAGTCAGCCTAAACACAAAAAATTGTGTCTGCCCAATCAATGAGCAGACACTATACACAATTTTAAAGGGAAACAACCTTATTACATCATACCCATACCGCCCATTCCGGGAGCAGCCATAGGCATTTCGGGTTTATCCTCCTTCTTCTCTACAATGACACACTCTGTTGTGAGGAACATACCTGCAATAGAGGCAGCATTCTCGAGAGCCACACGAGTTACCTTAGCGGGGTCTACAACACCTGCTGCAAGCATATTCTCGTAAACATCGGTGCGAGCATTGTAACCAAAGTCGCCCTGACCCTCACGTACCTTCTGCACTACCACAGCACCCTCTTTGCCTGCATTGGCAACAATCTGACGCAAGGGCTCCTCGATGGCACGTTTAACGATGGCAACGCCGGTCTTTTCGTCGCTGTTTACAACCTCTACACTCTCCAAAGAGTCGATAGCACGGATGTATGTAACACCACCACCGGGAACAATACCCTCCTCGATTGCTGCACGTGTAGCGCACAGAGCATCATCGACGCGGTCTTTCTTCTCCTTCATCTCAACCTCAGAAGCAGCACCTACGTAGAGCACAGCAACACCACCGGCAAGCTTAGCCAGACGCTCCTGCAACTTCTCCTTATCGTAGTCGCTCTTTGTTGTGGCAATCTGCGCCTTAATCTGTGCTACGCGCTGCGCAATAGCCTCTTTGTTACCGCTACCATCGACAATGGTTGTATTATCCTTGCTTACAGTGATTCTGCCGCAAGAGCCAAGCATCTCAAGAGTAGCCTGTTCGAGCTTGATACCCTTCTCCTCGCTGATAACGATACCACCTGTGAGAGTAGCAATATCCTCGAGCATATCCTTGCGACGGTCGCCAAAGCCGGGAGCCTTAACAGCACAAATCTTAAGCTGAGTACGCAGACGGTTCACAACCAAAGTGGTTAGAGCCTCGCTCTCTACATCCTCGGCAATGATGAGCAGAGGACGACCGGTCTGCACAGCAGGCTCAAGAATAGGAAGCATATCCTTAAGGTTGGTAATCTTCTTATCGTAGATGAGCACGTAGGGATTCTCCATCTCACACTCCATCTTCTCGGTATCGGTGATGAAGTAAGCCGAGAGGTAACCACGGTCGAACTGCATACCCTCTACAACACCAATTGTAGTGTCGCGGCTCTTAGCCTCCTCGATAGTGATAACACCATCCTTAGAGACCTTACGCATTGCATCGGCAATGAGTTTACCAATCTCGCTATCGTTGTTTGCCGAGATTGTAGCAACCTGCTCAATCTTATCGTAGTCGGCACCTACCTCCTCGCTCTGAGCCTTGATTGACTCTACAATCTTAGAGACAGCCTTGTCGATACCACGCTTAAGATCCATAGGATTGGCACCCGCTGTCACATTGCGCAGACCCTCGGTAATGATAGCCTGAGCAAGAACGGTAGCCGTTGTTGTACCATCACCTGCATCGTCACCTGTCTTAGAAGCCACCGATTTTACAAGCTGTGCGCCAGTGTTCATATAAGCATCGCTAAGTTCAATCTCCTTAGCCACCGATACACCATCCTTGGTAATCTGAGGTGCACCAAACTTTTTCTCTATGATGACATTGCGACCTTTGGGGCCCAATGTTACTTTCACCGCATTAGCAAGCTCATCGACACCTTTTTTAAGCTGGTCGCGAGCATCCATATTGAAAAGAATCTCTTTTGCCATTTTCTAATTTATCTTTAAATTCAATTACACACTTTTTACCTTATCCCATTATCGCAAGTACATCGCTCTGACGCATAATCAGATACTTCTCGCCCTCGAATTCAAGTTCGGTACCTGCGTATTTTCCATAGAGAACGTGGTCGCCAACGGCTATTACCATCTCCTCGTCTTTTGTACCGTTGCCCACTGCAACAACCTTACCCTGAAGGGGTTTCTCTTTTGCTGTATCGGGAATAATGATTCCACCGATAGTCTTCTCCTCTGCTGCCATAGGCAGTATGAGCACTCTGTCTGCCAAAGGTTTAATATTCATAATTGTGTTTTTAAGTTATTTATGTTTATTTTTAATTCTATTATTCGGTCACCAATAACAACAGCGACACATAGACGATATAACGAAAACCGTGCCAAAATTGTTTTTCGGCCTTCAAAAGGCAAAAATATGAAACTTTTTCCTGTTACTCTGACATTTTGGCACAATTCCGACTGACATATAGAAATATGCGTGACCGAGTAATCAACTCACTTTGGAAATAGTTTCTTAGAAAAAGCAAAAAATTACTGATTCAAAAATTTTTTATAACGCATCGAAATATTTATTTGTACTTTTCGGCATTTTTTGATAATTTAGCCGATTATTTTCAGACCCTATTCCTTAAATAAGGTTTTTAAACAGCTTATTTGGGATTTAATACAAACTTTGAGTACGAAACAATAAAAAAATATTACAATGAACAAATTTGTCAAATGGGGAATTGTTGGTGTCATTGTGGCAGGAGCCGTATATATGGGCATCAACACATTTATTCCACAAGTGAACACCGAGCTTGAGCCAGCTCCTGTAAAGGCCAAAGGTAAACAGAGTAAAGAACTTAACGTAAAAGCAGTAGTACTTAAAGAGACCTCGCTCTCGGATGAGTATCCCGTAAGCGGTAGTTTCATCCCCGACGAGGAGGTCGACCTCTCGTTCGAAACATCGGGCAAGATTACCGACATTTTCTTCAAGGAGGGTTCGCAGGTAGCAGCAGGCGAACTTCTTGCCAAGATTAACGATGCCCCCTTACAGGCCGAACTCCGCAAATTAGAGTCGCAGCTTAAGCTATATACCGACCGTATGCACCGCCAGAATGTACTGCTCGAGAAAGAGGCTGTCAGTCAGGAGGCTTTCCAAGAGGCGCAGACAAGCCTTGCAATCCTGCGTGCCGAAATTGATGGAGTAAAATCTAAAATTGCACAGACCGAGCTGCGCGCCCCCTTCAGTGGAGTAATCGGTCTAAGACAGATGAGCGTTGGTAGCTATGCTTCATCTACCACCCCCATCGCCAAGCTAACAAAGATAAACCGTCTGAAATTGGAATTTGCAATTCCCGAGCGCTATGCAGGCATCATAAAGACCGGAACGAAGGTTAAATTCTTTGCGGTTGGTGACCTCGAAGAGCGCAGTGCCGAGATTTATGCCATCGACTCGCACATACACAACGACACACGCTCGTTCACTGTACGTGCAATATACGACAACAGCGACGGGCGATTATATCCCGGTCGCTTTGCCAATATCACACTAACCACACAAACGTTCAAGAGTACAATATCGGTACCCAGCGAGGCCATTGTATCGGAGATGGGCATTGACAAAGTATTTATCTACAAAAGCGGTAAGGCACAGCCCGTTGAGATTCAGAAGGGACTGCGCAGCGAGTCACAGGTGCAGGTGCTTCGCGGCCTTAACGTGGGCGATACTGTAATTACCACCGGAACAATGCAGCTGCGTACCGGCCAGCGCGTCACACTCGACGAGGTTAAATAACATACAAAAACCACAGAGAAAAGAGGTATGAATATTTCAGAATTAAGTATACGTCGTCCGGTACTTGCCACCGTACTCACACTTATAATCCTGCTCTTCGGTGCAGTGGGATACATCAGTTTGGGAGTGCGCGAGTATCCATCGGTCGACAATCCCATAATATCGGTATCGTGTTCATACGCAGGAGCAAATGCCGATGTAATAGAGAACCAGATTACCGAGCCCTTGGAGCAGAACATCAACGGTATTCCCGGTATACGCTCCCTCACCAGTGTGAGCCAGCAGGGAAGCAGCCGCATCACTGTAGAGTTTGAGCTATCGGTCGACCTCGAGACAGCCGCCAACGACGTGCGCGACAAGGTATCGCGCGCTCAGCGCTATCTGCCACGCGACTGCGACCCTCCGACAGTATCAAAAGCCGATGCCGATGCAACCCCCATACTTATGGTTGCCATTCAGAGCGAGAAGCGCTCACTCCTGGAACTTAGCGAGATTGCCGACCTCACCGTTAAGGAGCAGCTACAGACAATCCCCGAGGTGAGCAGCGTATCAATCTGGGGCGAGAAGCGCTACTGTATGCGTCTGTGGCTCGACCCCATCAGAATGGCTGGATACGGCGTCACCCCTATGGATGTAAAGAATGCTCTCGATGCCGAAAACATCGAGCTTCCTTCGGGAAGCATCGAGGGTGATAACATCGAGCTTGCCATACGAACCCTGGGACTGATGAGTACCACCGAGGAGTTCAACAACCTTATCATCAAGGAGAACAACGGTCGTGTGGTACGTTTCAGCGATATTGGTCACGCCGAGCTTAGCGCCCGCGACCTGAAGAGCTATATGAAGATGAACGGTGTACCAATGGTGGGTGTAGTAGTTGTACCCCAACCCGGTGCCAACCACATAAACATTGCCGAGAATGTCTACGAACGAATGGAGAAGATGAAGAAAGACCTTCCCGAGGATGTAAACTACAAATACGGATTCGACAACACAAAGTTCATCCGCGCCTCAATCGACGAGGTTAAGAGCACTGTATACGAAGCCTTTGTTCTTGTAATCATCATCATCTTCCTGTTCCTGCGCGATTGGCGCGTAACCCTTGTGCCCTGTATTGTTATTCCAGTATCGCTCATTGGTGCATTCTTCATAATGTACGTGCTGAATTTCTCAATCAACGTACTATCGATGCTTGCCATAGTGCTATCGGTGGGACTTGTGGTCGACGACGCCATCGTTATGACCGAGAACATATACATACGCATCGAACGCGGAATGCGCCCCTTTGCTGCCGGCATCGAGGGTGCTAAGGAGATTTTCTTTGCTGTAATATCGACCACAATTACCCTTTTGGCAGTGTTCCTCCCCATAGTGTTTATGGAGGGAACAACCGGTCGACTGTTCCGCGAATTCAGCTTTGTAGTGGCAGGTTCGGTTATTATATCATCGTTTGCAGCACTCACAATTACCCCTATGCTTGCAACCAAGATTCTTAAACGTCGCAAAGAGCAAAGTTGGTTCTATAACAAGACCGAACCATTCTTCGATGGACTAAACCGATACTATGCCAAGAGTCTCGACTTCTTTTTGAAGCACCGTTACGTATCGATAATTGTTATGATAGCCGCCTTTATCGGTTGCGGATGGCTGTGGAATACAATTCCCGCAGAGATGGCACCGATGGAAGACCGTTCGAGCATTACCATACGCACAATGGGTGCCGAGGGTGTGACATACGAGTATATGCGCGACTATACCGAGGAGATTAACCGTATGGCCGACTCTATTGTCCCCGATGCTGCATTTATCACTGCACGCGTATCAAGCGGAACAGGAAATATCCAAATTACACTGAAAGACCTTAAAGAGCGTGACTACACACAGATGGAGGTAGCCGAGAAACTCTCTAAGGCTGTACGCAGCAAAACCGATGCACGCGCATTCGTACAGCAGCAATCGACCTTTGGCAGCCGTCGCGGAGGTATGCCTGTGCAGTATGTCATTCAGGCTACCAACCTCGAAAAACTGCAAGAGGTACTTCCCGAGTTCCTTAACAAGGTATACGACAACCCCACTTTCCAGATGGCCGATGTAAATCTTAAGTTCAGCAAACCCGAGATTCAGGTTGCCATTAACCGCGAGAAGGCCAACATTCTTGGTATTAACACAAAGGATATTGCACAGACACTGCAATATGGTCTTAGCGGACAGCGTATGGGTTACCTTTATCTCAATGGCAAGCAGTACGAGATTGTAGGTGAGATTAACCGCCAGCAACGTAACGCTCCCTCGAATCTGAAGGCTATTTACGTACGTAGCGACCGAGGAGAAATGATACAGATGGAGAACCTTGTCGACCTCATAGAGAGCATCGCACCTCCCAAGCTCTATCGCTACAACCGCTTTGTATCGGCAACAGTATCGGCCGGTCTTGCCGAAGGAAAGACCATAGGTGACGGACTCGACGAGATGGATAAGATAGCCAAAGAGACCCTCGACGAGACCTTCCGCACCGCCCTCACAGGCGACTCACGCGAGTTCCGCGAGAGTTCATCGAGTCTTTTCTTTGCCTTTGCTCTTGCCCTGCTGCTCATTTACCTTATTCTGGCAGCACAGTTCGAGAGTTTCAAAGACCCATTCATCATAATGCTCACCGTGCCTCTTGCCGTATGCGGAGCACTCATATTTATGTTCTTTGGCGACCAGACAATGAACATCTTCAGCCAAATTGGTATAATTATGCTTGTGGGACTTGTGGCAAAGAATGGTATTCTTATTGTTGAGTTTGCCAACCAACGTCAAAGAAGCGGAATTGACAAAGACACCGCTATACGCGATGCATCTATACAACGTCTGCGCCCCATTCTTATGACAAGCGCCTCTACAGTGCTTGGACTTATGCCCCTTATGTTCGCCACCGGCGAGGGCTGCAACGGACGTATTGCAATGGGTACCGCCGTTGTAGGTGGAATGCTCATTTCAACAATACTCACAATGTATATTGTACCTTCTATTTATTCATACGTATCGACAAACCTTGCCAATAGTAATAAAGAATGAAAAAGATAATATTTGCAACCGCACTACTGCTGTGCTCGGCACTTGTCCCTGCACAGCAGTTCAACAGCCTGAAAGAGTGCCTCGAGCGCGGACTGGAGAACAACTACTCACTGCGCATCATACGCAATAAAGAGAGTATTGCAAAGAACAATTCGGGGGCAGCAAACGCAGGAATGTTACCGACAGCAAGCCTCACCGCAGGATACAGCGGTACATTCGATAACACCGACGTAACATCGCGTTCCACAGGAAGCACAACAAGCGAACGTAACATTACCGACCACACACTACGCGGGACAATAGACCTTCAATGGACTGTTTTCGACGGATTCAAGATGCAGGCAAACTATAACAAACTAAAGGAGCAGCATCTGATTAGCCAGACACAGACACGCATCGCCATAGAGGATTATATTGCCACATTCACATCGGAGTATTATAATTTTATCAAACAGTTGCTTCGTATGAATAACCTGACATACGCAGTAAAGCTCTCGCGAGAGCGTCTGCGCATCGTACAGGACCGATACATAATTGGTAACAACTCGCGCCTCGACCTTTTGCAGGCACGTGTCGACTTTAATACCGACAGTGCCGAGAGCGTAAAGCAGTTCGAGCGTCTATCAACGTCTCGCATACGCCTACACGAGCTGATGGGAGAGGAGAATGTCAACACATATCTCCATATGAAAGACACTGTTATCTACAAAGATTTTACACTGAACTTCGACGAGCTGTGGCAAGGCACCCTTGAGACCAATGCCGAGCTTTTGGCATCGTCGCAAGAGAAGCGCTTGGCCGAGATTGACTACAAGAGCATTAAATCGCGCGACTACCCCTATATGCGACTTAATGCAAGCTACGGATACACCCACAACCGTTACGATATAAATGCCACCAAAAAGCGCAGCGAATGGGGAGCCGACTTTGGTGTCACCGTTGGATTCAACCTATTCGATGGTAAACGCAGCCGCCAGCGCAGAAATGCCAAAATTGCCATAGATAATGCCGAACTACAGCATAAAAATCTTGAGTTGATGCTATATGCCGACATTAACGAACTGTGGCAGGCATACGAGAACAACCGCCGCCTGCTGAGCCTTGAGCGACAGAATGTAGTTGCAGCACGACAGAACTACGACATTGCATACGAACGTTACCTTATTGGCGACCTCTCGGGAATAGAGATGCGTGAAGCACAGAAGAGCCTGTTCGATGCACAAGACCGCCTGCTGGATGCCGAGTACAACACCAAAATTTGTGAAATATCTCTCCTACAGATAAGCGGAAAGATAAGTATTTATCTGAAATAGCACATAAAAAACACCAACTATGATGCATTGGATTATTAAGATATACAATAAGTTGCGCCGTTTCTCGAAGCGATGTTTTGTGATGTACTATCGTCAGATGAGTAAGCACAGAATATCGTGGTCGCTGATAAAACTGGTCGACTGCTTCGGCAGTTTGCAGCTTGCATCGGCAGCACTCACCTATCACACCCTGTTTGCTCTTGTACCGGTTATGGCGCTTATGACCGCTATTGCAAAGGGGCTTGGGTACGACGAGATTTTCCTGGAGATGGTGCGCAACTTTCTGCAAGGACAAGAGGCAATATCGGATGGACTGATACAATACACCGACAGTTATCTTAATAATACCAAAGTGACAATGTGGTTGGGTGTCGGTATTGGTATTGGCCTGTTGCTCTACTCGGTATTCTCAATCTTTCGCACTATTGACGCTACATTCAATATGTTATGGAACGAGAAGCCACGCAGTTTCCAAAAACAACTTAAGACCTTTGCCTTTGTTCTTGTACTACCTTTTGCCGTAATTTTGGCGATTGCACTATGGTGGAGCCTCTCCTCTATTTTCAACGACAGCATAATAAAGGAACTTAATGTGCTTATAGTATCGGTATCCACCTACATTCTGTTACTGTTTGCTGCCTATAAACTTATTCCAAATACTACGGTAAAGGCAAAATATGCAGCATTCTCGGCTATTGCCTGCGGTGTTATTTTTGCACTTATGCAGTATTTCAGCTACTACATAATATCATCGTTCAACTACCGCAGCATCTACGGTGACCTTGCCAGCCTTATGATTTTTGTGCTGTTAATCTATTTTTCGTGGACAATTTGTTTGGCAGGCTCAAAGTGGAACTTCTTCTTACAGAATGCCGATAAACAGGAGCACGAGAACGATTACAAGGGCATAAACAACCACTACCACAAATTCCTGTGTATGCTTATCATCGAGCGAATAGAGTCGCTACACCCCTTCTCGAGCCACTTCGATGCCGAGACAATAGCAGCCAATGCCGAAAAGGAGTATGCCCTACCCGCCCACCTCACCAACCACATTATAGAGCATCTGCGCGACAAGAGAGTGCTGTTCAGCGGTAAAGAGGAGACACTATATCTTAGTAAACGTTACTGCGGTCGCACCGTACGTCAGATGCTTGCCGACCTTGACAATGCCGGTCGCAACAGCGATGTTATATCTACACTCAGCGAGATTCACAGCAACGAAAATCTTGCAGCATTGTGGCAGCAGATACAAGATAACAGCGATGGTACGTTGTTAGATACACCGGTGCGTGAACTTTTGGGTAATAAAAAACGTAATAATGTATAAACAAGCGATTTATGGAAGAGAACATATACATTGCCAATAGTAGCCGATACAACGACAGTGATAAAATATACCGTCGCTGCGGACGCAGCGGAGTACTGCTGCCGAAGGTCAGTCTTGGTCTGTGGCAGAATTTTGGTTCCTCAAGCCCTTTTGAGCGCAGTCGCGATATTCTGCACACTGCATTCGACAATGGAATAACACATTTCGACCTTGCAAATAACTACGGGCCACCCTACGGCTCGGCCGAGGAGACATTCGGCAAGATTATGGAACAGGACTTTCGCCCCTATCGCGACGAAATATTCATCAGCACAAAGGCCGGATACGATATGTGGGAGGGTCCATACGGTAATTGGGGCTCAAGAAAATATCTTATTGCAAGCCTCGACCAGAGTCTCAGACGTATGAAACTCGACTATGTCGACCTCTTTTACACACACCGATACGACCCGCACACCCCACTCGAAGAGACCCTGCAAGCAATAGTAGATATTGTACGTGCAGGAAAAGCGCTCTATGCAGGCATATCACGTTGGCCGTTGGAAGCGCTGAAATTCGCATACGACTACCTTAAAGAGCGCGACGTTCCCCTGCTCATCTATCAAGGCAGGCTGAATCTGATAGACCGCGCTCCACAGGAAGAGGGGGTACTCGACTTCTGCCTAGAGAAAGGAGTGGGATTCATATCATTCTCTCCACTTGCTCAAGGACTGCTCACCGAGCGCTATCTGAACGAAATACCAACAGATTCGCGTATGTCCGAGAACAGAACACTCACAGCCGAGCGTCTTACCCCCGAATTATTGCAGTATCTGCACACACTTAAAAGTATTGCCGACGACCGAGGCGAGAATATGGCACAAACAGCACTTGCGTGGATTCTGGCACAAGAGGGAGTAACATCGACACTTGTTGGAGCAAGCTCGACCGAACAACTTAAGCGTAATCTCGACTGTATACATTCGGTTCCATTTACTCCAGAGCATTTAAAAATATTGGGATAGTTCTTTAAAATCCTATACATACGACACCCCCTCCGATAGTAATTGTCGGAGGGGGTGTCGTATCTTAGTCAAAAAAACTCTTAGAAGCTCCACTTTGCAGCAAGAGTGGGACAAAGTGCCAATCGGTTCTCCTTTATACGCGATTTATCGTTGAAAGGCACAAAATTATAGCTCACCTCGAGCTCGCTACCGACACTAAGGTTAAGCCCCTTCACAAAGCGGTTTAAGTTAAGCCATAGCTGCGGCTCGCTTAGGAATACAAGGTCGCCCTCAACATCCTTATCACGCCACACATCCATAAAGCCATTGAATGATATAATTCCCTGGAACAGCGAGTAATTCCACACAGCAGTAACCTGGAAACTCGACTTCTCACTCGGATGATTGCACATATATCGATAGAGGCACTGCAGGGTGAACATATTACCATTATCGTAGTTATGCAATGCAAGACCTGCAAGATAAACATCATTGTAAGCAAAGCCATTTGCCCCCTCGGGGTTGGTCTGCAAGCCACCGTTATACTCTATATGCGCCGACACAGGGAAATTAAAGATTGTCTTGTCGACACTTATCTCGGTATAAGCACCAACCATTTTATTATTTGCAAGGTTGGCATCAATAAAGAAGAATGTAGATAATCCATAATCGAAGAGAGAGACATTCTCAATAGTAAATGTAAGTTCGGGACGGTCTTTCAACTCCTTACCGTAATTTTTATGTCCATAGTCGTAGTGCAACTGTAGATTAGTTTGGCATATAGCCGGAACAGCAGCCAAAAGAGCTACTGCACAGAAAAGCATTTTCTTAATCATAATGGTAGATTTTAATGTCGTATAATATATTATAGCGCGAAGATAACCACTTTTTTGAAAAAGTTTCTCCTATTTGCAAAAAAACAATATTCTCATTGCGATAATAGAACAATCAATCGGAATTTTGTTTATATGTAAACAGCATTTATATCAATTATGAGAATTAGAATATTTATACTGATAGCTATGGTAACAGTTTCGACAAGCATCGATGCACAAAAGATAATTCACGACGCTCACAGCAGCAATCCGGCAGAAACGGGATATATGAGAGGGTTTCCACCTCCCATCGACAAGCGAATAAATGCCCGCGACGGTTCGTTCTTTAAATTCCCGGCCCTACGCTACAGCGTGGTGCATATGCGCGAATTTATGCCAACTGTGAATGTCCCGCGAGGAAACAGTCGGCCGCCCGTCGAATTTCCACTAGCGATAGACGAGAATATCGACAGTATAAAATTCTTTCCCACAGGGAGCACCACCCCACTAACCATTGCCGAGTCTCAAAATGTAAATTACACCGATGGAATGTTAATCCTGCACGACGGAAAAATTGTTTATGAAAAATATTTCGGGGCACTCACACCCTCGGGAGTACACGCCGTAATGTCGGTGACAAAATCCTTTACAGGAGTCCTTGCCTCGATACTTGTTGCCGAAGGGAAGCTCGACACTGCAAAATTGGTAAGAGAATATATACCACAATTAGCAAAATCGGGATTCGGCGATGCCACAGTGAGAGAGGTTATGGATATGACCACTGCGCTTAAATACAGCGAAGATTACAACAATCCGAATGCCGAAATATGGAAGTTCTCGGATGCAGGCAACGCAATGATAGAGCACCCCACAGGCACACCACAGGGGTTTTATGACTATCTGCCCACAGTTGTAAAGGAAGGAGAGCACGGCAATGTATTCGGGTACCGCACTGTAAATGCCGATGTTCTCGGGTGGATTATATCTACCGTTACGCAAAAAAGCGTTGCACAACTGCTAACCGAACTTATCTGGAGCAGGCTTGGGATGGAGCAAGACGCCTACTATCAGGTAGATGCGCTTGGCATACCTTTTGCCGGCGGAGGGCTGAATGCCACACTGCGCGACCTTGCACGCTTTGGCGAAATGATGCGCCGGGGTGGCGAGTGGCAAGGCAAGCAAATTATTCCTCGGAAAGCAATAGAGGACATCCTCAACGGAGGAAACAAGAAAGCATTTGCCGCATCGATATACGGAAAGACGCTGAAAGGTTGGAGCTACCGCAATATGTGGTGGATAACAGAGAACTGCGACGGCGCATATATGGCACGCGGTGTTCACGGACAGGCAATATACATCGACCCGGCTGCAAAGATGGTTATCATAAGACTTGCTTCATCGCCGCACAGCAGCAATCTGGAGCTTGACGCAACATCACTGCCCGCCTATCAGGCTATAGCAGATTATCTCATAAGCAAATAGTTGTTTACAACCGAACAAGGTCGGTTACAGTGAGTTTGTCGCCATCGACCTTGAAGCGCACATCGTACCCCGCAAACGGCATACCGTATTCCTTATCGGGATTATCGTGATACTGCGGTCGAGGGTCGAGCGAGAGAGTCTTTATGAGTGCCGACAACTGCTCTGTGGGGAGACAGCGGCACAATTCGGGAGGAAAATCGACCTTAAGCACACCCCAGCTGTTTTCATCGACAAATCCGCTGCGTACATCGGGGTGGGCATCGGCGTATGCAACGTATGGCTTAATATCGTATATTGGAGTACCATCCATTAGGTCGGCACCGAGGACATTTATAACAATACCCTCGCCATCACGCTCCTCTATACTATCTATCTTTACCGAAGATAGCCCCAAAGGATTGGGACGAAAAGGAGAACGCGTAGCAAAGACACCTATCGCTCTGTTACCACCGAGCAACGGCGGACGTACCGTAGGATGCCAACCACCCTTTCCACGCCCCTCATTAGCCGAAAAGCCCCATATAATCCACAGATAATCGAACCCTTCGAGACCACGCAGAGCATCGGCACTGCGATAGCGAGGCTCGAAGACAATGCGCCCCGACAGCTCCTCCACTATTCCACTTTGTCGTGGAATACCGAATTTTGTTGGGAAGAGTGAACGGAAATATGCTATTGGTTCTATTTTCATAGTGCGAATTTATGAAAAAACATTTAGTTTTCCATTAAACAGATAAAAAAAACACTATTGCGTATCTCTCTCTTTTGTCGTAAAAGAAAAAATTATTACTTTAGCCAAATAATTAGAAATAAGATGTAGAAATGGATATATTACTTTTCTTAGGCGGCATTGGCTGGGGCGAGATAATAGTTATCGCACTTATTGTGTTACTCTTTTTCGGTGGTAAGAAAATACCCGAAATGATGAAAGGACTTGGCAAAGGCGTCAAGAGTTTCAAGGATGGGATGAACGGCAAGGACGAAGATAAAGAGGAAGATAAGAAAGACAAAGAATAACCCTTTAGACACTCGCCATTAAAATTGTGAGCAACCAGGAGTCGACATTTTGGGATAATCTCGAGGTTCTGCGGTGGTCTGTTCTTCGCACCATAATTGTGCTGCTGCTCTTCTTTGCAGCAGCATTTGCCATTATGCCATATATATTCGACTCAGTGGTGCTTGCACCTTCTAAAAGCAGTTTCTATCTTTACTCGGTTACGGGAATCACAGCCCCTGTGACCGAAATTATCAACATCAATGTTGCGACACAGTTTCTGACACACGTCGGCACATCCTTTTGGCTGGCATTCATCGCAACATTTCCCTATTTTGTGTTCGAGGTGTGGCGATTCATTCGTCCCGCCCTTTACAAGCAGGAACGCCGAAGTGTGAGCATAGCATTTTCATTGGGAACGGTAATGTTCTATATTGGTTGCGCCGTAGGCTATTTTGTGGTTTTTCCAATAACATTCACATTCCTTGCCAACTACAACCTTAGCAACACGATAGCCAACAGCGTCTCATTAGACTCATATATGGGCACCTTCCTTATGCTCATATTCATAATGGGAATACTTTTTGAACTACCACTGCTCATACAACTACTGTCGCGCATAGGGTTAGTGAGCAAAAAGCAACTAAAAGAGTACCGACGCCACGCAGTAGTGGCACTGCTTGTGATTGCAGCAATCGTGACACCAACGGGCGATCCTTTCACCCTATTGGTAGTATCGGTACCACTGTATGCACTATATGAATTTGGAATACTAATGGCAAAAGATAAGAATAAATTATAATGGGTAACGACAAAAGACTATTATCGCTTGATGTGCTGCGCGGTCTCGACCTGCTTATGCTCGTGGGAGTGCAGCCCATACTATGGCAGGCAATCGGCAAGATGGAGTATAGCGGTGCTTGTGCATTTATTAAATCACAATTAGACCACGTACAGTGGGAAGGATTCAGTGCTTGGGATCTTGTAATGCCCCTTTTTCTCTTTATGTCGGGTGTAACAATGCCCTTCTCACTACCAAAATACCTTTCACAAAACAGCCAAAGTGCATTGTGGAGAAGAGTGATTAAGCGAGTCCTTATACTCTTTTTCTTTGGAATGTTGGTTCAAGGCAACCTGCTGGCCCTCGACCCCAATCGCATATATATTTACAGTAACACCCTGCAAGCAATAGCAATAGGTTACCTGCTCACGGTACCCATAATGCTATATCTAAAGCCTCGCACACAGGTACTTGCCATAGCGCTATTGCTTGCAGTGTATACCGTTCCTATGCTACTATTTGGCGACTGGAGTCGCGATGGTAATTTTGCCGCCATAGTAGACAAAGCCATTTTAGGTCGTATGCGCGACGGTAGCTATCTTGCCGAGGATGGGACCTGGCAATTTGCCGACTGGTACGATTATACCTGGATTTGGAGCAGCCTCACCTTCTGCTGTACTGTAGCAATGGGAAGCCTTGCCGGTACAATAATTCGTCGCGGAAACGACAACCGCCAAAAGACTGCAATAATATTGATTGCAACAGGCATTGCTCTTATTGCAGTCGGTTGGGTATGGGGTTTATGGCATCCCATTATTAAGCGTATATGGAGCGGCAGTATGACGCTCTATAGTGGCGGATGGTGCTATCTTCTGCTTGGAATATTCTATTGGTGGATAGATGTAAAAGGACATAAGCGTGGTTGCGAGTGGCTGCTTTACTATGGATGCAACGCCATCACCGCCTACCTTATTGGCGAGATAATTAACTTCCGATGCATAGCAAACTCCTTTCTTCACGGAACAGAGCAATTCCTGGGAGAGTGGTACTCGGTACTTCTGACAGCCTGCAACAGCCTTATACTGTTTGCAATATTGGCACTGCTATACAAGAATAAGATATTCCTTAAAGTATAAGAAACTGGAAAAAACAGCCCACTATTTTATAAAATCATAAGGTTGTTCATTTGTGCGCCGTATGAAAATTAGTAAAAAGGTAGATGTTTTTGGGATTAAGTGCGAGGATGTTTGAGCGAAGCGAGTTCCGCAGCACCCAAAAAACATCGTGAGCATTTTACGTTAAGATTTTCCGTGCTTGTAGGAGGCTGACCCAAAAGTCGAAAATTTACAAATTTGAGGTTGATTTATTCGGACACCTATCGGAGATAGTTTTCAAATATTCAATTCTCGCGAAGTAAAAAATACTTTTGGGTCAGCCCCGAAATGTTGCACGAAAAGTAGGAGAAAAAGAACAATGAAAGGCTGAATTTAGCAAACAAGCCTAAATGAGAGACTGAAAAAGTTTTACCGGACACCAATAGATTGTGATAAAAACATTACGAGGGATACACTAAACAAAGCGTATCCCTCGTTTTATAAACCATACTGTTTAAATATCTTCATTCTGTTGTGGAGCAAGAATCTTCTTGTAGCGCTCTCCATCGGATAGAATTTTGAAAGCCTCCTCGATATCGGTGTCGTCACGCAGATTATACACCACCCCACCTTTCTGACCATAGTAGCGTTTCACTATCTCGTCGCCAATAAGTCGCTTAATGTGCGATGCAAAGTGTTCGAGTGAGTGTCCCAGATTCTGCTGCAACTTACCTTCAAGCGATGCAATATCATCTTTTGTAATCTCCTCGTATCCCTCGAATTTTATCATCTCTTTCAATTGTTTGAGCATCTTGCTGCTGCGCATATCATAGCTGAATCCGCTTGCTATAAGTTTCTTTTTAAACAGCTCATAATCGGCATCACTTATCTCAAATGTAGCAGCAGGAGCGATTGTATCGTTACGAAGAGTATACTCGGTTGCATAATCGAATATTGTCATATCCTGCATTAGATAGAACAGCAGTGTCGATAGCTCCTCGCTCTTAGGCTCAACATCGGGACGTATACCACCGCCATCGCGCACCTCGCGTCCGGCAGCAGTGTGGAACACATTTGTCAGGCTGTCGGGTATACGCTGCACAGTTCCGTCACTCTTACGATGGCTATAATCGAGAGCCTGCACGCAACGTCCGCTGGGAATATAGTATTTAGATGTTGTAAGCTTAAGATAACCGTTTCCGGGCAACGAGCGTGTCGTCTGCACGAGGCCCTTGCCGTATGTACGCGAACCAACTATTACAGCACGGTCGAAGTCCTGCAACGAACCTGCCAGAATCTCGGATGCCGAGGCGGTACTTCCGTCCACAAGGATAATTAGCGGCGACTCGGTGTCCATAGGTTCACGTGTTGTCTTATACTCCTCATTAGCCTGTTTTATTTTACCCTTTGTGGTAACAATAGTCTTTCCCTTTGGCACAAACAGGTTGACAATATTTACCGACTCTTGCAGTGAGCCACCGCCATTTCCCCTAAGGTCAATTATAAACGACTTTGCTCCGCGACCTTTAAGATCGACAATGGCACGACGCATCTCCTTTGCGCAGTTCTCGGTGAAACTGTCGAAAAGAATATAACCTATGCTATCGTGCAGTATTCCATAATAAGGTAAAGACGGCAGAGAGATACTTGCACGCTCAATGATTACCGACATTGGCTTTTTAACTCCCGGACGCTCAATTTCAAGTTTTAGTTTTGTTCCAGGCTCACCGCGCAACAAATTACTAACACTATCGGTTGACATACCTTTTACATCTATCCCATCGACAGTCAAAAGCGCATCACCACACTTTAGTCCGGCCTTTGCAGCAGGCATATTGTCGTATGGTTCGGCAATTACAGTTGTCTTTTTATCGGTGTGATAGCGTATAATGGAACCTATTCCTGCATACTTTCCTGTAATCATCATTTTAAGTTCATCGGCGTCATCCTCGGAATAATATACAGTGTAAGGGTCTAAACGACTCAACATTGCATCTACACCATTCTTAATGAGTTTATCGGGAGCAATAGTATCGACATAAAAGAGATCGAGCTCTTTTATAATAGTATTGAAAATATTCAACTGTTGCGACAAATTGAATTTACGACGGTCGTTACTGAATGCAAGCAATGTCAATATCGATAACACTGCCAATGGAAATACTATAAATGGTATTCTTCTGCGCATAATATAAGAAGTTATTTAAATCTATAAAATTATTCTCCAATAGGAATTTACTGTTTATTTGTGCGAAGATACACTATTTCGTTCCTTTTACCACTCTTTTTAGGGTTATTTTAAGCAAAAAAGATACTTTTTTATACTATTTGAGGTTTTTTTGAAAAAAAATGAGTTTTTTCTTGGCAGTAAAAAAAAGAAGTACTACTTTTGCATCGTCAAACGAGAAAGGTCGTAAAATTCTTCAGTAGCTCAGTCGGTTAGAGCACCTGACTGTTAATCAGGGGGTCGTAGGTTCAAGTCCTACCTGAAGAGCAAAAAGCGGCAAATATGATTCAAGTTTGATAAAAATTCTTCAGTAGCTCAGTCGGTTAGAGCACCTGACTGTTAATCAGGGGGTCGTAGGTTCAAGTCCTACCTGAAGAGCAAAAGACAACCTTAAGGTTGTCTTTTTTGCATATATATAGCCCAATATAATTACTAAACAAATGAGAAACATAAACGACTACAGAAAGACAAAACTAGCTTGTTATCTTGGTTTTGTAACACAAGCCATCGTTGCAAATTTCACTCCACTGCTTTTTATGGCATTTCATCGCGAGTACAATATTCCAATAGCGAGTATGGCACTCATCCTGCTGTTTTTTATTTCGTGCAGCTAATAACAGACCTACTGTGTGCTAAATTCAAAAACATCAACTACCGCAAAAGTATTATAGTTTCGGCTATAACAGCAGCTTTAGGACTCATAGGCTTAACGTTTCTACCCGAATTTTTCCACAATCCTATGACAGGTATTCTGATATGCGTCAGCATATATGCTGTTGGAAGCGGACTAATCGAGGTTCTCTGCAGCCCTATCATAGAAGCCTGCCCTTTCCCCAACAAAGAGGGTATGATGAGCCTGCTTCATTCATTCTACTGCTGGGGAGCGGTAGGCGTAATCGTGGGGTCTACTATATTCTTTACGCTCTTCGGACTTGAAAACTGGAGAATCCTTGCTTGCCTGTGGGCGCTTATTCCACTATATAATATCATCAATTTCGCAACCTGCCCCATCGAGCCTATTGTTCAAGACTCCGAAGGATTGAGCATGAGTCAGTTGCTCAAGAACCGTATGTTCTGGATATTCATTATCCTTATGGTTGCCACAGGAGCATCGGAGAGCACTATGGCACAGTGGACATCGGCCTTTGCCGAGGCATCTTTGGGTGTCGACAAGGCTATAGGAGATTTGGCCGGACCTTGCGGTTTTGCCTTCTGTATGGGAATCAGCCGACTCTGGTATGGCAAAAAGGGACAGAACCTCGATTTATCATCTTATATGATTGGCTCCGGTATTTTGTGTTTTGCAGCCTATTTGACTGCGTCATTGTCATCGACCCCACTCATAAGCTTTGCTGGTTGTATGGTTAGCGGCTTGGCAGTCGGCATTATGTGGCCAGGCTCAATAAGTATTACATCGGCCCGCATTCCCGGAGGAGGCACAGCGCTTTTTGCTCTGCTTGCTTTAGCAGGAGATTTGGGCGGAACATTGGGACCATCTCTTGTTGGATTTTGCACCGGAAACAGCGAGAGTGACATTCAAAGTGGTATTCTTGCAGCATCTATTTTCCCTATAATTCTTATAGTGAGCCTTATTGCTATCAGACGCAGGCGTGTTAAGACAATAGAATAGTCATTTTAATAAATAAAATTAGAGGATAGCTCGAGCCATCCTCTAATTTTTCAGTATTCTATATATTTCAATCTACAACATCCACTTCTATATTGGCGAAACTATCGACAATATCTATTTTTGGAAGTTTTGTATAATCAACGCCTTTTCTTTTTTTACCTAAATTACCGCTATAACGTTTACCCCTGAAAGCACCATCTTTAAGATTATCGCCAGGCAGATTATTTATCGTTACCATACCATTACTTGATGATAAGTTGCATTGTGCAACAATATCCTTAGGCAGAAGAAGTTCCACCGGGGTAAATGAGCAATTCATCCTTATACCCTCGAACTTTTTCGCCGACTGCACCGCAATCTTTACATTCGAATGTGTACCACCGGCGGCAACAACGTCCAATCGGCTTTTCAATGACTCTATGTTTAATGTAGTAAAGGAGAGTTCATTAATTTTCACTTTCTCAACACCCATTATATTTAAATCCGAAACGTGCTTTAAATCAGCAGCAAGAGTATTCACATCACCCACACTACCCTCTGAATGTTGTAAGCACAAATTAAGATAATCGGCACGCCCTATCTTTGCTTCGCCAAACCTTACACCTGCATTAATAGTAACAGCCTCATCAATTTGTAATTTACCATATTCCACTGAAACGAACATTTGCTCGTTATGCATCAGACGACCGGCTATAAGATCGCCGAATCTGACATTAGCCTCGAAAGGCAAGCCGTACTCTTCGATATACACATTACCAAATTCGTTTTTTACCTTAATGGCAAGCAAATCTTTGGGGATATATACCACACAGTTTATCTCTACTTTAGTCTCTTCATTCGAGTCGCCATAATAATTATTTTTTATTGAATACGATGTATAATTCCAAGAATTCTTTACATCGGTTTTAACATTCACCTTGTTTAGCATATTAGTTGCAGCCTGTTTACTCGCAGCTGCTACTTTTACATTTATAAGTGCCTCAATCTCATTTTTCTTATGTATACGAAACACCACATTACCAAATTTATTTGCAATTTCCAGCCTGTCGCCACGTTTTATATCGCCAAATACGTGAGTAATATCTTTCGACAGTTCACTAAACGAATCGGTTGCTTGTGCACCTGCAACGACAAAGAGCGCACACATCAGCATTAAAAATACTCTTTTCATAATATACTCCTTTCTTTTTTAAAACTCATTTTTAGTTCTCGCTTCTATAATTAGGTTGCAGATAGGCACTCAGTTTCTTAAGGCTGTTCAGGTGCGATGAGTAGACTACAATCATATAATGTATCTTCTCGTCCTCATTATCTATCCCTTCGAGAATGGTATCTGCTATTGAGTCGGCCTCCTCTTTTATATATCTGACCTCGGATAATAAATTCTCACGTTCTCCGGGATTCATCCTCTCGGTAATACCGGCGATATATTCGCTCTCTTCCCAAATAAGCGCCGCATAATATCCTTTTACCATAGATAATGTATCTACGGCAGTACCGCCACTATTTGTTCCGCGCCACAAGAACAGCATCACAAGCAACGACGCAGCTGCAAAGAATGTGACAACGGAAGGCCATATTGGGCGTTGCTTAACTCCCGCAGTGCCACGCTCCAACTTACGGGCAAACCTATCCTCGTGTCCCTCGGGCAAGGGTGACACAGCCCAATTTTCCTCTAATGCTTTTTTAATGCTATCGTTTTTTTTCATAATTATCGAACCATTCAGTTATACGTCTCTTAGCTCTTGTCAACTGCGAACGTACCGCGGAAGCTGTGATATTCAGTATCTGCGCTATTTCGTTATAGCCGAGTTCCTCTACAATATACATAAGTACCACCGTGCGGTAGCCAATAGGAAGCGACTCTATCGCCTTATGTAACAGCATCAGACGCTCTTCACGCATAAGCACATCCTCGAAACTCTCATCTTCCTCGACATCTATGTTATCGTTCCACAAAACGGCGTCACTCCTGCGACGCAGTATATCTATTGAGGCATTTATGGCAATACGTTTAATTCTCATAAGCATATTACTTTGTCGCGGCAGCAGTAAATCTTTGTTTACAAGCACTTTGAGCATCGACTCCTGCATCACCTCCTCGGCATCGAAAGCATTATCAAGCAAACGATAGGCCGTTACATAAACCTCACGAGAGAAGAGGGCATAGAATTCCATCTGCGCCTTTCGATTATCTTTTTTACACCCCTCAATTATCTCGTCGTATTTCATTCTATTTTATGCTCTCTCTACTCTACTGACGCAGAAATTGCAGTTTTGCTGCATCAGATATTATTTTTCTCTAAAAAAAATGAGGCTGCCGATTAGCAGCCCCATCAGATTTAGAGAAAAATTTAACATCTCTTTTTTTATCACGCTACTACTCCACTACATCGGCAGTAACATTTCCATCGCGTCCGAAACCTATAAGCACCCTGCCGCGACGTCCAATCTCTATTATTGAAACCCCCTCGGTAGCGCGTTCGACAACCAGCAGCGAATTTTCTTCCTGTGAGCGAGCAACTCTTATTACAGAATCGGATGTCACGGGATTACCCTCATACAGCAAGCTATCGTTAAGATATAAGTCATATCCCAGGCCATCGAACTGTTTCGAGAAAGAAATCTCATAGCCATCCCTCGGCTTTTCCTCATTTGAAACCTGAAAATCGATGACAAAATAGACAAAAAGCATCATCGATATTATTATCATTAGAAAAAACAACACACTGCCAAAAAGAAATCTCATATTGGCATCTTTACCTCTATTATTACGCATAAATATTATTTTATAAAAAATTTCTCCTCACTAAACATCGCGAAGATATAAAAAAAAGATAAAAAAAAGAGAAGAAAAGAGATAAAAAGGGTTCAAACATTTGGTCGGACGACATATTATTATTACTTTTGCAAAAGAAATGATGATTGAGAGGGGCTGACAAGCCCCTCTTTTTCATACAATATATTCACACACAATATATCTTCTACAAAACAGCCTATGATTGACAAGCAAAGAGTCATTGAGCTAACACAAGAGTGGCTCGCCGACAAAGAGTATTTTATGGTAGACGTAACCATCAGTAAGGACGACAAGATAACCGTCGAAATCGACCACGCCGATGGAGTTTGGATTGAGGATTGCGCCGACCTTAGCCGTCACATCGAGTCGGGCCTCAGCCGCGAGACCGAGGATTACGAACTTGAAGTTGGCTCGGCCGGTCTCGGACAGCCATTCAAAGTACTGCAACAATATATCATACACATAGGAAAAGAGGTCGAAGTGCTTAGCAAGGCCGGTAAAAAGTTCAAAGGCACACTATTAAGAGCCGACGAACAAGAGTTTGTAATAGCCGTAAGCAAAAAAGAAAAGGTAGAGGGCAGCAAGCGTCCCCGTATTGTCGAAGAAGAGACAACCTTTGGTTATGGCGATGTTAAATACACGAAGTATATTATAAATTTCAAATAAAATGGCAAAGAAAGAAGAAACAGTCAGCCTTCTTGATACATTTCAAGAATTCAAAGAGTCGAAGAACATCGACCGCACAACAATGATAAGCGTACTCGAGGAGAGTTTCCGCAAAGTATTGGTAAATATGTTTGGAACCGACGAAAACTATTCGGTAATCGTCAACCCCGACCGTGGTGACTTCGAGATACAGCGCCGTCGTACCGTTGTCGAGGACAAGGATGTAAAAGACAGCAATTTCGAGATTGGTCTTACCGAGGCACAGCTCATTGACGACACCTTTGAGGTTGGCGAAGAGGTGAGCGAACTTGTAAACTTTGCCGAGTTCGGTCGTCGTGCCATCCTTAACCTGCGTCAGACACTCGCATCAAAGATTCTTGAGCTCGAGAAGGACAGCCTCTACAACAAATACAGCGAAAAGGTTGGTACCATCGTAAGTGGCGAGGTTTACCAGATATGGAAAAAAGAGATTCTTCTTCTCGACGACGAGGGTAACGAACTCATCCTCCCCAAGAGCGAGCAGATACCTTCGGACTTCTATCGTAAGGGCGACCACGTACGCGCTGTAGTGGCACGTGTCGACAACCAGAACAGCAATCCCAAGATTATACTCAGCCGCACATCACCTATGTTCTTGCAGCGTCTATTCGAGCTTGAGGTACCCGAGATTAACGACGGTCTCATCACAATAAAGAGAATTGCCCGCATTCCCGGTGAGCGTGCCAAGATTGCCGTTGAGACATACGACGAGCGCATCGACCCGGTAGGAGCTTGCGTAGGTGTGAAGGGTTCACGTATTCACGGCATTGTACGCGAGTTGCGCAACGAGAACATCGACGTAATAAACTACACATCAAATATCGAGCTCTTTATCAAGCGCGCTCTTAGCCCTGCAAAGGTATTCACCATCTCTCTTGACGAAGAGAAGCAGACTGCCGATGTATATCTGAAACCCGAGGAGGTATCACTTGCAATCGGTAAAAACGGTCTTAACATCAAGCTTGCAAGTATGCTCACCGAGTACACAATCGATGTATATCGCGAAATCGAGGAGAACACACAGGAGGATGACATCTACCTCGACGAGTTTACCGACGAGATTGACGAGTGGATAATCAATGCCATTAAGAAGCTTGGTTACGACACAGCAAAAGCAGTTCTCAATGCTCCTCGTGAAGTACTTATAGAGAAGGCCGACCTTGAAGAGGACACCGTAGACCACGTTCTTAGCGTTCTTAAAGCCGAGTTCGAGGACGAGCAAGAGGCCAACGATTAAGAAACTGTTTAAATTTCTGTAAAAAACATCATTATTGAAGTTGTTGAATCATCTGCAATTCATAACAAAGAATAGAACGATAAAAGTTAAACAGCTTCTAATTAAATAAGTAGAGAATGAAGATTAGACTAAATAAAGTACAAGAAGAACTTAACATAGGACTCAACACTATTGTAGAGTTCCTACAAAAGAAGGGCATCGACATTAAGGAAGACCCTAATGCCGTTGTACCCGAAAAGGGTTACCTTCTGTTGAGAGAAGCATTCAGCACCGATAAGAACGCTCGATTAGAGTCGGATAAGTTTACAAAGGAGCGTCAGAACAAGGACAAGAAGCCTGTCGAGACAAAGCCTATTGTAAGTGCACCCAAGGAAGAGCCCAAAGAGGAGCCCTCCCCTGCCCCCACTGTAACAGAAGAGACAAAACCGGTTATAAAGGTAATGGGTAGCATCGACCTCGAAGAGCTTAAACGTAAGCAGCAGGCATCAAAGGTTGAGAAGCATAACAAGAAAAAGCAGAATTCACCTGCACCGGCTGCCAAAAAAGAGGAGAAACCTGTTGAGCAGGCAGCAGCCGCACCTGTAGTAAATAAAGAGGATAAAGTAGCAGAAAAACCTGCACCCGCCCCCATTGCAAAAGAGGAGAAACCTGCAAAGCAAGAGGAGAAACAGGCTCCTGCAAGTCTCACACAGGTCGAGGATATTAAACCCGCATTCAATGTCGTGGGCAAGATAGACCTCTCGGCTATAAATCAGTCGACACGTCCCAAGAAAAAGAGCAAAGAGGAGAAGCGTAAAGAGCGTGAAGAGAAAGAGCGCCAGCGCGAAGAGCAGCGCAAGCAGCAGAAAGAGGCTCAGAAAGGTTCAAACAACGGCCAGGGTGGCGACAAGAAGAAAAAACGCGCCCGCATAGGTAACCAGCGTGTCAACATCGACAGCGTACAGGGTAACGAGCCTCAGCTGCAACAGCAAGATTGGTCGGGTAACCGCAATAAGAACAAGGGCGAGAACCCATCACAGGGCAGCCGCAAAGACCGCGACAACAAACACAAGCGTTTCGACAAGTCCGAGGTTAGCGACGAAGATGTATCAAAACAGATAAAAGAGACACTCGAACGTCTCACAAGTCGCGGAAAGACAAAGTCGTCAAAATATCGTAAGGATAAACGCGAGCTTGCAGCCGAGCGTCAGCAACAGGCAGCAATAGACGAAATGGAGCAGAGCAAGGTTCTGAAACTAACCGAGTTTGTTACCGCCAACGAGCTTGCAAGTATGATGAACATATCGGTAACACAGGTTATTGCAACCTGTATGAGCATTGGAATGATGGTATCTATCAACCAACGCCTCGACGCCGAGACCATCAACCTTGTTGCCGAAGAATTCGGCTTTACAACAGAGTACGTAAGCGCCGAAGTTGCCAATGCCATAGAGGAGGAGAAAGATTCGGAGGATGATTTGCAGCCCCGCGCACCTATCATCACTGTGATGGGACACGTAGACCACGGAAAGACATCACTGCTCGACTACATCCGTAAATCGAATGTCATTGCAGGCGAGGCAGGAGGTATCACACAGCACATTGGTGCATACAATGTGAAGATGGAGAACGGCAAACACATCACATTCCTCGATACTCCCGGTCACGAGGCATTTACCGCGATGCGTGCACGTGGAGCCAAGATTACCGATATTGCAATCATCATCATTGCAGCCGACGACAATGTGATGCCCCAGACCAAAGAGGCTATCAACCACGCTATGGCAGCCGGTGTACCCATCGTATTTGCCATCAACAAGGTAGATAAACCCGCAGCCGACCCCAACCGTATCAGAGAGGAGCTTGCACAGATGAATATGCTTGTCGAGGATTGGGGAGGTAAATACCAGTCTCAGGAGATTTCGGCAAAGCAAGGTATGGGTGTAGCAGAACTTATGGAGAAGGTACTCCTCGAGGCCGAACTTCTTGAGCTCAAGGCCAACCCCAACCGCAAGGCTACAGGTTCGGTTATCGAGTCGACACTTGACAAGGGTCGTGGATATGTTGCCACTGTGATGGTTCAGAACGGTACAATGCGCGTAGGTGACATTGTCGTTGCAGGAACCCAGTGGGGTAAGGTAAAGGCAATCTTCAACGAGCGTAACCAGCGTATCAAGGAGGTACATCCGGCCGAACCCGCACTAATTCTTGGACTCAACGGTGCTCCTGCAGCCGGTGACATATTCAACGTTGTAGACAGTGAGCGCGAAGCACGTGAGATTACAGGCAAACGCGAGCAGTTGCAGCGCGAGCAGGGTCTGCGTACACAGAAGATGCTAACCCTCGACGAGGTTGGCCGTCGTATTGCCCTCGGAAACTTCCAGACACTTAATATCATTGTCAAGGGCGACGTGGACGGTTCAATCGAGGCTTTGAGTGACTCACTCATAAAGCTATCTACCGAGACAATACAGGTAAATGTCATCCACAAAGCAGTGGGACAAATCTCGGAGAGCGACGTCAGCCTTGCAGCCGCATCCGATGCCATTATCGTTGGTTTCCAGGTACGTCCATCTGTGATGGCACGCAAGGTAGCCGAAAACGAGGGTGTCGATATACGTCTCTACTCTATCATCTACGATGCTATCGAGGAGGTTAAGGCCGCTATGGAGGGTATGCTTGCGCCTATCGTAAAGGAGGAGATAACGGCAACTATCGAGGTACGCGAGACATTCCACATAAGCAAGGTGGGTACAGTAGCAGGATGTATGGTTCGCGAAGGTAAAGTAAAACGTACCGACCGTGCCCGTCTTATCCGCGACGGTATTGTCATACACACAGGAAATCTTGCAGCCCTCAAACGCTTCAAAGAGGATGTACGTGAGGTAGGAACCAACTACGAGTGCGGTATCAGCCTTGTATCACAAGACGATATTAAAGTTGGCGATATCATCGAGACATTTGTTGAGGTTGAGGTAAAGCAAAAACTATAAAAACAAATGGGGCAAGGGTACTGTCCCGATGAGAGTACCCTTGCCCTTATATACAAAGTTACCAGCACAAAAAAAACACCTTAATAAGCACGATTATATGAATAGTTTAGACATTATACTATTAGTGGCAATGGTTATTGGATTTGCCATTGGATATTTCAAGGGACTCATCAGCCAATTGTCATTTGGTGTAGGTATTATACTGGGACTTTTTCAGGCAGTATTATTTTACAAAGCAGCAGGCGCACGCATAGAATCGCTAACCGGTTGGGATAGTATTATATGCAGCATAATTGCATTCGTAAGTATAATAGTATTGGTATTGCTTATTGTAAAGATTATCGGATGGTTGTTCCAAATTCTTCTTGACGCTATAAAACTTGGGTTCATAGACAAGATTCTTGGCGGCATTTTCAGTTGCGCCATCTCAATGATGCTCATTGTCGGAGCTGCAAATGCTTCACACGCCCTTTCATTAGGAATAGGCGCATTCGACAAAACAACACAAGAGAGCTCTACGTTATACAAATATGTGCAGGATGCAACCTTTTCGCTTATTGGAGAGATGAAAAAGTGATAGATGAAAAAGAAAAGCAATAACATATTCCGCAAGATAGCCGACAAGGCCTACGAGTATGGCTTTGTCAGCAACATCAAGACCGAAATAATAGAGAAAGGACTGAACGAGGAGGTCATAAAGATTATATCGAACAAAAAGAACGAACCCGAGTGGATGCTCGAGTTCCGCCTACAGGCCTACCGCTATTGGCTCACTCTTGAGACACCCCGATGGGCTCATCTTGATATACCCCCCATCGACTATCAGGCAATCTCCTATTATGCCGACCCTACTAAGAAAAACAAGGAGAAGCAGAACAAAGAGATTGACCCCGAGCTAATGAAGACATTCGAGAAGCTTGGTATTCCCTTGGAGGAGCGCCTTGCTCTCAGTGGTACTGCTGTAGATGCCGTTATGGACTCAGTTTCGGTAAAGACCACTTTTAAAGAAGAGTTAAAGGAGAAAGGTATTATCTTCTGCTCTATGAGTGAGGCAATACAGGAGTACCCCGACCTTGTTCGCAAATATCTTGGTTCGGTGGTAAACTACCGCGATAATTTCTTTGCGGCACTCAACAGCGCAGTGTTCAGTGATGGTTCATTCGTATATATCCCGGCGGGAGTACGCTGCCCTATGGAGTTGTCGACCTATTTCCGCATAAATGCAGCCAACACCGGACAGTTCGAGCGTACACTGATTGTAGCCGACGACAACAGCTATGTATCGTACCTCGAAGGCTGCACCGCACCTATGCGCGACGAGAATCAACTTCACGCTGCCATAGTAGAGATTGTAGTGTGCGAGAATGCCGAGGTGAAATACAGCACCGTACAGAACTGGTACCCCGGTGATGCCGAGGGAAAAGGCGGCGTATATAACTTCGTCACCAAGCGTGGCGACTGCCGAGGCAACAACAGCAAACTCTCGTGGACACAAGTCGAGACAGGCTCGGCAATAACCTGGAAATATCCCAGTTGTATACTGCGCGGCGACAACTCGCAAGGCGAGTTCTACTCGGTAGCCGTTACAAACAACTATCAGCAGGCCGATACAGGTACCAAGATGATTCATCTGGGCCGCAACACACGCAGTACAATCATAAGCAAAGGAATCTCGGCGGGAAAGAGCCAAAATTCCTATCGTGGGCTTGTACGTGTAAGCAAGAATGCCGACGGAGCACGCAACTACAGCCAATGCGATTCACTGTTGCTTGGCGACAAGTGCGGTGCCCACACATTCCCCTATATGGACATACACAACGAGAATGCAGTGATAGAGCACGAGGCCACAACATCGAAAATTTCGGAAGACCAACTCTTCTACTGCAATCAGCGAGGCATTGGCACCGAAGAGGCAATAGGACTCATCGTCAACGGATATGCCAAAGAGGTACTCAACAAACTACCTATGGAGTTTGCCATCGAGGCGCAGAAACTTTTGAGCGTATCGCTCGAAGGTGCCGTAGGTTAATAAAAACAGGAAAGGAAAATGGAAAACCTTATAGAAATAAAAAATCTTCACGCCACGATAGATGGCAAAGAGATACTTAAAGGAATAAATCTCACCGTAAAACCCGGAGAGGTACACGCCATAATGGGTCCCAACGGTTCGGGAAAGAGCACACTCAGCAATGTGCTTGTAGGACACCCTGCATACACCGTAACCGAGGGCGAGGTTATATACAAGGGACAAGACCTTCTGGCACTTAGTCCCGAGGAGCGCAGCCACGCAGGAATATTCCTCTCGTTCCAATATCCCGTAGAGATTTCGGGCGTAAGTATGACCAATTTTATGCGCGCTGCCATCAACGCCAAACGCGAAGCGCTTGGCGAACCCGCAATGAGCGCAGGCGACTTCCTGAAGTTGATGCGCGAGAAGCGCGCTCTTGTCAACCTCGACAGCAAGCTTGCCAATCGCTCGGTGAACGAAGGTTTCAGCGGTGGCGAGAAAAAGCGCAACGAAATATTCCAGATGGCAATGCTTGAGCCAACGCTGAGCATCCTCGACGAGACCGACTCGGGTCTCGACATCGACGCTCTGCGTATAGTAGCCGAGGGAGTAAACAAACTGAAACGTCCCGACACATCGACACTTGTCATCACACACTATCAACGACTGCTCGACTACATAAAGCCCGACATTGTCCACGTACTATATAACGGACGCATTGTAAAGACAGCAGGCCCCGAACTTGCCCTTGAACTCGAGGAGCGCGGATACGACTGGATTAAGAATCCCCAATAAGAGAACAATGAGCAACGAGAAAGAATATATCGATATTTTCGACAGCAACCGCCGTCTCATTGAAGCACCCTGCGCCCCACTGCTGAACAGAGAGCGCAGCAAGGCATTCGAGCTGTTCAAGAGCAACGGGTTCCCCAAAGATAGCGACGAAGAGTACCGCCACACAGCAGTAGGTAAACTATTTGCCACCGACTATGGAATGAACCTCGGTCGTGTCGAGATGCAAGGCAATCCCGGCGAGTTCTTCAGCTGTGACGTACCCAATCTAAGGACACGTCAGGAGTATATCCTCAACGACAGCTACTGCGAGCCCTCCGATAGCAAAGGAACCCTACCCGACGGTGTGCTTCTTGGCAGCCTAAACAAACTTGCCGAGAGCCATAGAACCCTCCTTGAGCCATATTACAACAAATTGGCAAAAGAGGGCGATAGCATAGCACAGTTTAACACCGCCTTTGTTCAGGATGGAATGTTGCTCTACGTACCCCGCAACACCGAACTCACCGAGCCTATACAGCTTGTTACACTGCTACGCTCGAACATAGAGATGCTCAGCAACCGACGCCTGCTTATTATACTCGAAGAGAATGCAAAAGCCAATCTGCTTGTGTGCGACCACTCATCGAATGAGAAAGCTACCCTCTCGACACAAGTTACCGAGATATTCCTGCACCCCGGCGCAAGCCTCAACCTTGTAGAGATTGAGGAGACTGCTGGCAACAACAGCCGTCTGAGCCACCTTTTTGTAGAGCAAGATGCCAACAGCACCTTTACGCACAGTAATATAACACTCACCAACGGTTTCACACGCAACAACACAAAGGTGACACTCGCAGGCAGCGGTGCCGAGGCGCACCTCGGCGGTCTTGCCATTTGCGATAAAAAGCAGCACACCGACAACCACACACTCGTTGACCACAAAGTTGGTCACTGCAACAGTAGCGAGCTATACAAATATATCCTCGACGAGGAGTCGACCGGAGTATTTGCAGGTAAGATGCTCATACGTTCCAACGCACAGCACACCACCTCGCAGCAGACCAACCGCAACCTATGTCTCACAAAGTGCGCACGTATGTATGCACAGCCACAGCTCGAGATTTATGCCGACGATGTAAAGTGCAGTCACGGTTCAACAGTGGGACAACTCGACGAAAACGCACTTTTCTATATGCAACAGCGCGGTATTCCCAAAGACGAAGCGCGCCACCTGCTTATGTTTGCCTTTGCCGGCGAAGTGATTGACAATATAACCATTGAAGCACTGCGCGACCGCCTGCATCTTCTTGTCGAGAAGCGTTTCCGCGGCGAACTTAACCGCTGCAAAGGCTGCGCACTGTGCAAGCAATAAAAGAGTAAGATGTTTAACCCCAACGAAATACGCGAGCAGTTTCCCATACTCTCCACACAGGTATATGGTAAACCCCTTGTCTACTTAGACAATGCCGCAACCACACAGAAGCCTCGCTGCGTCATCGACGCAATAAGCGAGGCCTACTGCACCATAAATGCCAATGTTCACCGAGGCGTACACCACCTATCACAGGTTGCTACCGAGCAGTTCGAGGAGGCACGACGCACCGTACAGAATTTCATAAATGCCCCCCACAGCCGACAGGTGATATTCACGCGAGGTACCACCGAGAGCATAAACCTTGTAGCATCATCATTCGGCAACAGCTTCCTCAAAGAGGGCGACAGAGTGATAATATCCACTATGGAGCACCATAGTAATATTGTCCCCTGGCAACTGCTTCGCGACCGCATAGGAATAGAGATAAGAGTAATTCCACTGCTCCCCGATGCAACCCTCGACGTAGAAGCCTACAGAGGCCTTTTTAACGAGCGTACCCGCTTGGTGAGCCTCACTCACGTCTCTAATGTGCTTGGATGCACCAACCCCGTAAAAGAGTGCATCGACATTGCACACAGCAACGGAGTACCTGTACTCATCGACGGTGCACAGAGCACCCCGCACACAAAGGTCGACGTACAGGCCTTAGACGCCGATTTCTTTGTATTCAGCGGACACAAGGTATATGCCCCTACAGGGATAGGAGTGCTATATGGCAAAGAGGAGTGGCTCGAGAAGATGCAACCCTATCACGGTGGCGGTGAGATGATACAGACCGTACGCTTCGAAAAGACCACCTACAACGAGCTACCCTATAAGTTCGAGGCAGGTACCCCCGACTATGTCGGTGCAATAGCACTGGGAAAAGCCCTTGAATTTGTTCAACAGATAGGGATAGAGAATATTGCACGTCACGAGCGTATGCTCACACAGTATACCCTCGAGCGATTTGCCGAGATAGAGAATATGCGCATCATAGGAAAGCCCGACGGCTCGGCAGTGTCGTTTCTTGTGGGCGACATTCACCCCGCCGACCTCGGCACCCTGCTCGACCGCTTGGGAATAGCGATACGCACCGGACACCACTGCGCACAACCCCTTATCGACCATTTAGGAATCCCCGGAACCGTGCGTGCCTCATTTGCTCTATACAACACACGTGAGGAGGTAGACACCCTTGTCGAAGGCATTAAACGAGTGGCACGAATGTTTGCCTGAGAACACCCCAAAAAAGAATAGAATATGTTAAAACCATATATGCTCGCGGGAAGAGTGGAAGCAGGATGCGACGAAGCAGGTCGCGGATGCCTCGCAGGTGATGTCTATGCAGCAGCAGTAATCTTGCCCGAAGGGTTCGACAATGAGTTGCTGAACGACTCGAAGCAACTGAGTGAGTCGCAGCGTTACCATCTGCGCGAGATTATAGAGCGCGAAGCCACCGCGTGGGCTGTCGGCATTGTAACAGCAAAGGAGATTGACCGCATAAACATTCTGCGAGCATCAATCCTTGCAATGCACCGCGCCGTAGAACAGCTGAAAGTGCGTCCGAAACACCTGCTCATCGACGGCAATAAATTCAACCCCTACCCCGGGATAACACACACCACAGTGGTAAAGGGCGATGCCACCTATATGAGCATTGCCGCCGCCTCTATTCTTGCAAAGACCTATCGCGACGACTATATGCAGCGCCTTGCCGAGGAGTATCCGCAGTACGATTGGAGCAGCAACAAAGGCTACCCCACATCCAAGCATCGCGCCGCGATAAGAGAGTACGGGCCCACACCCTATCACAGAATGAGTTTCAACCTTCTTGGCGAAGAGCCCCGACAACTATCATTCGATTTTGGCGAGTGACAGCAGACCGATAAAATACTAACCACAATAAACACATCAAATGAAAAAAACTCTTATCCTTATGTCGGCGCTACTGCTATTGGCAGTAATCCCGACAGCGGCAAAGGTAACGCATCTGCTACCCAAGCCACAACAGATTACCGAGACAGGAGGTAACACATTTGCATTGGGACGCAAGGTAACCATTACCGACCCCACCAACTGCACAGCACTTACCAAGTTTTTTACCGCAAACGACTGCACCATCGGCGAGGGTGGCACACAGGTTAAAGTAACCATTGTACCAAGCATCAGCGGTACCTACGACTACGAGCTCGACGGTTTCGATAACGAGGCTTACACTATCGCAGTCACCGAGAACGAGATTAACATTACCGCAGTAAAACCCATTGGTGTGGTGCGTGCCGCACAGACACTGACACAGCTTGCCGAGGGTTACGAGGGAACAGCAGCAATAGAAGCAGTTAACATCAAAGATTGGGCGGCATTCAAACTGCGCGGATATATGCACGACGTTGGTCGCTCATTCATCAGTGTTCCCGAGCTTAAGAAACACATTGAATTGCTCTCGCGTTTCAAAGTAAACTGCTTCCACTGGCACTTTACCGAGAATCAGGCTTGGCGCTTGCAAATTAATGCCTATCCCAAGCTCACAAGCAGCGCATCGATGACCCGTTTCCCCGGAAAATTCTACACACAGGACGAGTGTAAGGAGGTTGCTGCATACGCCAAAGAGCACGGAATAACAATTATCCCCGAGATTGATATGCCCGGACACAGCGAGGCTTTTGTACGTGCAATGGGATTTGATATGCAGACCGACAAGGGAGTCGAGGTTCTTAAGGTAGTCCTTGACGAGGTTGCCGCCCTCTTCCCCGACGCACCCTATATTCACATCGGTGCCGACGAGAAAGGTATCACCTACCCCAATTTCTTGGGTATTATGATAGACCACCTGCACAATAAAGGCAAGAAAGTAGTTGTTTGGAACCCTATTTCGGGAGTGAATGTAGGCAGCACAGGCGCCGATATGACACAGATGTGGAGTACCGCAGGCCGTCAGATAGATGGCAAAGCAAACATCGACTGCCGCTACAACTACACCAACCACTTCGACGTATTTGCCGACGTTGTAGGTATCTACCGCAGCAACATCTACTACGAACAGCAGGGTAACAAGAACGTAGCCGGAACAATCTCGGCCTATTGGAACGACCGCAAGACACCCACCGAAGAGGATATCATCAAGCAGAATAATATGTATGCCAACGTAATCGCAAGTGCCGAGCGCGCTTGGATTGGCGGTGGCAAGCAGTATATCGAGGTTGGCGGAACAACACTCCCCAACAGCGGCGACGAATACAACGAATTTGCCGATTGGGAGCGCCGTTTCCTCTTCCACAAGGCCAACTCATTGAAGAATGAGCCCATCCCCTACGTAAAGCAGACCAACGTACGTTGGAGAATTACCGACGCATTCCCCAACGGTGGTGATATGAATGCACAGTTTGCTCCCGAGACCGAGGGCCTGAAAGAGAGCTACACAGTAGATGGCGTGACCTACTCTACAGGTATGGCAACAGGTGCCGGAATTTATCTGCGTCACACCTGGGGTTCTATTATCCCAACATACTTCAGCAATCCCCAACTGAACACAACAGCATACGCGTGGACATACGTTTATAGCGAGACAGCACAGACAGTAGGAGCACAGATTGAGTTCCAGAACTACGGCCGCAGCGAGAAAGATACAGCCCCCGAGAAGGGCAAATGGGATCGCAAGGGTTCACGCATCTGGCTCAACGACGAGGAGATTCTCCCCCCCACCTGGGACAACACAGGCAAGAGCATCAACAACGAGGTCGACCTGTTGAACGAGAACTTCACAGCGCGTAAGCCTGTAGAGGTATCACTCAAAGCAGGATGGAACAAGGTATTCATCAAGCTCCCCTACGTAGCAGCAAACGGAGTACGCCTTAACAAATGGATGTTCACATTCGTGCTCACCGACCTCGACGGCAAGAATGCCGTTGACGGACTCATCTACTCGCCCAACAAATGCAAAGACGAGGCATCCGAGCAGATTGCAGCCGGCATAAGCGAAGTAAAGAAATTCATTGCAAGTGTAACAGGCGAGAAGCCCGGATACTACAGCCCCGAGACAGCATCGGCTCTTAACGAGGTTATTGCAAAGATTGAAGCAACATTGGAGCAGGAGCTAAGCGCCGAAGAGCGCAACAAGCAGGCTGAGGAGCTGAACGATGCCCTCGATGCCTTTAAAGCCTACTACCCCACCACAGCGCTTAACCAACCAATGAGCAGCAATAGCAAGACAAGCTATTACTACACACTATGCACACCACTGCGCGAGAACCGCTATGCCACCTCAAAGGGTGCCGGCAACGATATGTACGGCGAAAAGAGTGTTACCAACGCATCGAAATGGAAATTTGTTGAGCGTGGCGACGGTACATACAACATCGTAAACTACAGCGATGCATCGTACATATCACCATCGAGCAGCAATAACACAGCACTGCGTACGCAGGCATCAGCACCCACAAAAGGGTGGACGCTAAAGCCAGCCGATTCTCCCGGCTATTTCATTATTGTAAGCGGAACGACACAGTTCAACCAGACGACGTCGGGGCAAAGCTACAAGCTATTTAACTGGGGCAGTGGCACAAACACCACAGATGCTGGTTGCAAATATAGCATTGAACTTATCGGTACCGAGGGTGGCGATGGCGACATAAGCGCTATCGATTACACACCAAACTATACAGGAACAAAGGGCGGTGACCGCCCTTTGAACTTTATTAAGGTAGAGAGTCCTTCGTACGGAGCAAGCGAATACAAGCTAAGTAACAGTGAACTTATACAGCTATATGTCGATGCCACACAGAGTGTGACACTAAAGGTTGGTGCCGGCGACGAAGTTTTCCCCACAGCAGGATACGGCGCAGTGTGGATGCACGCCTACGTATATATCGATAAAGATGCAAACGGATTCACAGCAGGCATAGGTGCCGACGGATATACCCCCACCGACGACCTCGTGAGCTACTCGGCCTACAATGCCAACCCCAATGGAGGCGGCCAGTGGCGCAACAGCGCGGGCGAGAACAACGGCAACAATACCGTAGTACTACCCTCGTTCAAGGCACCCGAGAAGAAAGGTAAATACCGTATGCGTTTCAAAATAGACTGGAACAGCATCGACCCCGCAGGATGCACCGATGCAGGCAACCGTCTCGACAACAACCGAGGCTCAATAGTCGATGTCACACTCGAAGTAACCGACAAGCAGGAGGGAGTAGTTGAAGAGCTCTTCAGCAGCACCACCATAAGCGACAACAAGTTTGCACAAGGTACAATATGGTACACTCTTCAGATAGGAGCCAACGGCTATGTAATTGACAACAACGGCACAAGCAACCACATTGCACTTGACGATGTAATATCGAGCGCTACCGACGACGCACAGTTGTGGGCATTCACAGGCGACAACACCAACGGATACCGTCTCTACAACAAGCAGGCAGGCGCCACAAAGGTTCTTGCAGCACCCACAACAATGTCGGGCAACACAGGCAGCACAGCCTACCCCATTCTTGTAGACGCAAAAGCCGTTCCCAACGGTTACACCGACCTTTGGATATTTCAGACATCGAGCGACTTGGGCGATGGCGACACATATTACTATATGTACGAGAAAGGCTATCGCAACAACAAGGTAAACAACCGCGATAACAAACTCGCATTCTGGAATGGCGGTGCCGACGCAGGCTCTACCCTTAACATACAGTTTGCACAAGCCGAATATCCTATAAACACTCTCACCGGTAGCTGGACAGCATCTAACCAAGCCGGCACTTGGGCATCGGTGTGGCAATCGACACAGGCACCCAAAATAAGCCTTATCGAGAGCCAGGGACGCAATAATATGGCAGCCTACAACGACAATGGCGATATTCAGCTCTTTACCTGCCTTGCAGGAGCAGCTGTAAATGGTGTGCACACCGCGACATACAACATCAGCGCCGAGGAGGGTTATTCAATCGCAGGCTACCGCTTCGACTTTGTCAGCTCGGGAGCGACAGAGGTCAGCGTTACCCCCACAGGTGGCGAAAGCGTCACAGCAAACTCTGCTACAACGAAGAGCGTAGCAATAACAGGTGTCGAGGAGCAGGTACTATCGTTCACCGTATCGGCAACAAGCAATATGTTTGCCAACACAAGCAATTTCTACGCAACAATAATACGCAGTTCACTCCCCGTTGAGCCATCACAGGAGATATTCACAACCAAGAAGGGAGCAATCCCCTACCGCATTCCCGCAATAGCATTGGCAAAGAACGGCGACCTAATTGCTGTTGCCGACTACCGTCACAGCGGTGCCGATATTGGCGTGGTGAACAAAGGCCGCATCGACCTACACGCGCGTATCAGCAACGACAATGGTGCAACGTGGAACGAAAAATTCGCTATCGTCGAGGGCAAGGGTGCAAGCTCGCCCGACTTTATGCACGTTGGATTCGGCGACCCCTGTATCGTTGCCGACCGCGAGAGCGACCGCGTGCTTGTACTCAGCTGCGCCGGTAACGTATCGTTCCAGGCAGGCAGCCGTAACAACCACCAGAATATTGCACGTTTCTACAGCGACGATAACGGTGCCAACTGGACAGAGCCCGAGGATATTGCCGAGAGCATCTACTCGCAGTTCGACAATAGCCCGATAGGTCCCGTGATGGCAATGTTCATCGGTTCGGGTAAGATACACCAAAGCCGCTACGTAAAAGTAAATGATTACTATCGCCTCTACTGCGCAGTGCTCGCAAAAGACCGCAGCGCCAACTACATCAACTTTGTTCTTTACAGCGACGATTTTGGCGGCAGTTGGAAAGTTCTTGGCACAACAAGCCGCGGACACTGCACAGGCGCCGACGAGCCAAAGGTCGAAGAGCTTCCCAACGGCAATATCATCCTCAGCAGCCGCACCACAGGCGGCCGCCATTATAACATCTTCACATTCACCGATGCACAGAAGGCTCAAGGCTCTTGGGGCACACAGGCAACATCCAACAGTAACGTAAACGGTGTTGTAGCAGTAGGCAACTCAACCAACGGCGAGATACTTATCCTCCCCGTTGTTCGCAACGAAGACAATGCCGAGATGTGGATAGCACTGCAGTCGGTACCTTTCGGCAGCGGACGTAACAACGTAGGAATCTACTACAAAGAGCTTGCAAGTGAGGAGGACTACAACACGCCCGCCAACTTTGCAAAGGACTGGGACGGACGTCACCAGGCGTCGTACCTTCCCTCGGCCTACTCTACTATGTGCGTGCAGGCCGACGGCACAATAGCATTCCTGTACGAAGAGAGCACCTACGGAGCCGACTACACAATACAGTACAAAAATTACACTATTGAGACAATTACCGATGGCGCCTACTCGCTTCTTGGTGGCGGCAATGACACTGGTATCGAGAGCGTAACCGATAGCAAGACCCACAGCGGCATCTACGACCTGCAAGGCCGCAAGGTAGAGAATCCCGAGAAGGGAATCTACATTGTAAATGGCAAAAAGATTCTTGTAATGTAAATTTGCTTGGTATATATAGACGTTTCGAGGTTGGCAATATTGCCAACCTCGAAACGTCTATATATACCAAGCAAATTTACATTACAAGAATCTTTTTGCCATTTACAATGTAGATTCCCTTCTCGGGATTCTCTACCTTGCGGCCTTGCAGGTCGTAGATGCCGCTGTGGGTCTTGCTATCGGTTACGCTCTCGATACCAGTGTCATTGCCGCCACCAAGAAGCGAGTAGGCGCCATCGGTAATTGTCTCAATAGTGTAATTTTTGTACTGTATTGTGTAGTCGGCTCCGTAGGTGCTCTCTTCGTACAGGAATGCTATTGTGCCGTCGGCCTGCACGCACATAGTAGAGTAGGCCGAGGGAAGGTACGACGCCTGGTGACGTCCGTCCCAGTCCTTTGCAAAGTTGGCGGGCGTGTTGTAGTCCTCCTCACTTGCAAGCTCTTTGTAGTAGATTCCTACGTTGTTACGTCCGCTGCCGAAAGGTACCGACTGCAGTGCTATCCACATCTCGGCATTGTCTTCGTTGCGAACAACGGGGAGGATAAGTATCTCGCCGTTGGTTGAGTTGCCTACTGCTACAACACCGTTTACGTTACTGTTGGATGTTGCCTGTGTGCCCCAAGAGCCTTGAGCCTTCTGTGCATCGGTGAATGTGAAGATGTTATAATGGCGGCCGCCTGTGGTGCGGCTGCTGAGGATGATATTGCCGTTGGGAAGCTCTTCGACCTTTGGCTCGTCGGCGCCTGTGCAGTGTCCGCGGCTTGTTGTGCCAAGAACTTTCCAACTGCCGCCAAAATCGTCGCTGTAAAGAACAAAGTTGATGTAGTTGGCGCTGCGGTCTTTTGCGAGCACTGCGCAGTAGAGGCGATAGTAATCATTTACTTTTACGTAGCGGCTTTGGTGTATCTTACCCGAACCGATGAACATTGCCATCACGGGACCTATCGGGCTATTGTCGAACTGCGAGTAGATGCTCTCGGCAATATCCTCGGGCTCTGTCCAGTTGGCACCGTTATCGTCGCTGTAGAAACGTGCAATATTCTGGTGGTTGTTACGGCTGCCTGCCTGGAACGATACGTTACCGGCGCAGCTGAGTACAAGCACGCGGTCGCTCTCGCGGTCGGCAACGATACAGGGGTCGCCGAATCCAACGTGCATAAAGTCGGGCGAGCTTGCACCCTTGCCCTCGACGATAGCGAATTTTTCGTTCCACGTTGCACCATTGTCGTTGCTGATACGCGCGTGTAGGTCGATGCGGCCTTTGTTCACCACGCCAATATCGGCACCGCTGTGACGGTAGTCGGCAACAGCAATTAGGTCGCCGTTCTTTGCCAATGCTATTGCGGGAATGCGGTAGGGGATTGCTCCCTTCTTGGTTGTGAATATCTCCTGTGATGGCTCAACGGGGAGTGAACTGCGTATTATTGTTGCGTAGAAATTGCTTGTGTTGGCAAACATATTGCTTGTTGCCGATACGGTGAACGATAGTACCTGCTCCTCGACACCTGTTATTGCTACGCTCTTCGTTGTAGCAGAGTTTGCTGTGACGCTTTCGCCACCTGTGGGGGTAACGCTGACCTCTGTCGCTCCCGAGCTGACAAAGTCGAAGCGGTAGCCTGCGATTGAATAACCCTCCTCGGCGCTGATGTTGTATGTCGCGGTGTGCACACCATTTACAGCTGCTCCTGCAAGGCAGGTAAAGAGCTGAATATCGCCATTGTCGTTGTAGGCTGCCATATTATTGCGTCCCTGGCTCTCGATAAGGCTTATTTTGGGTGCCTGTGTCGATTGCCACACCGATGCCCAAGTGCCGGCTTGGTTAGATGCTGTCCAGCTACCGGTGAGAGTGTTTATAGGATATTCGGCTTGTGCAAACTGTATGTTAAGGGTAGAGCCTGCGTCGGCACCGCCATTCCAGAATGCGAGTTTGTTATCGCGGTTGTTTACCTTGTTGTTGCGATAGCCTTTCTCGTACATATAGTAATATGTGTCGCCATCGCCCAAGTCGCTCGATGTCTGAAATATCCAAAGGTCGGTGTAACCGTTGGGAACGGCTTTTGCGTCTACAAGAATGGGGTAGGCTGTGCTGCCTGTGTTGCCCGACATTGTTGTGGGTGCTGCAAGAACCTTTGTGGCGCCTGCCTGCTTGTTGTAGAGACGGTATCCGTTGGTGTTGTCGCCTGTGAATGCCCACAACTGTGCGTCGTCGGTAGCGCTCGATATTACATCGTCAAGTGCAATGTGGTTGCTTGTGCCGTTGTTGTCAATTACATAGCCGTTGGCTCCTATCTGAAGAGTGTACCATATTGTACCTTGTGCAAACTTGTTGTCGCTTATGGTGGTGCTGCTGAAGAGCTCTTCAACTACTCCCTCCTGCTTGTCGGTTACTTCGAGTGTGACATCGACTATTGAGCCTCGGTTGTTGTCGAGACGGTTGCCTGCATCGGTGCATCCTGCGGGGTCGATGCTGTTCCAGTCTATTTTGAAACGCATACGGTATTTACCTTTCTTCTCGGGTGCCTTGAACGAGGGTAGTACTACGGTATTGTTGCCGTTGTTCTCGCCCGCGCTGTTGCGCCACTGGCCGCCTCCATTGGGGTTGGCATTGTAGGCCGAGTAGCTCACGAGGTCGTCGGTGGGGGTATATCCGTCGGCACCTATGCCTGCTGTGAATCCGTTTGCATCTTTATCGATATATACGTAGGCGTGCATCCACACTGCGCCGTATCCTGCTGTGGGGAAAACTTCGTCGCCGGCACCAACCTTTAGTGTCACACTCTGTGTGGCATCGACATATAGCTGTATAAGTTCACTGTTACTTAGCTTGTATTCGCTTGCTCCGTACGAAGGACTCTCTACCTTAATAAAGTTCAAAGGGCGGTCACCGCCCTTTGTTCCTGTATAGTTTGGTGTGTAATCGATAGCGCTTATGTCGCCATCGCCACCCTCGGTACCGATAAGTTCAATGCTATATTTGCAACCAGCATCTGTGGTGTTTGTGCCACTGCCCCAGTTAAATAGCTTGTAGCTTTGCCCCGACGTCGTCTGGTTGAACTGTGTCGTTCCGCTTACAATAATGAAATAGCCGGGAGAATCGGCTGGCTTTAGCGTCCACCCTTTTGTGGGTGCTGATGCCTGCGTACGCAGTGCTGTGTTATTGCTGCTCGATGGTGATATGTACGATGCATCGCTGTAGTTTACGATGTTGTATGTACCGTCGCCACGCTCAACAAATTTCCATTTCGATGCGTTGGTAACACTCTTTTCGCCGTACATATCGTTGCCGGCACCCTTTGAGGTGGCATAGCGGTTCTCGCGCAGTGGTGTGCATAGTGTGTAGTAATAGCTTGTCTTGCTATTGCTGCTCATTGGTTGGTTAAGCGCTGTGGTGGGGTAGTAGGCTTTAAAGGCATCGAGGGCATCGTTCAGCTCCTCAGCCTGCTTGTTGCGCTCTTCGGCGCTTAGCTCCTGCTCCAATGTTGCTTCAATCTTTGCAATAACCTCGTTAAGAGCCGATGCTGTCTCGGGGCTGTAGTATCCGGGCTTCTCGCCTGTTACACTTGCAATGAATTTCTTTACTTCGCTTATGCCGGCTGCAATCTGCTCGGATGCCTCGTCTTTGCATTTGTTGGGCGAGTAGATGAGTCCGTCAACGGCATTCTTGCCGTCGAGGTCGGTGAGCACGAATGTGAACATCCATTTGTTAAGGCGTACTCCGTTTGCTGCTACGTAGGGGAGCTTGATGAATACCTTGTTCCATCCTGCTTTGAGTGATACCTCTACAGGCTTACGCGCTGTGAAGTTCTCGTTCAACAGGTCGACCTCGTTGTTGATGCTCTTGCCTGTGTTGTCCCAGGTGGGGGGGAGAATCTCCTCGTCGTTGAGCCAGATGCGTGAACCCTTGCGATCCCATTTGCCCTTCTCGGGGGCTGTATCTTTCTCGCTGCGGCCGTAGTTCTGGAACTCAATCTGTGCTCCTACTGTCTGTGCTGTCTCGCTATAAACGTATGTCCACGCGTATGCTGTTGTGTTCAGTTGGGGATTGCTGAAGTATGTTGGGATAATAGAACCCCAGGTGTGACGCAGATAAATTCCGGCACCTGTTGCCATACCTGTAGAGTAGGTCACGCCATCTACTGTGTAGCTCTCTTTCAGGCCCTCGGTCTCGGGAGCAAACTGTGCATTCATATCACCACCGTTGGGGAATGCGTCGGTAATTCTCCAACGTACGTTGGTCTGCTTTACGTAGGGGATGGGCTCATTCTTCAATGAGTTGGCCTTGTGGAAGAGGAAACGGCGCTCCCAATCGGCAAATTCGTTGTATTCGTCGCCGCTGTTGGGGAGTGTTGTTCCGCCAACCTCGATATACTGCTTGCCACCGCCAATCCAAGCGCGCTCGGCACTTGCGATTACGTTGGCATACATATTATTCTGCTTGATGATATCCTCTTCGGTGGGTGTCTTGCGGTCGTTCCAATAGGCCGAGATTGTTCCGGCTACGTTCTTGTTACCCTGCTGTTCGTAGTAGATGTTGCTGCGGTAGATACCTACAACGTCGGCAAATACGTCGAAGTGGTTGGTGTAGTTGTAGCGGCAGTCGATGTTTGCTTTGCCATCTATCTGACGGCCTGCGGTACTCCACATCTGTGTCATATCGGCGCCTGTGCTGCCTACATTCACTCCCGAAATAGGGTTCCAAACAACTACTTTCTTGCCTTTATTGTGCAGGTGGTCTATCATAATACCCAAGAAATTGGGGTAGGTGATACCTTTCTCGTCGGCACCGATGTGAATATAGGGTGCGTCGGGGAAGAGGGCGGCAACCTCGTCAAGGACTACCTTAAGAACCTCGACTCCCTTGTCGGTCTGCATATCAAATCCCATTGCACGTACAAAAGCCTCGCTGTGTCCGGGCATATCAATCTCGGGGATAATTGTTATTCCGTGCTCTTTGGCGTATGCAGCAACCTCCTTACACTCGTCCTGTGTGTAGAATTTTCCGGGGAAACGGGTCATCGATGCGCTGCTTGTGAGCTTGGGATAGGCATTAATTTGCAAGCGCCAAGCCTGATTCTCGGTAAAGTGCCAGTGGAAGCAGTTTACTTTGAAACGCGAGAGCAATTCAATGTGTTTCTTAAGCTCGGGAACACTGATGAATGAGCGACCAACGTCGTGCATATATCCGCGCAGTTTGAATGCCGCCCAATCTTTGATGTTAACTGCTTCTATTGCTGCTGTTCCCTCGTAACCCTCGGCAAGCTGTGTCAGTGTCTGTGCGGCACGCACCACACCAATGGGTTTTACTGCGGTAATGTTAATCTCGTTCTCGGTGACTGCGATAGTGTAAGCCTCGTTATCGAAACCGTCGAGCTCGTAGTCGTAGGTACCGCTGATGCTTGGTACAATGGTTACTTTAACCTGTGTGCCACCCTCGCCGATGGTGCAGTCGTTTGCGGTAAAAAACTTGGTAAGTGCTGTGCAGTTGGTGGGGTCGGTAATGGTTACCTTGCGTCCCAATGCAAATGTGTTACCTCCTGTCTCGGTAATCTGTTGTGGCTTGGGTAGCAGATGCGTTACCTTTGCCGCTGTCGGGATTACTGCCAATAGCAGTAGCGCCGACATAAGGATAAGAGTTTTTTTCATTTGATGTGTTTATTGTGGTTAGTATTTTATCGGTCTGCTGTCACTCGCCAAAATCGAATGATAGTTGTCGGGGCTCTTCGCCAAGAAGGTTGAAACTCATTCTGTGATAGGGTGTGGGCCCGTACTCTCTTATCGCGGCGCGATGCTTGGATGTGGGGTAGCCTTTGTTGCTGCTCCAATCGTACTGCGGATACTCCTCGGCAAGGCGCTGCATATAGTCGTCGCGATAGGTCTTTGCAAGAATAGAGGCGGCGGCAATGCTCATATAGGTGGCATCGCCCTTTACCACTGTGGTGTGTGTTATCCCGGGGTAGGGGTTGAATTTATTGCCGTCGATGAGCAGGTGTTTCGGACGCACTTTCAGCTGTTCTACGGCGCGGTGCATTGCAAGGATTGATGCTCGCAGAATGTTTATGCGGTCAATCTCCTTTGCTGTTACAATGCCGACAGCCCACGCGGTGGCTTCGCGCTCTATAATCTCGCGCAGATGGTAACGCTGCGACTCACTCAGTTGCTTCGAGTCGTTCAGCAACTCATTGTCGAACCCTTCGGGCAAGATTACTGCTGCTGCATAGACATCACCTGCGAGGCATCCGCGACCTGCTTCGTCGCATCCTGCTTCCACTCTTCCCGCGAGCATATATGGTTTTAACATATTCTATTCTTTTTTGGGGTGTTCTCAGGCAAACATTCGTGCCACTCGTTTAATGCCTTCGACAAGGGTGTCTACCTCCTCACGTGTGTTGTATAGAGCAAATGAGGCACGCACGGTTCCGGGGATTCCTAAATGGTCGATAAGGGGTTGTGCGCAGTGGTGTCCGGTGCGTATCGCTATTCCCAAGCGGTCGAGCAGGGTGCCGAGGTCGGCGGGGTGAATGTCGCCCACAAGAAACGACACTGCCGAGCCGTCGGGCTTTCCTATGATGCGCATATTCTCTATCTCGGCAAATCGCTCGAGGGTATACTGTGTGAGCATACGCTCGTGACGTGCAATATTCTCTATCCCTATCTGTTGAACAAATTCAAGGGCTTTTCCCAGTGCTATTGCACCGACATAGTCGGGGGTACCTGCCTCGAACTTATAGGGTAGCTCGTTGTAGGTGGTCTTTTCGAAGCGTACGGTCTGTATCATCTCACCGCCACCGTGATAGGGTTGCATCTTCTCGAGCCACTCCTCTTTGCCATATAGCACTCCTATCCCTGTAGGGGCATATACCTTGTGTCCGCTGAATACAAAGAAATCGGCGTCTAAGGCCTGTACGTCGACCTTTGTGTGCGGGGTGCTCTGTGCACCGTCGATGAGTACAGGTACTCCGTTGCTGTGTGCAATGTCGATGCACTCTTTTACGGGGTTGGTGCATCCAAGCACATTAGAGACGTGAGTGAGGCTCACCAAGCGGGTACGCTCGTTAAAAAGGCCTCTGTAGGCTTCTACGTCGAGGGTTGCATCGGGGAGCAGTGGAATTACTCTTATCTCTATTCCTATGCGGTCGCGAAGCAGTTGCCAGGGGACAATATTACTATGGTGCTCCATAGTGGATATTATCACTCTGTCGCCCTCTTTGAGGAAGCTGTTGCCGAATGATGATGCTACAAGGTTTATGCTCTCGGTGGTACCTCGCGTGAATATCACCTGTCGGCTGTGGGGGGCATTTATGAAATTCTGTACGGTGCGTCGTGCCTCCTCGAACTGCTCGGTAGCAACCTGTGATAGGTGGTGTACGCCTCGGTGAACATTGGCATTTATGGTGCAGTAGGCCTCGCTTATTGCGTCGATGACGCAGCGAGGCTTCTGTGTGGTTGCGGCATTGTCTAAGTAGACAAGGGGTTTACCATATACCTGTGTGGAGAGTATGGGAAACTGCTCGCGTATTTCGTTGGGGTTAAACATCTTACTCTTTTATTGCTTGCACAGTGCGCAGCCTTTGCAGCGGTTAAGTTCGCCGCGGAAACGCTTCTCGACAAGAAGATGCAGGCGGTCGCGCAGTGCTTCAATGGTTATATTGTCAATCACTTCGCCGGCAAAGGCAAACATAAGCAGGTGGCGCGCTTCGTCTTTGGGAATACCGCGCTGTTGCATATAGAAAAGTGCGTTTTCGTCGAGTTGTCCCACTGTTGAACCGTGACTGCACTTTACATCGTCGGCATAAATCTCGAGCTGTGGCTGTGCATACATACGTGCGCACTTTGTGAGACATAGGTTGCGGTTGGTCTGCTGCGAGGTGGTGTGCTGTGCGTTGGAACGTATGAGCATCTTACCTGCAAATACTCCGGTCGACTCCTCGTCGAGGATATATTTGTATAGCTCGCTACTGTTGCAGTGACCAACTTTGTGGTCAACGAGTGTGTGGTTGTCGGTGTGCTGCTTTTTATCGCAAATGGCAAGACCGCCGAGGTGCGCCTCGGCACCGCTGCCTGCGAGTGTCACCTTTGTGTTGTTGCGTGTGAAACCGTTGGTGAGTGTTATATTACTGTGCGTAAAGGTGCTGTTGGCATCTTGCTCTACAAAAAGGTGGCTCAGACGGCTGTTGTTGCCAGCAGTCTCCTCAATCTCTACAAGGTTGAGGCTTGCGCCGGGGTGCAGGAATATCTCGGTAACTTGTGTCGAGAGGGTAGCTTTCTCATTCGATGAGTGGTCGCACACAAGCAGATTGGCTTTTGCATTCTCTTCGAGTATAATAAGCAGGCGTCGGTTGCTGAGCATCTCTATGTTCGAGCGTAGCAGTGTAACAAGCTGTATAGGCTCGGTGAGTTCGGTGTTGCGGGGTACGTAGAGCAACATTCCATCCTGAACAAAGGCGGTGTTAAACTGTGCTATGCTATCGCCCTCTTTTGCCAATTTGTTGTAATATGGCTCAAGGAGGGTTCTATGGCTCTCGGCAAGTTTGTTTAGGCTGCCAAGAAGCACACCGTCGGGTAGGGTTCCTTTGCTATCGGAGGGCTCGCAGTAGCTGTCGTTGAGGATATACTCCTGACGTGTCCTTAGATTGGGTACGTCACAGCTGAAGAACTCGCCGGGATTGCCTTGCATCTCGACACGACCGAGGTTCATTCCATAGTCGGTGGCAAATAGTTTACCTACTGCTGTGTGGCGGTACTCTTCGTCGCTATCTTTGGGGAACCCGTTGCTCTTGAACAGCTCGAATGCCTTGCTGCGCTCTCTGTTCAGCAGTGGGGCGCAGGGTGCTTCAATGAGACGGCGGTTGCTGTCGAAAATATCGATATATTCTTTCTCGTTGCTCATTGTTCTCTTATTGGGGATTCTTAATCCAGTCGTATCCGCGCTCCTCGAGTTCAAGGGCAAGTTCGGGGCCTGCTGTCTTTACAATGCGTCCGTTATATAGTACGTGGACAATGTCGGGCTTTATGTAGTCGAGCAGTCGTTGATAGTGTGTGATGACAAGTGTCGATGTGTCGGGACGTTTCAGTTTGTTTACTCCCTCGGCTACTATACGCAGAGCGTCGATGTCGAGACCCGAGTCGGTCTCGTCGAGGATGCTCAGCGTTGGCTCAAGCATTGCCATCTGGAATATTTCGTTGCGCTTTTTCTCGCCACCGCTGAAACCTTCGTTCACCGAGCGATTGGCAAGCTTGCTGTCGAGGTTGACAAGAGCGCGCTTCTCGCGCATCAACTTCAGGAAGTCGCCTGCGCTCATTGCGGGTTCGCCAAGCGCTTCGCGTTTGGCGTTGATGGCAGCGCGCATAAAATTGGTCATACTTACGCCCGAAATCTCTACGGGATATTGGAACGAGAGGAATATTCCTGCGTGGCTGCGCTCCTCGGGACTAAGTGCCAGAAGGTCTTGTCCCTTGTATATAACCTCGCCCTCGGTTACGGTGTATGCAGGGTGTCCTACAAGCACATTGCTGAGTGTGCTCTTTCCCGAACCGTTGGGACCCATTATGGCGTGTACCTCTCCGGGTTTTACGGTGAGATTTATTCCTTTAAGTATCTCTTTGCCATCTATCGTGGCGTGAAGATTTTTTATTTCTATAAGGTTTTCCATTTTCCTTTCCTGTTTTTATTAACCTACGGCACCTTCGAGCGATACGCTCAAAAGTTTCTGCGCCTCGATGGCAAACTCCATAGGTAGTTTGTTGAGTACCTCTTTGGCATATCCGTTGACGATGAGTCCTATTGCCTCTTCGGTGCCAATGCCTCGCTGATTGCAGTAGAAGAGTTGGTCTTCCGAAATTTTCGATGTTGTGGCCTCGTGCTCTATCACTGCATTCTCGTTGTGTATGTCCATATAGGGGAATGTGTGGGCACCGCACTTGTCGCCAAGCAACAGTGAATCGCATTGGCTGTAGTTGCGTGCTCCGTCGGCATTCTTGCTTACACGTACAAGCCCACGATAGGAATTTTGGCTCTTTCCCGCCGAGATTCCTTTGCTTATGATTGTACTGCGTGTGTTGCGGCCCAGATGAATCATCTTGGTACCTGTATCGGCCTGCTGATAGTTGTTTGTAACGGCTACCGAGTAGAACTCGCCTTGCGAGTTGTCGCCGCGCAGTATACAACTGGGATATTTCCAGGTTATTGCCGAGCCTGTCTCGACTTGTGTCCACGAGAGTTTGCTGTTGTTGCCTCGGCAGTCGCCACGCTTGGTGACGAAGTTATATACGCCGCCTTTTCCCTCGGCATCACCGGGGTACCAGTTCTGTACGGTGCTGTATTTCACCTCGGCATTCTCGCACACTACAATCTCTACTATGGCAGCGTGAAGTTGATTCTCGTCGCGCATAGGTGCGGTGCAGCCTTCGAGGTACGATACATAGCTGTTGTCGTCGGCTACAATCAGTGTACGCTCGAACTGTCCGGTGTTGGCTGCATTTATGCGGAAATAGGTCGACAACTCCATAGGGCAGCGTACTCCCGCCGGGATATATACGAATGAACCATCACTGAACACTGCGCTGTTGAGTGCCGCAAAGAAATTATCGCGGTAGTTTACCACCGAACCAAGATATTTGCGAACAAGGTCGGGGTACTCCTGTATTGCCTCACTCATAGAGCAGAAGATAATACCTTTCTCCTTTAACTCTTCTTTAAAAGTGGTCTTTACCGAAACTGAGTCCATAACGGCATCTACAGCAGTACCACTGAGAGCAAGGCGCTCCTCCAAGGGAATACCAAGCTTCTCGAATGTCTTCATTAGCTCGGGGTCAATCTCTTTGTTCTGCTTCTCCTTGTTTTTCTTAGTAGGGTCGGCATAATAGGAGATTGCCTGATAGTCGATGGGGGGTATATCAAGATGAGCCCATCGGGGTGTCTCAAGAGTGAGCCAATAGCGGTAGGCCTGTAGGCGGAACTCGAGCATCCACTCGGGTTCGTTCTTTTTGTTCGATATAATCTTTATGACCTCCTCGTTCAGTCCTTTCTCTATTATTTCGGTCTTGATGTTGCTGACAAAGCCATACTCGTAGGCCTTGTCGGCTATCTTGCGGAATATGTTATTGCTTTTCTTTTTCATCTATCACTTTTTCATCTCTCCAATAAGCGAAAAGGTTGCATCCTGCACATATTTGTATAACGTAGAGCTCTCTTGTGTTGTTTTGTCGAATGCGCCTATTCCTAATGAAAGGGCGTGTGAAGCATTTGCAGCTCCGACAATGAGCATCATTGAGATGGCGCAACTGAAAATGCCGCCAAGAATCTTGTCTATGAACCCAAGTTTTATAGCGTCAAGAAGAATTTGGAACAACCATCCGATAATCTTTACAATAAGCAATACCAATACTATTATACTTACGAATGCAATTATGCTGCATATAATACTATCCCAACCGGTTAGCGATTCTATGCGTGCGCCTGCTGCTTTGTAAAATAATACTGCCTGAAAAAGTCCCAGTATAATACCTACACCAAATGACAATTGGCTGATGAGTCCCTTGAAATATCCAATGGCAAATCCAATAACCATTGCCACTAATAGTATAATGTCTAAACTATTCATATAATCGTGCTTATTAAGGTGTTTTTTTTGTGCTGGTAACTTTGTATATAAGGGCAAGGGTACTCTCATCGGGACAGTACCCTTGCCCCATTTGTTTTTATAGTTTTTGCTTTACCTCAACCTCAACAAATGTCTCGATGATATCGCCAACTTTAATATCGTCTTGTGATACAAGGCTGATACCGCACTCGTAGTTGGTTCCTACCTCACGTACATCCTCTTTGAAGCGTTTGAGGGCTGCAAGATTTCCTGTGTGTATGACAATACCGTCGCGGATAAGACGGGCACGGTCGGTACGTTTTACTTTACCTTCGCGAACCATACATCCTGCTACTGTACCCACCTTGCTTATGTGGAATGTCTCGCGTACCTCGATAGTTGCCGTTATCTCCTCCTTTACGATAGGCGCAAGCATACCCTCCATAGCGGCCTTAACCTCCTCGATAGCATCGTAGATGATAGAGTAGAGACGTATATCGACACCCTCGTTTTCGGCTACCTTGCGTGCCATCACAGATGGACGTACCTGGAAACCAACGATAATGGCATCGGATGCGGCTGCAAGGCTGACGTCGCTCTCCGAGATTTGTCCCACTGCTTTGTGGATGACATTTACCTGTATTGTCTCGGTAGATAGCTTTATGAGTGAGTCACTCAAAGCCTCGATTGAACCGTCCACGTCGCCCTTGACAATGATATTAAGTGTCTGGAAGTTTCCGAGGGCAATACGACGGCCAACCTCGTCGAGGGTTAGCATCTTCTGTGTACGCAGACCCTGCTCGCGCTGCAACTGCTCGCGTTTGCCTGTAATCTCACGTGCTTCGCGCTCACTGTCTACAACGTTGAATATGTCACCGGCTGCAGGAGCACCGTTGAGTCCAAGAATTAGTGCGGGTTCGGCCGGATGTACCTCCTTGATACGCTGGTTACGCTCGTTGAAGATTGCCTTTACCTTACCCCACTGGGTTCCTGCAACGACAATGTCACCTACGCGCATTGTACCGTTCTGAACCATCACAGTGGCAACATATCCACGACCCTTGTCAAGTGTCGACTCGATAACCGAACCTGTAGCCTTGCGGTTGGGGTTGGCCTTGAGCTCAAGAAGTTCGGCCTCGAGGAGTACCTTCTCCATAAGTTCTGCTACACCCATACCTTGCTTTGCCGAAATCTCCTGAGACTGGTATTTACCTCCCCAATCCTCGACAAGCATATTCATCTGTGCAAGCTCCTCTCTGATACGGTTGGGGTCGGCTGCGGGTTTATCTACCTTGTTGATGGCAAATACGATGGGTACACCGGCTGCCATAGCGTGGTTGATAGCCTCTTTGGTCTGGGGCATCACATTGTCGTCGGCTGCAATGATGATGATTGCAATATCGGTAATCTTGGCTCCACGTGCACGCATCGCGGTAAATGCCTCGTGACCGGGAGTATCGAGGAATGTGATGTGTTTGCCGTTCTCCATCTTCACATTGTATGCACCAATGTGCTGTGTGATACCTCCTGCCTCGCCTGCAATGACATTCGATTTACGGATGTAGTCGAGCAGTGATGTCTTTCCGTGGTCTACGTGTCCCATCACAGTGATGATAGGTGCGCGGGGCTGCAAATCATCCTCCGAATCTTTCTCCTCCTCTATGGCATTGGCAACTTCGGCGCTTACGTACTCTGTTGTAAAGCCGAATTCTTCGGCAACAAGGTTGATGGTCTCGGCGTCGAGGCGTTGGTTGATAGATACCATCATTCCAATGCTCATACAGGTTGCAATAACCTGTGTTACCGATATGTTCATCATACTTGCAAGCTCGTTGGCGGTAACAAACTCGGTTAGTTTCAGAACCTTGCTCTGCTCCATTTCGTCTATTGCTGCCTGTTGCTGACGCTCGGCTGCAAGCTCGCGTTTATCCTTACGATATTTTGACGACTTTGTCTTTCCGCGACTTGTGAGACGTTCGAGTGTCTCTTTTATCTGTTTTGATACATCTTCGTCGCTAACCTCGGACTTGTCGAAACGCTTGTGTTTGTTGTCGCGGTCTTTGCGGCTGCCCTGTGATGGGTTCTCGCCCTTGTTCTTATTGCGGTTACCCGACCAATCTTGCTGTTGCAGCTGAGGCTCGTTACCCTGTACGCTGTCGATGTTGACACGCTGGTTACCTATGCGGGCGCGTTTTTTCTTCTTGTCGCCACCCTGGCCGTTGTTTGAACCTTTCTGAGCCTCTTTCTGCTGCTTGCGCTGCTCTTCGCGCTGGCGCTCTTTCTCTTCACGCTCTTTACGCTTCTCCTCTTTGCTCTTTTTCTTGGGACGTGTCGACTGATTTATAGCCGAGAGGTCTATCTTGCCCACGACATTGAATGCGGGTTTAATATCCTCGACCTGTGTGAGACTTGCAGGAGCCTGTTTCTCCTCTTGCTTTGCAGGTTTCTCCTCTTTTGCAATGGGGGCGGGTGCAGGTTTTTCTGCTACTTTATCCTCTTTATTTACTACAGGTGCGGCTGCTGCCTGCTCAACAGGTTTCTCCTCTTTTTTGGCAGCCGGTGCAGGTGAATTCTGCTTTTTCTTGTTATGCTTCTCAACCTTTGATGCCTGCTGCTTACGTTTAAGCTCTTCGAGGTCGATGCTACCCATTACCTTTATAACCGGTTTTGTCTCTTCTGTTACAGTGGGGGCAGGGGAGGGCTCCTCTTTGGGCTCTTCCTTGGGTGCACTTACAATAGGCTTTGTCTCGACAGGCTTCTTGTCCTTGTTCTGACGCTCCTTTGTAAACTTATCCGACTCTAATCGAGCGTTCTTATCGGTGCTGAATGCTTCTCTCAACAGAAGGTAACCCTTTTCGGGTACAACGGCATTAGGGTCTTCCTTAATGTCGATGCCCTTCTTTTGTAGGAACTCTACAATAGTGTTGAGTCCTATGTTAAGTTCTTCTTGTACTTTATTTAGTCTAATCTTCATTCTCTACTTATTTAATTAGAAGCTGTTTAACTTTTATCGTTCTATTCTTTGTTATGAATTGCAGATGATTCAACAACTTCAATAATGATGTTTTTTACAGAAATTTAAACAGTTTCTTAATCGTTGGCCTCTTGCTCGTCCTCGAACTCGGCTTTAAGAACGCTAAGAACGTGGTCTACGGTGTCCTCTTCAAGGTCGGCCTTCTCTATAAGTACTTCACGAGGAGCATTGAGAACTGCTTTTGCTGTGTCGTAACCAAGCTTCTTAATGGCATTGATTATCCACTCGTCAATCTCGTCGGTAAACTCGTCGAGGTAGATGTCATCCTCCTGTGTGTTCTCCTCGATTTCGCGATATACATCGATTGTGTACTCGGTGAGCATACTTGCAAGCTTGATGTTAAGACCGTTTTTACCGATTGCAAGTGATACCTCCTCGGGTTTCAGATATACATCGGCAGTCTGCTTCTCTTCGTCAAGAGAGATGGTGAATACCTTTGCAGGGCTAAGAGCGCGCTTGATAAAGAGCTCGATATTTGATGTGTAGTTTATTACGTCGATGTTCTCGTTGCGCAACTCGCGTACAATGCCGTGAATACGTGAACCCTTCACACCTACGCAAGCTCCTACCGGGTCGATGCGCTCGTCGTATGTCTCAACGGCAATCTTGGCACGCTCACCGGGAATGCGGGCAATTCTCTTTATTGTGATGAGACCGTCGTTAATCTCGGGTACCTCAAGCTCGAATAGACGCTGCAAGAACATAGGTGATGTGCGGCTGAGTATAATCTTGGGATTGCTGTTCTGGTTGTCGACACGTGCCACTACAGCGCGTACGTGGTCGCCCTTACGATAGAAGTCCGAAGGTATCTGCTCGCTCTTGGGGAGGATGAGTTCGTTACCCTCGTCGTCGAGAAGAAGAATCTCTTTTTTCCATATCTGGTAAACCTCGCCACTTACGATGGTACCAACCTTTTCGCTGTATTTGTTGTAGAGGCTGTCCTTCTCGAGCTCAAGAATCTTTGATGCGAGTGTCTGACGCAGGTTAAGGATGGCACGACGACCGAACTCGGCAAAGTTTACAAGTTCGCTCACCTCTTCGCCAACCTCAAAGGTGTCGTCAATGAGCTGTGCCTCGGTAAGACCAATCTCGAAATTGCTGTCTTTTACATCCTTGTCCTCGACAACGGTACGACGGCGCTGTATCTCGAAGTCACCACGGTCGGGGTTGACGATTACCGAATAGTTTTCGTCGGTTCCAAACATATTTACCAATACTTTGCGGAAACTCTCCTCGAGTACGCTTATCATTGTTGTGCGGTCGATGTTCTTCGACTCTTTGAATTCTTGAAATGTATCAAGAAGGCTGACTGTTTCTTCTTTCTTTGCCATTTTATTTGAAATTTATAATATACTTCGTGTATTTAACATCGCCATAACCAAAGGTTGTCTCTTCTTCGACAATACGGGGACGCTTGCTGCCCTCTACCTTTTCTTTTTTGCTTACGGCTATTACAAACTCTTGTTCGTCGGCTCTTAATAGTGTGCCTTTGAACTTTTTACCGGCCTTGCTAAGCACTTCGACCTCTTTTCCTATGTGTATGATATATTGTTGCAGTACTTTGAATGGCTGTCCGAGACCGGCCGAGCCAACTTCAAGTTCGTAATCCTCGGTCTCGCGGCTGAGGCCCGACTCGATGTGACGGCTAAGGTCGGCGCAATCCTCAATCCAAACTCCATCGGCGTGGTCGATTTCGACGGTTATCTTGTCGTCCTTACTGATGGTTACGTCTACCATAAAATACTCTTTGTCGGCGAGCCACTCTTGTGTTAGCTCAATGACTCTTTGCTTGTCAATCATAGGCTGTTTTGTAGAAGATATATTGTGTGTGAATATATTGTATGAAAAAGAGGGGCTTGTCAGCCCCTCTCAATCATCATTTCTTTTGCAAAAGTAATAATAATATGTCGTCCGACCAAATGTTTGAACCCTTTTTATCTCTTTTCTTCTCTTTTTTTTATCTTTTTTTTATATCTTCGCGATGTTTAGTGAGGAGAAATTTTTTATAAAATAATATTTATGCGTAATAATAGAGGTAAAGATGCCAATATGAGATTTCTTTTTGGCAGTGTGTTGTTTTTTCTAATGATAATAATATCGATGATGCTTTTTGTCTATTTTGTCATCGATTTTCAGGTTTCAAATGAGGAAAAGCCGAGGGATGGCTATGAGATTTCTTTCTCGAAACAGTTCGATGGCCTGGGATATGACTTATATCTTAACGATAGCTTGCTGTATGAGGGTAATCCCGTGACATCCGATTCTGTAATAAGAGTTGCTCGCTCACAGGAAGAAAATTCGCTGCTGGTTGTCGAACGCGCTACCGAGGGGGTTTCAATAATAGAGATTGGACGTCGCGGCAGGGTGCTTATAGGTTTCGGACGCGATGGAAATGTTACTGCCGATGTAGTGGAGTAGTAGCGTGATAAAAAAAGAGATGTTAAATTTTTCTCTAAATCTGATGGGGCTGCTAATCGGCAGCCTCATTTTTTTTAGAGAAAAATAATATCTGATGCAGCAAAACTGCAATTTCTGCGTCAGTAGAGTAGAGAGAGCATAAAATAGAATGAAATACGACGAGATAATTGAGGGGTGTAAAAAAGATAATCGAAAGGCGCAGATGGAATTCTATGCCCTCTTCTCTCGTGAGGTTTATGTAACGGCCTATCGTTTGCTTGATAATGCTTTCGATGCCGAGGAGGTGATGCAGGAGTCGATGCTCAAAGTGCTTGTAAACAAAGATTTACTGCTGCCGCGACAAAGTAATATGCTTATGAGAATTAAACGTATTGCCATAAATGCCTCAATAGATATACTGCGTCGCAGGAGTGACGCCGTTTTGTGGAACGATAACATAGATGTCGAGGAAGATGAGAGTTTCGAGGATGTGCTTATGCGTGAAGAGCGTCTGATGCTGTTACATAAGGCGATAGAGTCGCTTCCTATTGGCTACCGCACGGTGGTACTTATGTATATTGTAGAGGAACTCGGCTATAACGAAATAGCGCAGATACTGAATATCACAGCTTCCGCGGTACGTTCGCAGTTGACAAGAGCTAAGAGACGTATAACTGAATGGTTCGATAATTATGAAAAAAAACGATAGCATTAAAAAAGCATTAGAGGAAAATTGGGCTGTGTCACCCTTGCCCGAGGGACACGAGGATAGGTTTGCCCGTAAGTTGGAGCGTGGCACTGCGGGAGTTAAGCAACGCCCAATATGGCCTTCCGTTGTCACATTCTTTGCAGCTGCGTCGTTGCTTGTGATGCTGTTCTTGTGGCGCGGAACAAATAGTGGCGGTACTGCCGTAGATACATTATCTATGGTAAAAGGATATTATGCGGCGCTTATTTGGGAAGAGAGCGAATATATCGCCGGTATTACCGAGAGGATGAATCCCGGAGAACGTGAGAATTTATTATCCGAGGTCAGATATATAAAAGAGGAGGCCGACTCAATAGCAGATACCATTCTCGAAGGGATAGATAATGAGGACGAGAAGATACATTATATGATTGTAGTCTACTCATCGCACCTGAACAGCCTTAAGAAACTGAGTGCCTATCTGCAACCTAATTATAGAAGCGAGAACTAAAAATGAGTTTTAAAAAAGAAAGGAGTATATTATGAAAAGAGTATTTTTAATGCTGATGTGTGCGCTCTTTGTCGTTGCAGGTGCACAAGCAACCGATTCGTTTAGTGAACTGTCGAAAGATATTACTCACGTATTTGGCGATATAAAACGTGGCGACAGGCTGGAAATTGCAAATAAATTTGGTAATGTGGTGTTTCGTATACATAAGAAAAATGAGATTGAGGCACTTATAAATGTAAAAGTAGCAGCTGCGAGTAAACAGGCTGCAACTAATATGCTAAACAAGGTGAATGTTAAAACCGATGTAAAGAATTCTTGGAATTATACATCGTATTCAATAAAAAATAATTATTATGGCGACTCGAATGAAGAGACTAAAGTAGAGATAAACTGTGTGGTATATATCCCCAAAGATTTGCTTGCCATTAAGGTAAAAAACGAATTTGGTAATGTGTATATCGAAGAGTACGGCTTGCCTTTCGAGGCTAATGTCAGATTCGGCGATCTTATAGCCGGTCGTCTGATGCATAACGAGCAAATGTTCGTTTCAGTGGAATATGGTAAATTACAAATTGATGAGGCTGTTACTATTAATGCAGGTGTAAGGTTTGGCGAAGCAAAGATAGGGCGTGCCGATTATCTTAATTTGTGCTTACAACATTCAGAGGGTAGTGTGGGTGATGTGAATACTCTTGCTGCTGATTTAAAGCACGTTTCGGATTTAAATATAATGGGTGTTGAGAAAGTGAAAATTAATGAACTCTCCTTTACTACATTAAACATAGAGTCATTGAAAAGCCGATTGGACGTTGTTGCCGCCGGTGGTACACATTCGAATGTAAAGATTGCGGTGCAGTCGGCGAAAAAGTTCGAGGGTATAAGGATGAATTGCTCATTTACCCCGGTGGAACTTCTTCTGCCTAAGGATATTGTTGCACAATGCAACTTATCATCAAGTAATGGTATGGTAACGATAAATAATCTGCCTGGCGATAATCTTAAAGATGGTGCTTTCAGGGGTAAACGTTATAGCGGTAATTTAGGTAAAAAAAGAAAAGGCGTTGATTATACAAAACTTCCAAAAATAGATATTGTCGATAGTTTCGCCAATATAGAAGTGGATGTTGTAGATTGAAATATATAGAATACTGAAAAATTAGAGGATGGCTCGAGCTATCCTCTAATTTTATTTATTAAAATGACTATTCTATTGTCTTAACACGCCTGCGTCTGATAGCAATAAGGCTCACTATAAGAATTATAGGGAAAATAGATGCTGCAAGAATACCACTTTGAATGTCACTCTCGCTGTTTCCGGTGCAAAATCCAACAAGAGATGGTCCCAATGTTCCGCCCAAATCTCCTGCTAAAGCAAGCAGAGCAAAAAGCGCTGTGCCTCCTCCGGGAATGCGGGCCGATGTAATACTTATTGAGCCTGGCCACATAATGCCGACTGCCAAGCCGCTAACCATACAACCAGCAAAGCTTATGAGTGGGGTCGATGACAATGACGCAGTCAAATAGGCTGCAAAACACAAAATACCGGAGCCAATCATATAAGATGATAAATCGAGGTTCTGTCCCTTTTTGCCATACCAGAGTCGGCTGATTCCCATACAGAAGGCAAAACCGCAAGGTCCGGCCAAATCTCCTATAGCCTTGTCGACACCCAAAGATGCCTCGGCAAAGGCCGATGTCCACTGTGCCATAGTGCTCTCCGATGCTCCTGTGGCAACCATAAGGATAATGAATATCCAGAACATACGGTTCTTGAGCAACTGACTCATGCTCAATCCTTCGGAGTCTTGAACAATAGGCTCGATGGGGCAGGTTGCGAAATTGATGATATTATATAGTGGAATAAGCGCCCACAGGCAAGCAAGGATTCTCCAGTTTTCAAGTCCGAAGAGCGTAAAGAATATAGTAGACCCCACGATTACGCCTACCGCTCCCCAGCAGTAGAATGAATGAAGCAGGCTCATCATACCCTCTTTGTTGGGGAAAGGGCAGGCTTCTATGATAGGGCTGCAGAGAACCTCGATTAGTCCGCTTCCAACAGCATATATGCTGACGCATATCAGAATACCTGTCATAGGATTGTGGAAAAATTCGGGTAGAAACGTTAAGCCTATGAGTCCTAAAGCTGCTGTTATAGCCGAAACTATAATACTTTTGCGGTAGTTGATGTTTTTGAATTTAGCACACAGTAGGTCTGTTATTAGCTGCACGAAATAAAAAACAGCAGGATGAGTGCCATACTCGCTATTGGAATATTGTACTCGCGATGAAATGCCATAAAAAGCAGTGGAGTGAAATTTGCAACGATGGCTTGTGTTACAAAACCAAGATAACAAGCTAGTTTTGTCTTTCTGTAGTCGTTTATGTTTCTCATTTGTTTAGTAATTATATTGGGCTATATATATGCAAAAAAGACAACCTTAAGGTTGTCTTTTGCTCTTCAGGTAGGACTTGAACCTACGACCCCCTGATTAACAGTCAGGTGCTCTAACCGACTGAGCTACTGAAGAATTTTTATCAAACTTGAATCATATTTGCCGCTTTTTGCTCTTCAGGTAGGACTTGAACCTACGACCCCCTGATTAACAGTCAGGTGCTCTAACCGACTGAGCTACTGAAGAATTTTACGACCTTTCTCGTTTGACGATGCAAAAGTAGTACTTCTTTTTTTTACTGCCAAGAAAAAACTCATTTTTTTTCAAAAAAACCTCAAATAGTATAAAAAAGTATCTTTTTTGCTTAAAATAACCCTAAAAAGAGTGGTAAAAGGAACGAAATAGTGTATCTTCGCACAAATAAACAGTAAATTCCTATTGGAGAATAATTTTATAGATTTAAATAACTTCTTATATTATGCGCAGAAGAATACCATTTATAGTATTTCCATTGGCAGTGTTATCGATATTGACATTGCTTGCATTCAGTAACGACCGTCGTAAATTCAATTTGTCGCAACAGTTGAATATTTTCAATACTATTATAAAAGAGCTCGATCTCTTTTATGTCGATACTATTGCTCCCGATAAACTCATTAAGAATGGTGTAGATGCAATGTTGAGTCGTTTAGACCCTTACACTGTATATTATTCCGAGGATGACGCCGATGAACTTAAAATGATGATTACAGGAAAGTATGCAGGAATAGGTTCCATTATACGCTATCACACCGATAAAAAGACAACTGTAATTGCCGAACCATACGACAATATGCCTGCTGCAAAGGCCGGACTAAAGTGTGGTGATGCGCTTTTGACTGTCGATGGGATAGATGTAAAAGGTATGTCAACCGATAGTGTTAGTAATTTGTTGCGCGGTGAGCCTGGAACAAAACTAAAACTTGAAATTGAGCGTCCGGGAGTTAAAAAGCCAATGTCGGTAATCATTGAGCGTGCAAGTATCTCTCTGCCGTCTTTACCTTATTATGGAATACTGCACGATAGCATAGGTTATATTCTTTTCGACAGTTTCACCGAGAACTGCGCAAAGGAGATGCGTCGTGCCATTGTCGATCTTAAAGGTCGCGGAGCAAAGTCGTTTATAATTGACCTTAGGGGAAATGGCGGTGGCTCACTGCAAGAGTCGGTAAATATTGTCAACCTGTTTGTGCCAAAGGGAAAGACTATTGTTACCACAAAGGGTAAAATAAAACAGGCTAATGAGGAGTATAAGACAACACGTGAACCTATGGACACCGAGTCGCCGCTAATTATCCTTGTGGACGGAAGTACCGCCTCGGCATCCGAGATTCTGGCAGGTTCGTTGCAGGACTTCGACCGTGCTGTAATAGTTGGTTCGCGTACATACGGCAAGGGCCTCGTGCAGACGACACGCTCGTTGCCCGGAAACGGTTATCTTAAGCTTACAACATCTAAATACTATATTCCCAGCGGACGTTGCGTGCAGGCTCTCGATTATAGCCATCGTAAGAGTGACGGAACTGTGCAGCGTATACCCGACAGCCTGACAAATGTGTTCCACACTGCTGCCGGACGCGAGGTGCGCGATGGCGGTGGTATACGTCCCGATGTTGAGCCTAAGAGCGAGGAGCTATCGACACTGCTGTTCTATCTAATGCAGGATATGACAATATTCGATTATGCAACCGAGTATACTCTTCGTAACGATACAATCGCTCCTGCTGCTACATTTGAGATAAGTGATGCCGATTATGAGCTGTTTAAAAAGAAACTTATAGCAAGCGGATTCAGCTATGATATGCGCAGCAGCAAGATGCTCAAACAATTGAAAGAGATGATAAAATTCGAGGGATACGAGGAGATTACAAAAGATGATATTGCATCGCTTGAAGGTAAGTTGCAGCAGAATCTGGGACACTCACTCGAACACTTTGCATCGCACATTAAGCGACTTATTGGCGACGAGATAGTGAAACGCTACTATGGTCAGAAAGGTGGGGTGGTGTATAATCTGCGTGACGACACCGATATCGAGGAGGCTTTCAAAATTCTATCCGATGGAGAGCGCTACAAGAAGATTCTTGCTCCACAACAGAATGAAGATATTTAAACAGTATGGTTTATAAAACGAGGGATACGCTTTGTTTAGTGTATCCCTCGTAATGTTTTTATCACAATCTATTGGTGTCCGGTAAAACTTTTTCAGTCTCTCATTTAGGCTTGTTTGCTAAATTCAGCCTTTCATTGTTCTTTTTCTCCTACTTTTCGTGCAACATTTCGGGGCTGACCCAAAAGTATTTTTTACTTCGCGAGAATTGAATATTTGAAAACTATCTCCGATAGGTGTCCGAATAAATCAACCTCAAATTTGTAAATTTTCGACTTTTGGGTCAGCCTCCTACAAGCACGGAAAATCTTAACGTAAAATGCTCACGATGTTTTTTGGGTGCTGCGGAACTCGCTTCGCTCAAACATCCTCGCACTTAATCCCAAAAACATCTACCTTTTTACTAATTTTCATACGGCGCACAAATGAACAACCTTATGATTTTATAAAATAGTGGGCTGTTTTTTCCAGTTTCTTATACTTTAAGGAATATCTTATTCTTGTATAGCAGTGCCAATATTGCAAACAGTATAAGGCTGTTGCAGGCTGTCAGAAGTACCGAGTACCACTCTCCCAGGAATTGCTCTGTTCCGTGAAGAAAGGAGTTTGCTATGCATCGGAAGTTAATTATCTCGCCAATAAGGTAGGCGGTGATGGCGTTGCATCCATAGTAAAGCAGCCACTCGCAACCACGCTTATGTCCTTTTACATCTATCCACCAATAGAATATTCCAAGCAGAAGATAGCACCATCCGCCACTATAGAGCGTCATACTGCCGCTCCATATACGCTTAATAATGGGATGCCATAAACCCCATACCCAACCGACTGCAATAAGAGCAATGCCTGTTGCAATCAATATTATTGCAGTCTTTTGGCGGTTGTCGTTTCCGCGACGAATTATTGTACCGGCAAGGCTTCCCATTGCTACAGTACAGCAGAAGGTGAGGCTGCTCCAAATCCAGGTATAATCGTACCAGTCGGCAAATTGCCAGGTCCCATCCTCGGCAAGATAGCTACCGTCGCGCATACGACCTAAAATGGCTTTGTCTACTATGGCGGCAAAATTACCATCGCGACTCCAGTCGCCAAATAGTAGCATAGGAACGGTATACACTGCAAGCAATAGCGCTATGGCAAGTACCTGTGTGCGAGGCTTTAGATATAGCATTATGGGTACCGTGAGCAGGTAACCTATTGCTATTGCTTGCAGGGTGTTACTGTAAATATATATGCGATTGGGGTCGAGGGCCAGCAGGTTGCCTTGAACCAACATTCCAAAGAAAAAGAGTATAAGGACTCGCTTAATCACTCTTCTCCACAATGCACTTTGGCTGTTTTGTGAAAGGTATTTTGGTAGTGAGAAGGGCATTGTTACACCCGACATAAAGAGAAAAAGGGGCATTACAAGATCCCAAGCACTGAATCCTTCCCACTGTACGTGGTCTAATTGTGATTTAATAAATGCACAAGCACCGCTATACTCCATCTTGCCGATTGCCTGCCATAGTATGGGCTGCACTCCCACGAGCATAAGCAGGTCGAGACCGCGCAGCACATCAAGCGATAATAGTCTTTTGTCGTTACCCATTATAATTTATTCTTATCTTTTGCCATTAGTATTCCAAATTCATATAGTGCATACAGTGGTACCGATACTACCAATAGGGTGAAAGGATCGCCCGTTGGTGTCACGATTGCTGCAATCACAAGCAGTGCCACTACTGCGTGGCGTCGGTACTCTTTTAGTTGCTTTTTGCTCACTAACCCTATGCGCGACAGTAGTTGTATGAGCAGTGGTAGTTCAAAAAGTATTCCCATTATGAATATGAGCATAAGGAAGGTGCCCATATATGAGTCTAATGAGACGCTGTTGGCTATCGTGTTGCTAAGGTTGTAGTTGGCAAGGAATGTGAATGTTATTGGAAAAACCACAAAATAGCCTACGGCGCAACCAATATAGAACATTACCGTTCCCAATGAAAATGCTATGCTCACACTTCGGCGTTCCTGCTTGTAAAGGGCGGGACGAATGAATCGCCACACCTCGAACACAAAATAGGGAAATGTTGCGATGAATGCCAGCCAAAAGGATGTGCCGACGTGTGTCAGAAACTGTGTCGCAACATTGATGTTGATAATTTCGGTCACAGGGGCTGTGATTCCCGTAACCGAGTAAAGATAGAAACTGCTTTTAGAAGGTGCAAGCACCACTGAGTCGAATATATATGGCATAATGGCAAATGCTGCTGCAAAGAAGAGCAGCAGCACAATTATGGTGCGAAGAACAGACCACCGCAGAACCTCGAGATTATCCCAAAATGTCGACTCCTGGTTGCTCACAATTTTAATGGCGAGTGTCTAAAGGGTTATTCTTTGTCTTTCTTATCTTCCTCTTTATCTTCGTCCTTGCCGTTCATCCCATCCTTGAAACTCTTGACGCCTTTGCCAAGTCCTTTCATCATTTCGGGTATTTTCTTACCACCGAAAAAGAGTAACACAATAAGTGCGATAACTATTATCTCGCCCCAGCCAATGCCGCCTAAGAAAAGTAATATATCCATTTCTACATCTTATTTCTAATTATTTGGCTAAAGTAATAATTTTTTCTTTTACGACAAAAGAGAGAGATACGCAATAGTGTTTTTTTTATCTGTTTAATGGAAAACTAAATGTTTTTTCATAAATTCGCACTATGAAAATAGAACCAATAGCATATTTCCGTTCACTCTTCCCAACAAAATTCGGTATTCCACGACAAAGTGGAATAGTGGAGGAGCTGTCGGGGCGCATTGTCTTCGAGCCTCGCTATCGCAGTGCCGATGCTCTGCGTGGTCTCGAAGGGTTCGATTATCTGTGGATTATATGGGGCTTTTCGGCTAATGAGGGGCGTGGAAAGGGTGGTTGGCATCCTACGGTACGTCCGCCGTTGCTCGGTGGTAACAGAGCGATAGGTGTCTTTGCTACGCGTTCTCCTTTTCGTCCCAATCCTTTGGGGCTATCTTCGGTAAAGATAGATAGTATAGAGGAGCGTGATGGCGAGGGTATTGTTATAAATGTCCTCGGTGCCGACCTAATGGATGGTACTCCAATATACGATATTAAGCCATACGTTGCATACGCCGATGCCCACCCCGATGTACGCAGCGGATTTGTCGATGAAAACAGCTGGGGTGTGCTTAAGGTCGATTTTCCTCCCGAATTGTGCCGCTGTCTCCCCACAGAGCAGTTGTCGGCACTCATAAAGACTCTCTCGCTCGACCCTCGACCGCAGTATCACGATAATCCCGATAAGGAATACGGTATGCCGTTTGCGGGGTACGATGTGCGCTTCAAGGTCGATGGCGACAAACTCACTGTAACCGACCTTGTTCGGTTGTAAACAACTATTTGCTTATGAGATAATCTGCTATAGCCTGATAGGCGGGCAGTGATGTTGCGTCAAGCTCCAGATTGCTGCTGTGCGGCGATGAAGCAAGTCTTATGATAACCATCTTTGCAGCCGGGTCGATGTATATTGCCTGTCCGTGAACACCGCGTGCCATATATGCGCCGTCGCAGTTCTCTGTTATCCACCACATATTGCGGTAGCTCCAACCTTTCAGCGTCTTTCCGTATATCGATGCGGCAAATGCTTTCTTGTTTCCTCCGTTGAGGATGTCCTCTATTGCTTTCCGAGGAATAATTTGCTTGCCTTGCCACTCGCCACCCCGGCGCATCATTTCGCCAAAGCGTGCAAGGTCGCGCAGTGTGGCATTCAGCCCTCCGCCGGCAAAAGGTATGCCAAGCGCATCTACCTGATAGTAGGCGTCTTGCTCCATCCCAAGCCTGCTCCAGATAAGTTCGGTTAGCAGTTGTGCAACGCTTTTTTGCGTAACGGTAGATATAATCCACCCGAGAACATCGGCATTTACAGTGCGGTACCCGAATACATTGCCGTGCTCTCCTTCCTTTACAACTGTGGGCAGATAGTCATAAAACCCCTGTGGTGTGCCTGTGGGGTGCTCTATCATTGCGTTGCCTGCATCCGAGAACTTCCATATTTCGGCATTCGGATTGTTGTAATCTTCGCTGTATTTAAGCGCAGTGGTCATATCCATAACCTCTCTCACTGTGGCATCGCCGAATCCCGATTTTGCTAATTGTGGTATATATTCTCTTACCAATTTTGCAGTGTCGAGCTTCCCTTCGGCAACAAGTATCGAGGCAAGGACTCCTGTAAAGGATTTTGTCACCGACATTACGGCGTGTACTCCCGAGGGTGTGAGTGCCCCGAAATATTTTTCATAAACAATTTTTCCGTCGTGCAGGATTAACATTCCATCGGTGTAATTTACATTTTGAGACTCGGCAATGGTTAGTGGGGTGGTGCTCCCTGTGGGAAAGAATTTTATACTGTCGATATTCTCGTCTATCGCTAGTGGAAATTCGACGGGCGGCCGACTGTTTCCTCGCGGGACATTCACAGTTGGCATAAATTCGCGCATATGCACCACGCTGTAGCGTAGGGCCGGGAATTTAAAGAACGAACCGTCGCGGGCATTTATTCGCTTGTCGATGGGAGGTGGAAACCCTCTCATATATCCCGTTTCTGCCGGATTGCTGCTGTGAGCGTCGTGAATTATCTTTTGTGCATCGATGCTTGTCGAAACTGTTACCATAGCTATCAGTATAAATATTCTAATTCTCATAATTGATATAAATGCTGTTTACATATAAACAAAATTCCGATTGATTGTTCTATTATCGCAATGAGAATATTGTTTTTTTGCAAATAGGAGAAACTTTTTCAAAAAAGTGGTTATCTTCGCGCTATAATATATTATACGACATTAAAATCTACCATTATGATTAAGAAAATGCTTTTCTGTGCAGTAGCTCTTTTGGCTGCTGTTCCGGCTATATGCCAAACTAATCTACAGTTGCACTACGACTATGGACATAAAAATTACGGTAAGGAGTTGAAAGACCGTCCCGAACTTACATTTACTATTGAGAATGTCTCTCTCTTCGATTATGGATTATCTACATTCTTCTTTATTGATGCCAACCTTGCAAATAATAAAATGGTTGGTGCTTATACCGAGATAAGTGTCGACAAGACAATCTTTAATTTCCCTGTGTCGGCGCATATAGAGTATAACGGTGGCTTGCAGACCAACCCCGAGGGGGCAAATGGCTTTGCTTACAATGATGTTTATCTTGCAGGTCTTGCATTGCATAACTACGATAATGGTAATATGTTCACCCTGCAGTGCCTCTATCGATATATGTGCAATCATCCGAGTGAGAAGTCGAGTTTCCAGGTTACTGCTGTGTGGAATTACTCGCTGTTCCAGGGAATTATATCATTCAATGGCTTTATGGATGTGTGGCGTGATAAGGATGTTGAGGGCGACCTTGTATTCCTAAGCGAGCCGCAGCTATGGCTTAACTTAAACCGCTTTGTGAAGGGGCTTAACCTTAGTGTCGGTAGCGAGCTCGAGGTGAGCTATAATTTTGTGCCTTTCAACGATAAATCGCGTATAAAGGAGAACCGATTGGCACTTTGTCCCACTCTTGCTGCAAAGTGGAGCTTCTAAGAGTTTTTTTGACTAAGATACGACACCCCCTCCGACAATTACTATCGGAGGGGGTGTCGTATGTATAGGATTTTAAAGAACTATCCCAATATTTTTAAATGCTCTGGAGTAAATGGAACCGAATGTATACAGTCGAGATTACGCTTAAGTTGTTCGGTCGAGCTTGCTCCAACAAGTGTCGATGTTACTCCCTCTTGTGCCAGAATCCACGCAAGTGCTGTTTGTGCCATATTCTCGCCTCGGTCGTCGGCAATACTTTTAAGTGTGTGCAGATACTGCAATAATTCGGGGGTAAGACGCTCGGCTGTGAGTGTTCTGTTCTCGGACATACGCGAATCTGTTGGTATTTCGTTCAGATAGCGCTCGGTGAGCAGTCCTTGAGCAAGTGGAGAGAATGATATGAATCCCACTCCTTTCTCTAGGCAGAAGTCGAGTACCCCCTCTTCCTGTGGAGCGCGGTCTATCAGATTCAGCCTGCCTTGATAGATGAGCAGGGGAACGTCGCGCTCTTTAAGGTAGTCGTATGCGAATTTCAGCGCTTCCAACGGCCAACGTGATATGCCTGCATAGAGCGCTTTTCCTGCACGTACAATATCTACTATTGCTTGCAGGGTCTCTTCGAGTGGGGTGTGCGGGTCGTATCGGTGTGTGTAAAAGAGGTCGACATAGTCGAGTTTCATACGTCTGAGACTCTGGTCGAGGCTTGCAATAAGATATTTTCTTGAGCCCCAATTACCGTATGGACCCTCCCACATATCGTATCCGGCCTTTGTGCTGATGAATATTTCGTCGCGATAGGGGCGAAAGTCCTGTTCCATAATCTTGCCGAATGTCTCCTCGGCCGAGCCGTAGGGTGGCCCGTAGTTATTTGCAAGGTCGAAATGTGTTATTCCATTGTCGAATGCAGTGTGCAGAATATCGCGACTGCGCTCAAAAGGGCTTGAGGAACCAAAATTCTGCCACAGACCAAGACTGACCTTCGGCAGCAGTACTCCGCTGCGTCCGCAGCGACGGTATATTTTATCACTGTCGTTGTATCGGCTACTATTGGCAATGTATATGTTCTCTTCCATAAATCGCTTGTTTATACATTATTACGTTTTTTATTACCCAAAAGTTCACGCACCGGTGTATCTAACAACGTACCATCGCTGTTATCTTGTATCTGCTGCCACAATGCTGCAAGATTTTCGTTGCTGTGAATCTCGCTGAGTGTAGATATAACATCGCTGTTGCGACCGGCATTGTCAAGGTCGGCAAGCATCTGACGTACGGTGCGACCGCAGTAACGTTTACTAAGATATAGTGTCTCCTCTTTACCGCTGAACAGCACTCTCTTGTCGCGCAGATGCTCTATAATGTGGTTGGTGAGGTGGGCGGGTAGGGCATACTCCTTTTCGGCATTGGCTGCTATTGTCTCGGCATCGAAGTGGCTCGAGAAGGGGTGTAGCGACTCTATTCGCTCGATGATAAGCATACACAGGAATTTGTGGTAGTGGTTGTTTATGCCCTTGTAATCGTTCTCGTGCTCCTGTTTATCGGCATTCTGTAAGAAGAAGTTCCACTTTGAGCCTGCCAAACAAATTGTCCACGAAAAATAGATTAACAGCACAAAAATCATAAGGCTGGCAAGGTCACCGTAGATGCTGCGGTAGTTGAACGATGATATTATGTAGTAGCTGAAATACTGCATAAGTGCAAAAATAACACCGCAGGCAATAGCCGAGAATGCTGCATATTTTGCCTTTACCGTAGTATTTGGAATAAGTTTATAGGCAGCAAACAGTAACAGAATGTAGGTGGATACCGATACTATAAGCACATTAAGTTCCTTTATTATGCTGTCGTTGAAAATAGAGGAGAGGCTCCACCATAGTGCAATCGCCAAAATTACGGCAAAAGGTAGTACAAGAACAAAGGCAAAGGTCTTAAGTTGTTTTTGGAAACTGCGTGGCTTCTCGTTCCATAACATATTGAATGTAGCGTCAATAGTGCGAAAGATTGAGAATACCGAGTAGAGCAACAGGCCAATACCAATACCGACACCCAACCACATTGTCACTTTGGTATTATTAAGATAACTGTCGGTGTATTGTATCAGTCCATCCGATATTGCCTCTTGTCCTTGCAGAAAGTTGCGCACCATCTCCAGGAAAATCTCGTCGTACCCAAGCCCCTTTGCAATAGCGGTCATAAGCGCCATAACCGGTACAAGAGCAAACAGGGTGTGATAGGTGAGTGCTGCCGATGCAAGCTGCAAACTGCCGAAGCAGTCGACCAGTTTTATCAGCGACCACGATATTCTGTGCTTACTCATCTGACGATAGTACATCACAAAACATCGCTTCGAGAAACGGCGCAACTTATTGTATATCTTAATAATCCAATGCATCATAGTTGGTGTTTTTTATGTGCTATTTCAGATAAATACTTATCTTTCCGCTTATCTGTAGGAGAGATATTTCACAAATTTTGGTGTTGTACTCGGCATCCAGCAGGCGGTCTTGTGCATCGAACAGGCTCTTCTGTGCTTCACGCATCTCTATTCCCGAGAGGTCGCCAATAAGGTAACGTTCGTATGCAATGTCGTAGTTCTGTCGTGCTGCAACTACATTCTGTCGCTCAAGGCTCAGCAGGCGGCGGTTGTTCTCGTATGCCTGCCACAGTTCGTTAATGTCGGCATATAGCATCAACTCAAGATTTTTATGCTGTAGTTCGGCATTATCTATGGCAATTTTGGCATTTCTGCGCTGGCGGCTGCGTTTACCATCGAATAGGTTGAATCCAACGGTGACACCAAAGTCGGCTCCCCATTCGCTGCGCTTTTTGGTGGCATTTATATCGTAACGGTTGTGGGTGTATCCGTAGCTTGCATTAAGTCGCATATAGGGGTAGTCGCGCGATTTAATGCTCTTGTAGTCAATCTCGGCCAAGCGCTTCTCTTGCGACGATGCCAAAAGCTCGGCATTGGTCTCAAGGGTGCCTTGCCACAGCTCGTCGAAGTTCAGTGTAAAATCTTTGTAGATAACAGTGTCTTTCATATGGAGATATGTGTTGACATTCTCCTCTCCCATCAGCTCGTGTAGGCGTATGCGAGACGTTGATAGACGCTCGAACTGCTTTACGCTCTCGGCACTGTCGGTATTAAAGTCGACACGTGCCTGCAAAAGGTCGAGGCGCGAGTTGTTACCAATTATGTATCGGTCCTGTACGATGCGCAGACGCTCTCGCGAGAGCTTTACTGCGTATGTCAGGTTATTCATACGAAGCAACTGTTTGATAAAATTATAATACTCCGATGTGAATGTGGCAATATAATCCTCTATGGCGATGCGTGTCTGTGTCTGGCTAATCAGATGCTGCTCCTTTAGTTTGTTATAGTTTGCCTGCATCTTGAATCCGTCGAAAACAGTCCATTGAAGGTCTATTGTCCCGCGTAGTGTGTGGTCGGTAATGTTACGTTCGCTTGTTGTGCTTCCTGTGGAACGCGATGTTACGTCGGTGTTATCGAATGTACCGCTGTATCCTGCGGTGAGGCTTGCTGTCGGTAACATTCCTGCGTTTGCTGCCCCCGAATTGTTCTTTGCAATACTCTCTTTATTGCGTATGATGCGCAGTGAGTAGTTGTTCTCCAGTCCGCGCTCGAGGCACTCTTTCAGGCTGTTGAACTGCTGTGCAGGGACAAGTGCCGAGCACAGCAGTAGTGCGGTTGCAAATATTATCTTTTTCATTCTTTATTACTATTGGCAAGGTTTGTCGATACGTATGAATAAATAGAAGGTACAATATACATTGTGAGTATTGTTGAAATGAGCATTCCACCTACAACGGCGGTACCCATTGCAATACGTCCGTTGCAGCCCTCGCCGGTGGCGAACATAAGGGGCATAAGTCCAAGCACTGTAGAGGCGCTTGTCATAAGAATGGGGCGCAGACGTTGTATAGATGCATCGCGTATAGCGGTGTCTTTGTCAATTCCGCTTCTTTGACGTTGGTTGGCAAACTCAACAATAAGAATACCATTCTTTGCCACAAGTCCCACAAGCATAATTATACCAATTTGGCTGAAGATGTTCATTGTCTGGTCGCCAAAGAACATAAATATGAGTGCTCCGCATACGGCAAGAGGCACGGTGAGCATTATGATGAATGGGTCTTTGAAACTCTCGAACTGTGCTGCCAGAATAAGGTAAATGAGCAGCAGGGCAAGAGCAAAGGCAAAGAAAAGACTCGATGAACTCTCGCGGAACTCGCGTGAGTCGCCTGTGAGGGCGGTGCGGAAGGTCTCGTCGAGGGTCTCTTTGGCTATCTTATCCATCTCGTCGAGTCCGTCACCTATGGTCTTTCCTTCGGCAAGACCGGCCGATACTGTTGCCGATACAAAGCGGTTGTAGCGATAGAGCTTGGGAGGTGCGATGCTCTCTATGAGGTCGACAAGGTTCTCCATCTGTATCATTTCTCCTCGGTCGCTACGTACGTAAATAGCCTTCAGATTCGAGGGAGCGTTACGTTGCTGGCGGTTAATCTCACCTACAATCTCGTACTGCTTGCCATTGAGATAAAGGTAACCCATACGCTGTCCGCTAAGACCATATTGCAGTGTCTGTGCAATATCCTTTGTGTTAATACCAAGAATGTTGGCCTTCTCGCGGTTAATGGCAACCTGAATCTCGGGTTTGCTGAACTTAAGATTTACATCGGCCATCTGGAAAGTGGGGTTGTCGTATACCTTGTTAAGGAACTCGGGAAGTACCTCTTGCAGTTTTTCGAGGTTGGTAGCCTGAATGACATACTGCACAGGCATACCTCCGCGACGGCTGCCAAAGGTCGATTGCTGCTGTACGAATGCGCGTGCATCGGTTTTGCTGCGTACAGCCTTAGAGAGTTTCTCGGCTACCTCCATCTGTGTGTAGTCACGCTCTTTAAGGTCTTTCAGTGTAATTTGGATATTTCCTGTTCCGCTTGATACGCGTGCAGTGATAAATGCAGCATCGGGGACAATAGAGTCGGCCATACGGTTAATCTCCTCGGTATAGTCGCGCATATACTCGTATGTCACACCCTCGGCACCCATTGTGCGTATGGTAATGCTCGAACGGTCTTCCATCGGTGCCATCTCTGCGGGAATTGTATTCCACAGCCATCCGCAACCGATAAAGGCGGCTATCATAACAATTATCGATACGTAACGGTGCTTCAAAAAGAAGTCGAGACTCTTGGCATAGTATCGGTTTAGTCCATCGAAGAATGGTTCGGTCTTGTTATAGAACCAACTTTGCTCTTTGCGACGTTTAAGAATCTTGGTTGCAAGCATAGGGGTAATTGTGAGTGCTGCAAACGATGATATAATAACCGAACCTGCCACTACAAAGCTGAATTCGCGGAACAGTCGACCGGTTGTTCCCTCCATAAACACTATGGGGAGGAACACTGCCAAAAGGGTAATTGTGGTCGATATTACAGCAAAGAAAATCTCCTTAGCACCCTCGATGCCGGCAGCAAAGGGGCGCATTCCGCGTTCGATGCGTATGTATATGTTCTCGGTCATAACGATGGCGTCGTCGACCACAAGTCCCACCGATAGCACTATGGCAAGCATCGATAGTACGTTGATTGAGAAATTCAGCACGTACATTATGAAGAATGCACCAATGAGCGATACTGGAATAACAATACAGGGCACAAGGGTTACGCGCCAATCGCGCAGGAACAGGAAGATGATGATGATTACAAGAACAAAGGCTTCGTATACAGTGCTCTTAACCTCGTCGATTGAGGCGCGGATGAACTTTGTGTTGTCGAATCCGTATTTGTAGTTTACATCCTCGGGAAGGTCTTTCTTCATCTTCTCCATTCGTTCGTAGACATTCTCGGCAATGTTTATGTGGTTGGCACCGGGTTGGGGTACAACTACTACACCCACCATTGGTACACCGTTCATCTTCATATAGCTCTTCAGGTCGCGGGCGCTAAGCTCGGCGTGACCAATATCGCTGAAACGTACCACACGACCGTTGTTCTCCTTGATGATAAGGTTGTTGAACTCCTCGGTGGTACTCATCAGTCCCAGGGTTCGTATGGCAAGCTCGATGTTATCACCCTCGATGCTTCCCGAAGGAAGCTCGATGTTTTCGGCATCGAGAGCATTCTTTACATCCATAGGGGTGACGCCGTATCCAGCCATTCTGATGGGGTCGAGCCACAGACGCATACAGTAGCGCTTCTCGCCCCAGATTGATACGCTGCTCACCTCGGGGATTGTCTGTAGCTGCTCCTTAACGGTGAGGTCGGCAATCTCGCTAAGTTCCAGGAGTGAGCGCTTCTCGCTCTGAATGGCAACCATAAGTATGGGGGTTGCATCGGCATCGGCTTTTGATACTGTCGGAGGGTCGCAGTCGCGTGGCAGATAGCGCTGAGCGCGCGATACCTTGTCGCGCACGTCGTTGGCGGCTGTCTCGAGGTCGACCGATAGCTCAAACTCTACAGTGATGCGGCTGCTTCCCTGCTGGCTCACACTGGTGAGGGAGCGTATACCGGGAATACCGTTGATGTTCTGCTCCAAGGGCTCGGTAATCTGGTTCTCTATTACATCGGCATTTGCTCCTGCGTATGAACACGATACCGATATTATGGGATTGTCGACCGATGGATACTCGCGCACTCCCAAACTGATGTATCCCACTGCACCGAAGAGCAGGATTATAAGTGTGAGTACGGTGGCAAGTACCGGACGACGTATACTTAATTCTGAAATATTCATACCTCTTTTCTCTGTGGTTTTTGTATGTTATTTAACCTCGTCGAGTGTGACGCGCTGGCCGGTACGCAGCTGCATTGTTCCGGTGGTAATTACAGTATCGCCCACGTTAAGGCCGCGAAGCACCTGCACCTGTGACTCGCTGCGCAGTCCCTTCTGAATCTCAACGGGCTGTGCCTTACCGCTTTTGTAGATAAATACTTTGTCAATGCCCATCTCCGATACAATGGCCTCGCTGGGTACCGATATTGTACTCTTGAACGTTTGTGTGGTTAGTGTGATATTGGCAAAGCGACCGGGATATAATCGCCCGTCGCTGTTGTCGTATATTGCACGTACAGTGAACGAGCGTGTGTCGTTGTGTATGTGCGAGTCGATGGCATAAATCTCGGCACTGCGCTCTTCGAGGTCACCAACCGCAAAGAATTTAACCTTCGTTCCGGTCTTTATGATGCCTGCATAGCGCTCGGGAATTGCAAATTCCAATTTCAGACGGTTTATCTTTGTTAGCTTGGCGATGGGGGTGGTAGATGAAGCATAGCTACCAACGCTCATCTGTCTTAGACCGATTACTCCACTGAAGGGGGCGCGCAGCTCGGTCTGTGCAATTTTAGATTTTACTCCATCAATTTCGGCACGCAGGATTGCAAGGCTTGTCTGCGCCTCTTGGAAAGCCTCCTGACTGACAGCCTCTTTCTCGAGCAGTACATTCTGGCGGTGCATACGGTCGGTATATAGCTTAAGCTGCGACTCTAATTTGCGGAGTTCGGCCTGTAAGGGGGCATCGTTAATCTTGGCAAGAAGTTCGCCTGCTGCTACCTGCGAACCCTCCTTGAAGAAAATGTCGGTAATCTTGCCCGATGTTTCGAACGAGAGGTCGACCTCCTCGTCGGGGATGAAACTACCGCTTACGGGATACTCATCCGAGAGCGAGGTCTCTTTAAGTACTACTGCTTTTACGTTAAGTTCTTTACTCTGTTTACCTTTGGCCTTTACAGGAGCTGGCTCAAGCTCGGTGTTCACTTGTGGAATAAATGTGTTGATGCCCATATATACGGCTCCTGCCACAATGACACCAACAATTCCCCATTTGACAAATTTGTTCATTGTAATATTTTTTTATTGTTTCGTACTCAAAGTTTGTATTAAATCCCAAATAAGCTGTTTAAAAACCTTATTTAAGGAATAGGGTCTGAAAATAATCGGCTAAATTATCAAAAAATGCCGAAAAGTACAAATAAATATTTCGATGCGTTATAAAAAATTTTTGAATCAGTAATTTTTTGCTTTTTCTAAGAAACTATTTCCAAAGTGAGTTGATTACTCGGTCACGCATATTTCTATATGTCAGTCGGAATTGTGCCAAAATGTCAGAGTAACAGGAAAAAGTTTCATATTTTTGCCTTTTGAAGGCCGAAAAACAATTTTGGCACGGTTTTCGTTATATCGTCTATGTGTCGCTGTTGTTATTGGTGACCGAATAATAGAATTAAAAATAAACATAAATAACTTAAAAACACAATTATGAATATTAAACCTTTGGCAGACAGAGTGCTCATACTGCCTATGGCAGCAGAGGAGAAGACTATCGGTGGAATCATTATTCCCGATACAGCAAAAGAGAAACCCCTTCAGGGTAAGGTTGTTGCAGTGGGCAACGGTACAAAAGACGAGGAGATGGTAATAGCCGTTGGCGACCACGTTCTCTATGGAAAATACGCAGGTACCGAACTTGAATTCGAGGGCGAGAAGTATCTGATTATGCGTCAGAGCGATGTACTTGCGATAATGGGATAAGGTAAAAAGTGTGTAATTGAATTTAAAGATAAATTAGAAAATGGCAAAAGAGATTCTTTTCAATATGGATGCTCGCGACCAGCTTAAAAAAGGTGTCGATGAGCTTGCTAATGCGGTGAAAGTAACATTGGGCCCCAAAGGTCGCAATGTCATCATAGAGAAAAAGTTTGGTGCACCTCAGATTACCAAGGATGGTGTATCGGTGGCTAAGGAGATTGAACTTAGCGATGCTTATATGAACACTGGCGCACAGCTTGTAAAATCGGTGGCTTCTAAGACAGGTGACGATGCAGGTGATGGTACAACAACGGCTACCGTTCTTGCTCAGGCTATCATTACCGAGGGTCTGCGCAATGTGACAGCGGGTGCCAATCCTATGGATCTTAAGCGTGGTATCGACAAGGCTGTCTCTAAGATTGTAGAGTCAATCAAGGCTCAGAGCGAGGAGGTAGGTGCCGACTACGATAAGATTGAGCAGGTTGCTACAATCTCGGCAAACAACGATAGCGAGATTGGTAAACTCATTGCCGATGCAATGCGTAAGGTCTCTAAGGATGGTGTTATCACTATCGAGGAGGCTAAGAGCCGCGACACTACAATTGGTGTTGTAGAGGGTATGCAGTTCGACCGTGGTTACCTCTCGGCTTACTTCATCACCGATACCGAGAAGATGGAGTGTGAGATGGAGAATCCCTACGTGCTCATCTACGATAAGAAGATTACCAACCTTAAGGATATGCTTCCTATTCTTGAGCCTGCTGTGCAGACCGGTCGTCCTCTGCTCATCATTGCCGAGGATGTAGAGAGCGAGGCTCTAACCACTTTGGTTGTGAACCGTCTGCGTACTCAGCTTAAGATTTGTGCTGTTAAGGCTCCCGGCTTTGGCGACCGTCGCAAGGATATGCTCGAGGATATTGCTACTCTCACAGGTGGTATCGTTATCAGCGAGGAGAAGGGTATCAAGCTCGAACAGGCTACTCTTGAGATGCTTGGCTCTTGCGGCAGAATCACTGTAAGCAAGGATAATACAACCATTGTCGATGGTAGCGGTAACAAAGAGGCTATTGCGCAGCGCGTAGCACAGATTAAGGCGCAGATTGCCACAACAAAGAGCGACTACGATAAGGAGAAGTTGCAGGAGCGTCTGGCTAAGCTTGCCGGTGGTGTTGCTGTGCTCTACGTAGGTGCTGCTTCTGAGGTTGAGATGAAGGAGAAGAAAGACCGCGTCGATGATGCTCTGTGCGCTACACGTGCAGCAATCGAGGAGGGTATTGTTCCCGGTGGTGGTGTTACATACATCCGTGCTATCGACTCTTTGGAGAGTGTAGAGGTTGTAAACAGCGACGAAAAGACCGGCGTTGCCATCGTTAAACGTGCCATCGAGGAGCCCTTGCGTCAGATTGTTGCCAATGCAGGCAAAGAGGGTGCTGTGGTAGTGCAGAAGGTACGTGAGGGTCAGGGCGACTTTGGTTACAATGCTCGCACCGATGTTTACGAGAATATGCTTGCAGCAGGTGTTGTAGACCCCGCTAAGGTAACTCGTGTGGCTCTCGAGAATGCTGCCTCTATTGCAGGTATGTTCCTCACAACAGAGTGTGTCATTGTAGAGAAGAAGGAGGATAAACCCGAAATGCCTATGGCTGCTCCCGGAATGGGCGGTATGGGTATGATGTAATAAGGTTGTTTCCCTTTAAAATTGTGTATAGTGTCTGCTCATTGATTGGGCAGACACAATTTTTTGTGTTTAGGCTGACTGGAAAAGTCGTGACATATCTTATGAAACATCCCTCAACTTTTGCACAAGAACCAAGAAATGGGTAATTTTGCAAAAAATATCTGTAAAATGACCGAGACACGAAACATTGCAATAGCCGAGTATGACTATCCGTTGCCCGATGAGAGAATAGCGAAATATCCGCTTACACGTCGCGATAGCTCTAAACTACTTCTTTACAGGAGTGGCGAGGTGTCGCAGGATACATTCTGTAACCTGCCCGAGCATATACCCACAGGAGCGCTGATGGTATTCAATAATACCAAGGTTATTCAGGCGCGTCTGCGTTTCCGTAAGGAGACGGGGGCAACGATTGAGGTCTTTTGTTTGGAACCCGAGTTGCCCAATGACTATCAACTTATCTTTCAACAGAGCAAGGAGTGTACGTGGCAGTGTCTTGTTGGAAACTCGGCACGTTGGAAGAGCGGAGTACTCACACAAGTGCTGCTTGTAAACGGTTGCGAGATTACTCTTTGTGCCGAGCGCCTGTCGACGGGAGCTGTGAATAGTGTGCACTTCACCTGGAACGGTGGAATATCGTTTGCCGAACTGCTTGAGGCTGCAGGTGAGTTGCCTATCCCGCCGTATCTAAATCGTAATACCGAGGAGGGCGATAAAGAGACTTATCAGACAGTATATTCAAAAATAAAGGGTTCGGTGGCTGCACCCACAGCCGGATTGCACTTTACTCCCGAGGTCTTGGAGGCATTGCGCTGCAAGGGAGTTGATCTCGAGGAGGTTACTCTGCACGTTGGTGCAGGTACGTTTAAACCTGTGAAAAGCGATTCTATAGGCGAGCATACTATGCACGAGGAGTATATCGAGGTGTCGCTCGACCTTATAGAAAAACTTATTGCAGCCGATGGGGCGGTGGTGGCTGTGGGTACTACATCGGTGCGCACGCTTGAGAGTCTTTATTTCATAGGTGAGGCTGTGAGCGAGAATCCCGATGCGTGTGTCGATGAACTTTCGGTGTCGCAATGGGTACCATACGAGCGCGAGCATTCTCTTACTGCAGTCGAGGCTCTGACGGCGCTTGCCGATTATATGAGACGCAACGGGATGAAGAGGATTCATTCGCATACACAGATAATAATTGCTCCGGGATACCGATATAATATCGTTAAGGCTATTGTAACGAATTTTCATCAGCCAAAGAGTACATTGTTGTTGCTTGTCTCGGCTTTTGTAAAGGGTAATTGGAGAGTAATCTATGATTACGCTCTTGCCAATGGCTTCCGTTTCCTTAGCTATGGTGACAGCTCTTTGCTCATTCCTTAATATAAGAAACCGTTTTTTAGAACTTTTTTGCTTTATGTAATGTTTTTCTATTGATTATCAATGGGAAAATGTTGCGAATAGTGTCTATACTAATAGTTGTGCTGCTCTTTGGTTGCAGCCGTTACGATGCTGCTGCCGATGGTAGCGGACATCACTATTTTACTATGGGCGATGCATCGTTGCACACGCGGCACTCTCTGTTTGAATTTCTTTTTGATGACTTGGTCGGGGAGGATGAAAATATAACAGTCGGTCCGGTAGAACTAGTCGGAGACGGTATCTTGCATATTGGTGCTGCCGACTATCGCCCTATAAACAACCATATTCGGCCTGTGCGCCTTGTGGATACTCACAATATGTATTCTCCGCTTTTTATAGAGGTAGAAAATATCCCTGATGATTCGCTTACAGTGCTATTGAGGTTTTCCTATTCGTATAGTAGCGATACTATGGTCGAGATTGTGAGTGGAACTCTTAATATACCTCTTGTGCGTGACAGTTTCTCTTTGCACCACCGACTGAAGCTCGAAGGGCAACCTCTACACGAGGTGTCACCCGATGAGGGAACATTACAAAAAATTATGCTCGACCTCGATTTCTTGCTAATGTAAGAAGTTGTTTGTAAATTCGCGCTGTATTAGAGTTATTACAGATGAAAAGCGATAATAGTGCCGAAATTTTCCCCATCGTGGATGAGGTGGGTAACGTAGTTGGCAAGGCAACACGTGGCGAGTGTCACAGTGGAAGTAAACTTCTGCATCCTGTGGTGCATCTGCATCTGCTGGATGAGAATGGCAGACTATATCTTCAGCAGCGTCCTATGTGGAAAGAGATACAGCCGGGCAGATGGGATACAGCTGTTGGCGGACACATCGACTATGGCGAGAGTGTCGAGGAGGCACTCGTGCGTGAGGTGCGCGAGGAACTTGGAATTGTGGGCTTTGAACCGAAATTCCTGTTACGCTATCTTTTCGAGAGCGAGCGCGAGAGGGAACTGATAAATGTATTCAGCACAGTGTATAGTGACGAGATAAGGCCGAGTGACGAACTCGACGGTGGACGATTCTGGAATATTGATGAAATTCAGAATGCTATCGGCAAGGGGGTGCTGACACCTAATTTTGAACAAGAGTTCTTGAAACTGAAAGAGTTTCTGTTATAAAGAATTTTTACATAGTAATATATGAAGATTGGAGATAAAGTACGTTTCATACACGAAACGGGTGGAGGCATAGTTACGGGCTTCCGAGGTAAGGATGTAGTTATTGTCGAGGGCGAGGATGGTTTCGAGATTCCAATGCCCATAAACGAGTGTGTGGCAGTAGATACTAATGAGTATAATTTTCAGAAGAAGAGCCTCACACCAAAGGAGGAGCCTAAAAAACATCAGCAGCCGATGGCGGCACACGTTGTTGCGTATGACGAGGAACCCGAGGAGAAGGAACCTGTTGTGACATTCCGTCCTATGGAGCGTCCCGAGGGCGAGCGTCTGAATATCTCATTGGCCTATCTGCCTATGGACGAAAAGTCGCTCTCTAACTCGCGTTTCGAGGCTTATATAATTAACGAGAGTAATTATTGGGTATATTTTACATACTCTGTTGTTGAGGGTCGTTCTTGGCGCGTGCGTGCCAACGGACTCTTGGAACCCGACTCGAAATTGTTTATCGAGGAGTTTGGTCGCGAAGAGCTTAATGAAATGGAGCGTGTAGCTGTTCAGCTCTTACCATTTAAGCAAGATAAGGCTTTTGCTCCTAAGGCTGCTATAAACATAGAGCGACGCATAGATACTGTTAAGTTCTATAAACTGCATCTTTTTAAAGAGAATCCCTATTTCGACGAAGGGGCGCTGATATACGAACTTGTGACCGACGATAAACCTGTGAAAGAGGTATTTACCGATGCCGCTGAGATTCAGCGCATAATATTGGAGAAAAAGAAAGTTGACGAACCACAGCGTCCTCAGCAACAGACCAAACTACCAAAGGGCAGTGATATTCTTGAGGTCGACCTGCACGCCGACTCTCTATTGGAAACAACGGCAGGACTTACCCCGTTTGATATTCTGAACCATCAGATGGATGTTGTGCGAAAGACTATTAACGAGTATAAAAAGGAGAAAGGCAAGAAGATAGTGTTTATACACGGCAAGGGCGAAGGAGTGCTTCGCAATGCCATTATGCAGGAACTGAAACGCAAATATCCGCGCTGTCTCTCGCAGGATGCCTCGTTTCAGAAATATGGCTTTGGAGCAACTATGGTAATAATAAAATAAGAAACACGCAGAGCTTGGTGCTCTGCGTGTTTTGTTATAGTACAATCATTGCTCCTGCCGAAAGACTACGGAATTTGGGGCCGTAATTAGTGTCGAGGACATTCATTGGCGAGTACTTTATGTAGAATGCTATGGGAGATATATTCAGTTCACCTTTAAAATCTACTGTTACCGCCTTTTGGTGAATATGTCTGTTTCTCTCTCTTATGCTCTCGCGATTGTCACCATCGATAAGGGTGTAGCGTGTCTTTAGTGTTCCGCTTGTGTTGAAGTTGACAACGGGACCGGCTGCTACCGATACGTGACCAAAGAGACGTTGACGTAGCATCAAGTCGAGGGTAAGGCTGAAAACCTTAAGACGTGAGAAGTTAATGTCGGCGCCCTCGGGGTATGAGCCTAAACCAATGTTTGTTCCCTCTTTTATGAATCGTGTTTTGCCTTTCATACGGTAGTTACGCCAATCGACTCCAAAACCCATAGTAAGCGAGGTGTTCTTTGTAGGACGGTAATCCCACATTGCAAGATTATTGAGGAAGAACTCGAATCCGCCATTACCCATATCGATATCCATTCCAGGTGCCTGTGAGGTGGCGCTGACAAGGCCCATACCGAATTGCAGGCCATTGATTATGTTAAAAGAGAATTTTGCTCTTCGGTATCGTGGATTGGAATTTGTCTCTTTCTTCTTGTCGATAAAGGGAATCCTAAAATCCCAATTTCTGTTTTTCTCACTCATTATCGAGGTATTTGAACCTTTGCGTATGGTGTAGAGATAGGCATCGTTACCCTCACGGCCGTGTACTTCTACATTTATGTACCCACGACCTTCGGTTATGCGCACCTCATTGGGTTTGCGAATTATAACTGTACTATCGTTACCGGTTGTGGCTGTAGTAGTTGTTGTTTGTGCTGTTGCAAGCAGGGCAGAGCACAGCATTAGTGCTGAGGTTAAAATCTTCTTCATAGTTATCTGTGTTATTTGTTATTCAATTATCGGAACATCTCTTTTAGCTCTTTAAGGGTGGCATAACCCTCCATATAAACTATGGTTACTTCGTTGGGCTCGTTACTTCGCAGCGAGCTGTTGCGATAGAAAAGGTAGCGATTCTTTTTCTCTTTCGGTTCGAATAGGAAGAATCCATAGTACAGTTGGCCGTCGATATATCCGCACTCTTTGTCAATGGTTTTTTGCGCATCTTTATTCACTGCTTGCTCTATCTCGTCGTATAATCGGCTATCACCGGTGGTTATACTACGGAACAGGGTGAGGTTATAGGGCTTTAGTGCGCGCCCCGATAAGTGTGTAGCTGTAAATTTCAGTTTCCATTTGCCTTTGGCCTCAAAGAGTTTCGATACTTCGAGCCCTTTTTGGGCATTTGCACCTATCAAGCATAGGAGTGAAAGAATTATGGTAAGAAAATATCTCATAGGGCTTAAGTTTATTGGTTCTCGTTCTCGTGGTTACTCATTGTGCGGAACATTTCGCCAAGCTGATGCTCTAACGAATGTTCTTCTATGCTGTTGCTCATTCGTTGCATTGTGTTTCGCATCTGTGCAAGTACTATGGCTTCTTCGGTATATTTTTTTCCATCGATGTATGCTATACATATATTGTTGTTGCTTGTATTGCTAAATTGTATTGCGGCAGTACCTATGATTCCAATGGTAACGGCTGCTGCTACGCTCCACTTCAGCACTCGGTTTATACCTATTATACGTTGTTTCTTTGATTGGCTGTTATATCGTTTTCCGGTGCTTAGAAAGCCCATTACTGCTTTTATCTCGTCATATTGCTGAGAGTTGGAGTGGGGGCTTGCAAGGAATTGCTTCAGTTGTTGCTCTTCGGCATCGGTGATGGTGGCATCGAAGTAGCGCTCTATCAGCTGTAACCAACGCTCGTCGGTGTTGCCGATACTTCTGTATTTTTTGTTGTTGCTCATTCTTGTATCCTCCTTTGATAACATTCTCTAATCTTCTTTCGTGCTCTCGATAGTTGCATTCTTGCAGCTGCGGCTTGCATCCCTAAATCTTTGGCTATCTTTTCTATTGTTTCATTATTGTACTCTTTACGGTGCAGTATCTCATTTTGCAGTGGGGTCAGCTCTTGTTCAATAATTTTCTCTATCTCTCGGAAGTGCTCTTCGCTCCAGTCGGGCGACTCCTCTTGTCGGTCGTGTTGCTCTTCTATTGGTATCGTGCTTATCTTTCGTTTGCGAAGATTGTCGATACATAGGTTACGCAAGGTTGTGGTAGTAAGTGCTTCGGCCTCTTGTTGCGATGTTATCTTGTCGCGTCGTGGCCACAAACGGCAAAAGGTCTCTTGCAGTACGTCGTCGGCATCGCTGTCGTTGTCTAACAGGTATGATGCCATACTCAGAAATCTGTTTCTGAGGGTTGTAAATACATTTATGAGATTCTCTTCGCTCATTTCTCTTTTGTCGTGCGTTTCTATCGATAAAACGTAGCAATATATAAAACGTAACATAAAAAGAATAAAAAATCGTCAAGAAAATTAATTCCTTGACGATTTTTTATTCTTAAATATGCCTCTTCTATTAGAAATAGAGGTATCTGTTGTCCTCTACATTACCTTTTTGGAAAAGTTCGTTGAAGAACTGGCTGTCTCCTGTATATCTATTGAAGAAACTGTTGGTGATAAAGGTGCTTGCAGATGACTTAAGTGTTGTCTGCTCGGCCTCGGGGTTAAATTCGCGACCGCCCTTGTTGACTGCTAATAATTTAACAACGTAAACGCCCTTCTCGCCCTTGATAGGTGCACTTACCTCGCCGGCTTTCATCTTGGTAACAACAGCGCTGATAGCAGGCTCGTTTGCCGAGATTGACTTAACAAATGTGGGAGAAACGAAGCTGATGCGCTCGGCAACGTCCGATTTTACTCCTGCTACGTTTGCGAGTTCATCGAAACTCTTACCCTTGATGTCGTTCATAATCTTCTCGGCTTTCTTGTTCTTAATTGCCTCAGAACGAACATAAACCGACATCTTATCCAATGGAGTGAAACCTTTCTCGTTGATGTCTGAGAGTGCAACTACAAGAAGTGTGTTGTTGTCACCACACTCGTAAAGAGGAGATACCTCGCCAACCTCTGCCTCGCTGAATATCCAACGGATAGCTTTGCGTGTATCTTTGATATTAGCAATATTGTGTGAACGGTTAAACAAGTTGTTTGCTGTAAGAACTCGGAAACCGTCGTACTGCTCGACATTCTTCTCTAAATCTTCAATAGTCTTGCAAGATGCAACAAACTGGCTGAAGTTGTTGTATGCTGCTGCGTATGTCTCGCTGCTGAATTCTACTGTGCGCTTTACTACTGCTGCATTGTACTTCTCTACAGGGTTTTTTGTGGCAATTACCTGATAGATAACGATTGCACCATTGGTTAGGGACATTATATTATACTCGCCCTTCTTGGCATTTAGGAGTGTGCTGATGAAAGTAGCGTCATCGCCCTGTATAGGAGCACCCTCGTACATTGCCGATGTGAGCCACAATGAGTCGTTCTTTGTCTGAGCATACTTTGTTGAGATTTCTTTGAAGTTGCCATTATTCTTAAGTACATTCAGCAGGCTGTCGGCAAGTGCTTTATCGTTTACGGGAAGTACACGATAGAGAACAGAGTCGGGGAGTGTTACCTTACCAAGGTTCTTGAATACAGTGAAACTATTGTCCGATGCATTGTAGATGGGACCCTCTACCTCGTCTACCTTAACCGAGTCGAGGCGCAGACGAACCTCCTCGGGGAAACGGCTCTTTGCCCAAGCGAGTTGGCTATAGGGAACCTCGCTGCTGGCAGCACGTACAATGTTTGCATAATCGCTTCCTTGTGCAAGAGTATTGACCTGCTCGGCAATCTCGGCGCGGAGCGCCTCACGATCTTGCTCGCTGGGTACTACTTTGTAGCTTACATACTTTATGTTGCGGCTCTCTACAAGTTGTTTGAAAAGCTGTTTCTTCTCCTCGTATGCGGCCTTTACCTCGCTGTCGCTGACGTTTATTGTAGAGTCGGCTATTGCAGAGTAGGGTAATACCTTAATCTCGGCATTGTATGTTACATTGCTCGAGTTAAAGCTGTTCTCGGCTACTACAGGGTTCGAGATGAATGAGTTTACAACAAGTGCCTGATACTTTGCAGCCAAAAGATCGTTCTTGATTGTCTTCTCGATGAAGCACCAATAGTCATAAAAAGGCTTATTCTGCTGCACATAGGCAAAATCGTTTTTGTTGTTCTCATACTCGGCAAGGAATTGGTTGAGGAAGTCGAAGTCGAATTTTCCCTCAGGACTGAAAGGACTCTGCTGAAGAATGGGAAGGCTGCCCTCTGAGATAATAGCCAAAAGCTCGGCGTCAGATACTGTAAGGCCAATCTTCTGTGCCTCCTCTTGAATTACTTTGTTCTGGAGATATTCGTTCCAAACTTGATCTTTCAGAGCGCTCTGCTCCTCATCGCTAAGAGGAGCACCATTTCTCATAAACTGTAAAACGTTTGAGTACTCTTCGTAAAGTTCCTGAAACTCGGCAGCCGAAATCTCTTCTCCGTTAATGCTGCCTACTGCTTGTGCACCCTGAGGCGATTGGAATATTCTAAGTGCGTCGCCCGCGATGAATGCGAATAGCGCAATACCCACGAAAATAAGAAGTAGGGGGCCGGCATTGCGCAGTTTTTGTAATGTTGCCATAGTCTTTTTATGTTTTAAATTTTTAGTTTACAATCAAACGCGGCAAAGATACAAAAATGCTTTTAATTTTTAGGTATATTAGTGTGAAAAAGTTGCTCTGTTTGTGGCTGTTTATTACTGTTTTTTGCTTAAAATGGTGGTAGTTGTATATAAAACAAAAGAAAAAGTTTTGTAACTTCGGCAAAATGATAAAACAACAAGAGTGCTATATTCTCTGTTTAGATGTGGCACTCTTGTTGTTTCTCAGTTTCTTACTGTATGATATTGTCTCTGAAACCCGAAAAATATTTAATCTTTATCTTCTTCAAGCACTTTCAGTTTCACTAACTCTATTTTCATACTGCGTTGCTTAATTATCTGTATACTGAAATTTTCGATGGTGATTGTCTCATTGAGCTTCGGGAAACGTTGGTGGTGCGAGAGTATGAAACCACCGAGGGTTTGATATTCGTCCGACTCGGGGATTTCCAACTCGAACATCTCGTTTATGCGCTCAACTTCGAGGCGTCCCGAGAGCAGATACTCGTTCTCATCCAATGCCTTTGCTGTGAGGTTGGTGTTATCGTGCTCATCCTCTATTTCGCCTATAATCTCTTCGAGAAGGTCTTCGAGTGATATGATACCCGATGTTCCACCAAACTCGTCAACTACCACTGCCAGGGATTTTTTTTGCTGCATAAGAGTACGCAGTAGTTTCTGTGCCGACAATGTCTCGGGGACAATGGGCATTTTACAGATGCGCTGCTGCCAATGCTCGCTGCTGCGGAAAAGCTCCGAGGAGTGAATGTAGCCAATGATATTATCGATATTGTCTTTATATACTATAATTTTGGAATGTCCTGACTCTATGAACATAGACTTAAGCTCTTCGAGTGTAGCTGTAACTTCGAGAGCATAAATCTCGGTGCGGGGAACAAAGCAATCGCGTACTTTTATATCCGAGAAATCAAGAACATTCTGAAAGATTCTTACATCGTTGTCAATCTCCTCTTCTTCTTTTTTTGCATTGTCTATACTGCTTTGAATGAGGTTGTTAAGCTCTGTCTTGCTGAAGGTGTTATCACGTGTCTCCTTGTTGATGCGTATGTTGAATAGACGCAGAATAAGACAGGAAACCCACGTTGTGAAACGTGCAAGAGGGTAGAGCAGTATGTATATTGGATACATTATAAGCGCAAAGCGCTTGAGTGCTCCGTTGGGGTTTATACGGAATATCGCCTTTGGAACAAATTCTCCGGTGAGAATGATTATTATTGTCGATATTAACGTCTCGAGGAACAGGCGTACACCGGTAGAGTCGGTAATACCCGATAAGATAGTGGCATTCAATAGTTTTGCCATAAGAATACCGTATATGACAAGGACTATGTTATTGCCTACAAGAAGGCTTGAGACAAAATTGTTGCTGTTGGAATAGAATTTGTCAATTGCAAACGAGGTGATGGTGCGATTGTTCATATCAATGCCCATCAATAGTTTGTTTGAAGCAACAAAGGCTATCTCCATTCCCGAGAAAAGGGCCGAGAAAAGTATTACTACTATAAGTAAAATAATGTCTGTTATCATAGTTATTTTATATCCTCAATAGGGTATATTCCTGTTGTGTTAAGAATTTCCCACACTGTAAGATTCTGGTTCGAGGTGAATCCGATTCCTTCGGTGACTCTATCTTCTTGCTCTATTTTTATGTAGCTGTCCGAGTAGATGCGCTCTGTCTCGCTGCTCCAGAAGAGTTTGTCGGTAAATATCCTTTCGTTTTTTATTGTATGTACGCGCACATTACCATACAACTGCCAAAGACCTGATTTGTCGTAATAATAGGCTGTATCGCTGCGTAGTGTGGTCTCGACGTTCATACTATCGTCGTACTGCTCAAGATATATGCCCTTCTCGAAGGCCCAATATGAAGGGTTACGTTTGTCGTACATCAACCACTCCTCGGCTTCTACTTTATAGCTGATACGACCCGAGTCGCTTATCAGGGTATTGACACCATACGTGCTCATAAAGGCTATGGAGTCCGATTCGCCATTGTCGACAATGGTTGTTTTCTTCTCTTCGTTACACGAGAAAAGAAAAAATAGTACAACTATCGCTGTGAAAGCGATAGTTGTACTGTGATTTTTATTGCTGTTATTAACGTATTGTTGTTGTCTCATTTATCCAACCGCCAATAGTGATGCTCTTACCCTTGCTATAACCTCTCATAAAGAGCTCGTCGGTAGAGGGAGTATAGTTAGAGTACTGCGAAATGAGCTTGTTTGCCTGATCTTTTACTGTGGGGTCTACTGCCTTGGCACGGTTCAACTTGTCGATTGCTGCATAATATACACATCCGTTGAGAACCTTGTCGTTGTGCCAGTTGGGAGCCGATACATAGCACTGTGCAATAAGGATGTAGGGGTCGCCAAACTTAGAGTTCAGACCAATTGCCTTGCGTGCATACTCACGTGCTTTTGCAGGCTGCTTGAGGCTAAGATAAATGGCACCTACCTTGTAGTACATATCGGCCTTGTTTGTAGTACTGGTCTCAAGTTCTATAGCCTGGTTGAAGAACTCCATAGCCTTATCGGTCTCGCCTCTTTTGAAGTAACGGTAACCGCAACCCATCGCAGCCTTTGCATTGGGCTCAATGGCAAGAGCATACTCAGATGCAGCAAGATAAGCATCCTGGTTGGTACACTTCAGCATACTCATAAGGGCAATAACCTTATTAAGATACTCGATATTGTCTTTGTTCTCCTCAATTTTAGGAGCATAAATCTTCTCAAGGTCGTCGCAAGATGCTGCACCACTGTTGATGAAATAACCGTCGATGTTGCTACGTGCAATACGTGCTGCGTCAATCATCTTTCCATAACCATCGGCACGAACGCTGTCTTTGGGGTCTGTAAGCTCTTTGAATCGGTTGTTGTAGTATTCTATGCGCTCGTTGTATTTATCGAGTACGTCTACAATGTAAACCGATGCGTCGAGATAATCCTGAATAACCTGCTCACCGTGACCGGCGGGGTCTTTCTTGTACTTCTGAGCCGAAATCTTCATAAGGTTCTGTGTAACGATGTACTCTGACTCACCTTTTTCGGCTGTTACCGATTCACGCAGCATTTTGTATGCCTCGTCAAGCGATGCTTTGGGTACGAAACGGATGTAATCGAGGGCTTTCTTACCAAGAGTGTTACCTACCGAGAGCTTACTCTTTGTAATCTCCTGCAACTTATCCATATACTTAATCTGCTGGTCGTAAACAGACATAAGCTCGTTGATGTAATCGAGCTTCTTCTGCTCGTCCTGCTCTTTTGCGATAAGACCTTTAAGGATTTTTATACCGTGTGAATAGGTATCTACACGTGCAACAGGATATTTTGTAAAAAGCTCCTTCCAATAGGGATAGGCAGTCTCGAAACTGTTGCTGTTAACATTTACTTTTGTGTTACTGATGAGTGCGATGCAATTTAGACTGTCCTGCTCGCCAACACCAAAACGGTTGTTGTTGTCGATACCGTTAATCTGTGCCGAGGCGCCGATGGCTGCCGCAGCAAACAAAATTGATAAAATACTCTTTTTCATTTTTTCGCTACTATATTATATTATTCTACTTTCATCTTTGAGAACCAACCCTCGTTGAATGTTATTCCCAGATTTACTCTTAAGCAGGTTTCTGCTATCATTCCGGCACTTTTAGGCTCCATACGAATAACTTGTCCCGATATGTGAACCATTGACATACGCTTATTGTATTTATTTGCGAATGGTATGGAGAATCCTGCGCTGAACCCATATTCGTCACATCCTTTCTTGCCGTTTACCTCGGTATAGGGCTGAGCGTAATAGGCGCCTGCTCTGTAGTACATTCTCTTTAGAATGTTGCGTGATATTCTGTTAGGCGAATACTCCATTCCAACAGAAATCTTGCTGCGGTCGAGTCCCTTGTCCTCGCCAAAGAAATCGGAACTGCTCCACGCCTGATAGGTGTAATCAAGACCGAATTTCCAATTGTTCTTTAAATTATAGACGGCACCGAATCCTATTGTATGTGGCAGGCTGAATCCGTTAGCTATGTATGATGTGTCGCTAACCTGGATTGTGCCATTCTGTAATGTCTGCTCAATGACCTGTGCATCGGCTTTAAGGTCGTGTCCCAATGAATAAACAAGACCTAAAGTTAGTCCGTGTCCCTTACCGAGAATCATATCGTATTGTGCTCCAAAGTCTACCTTGTAGCTCGATACGTCTATATTATAATAGCGTGCACGGTTACGTATAGAGGTGTCGTCAAATGTAGAGCCAACCTTGTGCGAAATATCGCCATAGATATACGATGCGCTCACTCCCAAAGCTAAATTTGGAATGGGAGACCAACCCAATGCTACAAAAGGTTGATAAATACCACCTGTACCGCTATAGCTGTTGGTGCTCGATGTGTTATTGCCAATCTCGCTGTCGATGTTTACATTGCGGCTGCTGAACGAGTATCCTACATTGGAGTAGGGCAGCACACCGATGCTCATACCCAGACCGTTACGAATACGGTATTTCATCGCAATGTAATCGAAACTGCCGTTATGGGCATTTATTTTTTGTCCGTTCTCTTTGAAGTTTACATTCTGTAACGAGAAACCGGCCTCAAAAAGCATTGTAAGCGTGTCGGCCTGTGCGAGTGATGCGGGGTTGAGCAGGTTTATGTACTTTGCATCGCGCAAAGCATAACCCAAGCCACCCATCTGACGGTTTATGGCCAGATTCTGGTCGCTCAGCATACCAAGACCAAAACGTGAGTATGGCGAGTTTACACCGTTGTCGGCAAACAGTGCCATAGTCATCATTAAGGCCGATAGAATTGATAGTAGTCTCTTATTTATTGCCATAATCAGCATATATTCTCTTTTAATATTTTATTCAGCCCCTTTGCTACTAAGTATTTGTCTGCAAATATGGGACTTTTTATCTTATCAATCAACGTTTTTTCATCGCCGCCCGTTAAAAAAACCAAAACGTCGGGAAAAACCTCCTTAATTTCGGCTATATAACCCTCAATTTCGTGGCAGATACCACGTATCACACCGCTGCGGATGGCAGTTTCGGTGTCGTAACCGAATTTGGGGATATCGCCTTCTTTATCCACTTGAGGCAAACGACTTGTCTGTCGGTGTAGTGCCGTCAGGCGCATTTTTACTCCGGGCGATATGTTTCCTCCACGAAAATGGCCCTTACTGTCGACAAAGTCTATTGTAATGGCGCTTCCTGCATCAATTACAAGAATGTTGCGACCGGGAGCCTGCTCCATAGCTCCAATGGCTGCTGCCAATCTGTCTGAGCCCAATGTCATGGGTGTGCGGTAATCAATCTCCATTGGCATAGGGGTGTTGTTATCGAACCATACAATACGCTCGCAAGCTCTGTTTATCAGCTCTCTTACTTCGTCGTCAAGTGTTACTACCGATGAGACGATAATTCCATCAACATCGAACTGCCGGGCATATTCGCTTATAAAATCGAAACTGCCGCCGGCGCGCCTGCCGTGTAGTATAATGCTCTCCTTACCGAAGAGATAGTACTTTGTGCTGTTATTGCCGATGTCAATTATGAGATACAAATTACCTATTTTTGGAAAATCCTCGCAAAGATAGCTCAAATTATTTGTTTTTACGATTTTTTTAAGGTAAAAATGAAACGGCTCACTCTATCTTGTATAAATGTATTGCCTTTCTGTTATTTTTATGTATTTTTGCGCTAGTTAGAATAATATTATATATATAATATGAGAAAAAGTATCTTAGGAGTTTTGATGATGTTGCTTTTTGTGGTGACATCGACGGCCGCAGAGATAGTAAATCCCAAGGCTGTAAGTGATATGCTCGACCGTATTGGCGGCAAAGAGGCATCGGAACTTTTTGTTACGGTTGTCGATGATGGACTCTCGACCGACGGCAACGACCTCTTTGTAATCACAAGCCGCAATGGAAAGCCTTGTATAATGGGTAACAATATACTGGCGGTTACAACGGGTCTGAATTGGTATCTCAATCATTATGCTCATGTTAATCTTACGTGGAACAATATGTCAACCGACCTTTCGGATGTTGAATTGCCTGTGCCTACTAATGACGAGATACATAGGTGTAGTGCCGATTATCGTTACTATCTTAACTACTGTACTTTTTCCTATTCTATGGCATTTTGGACTTGGGAGCGTTGGCAGCAAGAGGTCGACTGGATGGCTCTGCACGGTATAAATATGCCGTTGGTGCTTGTGGGTCTGGAGACAGTGTGGCGCGATGTCCTCACCGAAATGGGATATTCGAAAAGCGAGATTAATGAGTTTGTGGCAGGCCCCGGTTTTATGGCGTGGTTTGCAATGAATAACCTCGAGGGATGGGGTGGTACAGGTGCCGGAATGAATGGTAACCCCGATTGGTGGTACGAGCGTCAAGGTAATCTTTGCCGCCGGATTCTTGCTGCTATGCGCGAGTATGGTATGAAACCTGTATTGCCCGGATATAGCGGAATGGTTCCCAACAGTATGAGAAACAAGAAACCCTCTTGGAATATCATTGAGTCGGGTATGTGGGCAGGAGGATACACCCGCCCCGACATTCTAAGTCCCGCCGATACCAAGAACTTTGGCTATATGTCAGAGCTCTATTATCGTCATCTTAAGAAACTTATGGGTACGTCGGAGTTCTATAGTATGGACCCATTCCACGAGGGTGGTGTGCCCACAGGACAGGTGAGCATAAAGGCGGTTTACAACGGTGTTATGAAGGCGATGGACGACTATGCCATGACTGCCGAAGAGTTGTCGGCGTTAGGAATAGAGAAACCAAAGTGGGTGGTTCAGTATTGGCAGAATCTGCCTAATGCGACAGCTTTCGCATCGGTGCCTCTGGAGAATCCCGACCGCTTCGTAGCTCTCGACCTCTTCTCGGATGGTAATCCCAATTGGAGTGGCAATCACTATGCGGGACACGATTTTATCTATTGTATGCTACATAATTTCGGTGGTCGTACTGGTCTGCACGGACGTGTAGCAAAGACCATCAGCGGATATTATGCTGCTCTTAAAAAAGGCAATATGCGTGGAATAGGTGCCACTCCCGAAGGTATCGAGACCAACCCGATGCTCTACGATATGCTTTTCGAACTTCCCTGGAGAGCCGAGGAGCCTGCACCCGAGGAGTGGTTACGTACATACGCTTATAACCGCTATGGCATCGACTCAAAGGATGCACACACTGCGTGGGTGAAACTGTTAAACTCGGTTCACAATTGTACGGTTGATGGCCAGCAGGGAACTACAGAGCCTGTAATCCTTGCTCGTCCGGCCTGGACGGTAAACAGCGTGTCGAGTTGGAGTAAATCGGCTATCTATTGGGATGTTCAGGATGTGCTGAATGCTGCCGACCTGCTTCTGTCGTTGCAGAATGTACCGCAAAGTTCCGAGGCTAATTACAGTTACGATGTAGTGGATGTTGTACGCCAGTCGATGGTCGATTTTGCCTACTATCTGTTGCCCGAAATTAAAAATGCTTACAATAAGCGTTACACAGCCGAGTATGAGCGTCTGTATAAACTATTCCTGCAACTGATGCTCGATGTAGATACATTGCTATCGGCCGATACCAATTTTACTCTTGGTCGTTGGACTGCTATGGCTCGTGACGTTACCGACGAGGCCGAGGGTACGACGGTTGCCGATAAGAATTGGATGGAGTGGAACGCTCGTACGCAAATTACCGTTTGGTCTAAGACCGACAGCAATCTGCACGATTACTCGAATCGTTGCTGGTCGGGGCTCATAAAGGATTATCACTACCAACGTTGGAAAATGTTCTTCGAAAATAATGGTGCAGCCCCCTTGGGTGGTTGGTTTACAGCTTTTGAGCGTCTCTGGACATTGAATTTTACCGATTATGTATATGATAACACCGTCTCGGGTGCCGATGCTGTTGCTACTGCAAAGGCTACTTTCGCCAACTATTTCGGCGTTCTTGGTGGTAGTTACTATTTCCCGTACGGTGTGACACGCGATGCTTCGGCAGTAGTTACGGATGAGGCTTATCGTGGCGAGGAGTACCGACTTCCCATAAGAGAACTTAAAGCGGGTGTTTCGCTCGAGTCGCTATGGATTGACCTGAATGCCGACCTTGGCGTAAGCAGCAATGAGCAACTTGCAGTTGCGAACAACGCAGTGCAACTTCCTGCCGATGCTTTCATTGGTGCTGTTAAAGCTATCGCAACGCTCTCCGACAAGACTGTTCTTACATTTAAGGTGGCTATACGAGAGAAGATTACCGAGCCTCGTACTGTTACAGTTGCAACCGATGGCAACGGAACTGTATCTATAGAGGGCAGTGAAAGCCTTACGGTTAAGAATACCGACCCCGTTACAATGTTGGCAAAGGCAAATGCAGGTTACGACTTCTATCGTTGGGTCGACGCTAATGGTAATGCAGTAAGCAACGAAAATCCCTATACCTATTATGGCAAAGAGGCAGCAACATTTACCGCGCAGTTTGTAGTGAACAAATGGGGAGTGCCCGGCGAGGATTTGTCCGATATCGGTGACATAAAGAGCTATGCGCAGTATGCCGAGTACATCTCAATAAAACGATATAACAAGGAGGAGGTTAGAATTTACGAGGTACAGGAGTCTCCCTCTAAACTCTTTAATGTTGTTCCCGGTATTGTAAATGTCGCTCGTGGCAGCAGTTTCGATATAAAGTGGAACGACCCTGCAAGCAACGGTCTCAAATATTGCTGTCTCTCGGCATATATCGACCTTAATGCCGATGGCGATTTCGATGATGAGAACGAACTTGTAAAGGTGCTTGGAACAAAGGGCGCTCAGAACACTGCTGTATCGCAGGGTACTATAAATATTCTTCTGCCCTATGAAATTCCTCTTGGAATAACACATATGCGTATGCGATTCGATGGTGCTTGGAAAGAGGGATACGATAGCAAGACTAAAGCATTCCCTGCAAAAGCCGATGCCAACCGTATGATTTACGAGATTGTTCTTAATGTAACAGAATATCCCGAGACAGCTTCGCTCGTTACAATAAAGTCGAATAACGAGGAGTGGGGTAAGGCTACTATGGAACTCGACGGACAGATTGGCGAGAATACCGGAAGCGGAATCTCCGTTGCATCGGGAATGTCGATGCGACTCATCGCAAAGCCTATCGGAACGGCGCAGTTTGTCTGCTGGAAAGACCGTTACGAACGTGTTGTAAGCACAGAGCCTGAGTTTAAAATGTATGCTGTCGAGGATGGAGAGTTTACAGCGGTTTTTCACAAAGGTCTCGTGATTGAGGATTGGGTATTTGGTTACGAGACCGAAAACAACGAGATAACCCTAACAAGCATAACAACAAAAGGTAAGGGCAACCTTGTTATTCCCTCAAATGTAACTATTGGTGATGACGAATATATAATTGTGGGACTTGCAAACGGTCTTTTCGATGGCGTAACGTCGCTCACATCGGTAACCCTGCCGTCGACACTTAGATTCGTGGGCAGCAATGTAGTGGCAAAGACTTCCATTGCCGGCAATGGCGAGGTGCAGATTTATAAATTAAAAAGTTCGCTGCCTCCTAAGAAGGCGTGGGCTTTGTCGTTGAAGGTATATACCGATGGCAGCACCTATAATCAGTGGGGCTCGGGACTCCTTGCTACCGGCGAGGAGCCTTTGGGCGAGAACTACAAAGGTGGTTTCCAAATATATCTTGCCAAAGCCGGTAATATTGTTATGAAGATTGGTGGAAACACCGAGTATGCTCTTGATAACAGTGATTGTACGATAGCACAGGGTACCGCTTTTGACATAAATGTCGAGAGCAATGGTGCAGGCACACTAATGATAGAGGTAATAAATGCCAACGGTGTAGTGGGACGCAAAGAGGTATCGGTGTCACTGTCAAATGTGTTCTCTTTCTCTACTGCAATACCCAAAGGAATTGACATAAACCTGTTCGAGGTGCGCTCGGGAACGATTCCCACACCTTTTGTGGGTTGCAGCAATCTTGTTGAGATTCTTGTCGAGGGGGGTAGTGAATACTTCTCTTCGATAGATGGTGTTCTTTATAATGCCGATGGCACCGAACTTATCTGCTACCCCGAGGGTAAGACCACTTCAATAGATATCGTAGATGCCGATTCGGTAGATGCACAGGCGATTTTCGACCTTGCCGGTAACCGCATCAAGGGTGTATCGGGTAGCGGAATTTATGTTGTAGACGGAAAGAAAGTTTTTATTAAAAAATAGTTGATTGACGCAAAGGATATATGAAGAAATTAGTTCTTTTATTGCTCTTTATGCCATTGTGCGCACTTGCCGATGACAAAAGAGAGATATCACTCCTGACCTGCTCACCGGGTGAGCAGGTCTATGAATTGTTTGGGCACACCGCGTTACGTGTAACCGACCCTGCGCGAGGTGTAGATGTCGTGTTTAACTATGGCCTTTTCAGTTTTGATGAACCCAATTTTGTATGGCGCTTTGTACGTGGAGAGACCGATTATCTGCTTGGATGCACCGACTTTAAATATTTCATAGCCGAATATGGCATACGTGGCTCGGGAGTAACCGAACAGGTTCTTGCCCTCGACTCATTGCAAAAAAATAGGATAATAGAGGCGCTTGCGACAAATTCTTTACCTAAGAATCGCGTTTATCGCTATAATTTCCTCTTTAATAATTGTACCACAAAGGCACGTGATAAGATACTCGAGGCCGTTGGGGGAAATATAGCTTATGCAGCTCCTTCGGTGGGTGACTCTCTCACATTCCGAGACATTATACATATGCATACAGCCCAAAATGAATGGTATCAGTTTGGAATGGATATGTTACTTGGCGTCCCTGCCGATGAAACAGCAAAGCGCGGAGGTGCGCAGTTTGCTCCTTTTGTGCTTATGCGTGAGTTCGCCGATGCTACAGTTTCTGTCGATGGCTCTACAAGGCGCCTTGTTGGCGCGCAGCACGAGCTGTTGTTGCCACAAAAACGCGAGGCGGTAAGGAATAATCTAACTCCTTTTAATGTATCGTTGCTGCTTCTACTGTTTACTCTTGTGGTGATGCTGTGCGAACGTCGTTCGGGACGTACCTTTTGGCTGTGGGATATACTGCTGATGTTGTTGCAGGCTTTCTCGGGTTCTGTACTGCTTTTTATGGTACTCTTCTCGCAACATCCGGCGGTAGATTGCAATTGGTTGCTTTTGTGGCTTAATCCGCTGCCCTTTGTGCTATTGCCTATTCTGTTGTATCGCGTAGGGAAAGGACTCTCAATGGACTTTATGTGGCTTCAGGTCGCAATGCCTACGTTGTTTATCGTGACATCGCCGTTGTTGCCACAGAGCTTTCCCGCACCACTCTATATTTGTGCTGTAACAGTTATTATTCGTTCACTTTTTTATATATATAAAGATAAAATATGCGCATTGGATATACGTTGATTTTTTTGTTTATCTCGCTTTTCTCTGCAACAGCAAAGGATAAGGGCGATGGTAATATAAGGCTGGTATTATCGATAAATGTCGACCAGCTTCGCAGCGATTTTCTATATGAGTTCACCGGCCTCTATGGCGATAAGGGCTTCAAGCGTCTAATGAATGAGGGACGTCTGTACTCTAATGCTTATTATGCCTATGAGCACATCGACCGTGCCTCGGCAACGGCAACGATGATGTCGGGAACCTATCCATACGTTAGTGGAATAGTCGCAGGGCAGTGGCTCGACCGCAGTTCGTTGCGCCTTGTTAATTGCACCGACGATAGTCGCTATAAGGGATTATACACCAATAGGTCTGTTTCGCCTGCCAAGCTAAAGTCGCTTACTCTGCCCGACGAGATGAAACGTGCCACTCGTAGCAAGGCGCAGGTATGTGCCATAGCTCCCGATTGCGATGTGGCAGTTATGGCAGGTGGTCACGCAGCCGATGTCGTTCTGTGGAAAAACGATGATACAGGATTCTGGTGCAGTTCGTCATACTATGGTAAGTTCCCTTCGTGGGCAGCCGATTTTAATAAGAAGATTGGTACAAAAGGTGCCAATTGGAAACCTTTCTTTCCAACCGAAATTTATGAGAATTTCGGCGATAAGGCGCCAAAGGCTTTCAGTTACTCGTTCAACGGAACAAATGATGTACGCGACTATAAGACAAGCGCCTGCATAAACAGTGAGGTAAATGATATGGCAATAGCCTGCCTGCGCTCGGGAAATATGGGTCTCGACGATATTCCCGATTTTCTCTCGGTGACATACTATGCAGGAAACTATAAGTCGGCACCTATGGAGAATCGTCCTATCGAGGTACAGGATATATATACTCGTCTCGACCTTAACCTTGCAGCATTGCTCGATGAGATTGACAGTCGCATAGGACTCGAAAATGTACTCATCTCGGTAGCCTCTACGGGATACGTCGTAGAGGGAGAGGGTGACGAAGAGGAGTATCGCCTGCCGTCGGGTTATTTGCAACTCGACCGTATCTCGGCGCTGCTGAATGTATATCTTGGAGCCATCTTCGGTAAAGGACAATATGTCGAAGGGTATCATAATACACAGCTTTATATGAATCGTCGTCTCATTGAGACTATGCAACTCGATAAATTAGATGTTATTTCTCACGCAGTGGAGTTTCTAAAATCGTTAGAGGGTGTTGAGGATGTATTTACCATTTACCGTTTGGGAGGATTGCTCAGCCCCGAGATGCAGTATGTGAAGAATGGTTATAATGCCAACTGTTCGGGCGATATCTGGCTGCGTCTTATGCCGGGGTGGAAGATGGCTAAGGATGTGGCGTCGGCATCTAATTTGGTACGTCGCAGTTCGGTATTCTTCCCTATGATTATATGGGGCGGAGGCGTGGAGCCTCAGTTGGTCGAGACAATGACTCCTGCCAATATTATGGCTCCCGAGTTGGCGCGTATCCTGCGCATACGTCGCCCCAATGATAATTGTCTTAGAATGTTCAACCAGTAAAAAATCGACTTATAGCGCATCTCATTTTTTACTTAACCGACTTTATAGGACACCGATATTAAGCAACGAATGGCAGTCACCGCGGTGACTGCCATTCGTTGCTTAATACTTTATAAATGTTGTCTATCAATAACTCTGTTCGATGTTCCAAACAAATGCTCTCAGACCAAGCTGTGGAGCATTGGTATCCATCTTCTTAATCTCGGCCAACAGATTCTCGACCTTGTTGTCGTCAACAATAGAGATTATGCCACCGCACATCGAGGGCCACGCGTGTGAGCCGTAGTGAGGGTCACCTGTGCGACTGCCTCGTCCCTGCATTTGGTCGAAGAAAGAGAAACCTCGGCAGTTGTTATGCTCAAGCATAGTTATTATATCTTCCTTGTGAGATATATCGAATGTAATAAATATACTTTTCATTTTCTTATGGTTTTAATATATGTTTCTTTCAGATACAGGCCGTCCGACAGCCTGTATCTGAAAGAGCTACTTAATTAGTTTCTATCCTTATGCTTTAGCTGCTCCTCGTGTTTGTGCTCGTTCCAGTAGGCTGCAAGCTCGCGCTGCTTTTTAAGGCTGCGACGGCGGTTCTTCACACCAACACCTGCAAATATACAGTACATTGCGGGAACATAGATAAGTGTCATAATGGTAGATACAGTAAGACCACCGATAACGGCAATACCAAGAGGACGCCACATCTCGGCACCGACACCCTGACTGACAGCCATAGGCACCATACCAAGAATTGTGGTACAGGTTGTCATAAGCACAGGACGCAGACGGCTCTTTGCCGCACCTACGCAGGCCTGAATAATACCCAATCCGCGCTCGCGCAGCAGCATAATATAGTCGATGAGCACAATACCGTTCTTCACAACCATACCAATGAGCATAATACCACCGAGCATCGACATAATGTTAAGGTTCGAACCGGTAACATATAGTCCGATGAGCACACCACTGAGGGCAAACACCACCGAGAACATAAGGATGAAGGGGTAGGTGAGTGACTCGAACTGTGATGCCATTACAATGAACACAAGGATGAGGATAATCAATCCCAACTGACCGAGGTCACGGTTAGAATCCTGCTGGTCTTCGTAAGAACCTGCCACCTGTACGGCAATACCTGAGGGTATCTCCATCTGCTCGATTACCGACTCTCCGTATGCTACACCATCACTCAGTACTGCACCTGCTGCAAGCACACCATCAACGGTAACGATACGCTCGCGGTCTTTACGCTCGATGGTAGGAGGTGTATCCTTCTGTACCACCTTTCCAAGCTCCTTGATGCGAACAGGCTTGCCTGTAGATGAGTAGATTACGATATTCTCGATAGCTTCGATGCTTGTACGGCTCTCGGGCTCGTAGCGAACCTTAACATCGTACTCGTCACCATCCTCGCGGAAGTATGTTGCCAACGAACCGTTGTAGCGGTTACGCAGGTATGTGGCAGCTGTGCTAAGGTTGAGTCCGTGTATTGCCAACTTCTCGCGGTCGAACTCCACCTGATACTCGGGCTGGTAGTCGCTACGACTTATGATAACCTGTGTAAACATCTCATTGCTACGCAGTTTGTCTGCCAACTCTTTTGCTATCTTATCGGTCTCGTTAAAGTCGTGACCATAAATTTCGAATGTGGCAGCGCTCTGTCCACCCATTCCCTGCTGACCTGTCGAGATGTTGCTTCGTGCAATCTCGGGGAACAATTTTACGTCGGCACGCATCTGGTCACAAATCTGGTCAATTGAGAGTTCACGCTGGTCAGAGGGAACAAAACTTATATTGAAACTGATGATGTGCGAACCATTATCGCGCAACGAAGCGAATGTATTGTTCTCATCGGCCTGACCAACGGTGAAGTTACAAGCCTTAAGGTCTTTGCCGTAACGCTCTTTCCATATATTGGTGAGTTTCAGTGCAATATCCTGCGAGTGCTCGACACGTGAACCGATGGGGAGCTCGATTGTAGCTGTTGCACGTGCATTATCGTTCGCAGGGAAGAATTCACTCTTTATACCTCCTGCCAAAAGTAAACTCAAAGCAAACAAGCCGAAGCAGGCTGCCAGCACTGTCCAACGGTGGCGTACAGCATAGTTGATTATGCGTGCGTATAGGTCATCTATGGCATCAAGACCCTTCTGAATGGGGGTATATATCTTAATGAACAGCTTGCTCTGTTTCTTCTGCAATTTGAGCATCTTGGCACACATCATAGGTGTCAGTGTCAGTGAAGCAACCAACGAAATGAGCATAATGATACACATCATCCAACCAAGCTGCTTGAAGAGGACACCTGTCATACCTGTTACCATTGTCAGCGGGAAGAATACGGCAAACATAGTGAGTGTAGATGCCATAACCGAGGTTCCTACCTCATTTGTTCCGTGAACGGCTGCATTATAGGGACTTGAACCGCGCTCGATGTGTGTTGTTATGTTCTCGAGCACCACAATGGCGTCGTCCACAACCGAACCGATGGCAATACTCAAACAAGAGAGTGAAATCATATTGATTGAGCCGTCGGTTGCAAAGAGGTAGATGAACGATGCTACCAGCGAGAAGGGGATTGTGATGGCAACGATAACTGTTGCTCTCCAACGTCCCAAGAAGATAAATACCACCAATACCACAAAGATAAGCGCATCGCGGATAGTGTCGGTAAGAGTGTTTACTGTCTGAACGATGTTCTCCGAGGTATCGACAATTATATCGAGTTCTACATCAGAGGGGAGACGCTGCTGTAGTTTGGGGAGCTCTTCACGAACAGCATTGGCAATGGCAACAGAGTTTCCACCCGACTGCTTTTGAACGATAATCATCGCTCCTTGCTGTCCGTCGGTGAAGCTGCGCTGTGCGCGCTCTTGAACACTGTCGACAATACGAGCAACGTCGCGCAGGTAAATATTTGCACCATTGCGTGTTCCGACAACAAGGTCGAGCATATCTTGAGGGTTCTTGAATTCTCCCTCGACGCGCAGTGAGTAGGTATTGTTACCAATATCGAATGTACCGCCGGGGATGTTGCGGTTCTCGGCCGAGATAACGGAGCTGACAGCCTCTACCGAGATATTATATGCCTCCATCTTCACCGGGTCCATATAAATGTTAATCTCGCGCTCGGGGGCACCGCTGATTGATACAGTACCAACACCCTCGATACGTGCAAGGGGATTCACGATGTTATCGTCGAGAATCTTGTAAAGTGCAGCCTGACTCTCTTCAGCCTTTACCGAAATCATCATAATAGGAATCATATCGGTAGAGAACTTGAAGATGATAGGGTTGTTGGCATCATCGGGGAGTGAAGATGCTACCATATCGAGTTTATCGCGAACGTCGTTCGTGAGGTCGTCAATGTCGTAACCAAATTCGAACTCCAATGTGATGACCGATACATTCTCGCGTGAGTTAGATGTAATGTGCTTAAGATGCTCGGTCGAGTTCAGGGTGTTCTCAAGCGGGCGTGTTACGTTGTTCTCAATATCTTCGGCACTTGCTCCGGAGTAGTAGGTAAATACCATAATGGTATTTGTCTCAATATCCGGCATAAGGTCAATAGGGAGCTTCGATAGTGAGAATATACCGAATAGTGCAATCGCTAAGAAGCATAGCGATGTCATAATCGGTTTTCTTACTGAACTTTCATAAATACTCATATAGTGTCGTTTTTATGTTGTGTTTGTTACTTTATTACATTTACCTCAACTCCGTCTGCAAGTGCATTCTGACCGGCAATAACTACCTCGGCTCCTGATGCAACACCCGAGATAAGCTCATATTTGTCGTCCATACGCTTTCCAATCTGTATCTTGTCGTAGTTAACCTTGCCATTAGAGTAGGTATAGATATAGTAGTCGCCACTACCTGCTTGTTTAATTACGGCTGCATCGGGTACTACAACGCGGCTCTCTTCACCAAAGTTGATTGTTGCGTGTCCGAACATTCCGGGGCGCACGCGACGGTCACTGTTAGATAGTGTAATCTCAACGGGGAATGTGTGTGTAGTGGGGTCGATGGTGGGATAAACGATGTTTACTTTGCCGTTGAACAGCTCATCGCCGTAGGTCTCGAACTGTAGCTCTACGTCGGCACCTTTCTTAACCTTTGAGTAGTATTTCTCACTAACGTTTACCTTCATCTTTACGGGGGTAATCTGCTCTATAACAAGGATGGGCTGGCCACCGTACATATCGCCGTTGTCGTAGTTGCGTGCCGATACAACGCCGTTGATGGGGCTCACAAGCACTGTGTTTTCGAGGCGGTTCTTAAGAGCCTTCTCATTTACCTCAAGCGCAGTCTTTGCATTGTCGTACTCGGCTTTTGAGGCACCGCCTACTTTGTAAAGCTCGGCTACACGGTTGAACTCGGTGCGCTGGTTCTCTATCTGAAGTGTCAACTGCTCAAGGTTGCTTGCATCAAGCTCTACCAATTTCTGACCTTTTACTACATTGTCGCCAACCTCTACAAGTATCTTGTCGATGCGCAGGGGAGCGTTGGGGATGATATTGTTCTTCACCTCGGCTTCAACGGTTGTGGCGAAGCGCTCGGTTTGAGCAACCATCTGTGCTGTAACTTGAGCAATCTTTACGTTGGGCTTTGTTACCTCCTGTACTGCAGTCTCTTTGGTTTCGCTGCCGCACGAGCAGAGCAGGGTTGCGGCAACCATTGTAATGAATGTAAGATTCTTCTTCATAATATTTTATGTTTTTATTCTTTTCCTAATACTGTGTTCAACTCGGATTGTGCTACAAGATATTCGAATATTGTGTTGTTGTAGGCGAGTTGTGTGTTTGTGAGCGATACCTGTGAGTTGTTAAGCTCCAATATAGTTCCCTTACCTACCTCGTAACGTTTCTGGCTGATGTTAAGACCTTTCTGTGCCTGCTCCACTGCCAATTTGCTCGACTGAAGCTGTTCGGTGCTCTTTTTCATATTGTCGATGTAGCTCTGTGCTTGCATATTCAGCATACGCTCGGTATTCAGACGGTTCTCGGCCAACTGGCTCTGCTGTATCTTGTTTGTCTTTAGCTTTGTAAAGTTGCTTGCCTTGAAGAGAGGGATGCTAAGCGACAGGGTCAGCGACGATGCGTTGCTCCAGTTGTAGTTGTGTACCTCCCAATTGGTGTTCGACATCGACTGATATTGATAGCTTCCTACAAGTGCAAGGGTGGGGTGGAACGATGTGTTCAGAATCTTGCGCTGTTTTCTAAGAAGGTCGGCATTGAGGTCTAATTGACGCAATGTTGAGTTGTTGCTAAGGTCGATGCGCTGTGTGCCTGCGGCTGCCATCTCTACCTCGTGATTCTTAAGATTGTCGTCTATTACAAGGTTGACGTCTGCTGTAATTCCCATTAGAACTTTCAGTTGCAGCTTGGCAAGCTCGACAGCGTTCTTGCCGCTTACTACTGAGGGCCAGGCGCTGTTCTTCTGAACCTCGGCGCTTAACTTATCATATTCGCTTACGCTACCCTGGTCGAATTTCGCTTTTACGATATCGAAATTTATCTCGGCCTGCTTGTAGTTGTCCTGAAGCACTTTGTAGGAGTCTTGTGCAAGCATCAACTGATAATATGCCTTTGTAACCTGGTTTACAAGGTCTAATTTCGAACCGCGACTCTTCTCAACAGCAAGTTCAAGGTCGCTCTTGGTTAAACTCATAGTCTTGTAAACAGCGGGTGCATATAATGGCACTGCAACCTGCAATGCACCGTTCCAAGTGTTAGAGTCGTCCATACCCATCTTGAAACTACCCATACTTGTCTTAATCTCGGCAACCTTAATGTTGTACGAGATTGTTCCGTCGATTGATACTGTGGGCAAAAGATTCTGCCAAGCCTCGCGCTTAGATACCTCTTTGAGCTGTATCTCCTGCTCAGCTACTTTCATCGTGGGATTCTCGCTCAATGCAAGCTCGATGGCTTTGTCGAGCGTAAGATGCATTGTGGGATTACCTTCCTGTGCGTATGTCAGCGTTACAAGCGCCAACATTGCAATCAATGTCTTAAATCGCATTTTAATGTTCATAAATACTTTATTTATTGTTTATTCTTTGTTCTTCTTTTCGTTAAGTTTATCTATAAATTCTTCAATTATCTTTTGTCCTTTTTCGGTTGCTATCCCTCGTAGATAGAAAAGTATAAAAGCTTTTCCAAGCTCCTCGGGCGATTGGTTCTCGAACTGTTGCTCAAGTGTGATGAGTTTAAGGTCGTGATGAAGGATATAAGTGAGTACATCAAGATTTATATCTTCACGAAACAGTCCCTCTTCTATGCCTTGACGCATAAGATGTCTGAATTTATGTTGGTTCAGACGTTCGCGCCGGTCGTTATTTTGCTTAATCTCGGGCAACTTCTGAAGGTCTATGAAAAATTGCTTGTTAACGTTGTTCATTATCGCAAAATAGACCTCGTACATTGTTAGAATTACGTCGAGTGTGTTGCGAGAGTTTGCACGCAGATGTTCAAGGACTTTATCCGACGTATAACGATGCAGATGTACTAAACAGGTTCTAAGCAACTGGTCTTTATCGGCAAAATGCTCATATATGGTGCGCTTCGATACTCCTAGTTCGTGGGCAATATCATCCATCCTTACGCATTTTATACCTTTAGTAAGAAATAGCTTGCTTGCACCGTCTATTATGCGCTGGTGGACATTAGTGCTGTTGTCGTTGTTTTCGATTTTCTTTACTGTCATAATTGTGCTTACAGCGTTATTTCTGCAATTTTATCTTTTAGCGTTGCAAAGGTACAAAGAAAACTTTTCTCTAGCAAAAAGTTTTCTGTATTTAAGAGCACTAATTAAGTTTTTTTAGTAATAAATTAAGTTGTTCAGGGTGGGCTTTGCGATTTTAGCTGTTACATCCTAAAAAAACTGTTATTTCTTTGTTGAAATAGCTATTGTTTAAGGGCAAAATTATTCAATGTGTCGTTTTATGCAATTTTCTTTAAAAGACTCACTGTATTACAGTGTGGTATCGGTTCTTGGAAAATTGGTTCTTGTAATATGTAATCTTATTTCACAAAAGTGTTTTTTTTGCTCACAATTTTAATGTTTGTTTTTTATGTTTTTTGGTGGATAAATGATTGTATATATAGAAAATAGTCTATATATTTGTAGTGCTTACATCCTCACACCCTAATTAGGGTGACTATTTGTTATTATGGATTTGGACACTAAGAAAAACTATATACTTTTTTTGCTTCTTTTTGTTTGTGCGTTTGTGGCATATTCACAAGAGGATGGTACGCGAGTACGTAAATACTTGCGTGCCGATGATGAATATGTAGCTCCCTAATATATAATTAAGGTATAATAATTAAAGCCTCAAGACTTTTACAGTTTTGAGGCTTTAATTATATAAAGGTGTAAGATGTGTTACTCCTCTAACAGTTTCTTTAGAAACTCGTCCATCTCTTTGTCGAAGTTCTTCATTAGGTCGTCGTTGATGATGTAGGTGTCGTCGTCGACGTAGAGCAGGTCAACGATGGTCTCTTTGTCGTCGTCGATGAGCAGGCACGAGTAGGGCTTTAGGATATTCATATTCTCGAGTGTGCCGGCCTCTTGCGCCTCGGTTAGTTTGTTGCGCAGTGTGGCTTCTATAATGTCGTAGCAGTGCTCTTGATTAAAATGCTCCCATTCGCTTATGTGTGTGCTTGCAAGCGTGCGGTCGTCGTCGTCGAAGATGGTGAGGCTGCCGCTCTCGGTGTTTACGTGAAAGTGAAAGTCGGTAATGCTTGTCTCTTCGGTGGTTACGAAACTGCGTGCCATCGTTTCGATGGCTTTTTGCAGGTTGCTGTTCGATTCTTTACTGAGTAACATAGTTGCTGCTTTTTATTGGTTCATTGAAACTGCTGTAAACTGTCGGACTTAAAGGTTTTTGCCGTGACAGTTCTTGAATTTCTTACCGCTGCCGCAGGGACAGGGGTCGTTTCGGCCTACTGTCTTATCGACGCGTACCGGCTCGCGACGCATCGAACGTGTGTCGTTCTGTGCTGCTGCCTGCTGGTTGGGGTCGTTGAGGTCGGCTTTTATTTCGTTATAATGTTGTTGCTGACGAGGACGCTCGGGCTGTGGTGCCTGGTTCACTCTTGCAGGGTCAATCTGTGGTATCTGTCCGCGTGTGAGGATAGATACTGTCTGGTCGTTAATCTTTGTTACCATCTTGTCGAACAGATTTACCGACTCGAGTTTGAAGATGAGCAGAGGATCTTTCTGTTCGTAGCTTGCATTCTGTACCGAGTGCTTAAGCTCGTCGAGGTCGCGAAGGTTCTCTTTCCAGGCGTTGTCGATGGTGTGCAGCAGGATAGCCTTCTGGAAGCACTTTATAATCTCTTTGCTCTGTGTCTCGTAGGCTTTTACAATGCTTACGGGGATATTATACAACAGGCGACCGTCGGTAATGGGAACCGATACAATGCCATCTTTACCCTCGGTCTTTTGGTATATATACTCGATGTTGGGCCGGGCAGTGCTTGCCATACGCTCGGTTTTGCGTTTGAAATTCTCGATGGCTGCATCGAAACATTTCTCGGCACGGGCCTCGGGGTCGAGTTTGTCATACTCCTCTTGTGTAGCAAAAGGAAGTTCCATTGCCAATATTCTAAGGAACTCGAGTTTCGCATCGTCGTAGGGGAAATTTTCGGCGATATTGCAGCAACGGTCCCAAATCATATTTACAATATCCATACCGATACGCTCTCCAATGAGGGCGTGGCGGCGTTTGGTGTAAATTACGGTACGCTGTTTGTTCATTACGTCGTCATACTCGAGCAGGCGTTTACGTATACCGAAGTTGTTCTCTTCGACCTTCTTCTGTGCACGCTCTATCTGCTTGGTCATAAGGCTGCTCTCAATCATCTCGCCATCGGCCATTCCAACATATTTGTTGTCCATAAGCTTGGCTATCTTGTCGCTTCCGAACAGACGCATCAGGTTGTCTTCGAGCGATACGAAGAATACCGATGAACCGGGGTCGCCCTGACGTCCGGCACGTCCGCGCAGCTGACGGTCGACACGACGCGACTCGTGGCGCTCGGTACCGATTATTGCAAGACCACCTGCTGCCTTTACCTCGTCGCTGAGCTTGATATCGGTACCACGACCTGCCATATTGGTGGCAATGGTCACTGTTCCCGAAAGACCGGCCTTTGCTACAATATCGGCCTCTTTCTGGTGCAGCTTTGCATTGAGGACGTTGTGCTGTATCTTACGCATTGTGAGCATACGGCTCAGCATCTCTGAAATCTCTACCGATGTTGTACCCACAAGAACAGGACGACCCTGCTGTACAAGGCTCTCAATCTCCTCGATTACTGCTTTGTATTTCTCGCGCTTGGTCTTGTAGATGCGGTCGTTCATATCGTTACGCGCAATGGGGCGGTTGGTGGGTATTACTACCACGTCCAACTTGTAGATATCCCAAAATTCGCCAGCCTCGGTCTCGGCTGTACCGGTCATTCCCGACAGCTTGTGATACATACGGAAGTAGTTTTGCAGGGTGATTGTGGCGAATGTTTGCGATGCTGCCTCAACCTTTACGCGCTCTTTGGCCTCGATAGCCTGGTGCAGACCATCGGAGTAGCGGCGGCCCTCCATAATACGTCCTGTCTGCTCGTCGACAATCTTAATCTTTCCATCTTCGCTTACCACATACTCTATATCGCGGTCGAACATTGTGTAGGCCTTCAACAGCTGATTTATGGTGTGTATACGTTCCGATTTTACGGCATAGTCGGCAAGCATCTTGTCTTTGCGGTCGAGTTTCTCCTCATTTGTAAGGCTGCTGTTCTCGAGCTCCGACATCTGAGTGGCAATGTCGGGAAGCACGAAGAATTCGCGGTCTTGCGAGTTACCTGTGATAAGCTCGATACCTTTGTCGGTGAGGTCGACACTATTGTTTTTCTCGTCAATGACAAAGTATAGGGGCTCTACTGCCTCGGGCATACGCTTGTTGTTCTGCTCCATATAATACTCCTCGGTTTTCAGTAGTCCCGATTTTACTCCGGGTTCGCTCAGAAGTTTTATAAGGGGCTTGTTCTTTGGAAGTGCCTTGTGGCTGCGGAATAGCGATACATAACCCTCGGCTACCTCGTCCTTGTTCTCGGAGTATATCTTGCGACGTGCTTCGGCAAGGTATTCGGTGGCGAGTTTTTTCTGCACATCCACCAGACGCTCTACTATGGGGCGGAACTCCTCGAACATCTGGTCGGCGGTGCGGGGTACAGGGCCTGCTATGATAAGGGGGGTACGGGCATCATCGATAAGCACCGAGTCGACCTCATCGACAATGGCATAGTTGTGTATGCGCTGTACAAGGTCGTCGGGCTGCATTGCCATATTGTCGCGCAGGTAATCGAAACCAAACTCGTTGTTGGTACCAAAGGTGATGTCGGCAAGGTAGGCGTTACGGCGTGCTTCTGAGTTGGGCTGGTGCTTGTCGATACAGTCGACGCTGAGTCCGTGGAACATATAAAGGGGCCCCATCCACTCCGAGTCGCGCTTGGCAAGATAGTCGTTCACTGTTACCACGTGAACACCGTTGCCGGTGAGTGCGTTCAAGAATACGGGAAGGGTAGCTACGAGAGTCTTACCCTCACCGGTTGCCATCTCGGCAATCTTGCCTTTGTGAAGTACCACACCACCAAACAACTGAACATCGTAGTGAACCATATTCCACTTTGTGTCGTTGCCTCCGGCTGTCCAATGGTTACTGTATATCGCATTGTCTCCCTCGATGCGCACAAAATCGAATTTTGCGGCAAGGTCGCGGTCGAACTGTGTTGCCTTTACTATTGTCTCCTCGTTCTCTGTGAAACGGCGGGCGGTATCTTTTACTATGGCGAATGCCTCGGGCAGTGCCTCGTCGAGTGCCTTGTCGAGTTTCTCAAGAACCTCTTTCTCTAATTTGTCTATCTGGTTAAAGATACTCTCGCGCTTATCAATCTCGGTTCTCTCGATGCTCTCTTTAAGCTCGGCAATTTTACGACGCTCTTCGGTTACTGTGCTCTGAATCTTTGTCCTAAGCTTGGCTGAACGCTCACGCAACCCGTCGTTGCTGAGTGCAGATATCTCGGGGTATACAGCTTTTACTTTATCTACCCAGGGCTTAATCTCGCGTGCATCACGGCTTGCTTTGTTTCCAAAAAGTTTACTTATAAATTCGTTAAATCCCATTATGTATTTAAATTGTAGTTATTCTTAAATTCGTAAATTTTTGCGAAGATAACAATAAAATGGCAATCTTCTATTATATAAATAAGAAAAAGTTTCTCTCTTTTTATGGTTGTATATACAAAAAGCGTGCCAATATGTGAAATAACTCATGTTTTGTATTTATTTTGGTAGCTTTATGACAATATGACATTTTTTTACTATCTTTGCAAAAAATGATAATTAAGAGACTCCTAAATTATGAAACGAATTTTTGTATCTGCATTGGCAGCGATAATGCTAACGGCTTGTGGCCCCAAAGTTTATCGTGCTGCCGATTTTGGTATTGTTCCCGGTACGGGAGAAGATATGACCGAGGAGGTTGCAACTGCAATTGAGACTATAAAATCGGAGTGCAATGGCAGTCCTGCGGTATTGCTGTTCGAGGGTGGAGACTACGATTTTTATCCCGACAGTGCCAATGTGCGTGAGTATTATATCTCGAACCACGACCAGGATAATCCCAAAAAGGTTGCAATTGTGCTTGAAGGGGTAAAGAACCTCACTCTTAAAGCTGAGGATAAGGGAAAGGATGCTCGTCGAGCCGATTTTTATATGAACGGACGTATGCTTCCTATCGCTATGGTTGGTTGCGAGAATTGTACGCTCGATTTTATAGGAATCGATACTCGCGTACCACAGATTACGCAGGTCGAGGTGATTGAAAATGACACCGAGAATGGCTTTATTACCTATCGCATAGCACCCTACGCAAACTATAAAATCATAGATGGTCGCTTGGTTGTATATGGCAGTAATTGGGAGATGACACCTTCGGCGGGTATTGCTTTCGACGGAAAGACAAGACATCTTGTCTATCGTACAAGCGATATTTGGGTAGGTGTTCATAATGTTCAGGAGGTTGAACCTCGCGTTATTCGTGCTCCCTGGCGCGATGCTCGTCTTGTTCCCGGTACTGTTGTTGCAATGCGTTCATACGCACGTCCCACTCCCGGAATCTTTGTTTCGGAGTGTAGGAATGTTGCTTTCGATGCGGTAACGGTCTATTATGCCGAGGGTATGGGACTGTTGGCACAGGTGAGCGAGAATCTTACTCTCGATGGTTTCCAAGTGGCTGCACGCAGCAACGAGCGTTACTTCACCACACAGGCCGATGCTACGCACTTCTCGGCTTGCAAAGGTACTATTAAGTCGGTTAACGGTCTGTACGAAGGTATGATGGACGATGCAATAAATATTCACGGTACTTATCTGCGTGTAAAAGAGCGTCTCGACGATTATACTCTTGTCGGACGTTATATGCACCCTCAGGCCTACGGATTCTATTGGGGTGGCGCAGGCGACAGTGTGCAGTTTGTGCGCTCTAATGTTATGGAGATTACCGAGGGTAACCGAGTTGTTGAGATTGCTCCATACGATAAAGAGCAGTTGGCAGGATGTAAGGAGTTCAAGATTAAGTTCGAGAAGGCATTACCACAGGATATTGCAAACGGAAACTACGGTATCGAGAATCTCGAATGGACTCCCGAGGTGCTGTTTGCCAACAATACAATTCGCAACAACAGAGCTCGCGGAACGCTCTTCAGTACTCCCAAACGCACAGTCGTAGAGAATAACTTCTTCGACCACACATCGGGAACCGCTATTCTGTTGTGCGGCGACTGCAACGGCTGGTTCGAGACGGGTGCTTGTCGCGATGTCGTAATTCGCAACAACCGCTTTGTAAATTCTCTTACAAATATGTTCCAGTTTACCAACGGAATTATCTCTATCTATCCCGAGATTCCCGACCTTGCCGCGCAGACAAAATATTTCCACGGTGGCAATGGTAAGGGTGTTGTAATAGAGAATAATGTATTCGAGACGTTCGATGCGCCCATCGTCTATGCAAAGTCGCTCGACGGTTTTGTGTTCCGAGGTAATAAGATTATTCAGAATAATGATTTTGAGCCGTTCCATTGGAATAACCGCCGTTTCTTCTTCGAGAAGGTTGTGAATGTGACCATCGAAAATAACGAGTTCGACGGTGGTTTCGACGAGGGTAAGGATGTACTCTATAAAAACTAATGGAGCTTATTCATCGTTTCACTTCCGATATTGGGATTATTGAACCGCCCGGGCGGTTCAATAATCCTTTTCATTATCATCCTCATCCGCTGTGTCAAATTGCTGTCGATGAGGTAAAGGCTTATATATCCGAGCACAAGGAGTTTGCAGTCGAGGTTGCCGAAGGAAAAATGTTCGGTGTGCTTGTGGTACGTGATGCAAACGGATACTTAGGATATCTTGTTGCATTCTCGGGACTATTGGGGGGGAGCAATGTGCAAGAGGGCTTTGTTCCTGCTGTGTTCGATTTTCAGAATCCCGATGGCTATTTTAAACGTGAGGAGGCAGAAATTTCAAGCATAAACCACCGTATTGCTGCTGTTTGTGATAGCGATGAGTATAAAGATACTATTCGTAATTTGGGAATCTGCCGCAGAAAGGCCGAGGCCGACCTTGAGCAGATGCGCGAGGATAACAGAGTGGCAAAAATTGTGCGCGATAAGATGCGTAGCGAGGGGAATATGACACCCGAGGAGACAGCAGCGCTTGTGCGCGATAGTCAGCATCGCAAGGCCGACCTTAAGCGACGCACAAAAATGTGGAACGAAAAAATTGCCGAGGCCGAGACGCTTTTTAACTCGGTAAACAGTGCGGTAGAATCTCTTAAAGAGGAGCGTAAACGGCGGTCGGCGACGTTGCAAGAGTGGCTTTTCTCGCAATTTGTGATGCTCAATGCGCGCGGCGAGAGTCGCACTTTGCTACAGATTTTCGCTGAGCGCCGAGGCTGCGTTCCACCTGCCGGGGCGGGGGAGTGTGCCGCCCCCAAACTGCTGCAATATGCCTATAAAAACAGTTTGCAACCCATTTGTATGGCCGAATTTTGGTTGGGTGCTTCGCCCGTAGGCGAGGTTCGTCGCGATGGCTGTTTCTATGGCTCGTGCAAGGGAAAATGCGAGCCGATACTCGCCTTTATGCTGCAAGGCTTAGATGTCGAAAAATCCTCATTAGAGGATGCAGGGGAGCAGTTCACCGATATTCCTATTTTGTATGAGGATGATTGGCTTGTTGTGGTCGATAAACCATCGGGGATGCTCTCGGTACCGGGAAAGGTTGGCGGACGTTCGGTGCAAGAGTGGCTTGCCCGCCATTTTGGCAGAGAGGATATTTTTGTGGTGCACAGACTGGATATGTCAACCTCGGGGCTGTTAGTGGCAGCAAAGGGGGCAGAGGTGTTAAAGGCGATGCAGTCGCTTTTTGCGCGTCGCTTGGTACAAAAGTATTATACTGCGCTATTGTCGGCCGTACCTAATAGTAGCGAGGGGGAAATATCTCTTCCTTTATCGCCCGACTATATGCATCGTCCACGTCAGATGGTAGATGCCGAGCAAGGTAAAGAGGCGGTCACTATCTATCGCATTGTATCTACTTGCGAGTATAACGGTCGCGAGTGTGCTGTGGCACTGCTGCAACCGCTTACGGGACGCACTCATCAGCTGCGTGTGCATTGCGCTCACACAGCCGGGCTCGACACACCTATTGTGGGTGACGAACTATACGGCTCGCCCGATAAACGTCTGATGCTGCACGCTTCTAAGATTGCTTTTGAGCACCCCTTTACTCACAAAAAGATAGTACTCGATAGCGCCCCCCCCATTTCTTGGAAAAAGTTTTAAGATAAAGTTTTGTTAGCTATTTTTGAAACAATAAAAAAATGTTTTTGCAATGAACAAAGAAATTATAATAAGAGAAGCTACAGTCGAGGATGCTCCCTTTGTGGGCCTTGTTGTTTGTATGGCGCTTCATTACGACGAGACGCATCCTCTGTACGAGGTGTTTGTGAAACTTGCCGCACGCACCGATGCACAATATAGCTATTGCAATGCTCTTGTTGCCGAGGTCGACGGAAAGGTCGCTGGTGCCATTGTGGGGTACGACGGGGCGCGTCTGTATGAACTGCGTGCTCCACTGCAAGCGATGATTGTAGAAAAGACGGGGCGCCCGATTGATATTGAGGATGAGACAAGCGCAGGTGAATTTTATATTGATTCTCTTGCGGTGTTGCCGCAGTATCGAGGATGCGGTATTGGCGGCAAACTGTTGTGTGCAATGCGTGAGAAGGCTTTTGCAGATGGGTTCAATCGCGTTGGCTTGTTGGTGGATGTGGAAAATCCCAATGCCGAGGCACTATACTCGTCGCTTGGGTTCGTGCGTGTTAATCCTACCACTTTCTTGGGACATAGTATGTGGCATTTACAGTGTGTGAAAAATGATTGAGAATATTCTTACACCGTTGGTCTGCGAGCGTTTTCTGTCGGACGAGCGCTACCGCGAAGGGCATTTAAGAGTAGTAAATGCTTTGCCTTGTCGCAGGGTGCTGGGACTGCACACTCCCGAGATGAAGCAGGTGGCAAAGGCTCTCTCAAAGGAGGGTGGTGCCGAATATATCATCCGCTTCGAGCAGGCTGCGCCCGAGGCTCTCGCCTATGAAGAGACGGTTATCTGGGGCTTTCTTATTAACCTGCAGAAATGTCCGTTGGAACAGCGTCTTAAGATGCTCGAGCGTTATATCCCTGTGCTCGATAATTGGGCGGTGTGCGATGCTTTCTGTGCCAATGCAAAGTGGATGCAACGCGCCGACAAGAGGGTGTTGTGGAATTTTCTGCTGCGGTGGTTTGCCTCGAAACGCGAGTTCGAGGTGCGCTTTGCCGTTGTTGCGGCAATGTGCTATTTTATCGATGAAGAGTGGTTGCAACAGCTCTTTGAACAGATTGACAAGATAGATTTTTCAATAATAACGTCTCAATACAAAAGTTATAAAGGGCGTCCCGAGCGTCCTCGGATGGGTGTGGTACAAGGAGCCTCTCCCTATTATGTGCGTATGGGTGTTGCGTGGCTGCTGGCAACTGCGCTTGCAAAATTTCCCGATGCAACGCGAGCCTATGTGCACTCGTCGTCCCTGCCCGAAGATGTTATCAGTCTTTATGTGAGAAAGGCACGTGAGTCGTTCCGTACGCGTTGTGTGTCGGCCAAATAGTTAACGAACAGCAGATATTCGCCTGTGGCCCTTATGGTTACCTCGTTGTCTGTAGCTTCGTTCAAAGTTCCTTGCCACCAATTTGTGAAATCGAAAATGGGGTATCGCAGACCTTCGGCCGAGAAGTCTCGGGCTGTGAAATTGAAGATTGAAATTTGTTGTCCTGCAGTTGTCTCTATTGTGCAGTTGCCGTTGCAAGGGATAAATACTCCGTAGTCGGTGTATGTGCGTACGTTGGCACCGGCGCGGGCATACTCGATGAGCAGACTTATGTTGCCCAGCGTGTGGTCTTCGCGCTTGCCTGTTGCGCCTACGATGGCAATATTACGTTTGCCTTGCGATAACAGAAAGCGGACAGCCTTTGTCTGGTCGTTGCTCTCTTGCTCGGTTACCCGGTGCAACAGGTGTCGGTATCTCTCTCGGTATTCGGGGGCGAGTGAGTCGCCGTCACCGACAATCGCGTCGGGTATCTTGCCGCTTGCCAGATATCTGTTGGCGCCACCGTCGCAGCAGACTAAATAGGGCGCTTCGTGCAGCAGGTGCAGTGGAGTATCGGCAGTGGGGTAGTCGCCGTTAGCCAATATTACAGCATCAATGTTTTTCATTGTTCATCAGTTGCTTCCATTTACGATAGCCAAAGATAGCGATTATTGCGTAAAGAGCATATAGTGCAGCGGTAAAATATAACTCTTTGTATATATACAGGGCACTGCTTACAACATCTACTACCAACCACACCCACCACTGCTCTATGTATTTGCGGGCAAGCATATACATACCCACAATGCTCAGGGCAGTGGTGAATGCGTCGGTAAAGGGTACTGTGCTATTTGTAAAATGTGTGAGTATATACGAGATTACTGCCCACGCAGCAAGAAAGAGTAGGGCAAGATGCGAAAAAGTCACTCGGCTTATGTGGCCGATAGATAACTCTTTGCTATCGGCTCTTTTACCTCGCAGACTGAAATTGTAGCGCCAGGCAAGCCATCCGTACAGGGCTATCACAAGATAGTATATGTTTATTCCAAAATCGGCGTAAAGCCCGGCTTGGTAGTAAACATACAGGTATATTGCAGGCATAATTATGCTTGTTATCCACAGGTAGATGCTTGCGCGATACTCTTGCCACAGGTAAATGAGTCCCACTACTGTTCCTGAAATCTCGATATACTGTTCCATCTTTTTATAGTTCTATTGTCACGTGTCCCATAAAGTTGGTTCCGGCCTGCGCGGCATATCCTGCATAGTTGTAACGGTTCTTTACTCCGTTCCCGTCGGTGTAGTATCCGCTGCCTGCGTATCCGTTGTTCTCGTACTCTTCGTTAAACAGGTTGTATATGTTTACACCTACTGTTATGTTTTTTGTGCTCTTCAGTTTGAAACTGTACGAGGCATAGAGGTTGCTCACAAAATAGGCATCGAGCAGATGCTCTCTTTGGTGGGCGTTACTCATATATTGCTTGCTGATATATTGTGTGTGAAGCGATAGTGAGGCACCTTTGTAGCTGTATCCGATGGTGTTGTTTACAATTACGTCGGGCGAGAATGAGATTGGTGTGTCGCCGTGGTTAATCTCCCAACGCTCGTATGTGTCGTCGTCGTAAAGCACCTCGGTAAAGTTTTTTATGCGGTTGCGGCTCAGTGTGGCATTTGCTTCCCACGATAGTCCGAAGGGGAACTGTACTCCTGCCATAAGCTCAACACCGGCGCGGTAGCTGTCGGGGATATTCTTTGCCATCGGCTCGCCAATCTCGTTAAGCTCACCGGTGAGTACAAGCTGGTCTTTGTAGTCCATATAATATAGGTTTACACCGGCGTGTAACCAGTTGTTGCCGAATGTGTAGCCAAGCTCGTAGTCGGTGAGGCGCTCGGCAGTGGGATGCTCAACGAGTTTACCATCGGTGTAGTTGTTTCGTGTGGGCTCTTTATGGGCTACACTCACCGAACCAAACAGGCGGTTGTGACGGTCTATCTGCCACGATAGTCCGGCCTTAGGATTGAAAAAGTCGAATTTCTCATCTACTGCCAGCTGTTGCAGTGCTCCTGTGGCATCGTTCCATTTGTCGTTGCAACCATCTATCTTATAGCTGATGTGACGATACTGAACATCGGCGTATGCATTAAGGCTCTTTGTCAGACGATAATCGGCTTTAAGGTATATGTTACCGTCGTTTTTGGTGCCTTTGTTGCGGTAGTACTCGTGAGTGGCATCGAGAGCACCGATATAGTTCTTTACCCAAAGAACCTTGCCGAAGTGGTCGCCCTCGTATCGGTTGAGTGCTCCGCCCAATGAGGCTGTAACTTTGTCACTATTATAGTTTATCGAGAATATTCCACCGCCAAAATGGTTGTCCATAGCCTTGCGGCGCACAAGGTCGCTCTTTTTTACGCTCTCGCCATTGTGCTCGAAGGGCAGTAGGGCATATTCCACCAATTTACGTGAGGCCTTATACTCCTGATAGTATCCGTCGCCCTTTGTATAGTGCAGACCCACGTTAAGGCTTATGCGGTTGGTGAAATGGTGGTCGACAAGCAGCTGGTAGTTCTTTTGAATGTAATTATCGGTCTGGTCGTTGTAGTAGTGTGCTACTCCCTTGTCGTCGGTATACATATATCCGCAGGAGTTGTAGCGTCGGCCATATTCGGCAAGCTCCTCTTTCGAGGCATAGTTCCAAGCGTGGTAGGTCTCCTCGTCGCCTGCGAATGTGATGAACTTGACAGCGGTGTTATTGCCGTAGTAGGCAGCCTGCAGATAGTGTGATTTCAGTTTGGTCGATGCACGGTCGATATATCCGTCGCTACTTATGTTCGATAGTCGTGCGTCGATACTCCAATGACCTCCCAACAGTCCCGAACCAACCTTTACTGTCTGCTTGTTTGTCCCAAAAGAACCTGCCGAAGCGCTCACAGTGGCGTAGGGTAGCATACTCATACTGCTTGTCTGAAGATTGACGCTTGCACCGAACGAGCCTGCTCCGTTGGTCGATGTTCCCACACCACGCTGAATCTGTACATCCTTTACCGACGATGCAAGGTCGGGCAGATTGACCCAAAAGACAGTGTGGCTCTCGGCATCGTTGATGGGTATTCCGTTGGCTGTTACATTGATGCGTGTGCCGTCGGTGCCACGTATGCGCAGGCTTGTGTAGCCAATTCCCGCTCCCGCATCGCTTGTGGTGATGGCGCTTGGCGTCATACTCACAAGATAGGGAAAGTCGAGTCCCACATTCTGCTTCTTAAGCTCCTCACTCCCTATGTTAGTGTAGGCGATAGGGGTTGTTTCGGTAGCTCTTGTCGACATAATCTCTACCTGTTGCAGGTCGTATCTCTGCAAACTGTCCTTTTCGTTCTTCTGTGTCTGTGCACAGATGGCCGTGGCTGCCATTGCAACGAGGCAGCCAAGCAATGTTCTCTTTTTCATTGCAATTTCAAATCATTTTTTGTGGAGCAGGAGAAAAAAAGAAATCCTCCAGCTCCCGGTTAAACGGAAAATGGGGATTTTTCCAGTGTAGCTATATGTGTGGCCACGCCATATAGCCTATTCCCTACGCCGGCATTATCCGGATCAGGTTATGGGTATGATCTCAGCCTTTTCGATGAGGTTAGGCAATTTGAAAAGCCACCCTCTTAGGCACCCCGTAATTGAAATCTGCGACAAAATTAGTGCTAAAGATTCATCTGTGCAAGAATTGGATAAAAAAAGACAGCAATTAGTATGCAAAAATACCAATTGCCGTCCGTTTTATAATTATTGAAACCTTTTAATAATAAATCTCGCGACCTTCGTGGAGAACCTCTTTTAGAAGATATTCTTTAAACTCCTTGAAACTACCTCCAAGTGCAACCGATTGCTTCTCGCCACGCATAAACTCCTGAAGTTTTTTAGGAATCTGAATCTCTTGTTGTAGAATATCCTCGATGGTCTCTTTGAACTTTGCCGGGTGCGCAGTTTCAAGGAATACTCCTGTTTGCCCCTCACCGAGACTATTTTCGAGAGCAAGATAACCACAGGCACCGTGCGGGTCGAGCAGATAGTCGGTCTCGCTGTAAACCCTTTTGACCCCCTCGGCAATTTGCCTATCGTCGAAAGTAGCCCCCGAAATATCCTTGCATATAGCGTTATAGTCGTTATTGTAAAGAGATATTATGCGCGCAAAATTGCTGGGGTTGCCAACATCCATTGCATTGGCTATTGTTGCAATTGAAGGACGCGGATTATATTCCCCTGTCTGTAAATAATTGTAGAATATATCGTTGCGGTTGTTGGCTGCAATAAAATGTTTAATAGGCAGTCCCATCTGCTTGGCAAATAGTCCTGCGGTAAGGTTGCCGAAATTACCGCTTGGAACAGATACGACAAACTCTCTCTCTCGGCCCATTCTCTTTAGCAGAGCATAACCCCAAAAATAGTAGAACGATTGTGGCAAGAAACGCGCAAGATTAATTGAGTTTGCGCTCGTTAGGAACATTTTGCAGCGTAGCTCCTCGTCCATAAAAGCACTCTTTACAAGCGTCTGACAGTCGTCGAAGCATCCGTCAATCTCCAATGCCGTGATATTATTGCCCAATGTAGTGAACTGCTTCTCTTGAATCTCACTTACCTTGCCTTTGGGATAGAGTACGTACACCTGCACGCCATCGACATTCAGAAAACCATTAGCTACAGCACTGCCCGTATCACCCGAGGTGGCCACAAGTACATTAACACTCTTACCATTGCCACCCTTTACGAAATACCCCAGCATACGCGCCATAAAACGTGCTCCAACATCTTTGAATGCGAGAGTAGGCCCGTGAAATAGCTCTAAAGAGTAGATGTTCTCCTTTACCTGAACTATAGGAATGTCGAAATTGAGAGTCTCGTTGACAATCTTTCTTAAATCATCGGCGGGAATATCCTCACCGAAGAAAGCCTCGGCAACCCGGAAAGCAATCTCTTGCAGGTTCATAGTATCTATCTGCTCGAAAAATTCTTGTGGCAGTTGCTTTATTTTTTCGGGCATAAAAAGTCCTTTGTCGGCCGCGAGTCCCTTTATCACTGCCTCGTTGAGGCTTACGTTGCTTACTATCCCGTTTGTGCTATAGTATTTCATAATAATTCCTTTGTCAATTATTCATAAATGCGTTTATAAATTCGTCTCTTTGCAGTAGGCCGTAGCTACCGGTTTTTGCAGCCTCTTCGTCGAATGTGCTAACACTGTCGGGGGTTATTTCGGGGTGCCATACGAGGAAGGGAACAGGCTCGGCGGTGTGTGTGCGGTGCTTGCAAGGGGTGGGGTGGTCGGGGAGGATGGCTATAGCCACCGGCTCGTCCCACTGTTTCACTGCCTCGTAAATTGGGCCCACAGCACGGCTGTCGAGATTCTCGACGGTGCGTATTTTAAGAGCAATGTCGCCCTCGTGTCCTGCCTCGTCGCTTGCCTCGATGTGCAGGTATACAAAATCGTCCTTTTTCAGCGCTTCGAGCAGCGCTGCGGTCTTGTTCTCGTAGCTTGTGTCGTAAAGACCTGTTGCTCCTTCCACTTCAATAACCTGCAGTCCGGCATATCGCCCGATGCCACGAATAAGGTCGACCGCCGATATTACCGAGCCACTCTTTATTTGTGGAAATTTGCTGCTGAGAAACTCCATTTGAGGACGATAGCCACCGCCCCAAGGCCAGATACTGTTGGCTGCGTCCTTCCCCTCGCTCACTCGTTGTTTGTTCAATGGGTGCTCGGCGAGCAACTGTTGCGATTCTACGATAAGTTCGTTTATAAGAGCTGCTGTCTCCTCGGCCTCGGGAACATCGGCCTTTACAAGATGGTGTAAATAATTCTCCCCAGGAATATCGTGCGGAGGTGTGCAGCTGATGCGCTTGTCACCTCCTTTTATCACAAGCAGATGGCGGTACTGTATGCCCGTGTGGAAACGCACACGCTCATTGCCCAGATGCTCTTGCAGATACTTGACGAGAATATCGGCTTCGGCGGTGGTGATGTGTCCCGCCGAGTGGTTCTTCAGTATGTGGTCGTTGATACATACAATGTTACATCGCAGGGCAAGTTCTCCGGGACAGAGGTCAATGCCTATGCTGGCAGCCTCTAACGGGCCACGTCCCTCGTATACCTTTTGCAGGTCGTATCCGAGTATCGACATATTGGCAACTTCGCTGCCGGGGTGGAATCCGTCGGCAACGGTTACAAGGCGACCATTGCGTCCCTCTTTTGCAAGCCTGTCCATATATGGCGTGTGCGCGGCCTGCATAATAGTTTTTCCGCCTAATGACTCAACGGGCCAGTCGGCCATCCCGTCTCCTAGAATTATAATGTGTTTCATTGTTCTGTAAGAATTTTTTCCTTTGCTATATAGGGTGGTGTTATGGCGTAATTTAGTGCGCCTAACCGGGTTAATACTACAAGCCTTCTATTCATTGGCTTGAAATTTGTAAATAAAAAGAAAAGTGCTGAGAAAATGTTTCGCGTAGAAACAAGAAATATAACCCTAACCCCTAAGGGTAATAGTAGTAGATGAACAGCCGATAGTGCTACCTGTAGTCGTAACTATGGTAGTGCAGAGCGTTATCGTTGTATGTAGAAAACTGCTGTTCATCTTTTTCTGTTGTGTCGTTGGCAAATGTATGAATAATTTTAGTTAAAACAATAGTTTGTGTGACTTTTTTTTATAAAAAACAGAAATTGCTGTTTTTTTTGTTCTCTTTGCTATTATATAAGGTGGAAAAATGTTACGATTCGTTATAGAATTGTGTGGTGCCCGTTTGCTTTTGTTTACTTTTTGACCTATTTTTGTGTGCAGATGGCAATTTGTATAGTAAAATGAGAGAACTTAGCGAACCCGAGGCATTGAATAAGGCCGCAGCCTATTGTACGACGTGCGAGCGTTGTATAAGTGAGGTGACGGCGAAACTTATTGCGTGGGGTGTGGATGCTGCTGCACAGCGACGCATTGTCGATAGGCTTCTGCACGAGAATTTTATCAGCGAGGAGCGCTATTCACGTGCTTTTGTAAACGATAAACTGCGCTTCAATCATTGGGGACGCATTAAAATAGCGGCAGCGTTGCGCGAGAAACGGCTTCAGCAGAACCTTGTAAAAGATGCATTGGAACAGATAGATGATGAAGAGTATATGAAAATTCTGCGTGACGTAGTGGATGCAAAGCGTCGCGAGCTGCGTGGAAAAGACGATTATGCATCGAAGCAGAAAATCTTGCGCTTTGCCGCGAGTCGAGGCTTTGAGCCCAATCTCATTATGCATACGATAAAATTTAATCCCGATGAAATGGATTTCTGACTTTATCGATTTTATCCTGCCACGCCATTGTGCAGTGTGTGGTGAGGTGTTGTCGCGCGGCGAACAGGAAATTTGCCTTAACTGCCTTCTTGCTCTGCCTCTCATAGACGATGCCCACTGTGCCGAGATTGAGAAACTGTTTTGGGGAATAGTGCCGGTGGAGCGTGTTGCATCCTACTTCTATTATCGTAAAGGGTCGCCATATATTAATCTGCTTCATCGTCTGAAATACAAAAACCGACCACAGATAGGTGTTTTGCTTGCAAAGAATGCCGCAACAGAACTCCTTCCTAAAGGTTTTTTCGATGGGGTAGAACTTATTATACCTCTGCCACTATCGAAGAAAAAAGAGCGCAGCCGAGGATATAATCAATGTGATTATATAGCCGAAGGGATATCGCAAGTTACAGGGATTCCCATTGGCCGAGGATGTGTTGCTCGTACAAAAGCCAATGAGACACAGACACATAAGAACCGTGAGGAGCGATGGAAGAATGTAGAGGGTATTTTCACAGTCTTTAACCCCGATGCTGTTCGGGGGAAGCACGTTCTTCTTATTGATGATGTACTTACGACCGGTGCCACCATTGCCGATTGTGCTCGAGCGCTTGTTGCTGTAGGTTGTCGCGTTACAATATTTACTCTTGCCTATTCGTCGAATACGATATAAGAGATACAATTAGAGAAAATTATTTTAGTGCTGAGGGTACTTGGATTTTTTGACTAACTACAAATAATGCCGACAAGCACGTGCTTGTCGGCATTATTTGTAGAGATTATATGACTTAAATTGTCATTTTACTTCGGATTCCTCTTTCATATCAATCTCCTTGCCCGAAGCATCGTAGAAATGATACTCCAGGAAAGCAAGGTTCTGATTGGGAACGACGCGTATTCCTAATCCGTATTTCATTTGCCATCTGCGATACATAGATATAAATCCTTTGTTAACGTAGGCGGCAACGTAGGGGTGTATGTGCAGTGTGAACTTGCGTACACCGGTGTTGTTGACCAAAGTGTCTATCTTACTCTCTAATGTGTCGGTAAACAGAATGGATGATTGCACCTTGCCTTTTCCGAAACAGGTGGGACATCTTTCCTCAACCGGCATATCGGTTACGGGACGTACCCTCTGTCGGGTAATCTGCATAAGACCGAATTTGCTTAGTGGCAGAATGTTGTGCTTTGCTCTGTCGTGCTCCATATTTTCGGTCATTCGCTCGTAGAGTTTTTGGCGGTTCTCCGACTTGTCCATATCAATAAAGTCGACAACGATGATGCCGCCCATATCTCTGAGTCTTAGTTGGCGGGCCAGCTCGTCGGCGGCAGCCAGGTTTACTGCAAGTGCGTTCTCCTCTTGTGTCGTTGCGTTGTTACGTGCCCTGTTGCCACTATTAACATCAACTACGTGCATAGCCTCGGTGTGTTCGATGACTAAATAGGCTCCTCCCTTAAACGAGACAATGCGTCCGAAAGACGATTTAATCTGTTTGGTTATTGCAAAGTGGTCGAAGATGGGAAGCTCGCCTCGATAGAGTTTTACAACATCGGTTCTTTCGGGAGCTATCTGCGAGACATAGTTCTTTATATCTCTCCATACTTCGATATTATTTACGTGTATGCTCTCGTACGATGGGTTGAAGAGGTCGCGTAGCAGGGCTACCGTGCGGTCGGACTCTTCGTGTACAAGGGTAGGGGGCTTTGTGGCAGTACGTGCTTTGGCAATTAGCCTCTCCCAATTCTCGACAAGTTGTCGAAGCTCAGTGTCGAGTTCGGCAACGCGTTTGCCCTCAGCAACTGTGCGAACTATTACACCATAGTTCTTAGGCTTGATGCTTTGCAGCAATTGTTTGAGGCGTGTGCGCTCCTCGGGTGATTTGATTTTTGATGATACCGATACTTTGTCTTCAAAAGGTATCAGTATTAAAAAACGACCGGCAAATGATATTTCGCCTGTGAGACGGGGCCCTTTAGTGCTTATAGGCTCTTTTGTCACTTGTACAAGAATCTCTTGTCCTGTCTGTAGTGCTTCGGAGATGTTACCGTCTTTTCCTTTCTCGGGCATTATCGATGCCTTCGACATCGGGAAATTTTTTTTGCGGTCACTGGTAACCTGCGTCAGGTATTTCTGTAGAGAGTAAAATTGTGGGCCTAAATCTAAATAGTGAAGGAATGCGTCTTTTTCGGAACCCACGTCCACAAAGCAGGCATTCAGGCCGGGCATAATTTTCTTTACGCGGCCCAGGTAGATATTGCCTACCGAGAATGATGCGGTTTGTTCTTCCTTTTGAAACTCCACAAGCTGCTTATCTTCGGTGATAGCAATAGAGACTTCTTCGGGTTGAACATTGATAATGAGTTCGCTTGTCACAATAACTTTTATTTTGATTTAGTAGCTGTTTGAATTTTTATTTGCATATAAGCAAATATTCCCTTAGAAGAGATTTAAACAGCCTTTCGGTTGCAGGTCTCATATTCTGTAGGGCGAGACCTTTTTCCCCTGAAGTACTTATACCTTTTATGAGGTTATTGGGAACTTTACACCTCGAAAGTGTATTCTTTAATACAAAGAACAAACTTGCTACATCTATTTTTGTGTTCGGCAAGTTTGTTCTTTGTATTCATTCAGACATTTTACTTCTTGCTCTTATGTCTGTTCTTTCTCAATCTTTTTTTACGCTTGTGCGTAGACATTTTATGTCTTTTCTTTTTCTTACCGCTAGGCATAGTTAATAATGTTTATTAAGTTAATATTAAAATTATTTCTTTACTTCATTTACGAAAGTCTTTGCGGGCTTGAAAGCGGGGATAGAGTGTGCAGGGATAATCAGAGTAGCCTTCTTGTGAATATCTCTTGCAGTTTTCTCTGCTCTCTCTTTAATGATAAAACTACCGAAACCGCGTAGGTACACAGGTTCGTGGTTCGATAATGACTCCTTTACTACATCCATAAATGCTTCAACGGTAGAAAGAACTGCTGTTTTTTCAATACCTGTCTTTTTTGCAATTTCGTTAACAACCTCTGCTTTTGTCATTTTTCTATTTATTTAAATTATAAGTGAATTGACGTTTTTTATTTCGGATGGCAAATATATAGCTTTTTTTACTTATCCCGAAATTTAATTGCCTTTTTTTGTGAAAAAAAGCTCATTTTGTACAGATTTTGTTGTTCAACTGGGGGTGTATGCTTAACAAACTATCGTTAAATTTCTGTTTTTGTATTTTTTGTAGTAAATTTGCATCCGAAAAATAAATAAATATGTCTGTAAACAAAGTTATACTAATAGGTAATGTAGGCAAGGAGCCCGATGTTCGTCATCTCGACCGCAATGTGGCTGTTGCCAATCTTGTTATGGCTACTACCGAGCGTGCTTATACATTGCAGAATGGAACACAGGTTCCCGAACGTACAGAGTGGCATAATATAGTGCTGTGGGGTGGGCTTGCCGAGGTTGCCGAGAAATATGTCCATAAGGGAGACCGCATATATATCGAGGGTAAGATAAGGACAAATACATACGAGGACAAGAATGGTATCCGTCATTATCGTACCGAGATTTTGGCCGAGTCAATGGAGATGCTCTCGACACGTGCAGCAGTGGCTGAAACGGCTAATGGTTGAATGTAAGCGAGGAAATAATGGATATTGATATTCTGCCTGTTACGCAGTTGATTACGACGCAGTCGCCCGATACAGCTGCCGTCGCAGCTTTGCTTGTAGCTATATTGTTGTTGATGGTGTCGGCCTTTGTCTCGGGTTCCGAGATTGCATTCTTCTCGCTCTCGCAGTCCGAACTCGACAAGTGTTCCGAGAGTGACTCACTCTCGGACAAGCGTATCCTGCATCTTGTAAACGACCCCGAGCGTCTGCTTGCTACTATACTGATTGCTAATGATTTTGTAAATGTCGGTATAGTAATGTTGCTGAACTTCTTTTTTATGTCGGTACTTACATTTGCTGCTCCCTGGATAGAATTTCTGGTCTTGACAGTGGTGCTGACTTTTTTGTTGCTGCTTTTTGGTGAGGTGATGCCTAAACTCTATTCAAAAAACAATATTTGGACATACGTGCATTTTGCAGCATCGCCATTGTATGCGTTGAGTCGCTTGCTTACACCTTTTTCGGCTATATTGGTGCGCTCGACACGTTTTACCGAGAGACTTGCCAAGAAACAGAATTTTTCGCTCTCGGTAGATGAACTTGAGCAGGCTCTTGAACTCACCGATACAAAGGAGATTAGTGAGCAAAAGAATATGCTTGAAGGTATTATACGTTTCGGTGATGAGACTGTTAAGGATATTATGACTTCGCGAATGGATATGGTGATGCTCGATATTCACGCGTCGTTCGATGAGGTGCTGCGTTGCGCTGCCGAGAATGCTTATTCGCGAATACCTGTGCACGGCGACCGTCAAGACGATATTCGTGGTGTGTTATATATAAAAGACCTTATCCCTTACCTTACACGTGGTTCCAATTTCCGTTGGCAGACACTGTTGCGTCAGCCCTATTTTGTTCCCGAAACAAAAAAAATTGATGATTTGCTGTGCGATTTTCAGGCAGTGCGTGTTCATATGGCAATTGTTGCCGATGAGTTTGGTGGTGTCTCGGGTCTTATTACACTCGAAGATATTGTCGAGGAGATTGTGGGTGAGATAAATGATGAGTTCGATGAACCCGATAGCAGCTATGAGCGCATTGACGAGAATACCGTTGAATTCGATGGTCGCACTCTGCTAAGCGATTTCTATAAGATTATGGATCTCGATGCCGATGATTTCGAAGATTACGTTGGTGAGGCCGATACCCTTGCAGGACTCCTATTGGAACTGAAAGGGGAATTTCCTCGTCTGCATGAAAAGATTACTTGTAACGATATCCTTTTCGAGGTTATGCAGAAAGATAAGCATCGTCTTGTGAGAATAAAGGCGACTCTGCCTGTAGAGATTAAAAAAACGGAATAATATCAACTTGCCTTTTAATGTTAGCTGATTATGCTTCGGTCTTTTTACATTAAGTATAGACCGAAGTATTTTTTTTGTTTTTTTTATTGTTTTTAATATATAATTACTATCTTTGCTCTTACACATTCTTGTTTATGTATAAAAAATGAGTATGCTGAATGTTATAGTTCGTAGCGTAGCTACTATTATTATTGGAGTTTTGCTGGTTATGCAGCGTGAGGTCATTTTGCCGATTATTGTCCAATGTATTGGTGCGGCATTTATATTGCCCGGCCTTTTTGCTCTTGTTTCATCTTTGTTGAATAAGAAAAAAGCGACTATGCAAAAATGGCAACCAACGGTAATGATGCTGACATCGGTAGGAAGCATTGTGTTTGGATTGTGGCTTTTACTCTCGCCTTCGTTTTTTGTAGAGATACTGATGATGCTGTTGGGAGTATTGATAACGCTTCATGGGCTTTATCAGATGATGACGTTGATTTTGGCACGTAAATATTCTTCGGTGCCATTTGTAATGTTTATTATGCCGCTTACGCTTATAATTATAGGACTGGCGGTTCTTGCGAATCCGTTTGATGCAGCATCTGTTCCATTTGTCCTGCTTGGTGTAGGGGCTGTGATTGGTGGAATTTCCGACCTTGTAAACTCTCTGTATATAATGTACCGTCGTCGGAAACAAAGGGCATCAAGTGATGAGACAGTGATTATAATTGATGATTCTAAAGAGGTAACACATTAGTTGTTGTATATCACCGGAAATAATTATTAACACAAAATAAAACACTATGAGACACAATGGAATCTTAATCAGATGCCTTTTGGCTGTTGTATTCTTTGTTATTTTGCAATCGGTTACTGCACAATCATTGCGAACAGGTTATTTTATGGACGGTAATATGTTTCGTTACCGTATGAATCCCGCTTATATGAGCGAGCGCGGTCACTTTTCTATACCTATATTGGGTGGTGTGGGGTTGACTACCGAGAGTAACCTGGGATTTGGTGATCTTTTCTACGATTCTCACCTGAATAATGGCGAGTATCTCTTCTTTATGCACAATTCGGTTGATACTAAAGATTTCCTCGCTCGTCTTGAGCAGAGTAACGATTTTCATTTTAATGCCGATTTTACACTCCTTTCTGCCGGGTTCAAGGCTTATGGCGGATATACTACGATTGATGTTACAATGCACTCGCGTGTGTCAATGAATATGCCCTATGACCTTTTCCGCTTTATGAAGGTTGCCAACCCTATGCTTGACGCATTTGCCAACGGTCGTATTCCTGCCGAGGAGATGGGTGCGTCGTCATTCGATATTGGTGGTGTAATGATGAATACAAGAAATTATATCGACCTCTCTTTGGGACACTCTCGTACTGTAAATAAAAACCTTACATTGGGCGCACGTGCAAAGGTTCTTTGGGGATTGGGCTATGCAAACGCCGAGATTGATCAGATGAATATCAAGTATGACAATATCGATAGCTGGAGTATTCAGGCACATGGTTCGGCTAATGTAGCATTGGGAGGTGAGTTTAAATCACAGCAGAGGTTGATTAACGGTGTTAACAGCGAAGTTGTGAATGGTTATCGTGGTGCCGAACTTGGTATACAGGGTATAGGTTTCGGTGTCGACCTTGGTGCAATATATGAGTTTAAGGGGAATGTGCTCGATGGTCTCACTCTGTCGGCTTCGGTAAACGACCTTGGATTTATACGTTGGAAGGATGCCAAGAGTGCCGAGATTGCAGGTGGCGAGTATTCATTCGGTGGATTTAACCGTATGGGTATTATTATGGGTACCGAGAGTATCGATGAGCAGATTGATAATCTTACCGAGGACCTTGGCGATTTTATTGCGATGCACGAGAAAGAAGATGAGAATACAACAACGGGAATCGGTGCTAAATTGAATATTGGTGCCGAGTATGCAATGCCTTTCTATAAGAAACTGAGTGTTGGCGCTTTGTATACACACTGCTTCGACGATATATATTCGTACGACCAGACATCACTTGTTCTTACAGTTTCTCCTCTGAAGGTATTCGACCTTGCTTTGAGTAGCACCTTCTCGGATTATGGAACACGATTCGGAGCGATGGCCAACCTGCATTTTACAGGAATCAGCCTCTTTGTAGGTACCGATTGCTTTATGTCCGATTTAAGCGATAGTGACTATCCTCTCCCTAATGAGAATATGAATGCCAATATTACTTTAGGAGTTAATATATCGTTCTCGAAATTCAAGAAATAACAATACACTGTAGTAGAAATTACTACTCATTATCATACACCGAAAAAGAGATAAAAGCCTTTTTCGGTGTATTGTTTGTTCTAAAAGATGGATTTACTTGGTAAAATGCAAGAAAAATGCATCTTGAACGAAAAAAAGTATGTCCTAAATATTTAATTTTTCATAAAAAAATGGCAACTTTGCAAAGATGAACGAAATTAACGACTTTCTACAGCAACTTGTATCCCAAATATCGGTCGTAGAGACGATAGTCAAGGGTATTATCATAGGCATAGTGGCTTCGGCTCCTATGGGTCCTGTGGGTGTGCTTTGTATTCAGCGTACTTTGAATAAAGGCCGTATTTATGGCTTGGTGACAGGATTCGGTGCTGCTATAAGTGATATAATATATGCTCTTATAACAGGCTATGGTTTGTCGTTCATCTACGATTTTATCCATAATCAGCGCAATCTGTTCTGGTTGCAGCTTATCGGTTCGGTGTTGTTGTTTATCTTTGGTGTTCACACATATCGCAGTAATCCTGCACGTAACACACGTAAGGTGAGCCGTAACCGTAGCAGCCTTGTTCAGAACTGTGTGACGGGTTTCTTTATAACCCTCTCGAATCCGCTTATAATACTGCTGTTTATGGCAATGTTCACACCTATGCAATTTATGCTCCCCGAACAGCCCTATTATCAGCAGGCAATTGGTTACCTTGCTATTTTTGGCGGTGCAGTTCTGTGGTGGCTTTTCATTACTTATGTGGTAAATAAGCTAAGCTCGCGTTTCGACGTTTATGGTGTGTGGATTATAAATCGTGTCATAGGAGCTATTGTGATGATTGCATCATTCGTGGGTGCCGTCCTTCTGTTTACAGGTATTTACTCGTTCCATTAAAAGAATAGGCTTTGTTTGTTTCAAGAGAACTTAGAAAGAAGAATATAGCAGAGTTTCTGCTGTATATGTGGCAGGTCGAGGATTTGCTGCGTGCAAATGAATTGTCGATAGATAAGGTCGAGGCCGTTATGGTCGAGCCCTATAATTTGCCTGCCGAACAGCGTGCCGAACTTGTTGAATGGTACTCGAATCTCATCGATATGATGCGCATCGAGGGTGTAGTCGAGAGTGGTCATCTGCAAATTAACAAGAATATTGTTATTATGCTTACCGACCTGCATCAACGACTGTTGAAGTCGCCAAAGGTGCCTTTCTACTCGGCTGCCTATTACAAGGCGCTCCCGTTCATTGTTGAGTTCCGTAACAAGAGCGAGGGACGTGAGAAACCCGAACTCGAGAACTGTTTCGATGCACTTTATATGCTATGGATGATGAAACTGCAACATCGTACCATAAATGAGGAAACATTGGCGGCTACAGCCGAGATAAGTAAATTTATCTCGATGTTGTCGCTCTATTATAAGGAGGAAGAGGAGGGTAAACTAAACCTTGAAGAGGATGAGGCCTGATGGCTATAGGATAAACCGATTTTAATCCCTGTAGTTGGTACGCGAGTGTGCAACTGCAGTGGATTTGCTTTTTTAGAAACAAGATAAAAACTACATATAGATGAATATTCAAGAAGAGATAGGAAGAAGAAGAACGTTTGCGATTATATCGCATCCCGATGCCGGTAAAACAACACTCACCGAGAAACTGCTTTTGTTCGGAGGACAGATTCAGGTGGCCGGTGCTGTAAAGTCGAACAAGATAAAGAAGAGTGCTACGTCAGACTGGATGGAGATTGAGAAGCAGCGTGGTATCTCGGTTACTACATCGGTAATGGAGTTCGATTATGAGGGATATAAAATTAATATTCTGGATACCCCGGGACACCAGGATTTTGCCGAGGATACATTCCGTACACTCACAGCTGTAGATAGTGTTATCATTGTTGTAGATAGTGCCAAGGGTGTAGAGACGCAGACACGTAAGTTGATGGCTGTGTGTCGTATGCGCAATACTCCTGTTATTGTATTTGTAAACAAAATGGACCGCGAGGGTCGCGACCCGTTCGACCTGCTCGACGAGCTTGAGAAGGAGTTGCAGATTGCTATACGTCCGCTCAGCTGGCCCATCGCTCAGGGAGCACGTTTCAAGGGTGTATATAATATATATGAGCAGAAACTCGACCTTTTCACTCCCAACAAGCAGCGTGTGACCGAGAAGATTGCGATTGATGTAAATAGTACACAACTCGAAGAAAATATCGGTGAGGAGCAGGCCGAGCATCTACGTAACGACCTGGAACTTGTCAACGGTGTATATCCCGAATTTGATGTCAATGACTACCTCAATGCTAAAGTGGCACCGGTGTTCTTTGGTTCGGCACTGAATAATTTTGGTGTGCAGGAGTTACTTAACTGTTTTGTGAAGATTGCCCCCAGCCCTCGTCCCGTTCAGGCGATGGAGCGCGTTGTAAATCCCGAGGATGCAAAGTTTACAGGATTTATCTTTAAGATTACGGCAAATATCGACCCCAACCACCGTTCGTGTGTGGCATTCTGCAAGGTGTGCTCGGGAAAATTCGTGCGTAACGCTCCCTATCGTCATATACGTCTGGGTAAGGATTTGCGTTTCTCTTCGCCTACACAGTTTATGGCACAGCGCAAGAGTACCATTGACGAGGCCTATCCGGGCGACATAATAGGTTTGCCCGATACAGGAAACTTTAAGATTGGCGATACTCTCACCGAGGGCGAATTATTGCATTTCAAAGGATTGCCCAGTTTTTCGCCCGAAATGTTCAAATATATCGAGAATGCCGACCCGATGAAGACCAAGCAGCTTGCAAAGGGTATCGACCAGCTTATGGGTGAGGGCGTGGCACAGCTTTTTGTTAACCAACATAATGGTCGTAAACTAATTGGAACTGTTGGACAGTTGCAGTTCGAGGTAATACAGTATCGTCTCGAGAACGAGTATAACGCAAAGTGTCGTTGGGAGCCTGTGAGTCTCTACAAGGCTTGTTGGATTGAGAGCGATGACCAAACCGAGCTCGAGAATTTCAAGCGACGCAAATATCAATATATGGCAAAGGATATCGAGGGTCGCGACGTCTTTCTTGCCGACAGCAACTATGTGCTACAGATGGCGCAGAACGACTTTAAGAACATCCGTTTCCACTTTACAAGCGAGTTTTAGACGTTTCTAATATAAGAAAAACATTTTTTAGAAATTTAAGCAGTTTCTTAATTATGGGTACAATAGCCGATGAAGCAAAAAAATGTGTCGAGGTACTAAGAAAGGGTGGTGTAATACTCTATCCGACAGACACTGTGTGGGGTATTGGTTGTGACGCAACAAATACCGAGGCTGTGAAACGTGTCTACGAGATTAAACGCCGCGCCGACAATAAAGCAATGCTGCTGCTCGTCGATAGTGCCGACCGCATCTGTCGTTACGTGGCAAAGGTGCCGGCTGTGGCGTGGGATTTGATAGAACTAACCGATAAGCCATTGACGATAATATATGATGGTGCGCGTAATCTTGCTCCCAATCTACTTGCCGAGGATGGTAGCATAGGCATACGTGTCACATCGGAACTTTTCTCAAAAGAGCTTTGCTACCGCTTTCAAAAAGCGGTGGTATCGACCTCTGCGAACATAAGTGGCGAGCCTACTCCTCGTTTCTTTGCCGAGATAAGCCCCGAGATAGTCGAGGCTGTCGATTACGTGGTTGGCTATAAACAGTTGGAAAAAGGTAATCCAAAATCATCGAGCATAATAAAACTAGGTGAGAATGGCGAGGTAACAATAATCAGGCAATAATGGGAAAGGCTAAGGAGAAAAACCTACTCGACCGGTTTATCGAGTGGCGCGAGAAACATATTTCACAGCGGCAGTTTATACTGCTTCTGAGTTTTGTTGTGGGTGTGATTTCTTCGTTGGCCGCATTTGTGCTGAAGCATTTTATTGAGTTTATTCAGCACCGGCTTACGGGTGGTTTCGAGAGCGATTCGTTTAACTGGCTCTATCTTATATATCCTGTTGTCGGTATTTTTATTACGGGACTTTTTATCCGTAATGTGGTGCGCGACGACATAAGTCACGGAGTGACAAAGGTTCTTTACTCTATTTCGCGTCGGCAGGGACGTATAAAGAGACACAATATGTGGTCGTCGCTCATTGCCAGCGGAATAACCATTGGATTCGGTGGGTCTGTGGGTGCCGAGTCGCCAATCGTCTTTACAGGCTCGGCAATAGGCTCGAATCTTGCGAGCTTCTTCAAGATGGACCAGAAGGTGATGATGCTGCTCATTGGTTGTGGTGCGGCAGGTGCGGTGTCCGGAATTTTCAAGGCTCCTATCGCAGGCCTTGTCTTTACGCTCGAGGTACTTATGCTCGACCTTACTATGTCGTCACTGTTGCCGTTGCTTATCTCGAGCGTTACGGCGGTTACACTCTCGTATCTGCTCTCGGGAACCGATGCAATGTTCCACTTTCAGCTCGAAGATGCCTTCAGCGTATCGCGTGTACCATACGTGATGCTTCTGGGTATTATGTGCGGTTTAATATCGCTCTATTTTACCCACGTTACCGCAGGGGTAGAAAAGTACTTCCGCCGCTTTCAGAATCCATACGCGCGTCTGGCAATCGGTGGCTCGGTGCTGAGTATTCTGATATTCCTCTTCCCGCCACTCTATGGCGAGGGTTACAATATGATTAACCATCTTATAAATGGTTCATCGGCCGATGTTATTCTGAATAACTCGCTCTTCTATGGACACGCCAATCTGCTGTTTCTGTATATGGCGCTGATAATACTGTTTAAGGTATTCGCCTCTACGGTGACAAACTGCGGTGGTGGTTGCGGTGGAATTTTTGCACCCAGCCTCTTCCTCGGTTGTATCTCGGGTTATCTTTTTGCGGGACTGTGCAATATGTTTGGCCTAGGTGAGGTGCTTCCCGATAAGAACTTTGCGCTTTTTGGAATGGCAGCGCTTATGTCGGGAGTGTTCCACGCTCCGTTGACGGGCGTCTTTCTTATTGCCGAGTTGACGGGCGGATATGACCTTTTCTTGCCGTTGATGATTGTCTCGGTGTGCTCATATCTAACGGTGCGTCTCTTTGACGATAATAATATCTATGCCATTCGTTTGGCGCAGAGAGGAGAACTTATTACTCATCATAAAGACCAGGCTGTGCTTACAATCCTAAAGGTCGAGGATGTGATTGAGAAGAATTTTATGCGTGTCGATCCTGATATGGATCTTGGGGCATTGACGTCAGTGGTTGCAAAGACCAAACGTAATATCTTCCCGGTGGTGAATGCTGCCGACCGTCTTGTTGGTATTGTCTTTTTGGATGATATAAGGCATATGATGTTCCGTCAGGAACTTTATCATCGTTTTACTGTTGCAAAATTAATGCGCAGTGTACCGGTGCGTCTGAGTATCGAGGAACCAATGGAGGCTGTTATGCGCAAGTTCGAGGAGACTAATGCTTGGAATCTGCCTGTCGAGGATACAGCGGGAAACTATATTGGCTTTATCTCGAAATCGGCAATATTTACGGCCTATCGCAAGACGCTGCTCGATTTTACCTCGGATTAAAGAGTACTAAGAATATTCATTGCTTGTAGGGGCGATTTCTAATCGCCCGCACATCCCGACTATTGGTATTTGTATTCACCACTGGCTAAAAGAATTTTTTGATTACATAGAGTATATAAAATGGAAAAACTTAGAATAGTATATTTAGGTACCCCCGATTTTGCAGTAGAGCCTTTGCGTCGTCTCGTAGAGCGTCAGAAGAGTGATGAGAATTGCGGATTCGAGGTGGTGGGTGTTGTTACAATGCCCGATAAGATGATAAACAAGCGCGGTACTCAGCTGCTTATGAGTCCGGTGAAAGAGTATGCGGTAGAGAATGATATTCCTCTGTTGCAACCGGTATCGCTCAAAGACGAGGAGTTTCAAGCTGCTCTCGCTGCGTGGCGTGCCGACCTGCAGATTGTTGTTGCTTTCCGTATGCTTCCCGAGAGCGTGTGGAATATGCCACGTCTGGGAACGTTTAATCTGCACGCATCGCTGTTGCCACAGTATCGTGGTGCTGCTCCCATTAATTGGGCTATTATAAACGGCGATAAGGAGACGGGTGTTACAACATTCTTCCTTAAACACGAGATTGACACAGGTGATATAATTTTCCAGGATATTGTACCCATTGCCACAGATGATACGGCAGGTACTCTGCACGACAAACTTATGCTTACGGGTGGCGATACAGTGCTGCGCACCGTTGAGGCTATTGTGGCAGGCAAGGTCAAGGCGCTTCCGCAAGATAAACTATATAAGTGCGTTGACGAACTTCGTCCGGCACCCAAGATTTTCCGCGATACCTGCCGAATAAATTGGGTCGCTAAGTCGCAGAATATATACGACTTTGTAAGGGGAATGTCGCCCTATCCTGCAGCGTGGACCGAGATTCTTACAGCTGATGGTGCCACTGTTGCGGTAAAGGTTTATGAGGCGAGCATCGAGGAGGCTACGCACGATAAGGAGTGGGGTACACTGCTTACCGATGGTAAGAAATTTGTAAAAGTTGCAGTAGACGGAGGATATATCCATCTGCTCTCTATCCAGATTCCCGGTAAAAAACGTATGGCGGTTGCCGACCTGCTTCGAGGTTTTAATATGCAAGGAGCAAAAGTTGTGAAATAATGATAAAATTAAAACTTTATAACGTATTGATGCCGATATTATTGTTAATGTCGGCATTTTTATTTAAAATTATTTGGAACAAAAGAATAAATTTTATTTCTTTGCAGCGTTGATAAACAAATGTCAACATAATATAATGGTTCTAAGGCGGTGGCAACTGCTTGTTGTGCTTGGGATAGAGGGCAGACTGAAGTTGGTAATAGTGTGTGGTCAATAACCCGAATACAATGGTGTTTATAAAAACTGCTTTAAACATTGAATGAAATAATAAGAATCTTAACAATTTAAAATTATTGCCTATAGAGAAACTTCTACTCCTTAATAATATAATGTAAATAATGGAGAATTTGAAGAATATGACCGACGACGTGTTGGTCAAACTCTACTTAGAGGGCAATAATGTAGCGTTCGATACTTTGTTGGAGCGCTATCAGGATAAATTATACCGATATATTTTCTTTCTTGTGCGTTCGCGCGAAGTAACCGAGGATCTTTTTCAGGAGACTTTCGTTAAGGCTATCGTGAACCTGCAACAGGGACGCTATCAGTCCGATGGTAAGTTTGCAGCTTGGATAACACGCATTGCACATAATCTGGTAATCGACCTCTTCCGCCAAGAGCGTAACGAGAATTTAATCTCGAACGATGAGAGTGAGATTGACCTGCTGAATAGCGCAAAATTTTCGGAGGGGACAATAGAGTCTCAGATGGTAAACAAGCAGGTGTTGAAGGATGTTGCGCGTTTGGTAGAAGAACTTCCCGAGGCACAGCGTGAGGTGGTGCGTATGCGCTTCTTCGAGAACAAATCCTTTAAAGAGATAGCCGAAAGCGAGGGTATCAGCATTAATACTGCTTTAGGGCGCGTACGATATGCAATATCTAATATGCGTCGAATTGCTGCCGAGAAGAGAATCAGTCTTGCTTTGGAGTTTTAATACTCCATTCAATATATCTCTATACTCATAAGATAGACTAAAAAATATGCTGCTGATATAACAGGAGCAACAGAGCCTTACCGCCCTGTTGCTCTTTTTCTGTTTGTATGGAAATGAATATTTGTTAAAACTTTGACTTTGCAAGGCCAACTGACGGTTGACAAGGCCCATCAAACGTGTATTCACTTTTTCTTGAAAAAATATCATCAGCAGATATAATATATCTGTTAGGCGCGCGTTATTATAACAGAAGATACTAATAACAGACTGCCTATGGATGATATTTTTACTCGTAATTTAAAATTTAATGAGAAGGTAACAGATGAGGCTTTGTATAGCGAGGAGAATCTTTCGCCGTCGAAAAGTTCATTAGAATTTATTAAGAATTTTGCCCGTAACTTCAGAGTGTATAATGCGATAGAGGGTAGGGCACAGGAACTGTTACTTAACTAACAATATCCCCATACGAATCAAAAATTTCGTATGGGGATATTGTTAGTTATCCTCTTAGGTTCTTTATCATTCTGAGAATCTCTTCGAGACGTTTCCTGTTGGCTCTCTCTTGTTGTATTCCCCAAATTATGGACACTGCCATCGATGTAATTGTCAGTATTGTAACAAAAGGCCTCCAAACAAAATCACTTGCAATTAGTATTGTCCAGGCAATTAGAATAATAATGGGTATTGCCATAATTCTGTTTGTTTGTGAACGCATCTGTTTGTGTCGGGCAATGTTCTCTGTTGCCTGGGTCATACTAAGCGACGGGAGTATCTTTACATTAAGTATCCTGTAGCTTCTTCTGTTAAGAAAATACTCCAACGCAGCTACTGCAAGGATATATAGTCCGAAAGTCCAATATTCTGCGCCCTGCCCGATATACATAAACAGGAATACTGCGCTCACTATGGGTGCCGACACAAAAGAAATCAGGAATCGGTTGTGATACCATTTTTCTATGTGCGAGAGTTTCTCTTGCATAGCGTCGTTTATTATCTCCTCGCTAAGAATACTCTGCTTTTCGAGTTTCGCGTTCAGTAGACCGAATAGCTCTTTTAGACTATCTAATTCGCTGTTGTCTGTGGTCTGCTGTGCAATATTCTCTTTCTGTGTAATCTCCTTTTTAAGGAAGGCTCGCTTGTTGTGCTCTGTGTCTATCAGTTCGAAATGCTCTTTAGGGTAGTCCATCTCGTTGCTGTCTATGGTTTGCTGTATCATACTCTTTAGTTTTTTACTTGTTTGACATCTTTTTAAGTTGTTCCTTGATACGGAATAAACGGGTGGTGACATTGGAGAGGCTTATACCCACTACGTTGGCTATGTCGCGATAGCTCATATTCTCCAGCCAAAGAAGAATGATTGCTCTATCAAAGACATCGAGTCGGTTTATTCTCTCGTACAGCATCTGAATTTGTTGGCTCTGTTCGTCGTCATCGTTATAAAGGTCGATGTCGACCAAAAGAGGGACAGTTGGTACACTGCTTCTCTTTTTCCTCTCAACATTGCTGCAGGTGTTGAGGCTCACACGCCATATCCAGGTCTTAGGGTTGCTCTCTCCGCGGAAATTGGGAAACCCTCGCCACAGATTTATCAGAATCTCTTGGAACAGGTCGTTGACCTCCTCCTTGTCGTTTGAAAAGAAGTAGCAGACAGTGTATATTGTCTTGCTGTGTTCTTTTACCATTGCTGTAAATTTTTCTTCAATATTCTCCATCGGTTTATTCGTTTTCTACTCTCTTAGACACAGGAAAAGAGAAAAACTTTCAGCAAACAAGTAAAAAATGTGTTTGCTTGGATTATTTACAATTTTGGTAGTTGCTTAAATTTTATATCGAAATATTTGAGAACCTCTTATTCTCCATTACCAATTACTTCGATGGGGTTCTGTGTAACAACTCGCCAAGCGCCTATGGTTATAATGGCAGCGGTGAGCAATGCCACAAGGAAAAATGAAACAGCAAACGGCCACACGTGCAGCGGTATTTTTTGTGCAAAATCCTGCTGCCACTGCTCAAAGGCGAAAATAAGCATTGGAATGGTGAAGACAAAACATCCTATAAGTATATATAGAAACTGTTTGTTGAACAACGTTAGTATATCTTTAACAAGAGCTCCGTTTACCCGGCGTATGGCAATCTCCTTGCGGCGGTAGCGCGTTTCGAGTGCAACAAGCCCAAATACTCCGAGCAATGCAACTATTACAGCTGTTATACTAATGGGAATCAGTATCTTAATTATAGACTGTTCGGCATTGAGCCAAATATCCTCTATCTTTGTTTTTAACTGAAAAACGGGGATAGCAAGGTTGGTATTCGGCTCAATATTTTTTAATTCGCTCGTAATACTACTGTTTAGGTATGTGAGATTGCACTCTTCGGCTGTTTTAATTAGAGATTCATTAAGAGGGACTTTGGGTGAGTGTATAAGTGCTAATGGTTCGATGCTCCGGTGCAGGTCGTGGTGGTAAAAGTCGCGGCAGATACCGACAATCACAGCGCGGTCGTCGATGCCTCTTTCGTATATGCGCAGCATATCTCCTATTCCGATATTAAACTCTTTTTGCATAGTCTCGTTTATAATCGCCACAGGAGCTTTCTGTATGTCGTCACTGTTGAATCCTCGACCCGATATAATATCAATGCCCATCGTTTCTATGAAATTGTGATATACGTGCACAAAGTTGAACTTATTCTCTCGTTTCTCCTTGTCGGGATGATTGTGGAATGTGGTTTTAATGAGTCCGTTGTAATTAGTGAAACTCGTGTGCATAAATGTTACCTCCTCGACCTGTTCGCAACCTTTGAATCGGTTATATACAGTAGGTAACATCTGTGGCGTTATTTCGTACTCTATATTGTGGTTCATACCATATTGGTATATATTATCGAAGCATATTCCCCAATCGCTATTGCTGCGGCTGTTGAATTGCTGATAGGTAAGAAAACCTGCTGTTACAAAAAAGAACGATGCTACGAATTGCAGACATACAAGTGCGTAACGCAACTGTTTTCCCGAAGCTGTTGCTGCAAACCTTCCTTTAAGCACAAAGGAGGGTGTGAACGATGTTATGTACCACGTGGGGTAGAGGGCCGCAAACAGAGCTGTTACCACAGATGCGCATACGATGATAATTGTAACGTCGATATTATTCGAGGGTAGCAGACCTGTTAAACTCCACGAACGGAAAGTATTGGTGTCGTTTAGATAGTTTATGGCTATATATGAGAAAAACAGTGATGCAATAACTAATATAAGGCTCTCTATCAACAATTCGCCACGCAGTTGCATTGTATATGCGCCCATAATCTTTTGGGTGTTTATGCTGCGTATGCGCCACGGGATGATTGCGGTGAATAGGTTAAAATAGTTTATAAAGGCAATCGCAAACAAAATTATAGCCAATGTCATCATAAGCAGGGTGTCTTCCAATCGACCTCTGAAAAAATGGCTGTTCTTGCCAATTTGTGGTGTAAAGAATATCTCGTCTAATGGTGTAAGATGAATATATTGCTCTACATTCTCGCTTGTGAGGTCTTTGATGAAATACTCGTTAATCTTCAGCTCTTTTACGCGCATTATAAAATGGTTGAGAAACTCCTTTTCTTGGGTCTCTTTATGTAACTTAACGAGTAGGGGACTATACATCACGTTCCACTGTTGTCCGTAAATGTCATAATCGTGGCTACCGTCTCTTATTATCTCGACAAGTCCCCATTGGCTGTTTTTAGGGAAATCCTTGAATATTGCCGACACTTTCTTATAGCCGGATGTATGGTCCCATAGCTTTATGGTATCGCCTATGTTCAGCATCTGCTTTTTCGCGTATGAGCACGATACGGCACAACCGTCATAATCAAATAATCTCTCCCAACTACCGGCGGTAATCTTGGGGTTGTATAGGTTTATATGTTCGCGTCGCAGTCGCAGACAACCGATTGCTCTGTTATCTACAATTAGATACTCGCAGTCTGATTTGTGACTGTAACACTCGACGTAGGGATTGTCGTCACACAGCAGACGCACCATCCCCTGTGGAAAATACTCCGACTCGGGCTCCGATGGTCTAAAGTTGTGTGTCAGTACATAAATGCGGTCGCAGTCTTTTATACCTCTGTTCCAGGTGAGGGAATTATATACAGGAATTAAAAGAATATATACAACGGTGAGTACAATGGTTAGTCCAAGCACATTAAGTGCGGTGAAAAGTTTGTAGCGCGATAGTGCCGAAAATGCTTTTTTTATAATTGTCATAATTGCCCTTTTTTTACTGTAAAGGTAGTTTCAGCACTTTGTGGTTGCAAGAGAATTTTCGAAAATCGTCTGTTTTTCGTAAAAAGTGTGCAAAAATTGCACACTTTGGGTGGTATAATGTATGGTAAAAAATAGAGAGCAAGGTATTTATGACCCTTGCTCTCTGTTCCCTTTTTATGTGTAAAATCTTTTTTATGCTTTTACATTGGGCTCATCAAGTCCCAAATTCTTCTTTTTGTCTACAACTTTAAGGATGAAGCCAATTACCAGTGCTGCCACTCCAAGGCTCGCAAGCATTACAAGGGGTGCGGTATAGTCATAAGAGACAGCTGCCTGCTCGGGTGTTATTGTACCGTTGGCAAGACCCTCGACAATCTCGGGGTTCGAACCATCCAATACCTTACCGATGAGCATTGGGAATAACCACAAACCAATGTTCTGTATCCAGAAAATAAGTGCGTATGCGCTACCGATAATCCTTGAATCAACTAATTTGGGTACACTGGGCCACAACGATGCGGGAACCAATGAGAACGATGCACCAAGTACAAGAATTGTGATGTAGGCAACAACGAAACCACCGACAGCACTACCTTTAAACAACGGAAGAATAAAAGCAAAGGTAAGGTGGCACAGGATAAGGAGTATAGAACCCATTACCAACATTGTGGCTGCCTTGCCCTTGTAATCGACATATTTTCCTAATTTAGGAGTGATGGCCACAGCCAACAAAGGAAATACCGCAAACACAGCCGATGCACTCTGACGCTCGTAACCCATATAGCAATAGGCTGCAAGGAATATAACAGCAACGAGTGTCCAGGCATATTCAGCGCTTTTCTTCTTCATAAAGTTGCTTGCAAAAGATGCACCTGCAACAACCAACATAATAATATATTGGAATGTGGCAACAGCGTCGCTTGCCCAGAAAGAGTCGGCAGGAACCTCGTTGAATGTGAGGTTACACTGCAACATATTCACTGCATACTTCTGGAAGGGGAAGATAGCCGAGTAGTAGAGCACGCATAGCAGAGCAACAAGCCAGAAACCGCTGCTTGTAAGAATCTGTCCGAGGTCTTTCAATTGGAATGGTTCGTCTTTCTCCTCGGCCTCTCCTGTCTGTGAGTCGAGCTTCTTATCCATAAAGAAATATACGATGAACATTATGAGTGCAATGAGCAACAGAAGTACACCGAAAGCAACTGAACGTGATACATCTACATTACCGCCCATATTGGCAATAACGGGTGAGAAAATCATACAGGTGGCAACGCCCAAGCGTGCAAGTGCCATCTCGGAACCCATTGCCAATGCCATCTCACGGCCTTTGAACCATTTTACAATACCACGGCTTACAGTGATACCTGCCATCTCGACACCGCAACCGAAAATCATAAAGCCGACAGCCGATAATTTTGCCGATGCGGGCATTCCTGCATAGAAAGGAGATATTCCCAACTCGTCGAATCCGGGGATGTAATTTAGATTGTTGTTGAACCAGGTCTCGAGTGAGCTGCCGATGAACATATCGGTAACAGCATACCAGTTGATGGTGGCACCAACAAGCATCACTGCACCCGAGAGCAGGGCGGTGAAGCGTACACCCATCTTGTCGAGGATGATACCTGCGAAGATGAGGAAGAATACAAATACGTTAAGGAAAGTCTCGGAACCCTGCATTGTTCCAAAAGCTGTTGAGTCCCATCCGCGTGTCGATTGCATTAAATCTTTGATGGGTGATAGAATGTCCATAAATATATATGAACAGAACATAGCTAATGCCAAAAGCATCAGTACTAACCAACGTGCCGATGCCGAATCTCTAAGTGTAGTTTTCATTGATAATATGTTTTATTAGATATTTTGTGCTTTTTAGGTGCTTTTATTTCGCTCCCTTTACCCATTTGTCGAGCCAAGCAAAGAATGTGCGTTGCCACAAGATTCCGTTCTGAGGTTTAAGCACCCAGTGGTTCTCGTCGGGGAACAGTAGCAGCTGCGCGGGAACACCCTTGAGCTTTGCTGCGTTGAAAGCTGCCATTGACTGTGACGAGAGGATACGGTAGTCGAGGTCGCCGTGAATGAGCAGGATGGGGGTATCCCATTTGTCAACGAACTTGTGGGGTGAGTTAGCGTATGAGTGCTGTGTCTTTGCATTCTTCTCGTGGGGGGCACCGCCGAGGTCCCAATTTGTGAACCAGCTCTCCTCGGTCTCGAAGTACTGCTGCTCCATATTGAAGAATCCGTCGTGTGCAATGAATGCTTTGAAACGCTTCTCGTGGTGTCCTGCCATCCACATAGCCGTAAATCCGCCGAAGCTGGCACCTACACAACCCAAACGGTCGGTGTCGACGTATGGCTCCTTGCAAAGGTCATCGATGGCAGCAAAGAGGTCTTGCATACACTGACCGCCGTAGTCACCGCTAATCTTCTCGTTCCACTCAAGGCCGAATCCGGGAAGGCCGCGACGGTTGGGAGCAATGATGATATAGTCGTTGGCTGCCATTATCTGGAAGTTCCAACGGAAACTCCAGAACTGGCTGACGGGCGATTGAGGGCCGCCCTCGCAGAAGAGGAGGGTAGGGTACTTCTTGTTGGGGTCGAAATGGGGAGGATAGATAACCCAAGAGTGTAGCTGCTTGCCATCGGTTGTGGTGCACCAGCGTGCCTCTACCTTGCCAAAATCCATCTGGTCGTACAAGTGCTTGTTCTCCTGTGTAAGCTGTGTGACAGTAGCATTGGCTGTAGGCTCCATTGCAAAAATCTCAGTTGCCGAGCTCATACTCTGACGTGTGGCGATGAGCTTGCTGCCGAGGGTTGCTATCGAGGTATAGTCGTAGTCGCCACTTGTGAGCTGTTGCAACTCGCCATTGAGATTTATATTATATACCATTGATGCGCCGTGCCATACGCCTGTAAAATAGAGGCTTGTGCCATCGTTTGCCCAGCAGTAACTATCGACGTTGCTGTCGAATGGTTTTTCGCTGATGTACTTCTGCTCACCGCTTTTGAGGTTCATAATGCACAAACGATTCTGGTCGCTCTCATAGCCGTCGCGTTTCATACTGAGCCACGCAAGGTAATTGCCATCGGGCGAGAAGGTGGGGGCTGTGTCATAACCGTAGTTCGAGCGGGCATCGTCCAATTTACACAGATTCTGTGTTTCGTTGCTCTCAAAGTCGAACAGATAAATATCGGTGTCGGTGCTGACACTGTAGTCGCGTCCTGTTTTTTTGTTGCAGGCGTATGCAAGTTTCTTGCTGTCTTGGCTCCACGCGAGCTGCTCGGTACCGCCAAAGGGACGGTTGGGGCAGTCGTAGGCGGTACCTTCGAGAAGGTCTTTGCCATCTGTGGCTATTGCATTGCCATCGAATGTTGCTACGAAGGGGTGGGGGGCATCGGTTATCCACTCGTCCCAATGTTTGTACATAAGGTCGTTCACGACAAAGCCCTTTGCAAGGGGAAGGTCGGGATGAACGTCTGCTGTTGTCTCTTTAATCTTTATGCGTTTTACGAGAATAACTTTTGTCTCGTCGGGCGAGAAGAGGAAACCTTCGATGTCACTCTCTTCATTCGATAGCTGTTTGCGGCCGCTGCCGTCGGGGTTCATCTCCCACACCTGATTGCTGCCACCCTCGTTCGAGAGGAATGCGATTTTTGTGCCTCCTTTAATCCACGCAGCGCTTGTCTCGTTGGCTGCGGTGGTGGTTAGCAGTCGCTGATTGCTACCATCTGCGTTCATAATGTGTAGCGTGTGATGGCTCTTGTTCTGCTCTACACTGTAGTAGCTTACACCATAAACCACGCTCTGTGCATCGGGCGATACGCTCACTGCGCCTACGCGCCCCATTGCCCAAAGAGCCTCGGGGGTGAGGCGACGATTCTCTATTGTCATCTGCTTTTTGCCGATGATAGGGGCAGTCGCCTTGTCATTACCGTCGCTACACGATGTAACAGCTGCTCCGGCCATTAACATTGCTGCCATAATAATTGAATGTCTTTTCATAATTTATAATGTTTTATTTTGTCTCTTTGTTTGCAGCTTACAGCTTATTGCAAAAATGCAAATTTACTTAATTTTTACAGAATTTGAAATAAATAGAGCTATTTAGCTTATTTGTTTCTTGTAAATCCCCTCTGCTTATTAAAAAAAGATTAAAAAAAAGTAGATTTATGTATTTTTGGTATATATTTGCTTAATTTAGTTATGTATTGTAATTTTGTGCGCAGTGTATTTTTGATACAATCTTGAAAACAATAAATTTTTAAGTATAATGAAAAAGTATCTTTTTAATCCACAAGGAGTGCTTCTTATGCTCCTGATGTTGTTTCTGCATGTCGCTGTGTATGCAACATCTTTTCCCGTTAGTGGAAATGTGTATCGTATTGTGAGTGTTGCCGATGGCCTTGCTATGACAAATGGTAATACCGCAGAGTTGGGTTCGCCTATTTCAATGGCAACAGTTGCCGATGGTGCCGAAGGACAGGAATGGGCCTTTATTTCTGTTTCGGACAAGGAACCGCTTTATCTCATTTACAATCCCAACTATAATTTAGTTGCCGATATGGCACTTACATCGTCGGCACCGGGCTCCTTGTTGCAGTGGAGTGCAACAGTGTCGTCGAATCAGGTGTTTTATGTGAAACTTGTCGATGGTGAGACCGATATTGTTCAGCTGTTGAACGCTTCGGATAGAGAGAAAGCTGTGGCTGCAAATGGTACCGGTCAGTTGGCTTTGGATGAGAACCTTGCCGACGAGGCTACATACTTCCGCTTGCAGGACTTAGGAAAAAAATGTGATGTCGAGTTTCCTGTTGCGTCGCAGCACTATATCATTACTCACGTTGGTACCGGGTTCTCGTTGAACGACCGAGGCGTCAATGCCAACGATGCCCGCATTTTCGCCGATGCTTGCCCCGAGGAGGATTACGACGATTTTGTTTGGCAGTTGCGCCGTGCAAATGACAATGTCTCTTATTTTATGTTATATAATCCTTACGACGGTAAGGCAATTGATATGGCATTGAAAGGTACTAAGGTTCCTCTTTTGTGGGATGCTTCGTACAGCAATGTCAATCAATATGTATATATCGTTCCTGTAGACAATGAACCCGGAGTATTCCAGCTTATGGGATATACCGATGGCAACTGGGGCACAAAGTACTATTTTACAGTTTCGGGTAATATGGTTACGATGAGTACCTCGCCAAATGCACAAAACTCCTATTTCAAATTGACAAAGGTTGCTCCCGATGATCTTCCCGGCACTGTTATGTGGGAAGACCATACTGTTTTTGAGGAGAATAAGGAACCCGGACACGCTACATACGCTCCTTACAAATCGACCGAGGAGATGATGGCCGACGAGAGATATAATCTTCCCTGGCTCACACCCAATAGCTCTAATTATCTGTCTCTTAATGGTGTGTGGAATCTTAACTATGTCGAGGATGTGAAGAATCGTCCCGGCAAGGATGATTTCTGGGGCGATGCTGCAGATGTTAGTACGTGGGATACAATTTCGGTTCCTTCTTGTCTCGAAATGAAGGGATACGGCGACCCGTATTATATTAATGTGAACTATCCTTTTGCAAATAATCCGCCCTATATTATGATGAACAACGGACTGCCTAAGCCTGTTGCTTCATATCGTCGTAATTTCGAACTGCCCAAAGAGTGGGACGGCAAGCGTGTGTTCCTCCATTTCGATGGTATCTACAGCGCTGCACTTGTGTGGGTAAACGGTAAATATATAGGTTATACTCAGGGTGCCAATAACGAGTCGGAATTTGATGTTACGGCAGCTGTACGCGAAGGTAACAATAATGTCTCGGTGCAGGTGTTCCGTTGGAGCGACGGCTCCTATTTAGAGGGTCAAGATATGTGGCATATGAGTGGTATCCATCGCGATGTCTATCTTTTTGCCACTCCAAAGACCTTTGTGCGCGATCATTATATAACAAGTAATCTTGATGCAGCTGCCAACTATGCAGCCGGTACAATGAATGTGCAGCTGATAATGGATAATCGCGATGAGGAGGCTGTGTCAAAAAGTGTTGATGTCGCTCTGCTTGCCCCCGATGGTTCAGTGGTTGCCAAAAGAGAGACTGCTTTTGAGTTTGCCGCCGGCGAGAATGAGAAGGTCGTTGACCTCTCGTTCGAAGGACTGACAGCGTTGCTCCTCTGGACTGCTGAGACTCCTAATCTGTACTCTGTTACAGTTTCCCAGAAGGATAATACTGGAAAAGAGGAGCACGTATTCTCGACAAAATATGGTTTCCGTCACATCGAGATAAAGAACAGCCTTGTATATATCAATGGACAGAAGATTCTTTTCAAGGGAGCGAATACACAAGATACTCATCCTGTTTACGGTCGTTCGATAGATGTGGAGACTATGCTCACCGACGTGAAGATGATGAAACAGGCCAATATGAACACAATTCGTAACAGTCACTATCCTCGTCAGGCAAAGATGTACTCAATGTTCGACTATTACGGACTATACTGTATGGACGAGGCCGACCTCGAGTGTCACCGTAACTGGGATGCTTCGGGTGAGAAGGGTGGTATAACAAACGACGATAGCTGGCGTGCGCAGTATATCGACCGCACGGTGCGAATGGTGTATCGTGATCGTAACTTCCCCTCGATAATCTTCTGGAGCTTGGGTAATGAGAGCGGTGGAGGAAATAATTTCGGCTACACCTACGCTGCTGTACGTGCCATTGACAACCGTATAATTCACTACGAGGGTGCTACACGCGGTGGTACCGCACACTGTGATTTGTGGTCGGTGATGTATCCTAATATCTCAAGCTGTCGCAGCGATGCCAATTATAACTGGCGAAAGCAACCCTATTTTATGTGTGAGTATGCTCACGCGATGGGAAATGCTGTTGGTAACCTTAAGGAATATTGGGATATTATCGAGAGCAGTACGTATGGTATCGGTGGCTGTATTTGGGACTTTGTCGACCAGTCTATTTACGATGCCGAGGATATTAAAAACGGCAACTTCCAGGTAGATGGTATTAACAAATATCGCACAGGTAGCGATTATCCCGGTCCTCATCAAGGTAACTTCGTAAATAACGGTCTTGTTTCGGCCGACCGTGCGTGGAGTCCCGAACTCACCGAGGTGAAGAGCGTATATCAGTATATTAAGTTCTGCAACTTCTCGAAATCGGCAAAACGCATACAGATTCAGAATAAATATGACTTCCTGACACTCGATAATTTCTATATGCGTTATGCGGTGCTTGTCGACGGTGTAGAGGTCGAGGAGGGGCGTATCGAGCTTCCTGCTACAGCTCCCGATGCTACAGCAACACTGTCGGTGCCTTACACATTGCCCGAGGGCAATAACGAGGTGCTCATCAATTTTGATATTTGCTTGAAAGAGGCAGAATCTTGGGCCGATGCCGATTACTCTGTTGCCGCAACACAGTACACACTACGTGAGCGTCCATCGACATTGCAAGCGGTAATTGCAGCCGAAGAGCCCTTAGTAGTGGATAACAGTACTAACCGTTATATATATAATATAAAGAATAACCGTGTTTCTGTTAAGTTTAATACTTCGGGACTGCTACAGTCGTGGGTTGTCGATGGGGTAGAGCGCTTGGCAAAGGCTCCCGAGTATGAGAACTATCGTTGGGTAGAGAATGACGGACCCACCGAGACAAATTATTCATCGGCTAATGGCGTCGGAACACGCTCGATAACTATTGCCGAGGAGACTGACGGCTATGTACGAGTAAACGTTAAGGCTACAGGTGGACGTAATTGTGACTATGTTTGGGAGTACACCATTTATAATAATGGTGTTATAGAACTATCGGCACAGTATACGGTGGTTGCTAACAATCTGCGTCGTGTAGGATTGGGTGTTGAATTCCCTGCTGACTTCTGCAATGTAGAGTATTATGCAAGAGGTCCCTGGGAGAACTATTCCGACAGAAAGACCGGTTCACTGCTTGGTCGTTATACAACGACAGTTGCCGATATGTTCGAGCCTTATCCTAAGCCCCAGAGTATGGGTAACCGCGAAAATCTGCGCGACCTGACACTCGTCGACCCTGTGACAGGCAATGGCATAAAGGTTGAGACCGAGGGTGACGTTGCATTTTCTACTCTCTACTATAACGATGCAACGCTTAAGGGCGCAGGTCACGCTTGGGAACTTGAACGTGGAAATGTTTATGCTCATTTCGATTGCATACAGCTTGGTGTAGGAAACGGAAGCTGCGGACAGGGGACAGGCACTCTTGCCGAGTACACTATCACAATGGGCAAAAAGTATAGTTATAAGCTGCGTTTCTCGCCCTTGAATAAAGAACAGACCAATATTGACGAGGTTACCGACGTATGTGCTTTTGAGTCTTTGGGTGGTGCTCTCCTTTGCAAAGGTAACTTTGCCGATGGCACTGTGGTAGAGCTCTATAATCTTGGCGGTGTGAAGATTGCTACTGCTGTTGCCGATGGTCAGTGCAACGAGATTTCTGTAGTTACAGGTAAACTTCCCAAAGCGGCCTATATTGTTGTTGTTAAAGATGGTAAGGCAAAGAGAAGCTATAGAGTGCTTTTGTAACAGATACTCTTATCTCTAAAATAATTTTATTAAATATTACCCGAACTTTCGCGCGAAAGTTCGGGTAATATTTTGATGTTAGGAAAAATAATTGACCGAGATTTGGCCTTTATTGTGTTAAATAGCTTCCTTTTGTGATGAAAAAATATGGTTTATATGCTTGTGTTTACAGTTTTTTGTGAAAAATGATATTTTTAGCTAAAAAAAGTCAATTAAAATGAATATGTTTAAATAAAAAGTTGTACCTTTGCACCCGTTTTAAGAAGAGAGGTTGCCGAAACGCTATGAAGGGAGTAGGCGAGACTTAAACTTTATTTGTTGTTATGAAGAATTTTATTTATGTAGCCGGCTTGGCTCTTGTTATGACAGCTTGTGGTTCAGGTGCTACTACTGAGAAGGCTGAGGTTGTTGCAACAGACACAATCCCTAACGCAGCTACTGACGTAGTTCCCGCTGCTGCAACAGATGTATTGCCCGTTGCTGTTCCCGGTCCCGAGAACGATGGCAAGGTTGCTACTGAGGTTATTAAGTAATTCAGAACAGTTACAGAGAAGTTATATATGCCGAACAATCTCATTGTCCAACATAGGACAAACGAGATTGTGGCAATAACTTCGCTTTTTTTGATTAAGCAAAAGTAACTATCGGTAAATACAGATAGTTGTCAGTGATACAACAGCATTGGCGAACCAAACGGTTCGCCAATGCTGTTGTATGTCAAATGTCGTATGGGTACTCTCATTGTCCCGTCTGTCGATATCATATAGTTCTCTACATTCATAATGTAAAAGTACAGTTCGCTGCTTACCTGCGAACTGATATGCTCAATTCCTCCGATTTATATATTGCTATCTTAAAGATAAATATAATCTTTATATTGTTATGCATCTGAGCCTAAAATTCGTACCTTTGCAGTTGGTATTTGACAAAAAACAGGAGATACTGCCAAAAAAAGAGTATGATAGACGAAACTGTATTTAAGGATAAAAAAGCGGTCTACTACACCTTGGGCTGCAAATTGAACTTTTCGGAGACGGCGACGATTGAACGTACATTGCAGGAGGCCGGAATACGTACTGCTCGTCGAGGAGAACAGGCCGATATTTGTATAATAAACAGTTGTGCCGTAACGCAGGAGGCCGAGAAAAAATGCCGTCAGGCAATTCATAAACTCATACGACAGCACCCCGGGGCATACGTGGTGGTAACGGGATGTTATGCTCAGCTCTCTCCACAAAAACTTGCAGCCGAGATTGGCGTAGATGTAGTGCTTGGTATCGAGCGTAAAGGTGATATATTGAAACATCTTGGTACATTGCAGAAACACGATGGCGAGGGTGAGTGGTATGCTCGTCCCACAAAAGATGTGCGCAATTTTGTACCATCTTGTTCGCGTGGCGACCGTACACGCTATTTTCTTAAGGTGCAGGATGGTTGTGATTACTTCTGCACATATTGTACAATTCCTTTTGCACGTGGACGAAGCCGTAATCCCGAGATTGCTTCGCTCGTGGCGCAGGCAAAGAAAGCTGCCGAGGAGGGTGGTAAGGAGATTGTTATTACGGGGGTAAACATTGGCGATTTTGGAAAGACTACAGGCGAGAGTTTTGTCTCTCTTGTAAAGGCACTCGATGAGGTAGAGGGAATAGAGCGTTATCGTATATCTTCGATAGAACCTAACCTCATTACCGATGAGATAATTGATTATATGGCTGTCTCGCGTAGCTTTATGCCGCATCTGCATATTCCTCTGCAAGCGGGCAGCGATGAGGTGCTGAAACTTATGCATCGTCGTTATGATACCGGGTTTTTTGCGCAGAAGATTGCCACTGTTCGCGAAAAACTTCCCAATGCTTTTATTGGTGTCGATGTTATTGTTGGTACAAGGGGCGAGACCGAGGAACTTTTCGAGAAGGCTTATAACTTTATAAAGGGTTTGGATATTTCGCAGCTACACGTGTTCAGCTATTCTGAGCGTCCCGGAACACAGGCGCTTAAGATAGAGGGTGTTGTATCGCCTGCCGAGAAGCATCGTCGTAGCCGCCTGCTTATAGAGCTTAGCGAGGAGAAACGTCGTGCCTTCTACGAGCGTTTCTGCGGAAAAGAGGCGGTTGTTCTGTTCGAGAAACCTCGCGCGGGAATGCCTATGGGTGGCTTTACCGAGAATTATATACGTGTCGAGATGCCTTACAACAAGGAATTTGTAAATTGTGAGGTGCGTGTTCGATTAGGTGGCTTTAACGAGGATGCTTCGGCGCTGTTGGTCGACGAGGTAATAAGTGCAGGATAATGACGAAAATTGCAATAGTCATACTCAATTATAATGGTGCAGCTATGCTGCGTAGGTTCTTACCATCGGTAATAGCGGGGAGCGGGACGGATGTCGAGGTTATTGTTGCCGATAATGCCTCGACCGATGAGTCGTTGGCTGTATTGTGTAGTGAGTTCCCTTCGGTGCCGCTTATTAAGTTGGAAAAGAATTGGGGGTTTGCCGAGGGGTATAACAGGGCGTTGCAAAATGTGGATGCCGAATATTTTGTCTTGCTAAACTCGGACGTAGAGGTTACTGATGGTTGGATTAATCCGCTGCTATCGACAATGGAAGCTGATAGAACTATCGCGGCTTGTCAACCGAAGCTGCTCGATTATAAGCGTAAGACGCATTTTGAATATGCAGGGGCATCGGGTGGTTTTATTGACCGTTACGGCTATCCCTATTGTCGTGGCAGAATTTTTGATACAGTAGAGGAGGATAGGGGGCAGTATAATGAGCCCAGCGATATTTTCTGGGCAACAGGCGCGGCACTGATGATTCGTGCCGAGGATTTTCGTTCTGTCGGTGGACTCGATGGCACTTTCTTTGCGCATATGGAGGAGATTGACCTCTGTTGGCGATTGAGGTCGCGTGGCAGACGCATCGTGTGTGTTCCCGAGAGTGTCGTTTATCACGTTGGTGGCGCTACGCTTAACTACTCGAATCCAAGAAAGACATTCCTCAATTTCAGAAATAATCTGCTTATGCTCTATAAGAATCTGCCACAGAGGGAACTTGCGTCGGTAATGCGTGTGCGTTGTGTGCTTGATTATGTGGCTGCTCTGAAATTCTTGCTCACAGGGTGTATAGGCGATTTTAAGGCTGTTATTAATGCCCGACGTGAGTTTAAACGTATTAAGAGTGAATATGCAGCAAAAAGGGACGAGAATCTTGCCGCTACGCTAACGGAGTATATTCCCGAGAGGAGCCGATTCTCAATTCTGTGGCGGTACTATGCTTGCCATTGCAAACACTTTGCCAAACTAAAATAATGTTACTATGAGTGATAAAAAAGAACGTAAACTGACGAAACGTGAGCAGCGTCGAAAAGAAAAATTTATAGAAAAGTGTCACTTAATGGAGAAAGATGGTTACAAGGTCGAGAATCTCTTTTTTTCTATCCTGCTGGTTAATATTTTAGGACTCCTTGTTATCTTGCCGATTAACTTTCTGTTTCTTGCTATTTATTATCTTTTCAACGATTATACACCGAATGATAATACATATTCGCCCTATATCGGGTTGATTTTTATTGCGCTGATGTTGCTGTTGATAGTTGTGCACGAACTAATTCACGGTATTACTTGGGGACATTTTGCTGCTGAAGGGCGCAAAAGCATCGAGTTCGGTGTTATCTGGCAGGCTCTTACTCCCTATTGTACATGCTCTTCGCCATTGACAAAAGGGGAGTATATCAAAGGGGCTCTTATGCCTACCATTGTCTTGGGTTTCATTCCGGGAATAATAGCCGCAATAACAGGATGGGTGCCGTTGTTGATTTTGTCGCAACTGATGATACTTGCCGGTGCCGGGGATGTACTTATTGTTGCACGACTATTGTTACATAGACCAAAGAATGCAAAGGTTGTATATCTCGACCATCCGACAGAGTGTGGTCTTGTTGCTTTTGTTAAGAAAAATGATTAAATATAATATATGGAAACTGCATTGTATCTTCTGCCTGTAACGTTGGGCGATACTCCGCTCGATAGGGTGATTCCTGCTCATAATATAGAAATTATTTCGGGTATACGGCATTTTATAGTGGAGAATGTGCGCTCGGCGCGTCGTTTCCTGCGTCAGGCCGACCCTAAATTCGATATTGACGGGTCGCAATTCTATGAACTGAACAAACATACAGCACCGCAGGATATTGCAGGTTTTCTTCAGCCTCTGCACGATGGTAAGCCGATGGGAGTAATATCCGAGGCGGGTTGTCCTGCCGTTGCCGACCCCGGTGCCGATGTCGTTGCTATTGCACAGCGTAAAGGCTTTAAAGTGGTGCCTCTTGTGGGGCCGTCGAGCATAATCCTCTCGGTGATGGCATCGGGATTCAATGGACAGAGCTTCGCTTTTCACGGTTATTTGCCAATAAAACCCGAGGAGCGTGCGCGACGTCTGAAACAGCTTGAGCAGCGCATCTATAACGAGCAGCAGACGCAACTGTTCATAGAAACTCCTTATCGTAATGGTAAAATGATAGAGGATATAATTAAGAATTGCCGTCCTCAAACGAAACTTTGTATCGCAGCTAATCTTACGTGTGACGATGAATATGTGCGTACACGTACACTGAAAGAGTGGAGTGGCAGTGTGCCCGACCTCTCTAAAATACCTTGTATATTCCTGTTGTATAAATAATTGATTATGTTTGGAAAGAATGTGATGAAGGGGCTTCTGGCTCTCTCGCCTATAATAGTCCTGCTTGTTATATATCTTGTCGGTTCTATTGTAGCCGGCGACTTTTACCGTATTCCTATTGCTGTGGCATTTGTGGTTGCCTCGGTATATGCGCTTACAATCACTCGTGGTAATACTTTGAACGAGCGTATCGATTGTTTCTCGCGCGGTGCAGCCGATACACGTATAATGTATATGGTATGGATTTTTGTTCTCGCAGGAGCTTTTGCAGCTGTTGCAAAGGAGATGGGGGCGGTTGATGCTACTGTTAACTTTACGCTCCATTTTATTCCAAGCAACTACCTGCCTGCGGGTATATTCGTGGCAGCTTGCTTTATTTCGATGTCGATAGGTACATCGGTGGGAACAATCGTGGCTCTTACCCCTGTGGTAACACAGCTTGCTGCGCAGATAGATTGCAGCGTTGCGTGGCTTGTGGCTATTGTGGTGGGTGGTGCTTTCTTTGGTGATAATCTCTCTTTTATCTCCGATACTACGATTATGGCTACACAGACACAGGGGTGTTCTATGCGCTCTAAATTCAGGTCGAATATAAGGCTTGTTATGCCGGCTGCTATTGTAACGCTGCTACTGTATGCTTTCAGCGGTGCATCTTTTGCCGATGTAACCTCGACTGAGGTCTCTTTTGCCGATTTTATAAAGGTTATTCCTTATCTTGTGGTAATTGTTGCGGCTCTGTTTGGTGTAAATGTACTTTTGGTGCTTGTAGCCGGAACGTTGGTTGCAGGAATCATTGGACTCTCTTGTGGTAATATCGATGTTATAGGGTTCTTTACAGCTTGTGGAACAGGTATCTCTTCGATGTGCGAACTGATAATAGTGACTATGCTTGCAGGAGGATTGCTCGAAATTGTGCGAGTAAATGGTGGAATAGATTTTCTTATTCGCATTGTTACGTTGCGTATCCGTTCGCGTCGAGTAGCGGAGGCTTCTATCTGTTTGCTCACCTCTCTTGCGAATTTGTGCACAGCTAATAATACCATTGCAATTCTTACTGTAGGTGCTATTTCGCGTGATATTTCGCAGAAATTCGGTATTGCACCCCGCAGGGCTGCGAGTCTCCTTGATACAACATCGTGCTTTATGCAAGGTGTATTGCCTTACGGCGCACAGCTTCTTATGGCTTCGGGACTTGCATCGGTGTCGCCATTGGAGATTATCCCCAATCTCTATTACCCGATGTGCGTTGGGCTTGCACTTGTTATCTCGATAATAATTCAGCGTCCACGAAGTTAGGTAGATTATTATATAGTATATCTGAATATTGACGACTCTCATTTATAGTATGTTATCTATATTTCGAGAGTCGTTTCATATCTTTTTCGGCTCTTCGGTACCCGGTTTGTAATAATCTATTATTATAGGCATACCGAGTCCTCCTTTTTTAAGTTTTAATTTTATAAAAAGTAACGTCACAATAAAAGCGCGCTTTTATTGTGACGTTAATAGTAGGTTTTTATGTCAGTGACTGCTTCTGTCTACAGAAATGATGTTACATAAGCAGGTAGCTTAGTACTGCGTCCATATCGGGAAACTCCTTTGAACCAAGATGTATCCACTCGCCCTTGAACTCGCTTGCACCGTTCTTGCTGCGGTCGTCAATGAGGTAGTCGCCTTGGCATAGTTCCTTGTGGTGGGTAAGAATTACACGTTTGTGGAATATCTCGTTCATATGTTTTTTTACCCACTCTATCTTGTCACTTGCTGCTGTGGGGTTGTTCCAGGGTGAGGTAGACAGGATGTATACATCGTAGTGCTTGGCAAGCAGACGTACTGCCTCGCGTGCTCCGGGGATTGGATCCATAAGTGCAAAGATGCCTGGCACCTCATCGAGTCTTCCTTTGTACTGCTCTTTTACTTCGTCGCTAAGTCTCTCTATACCCGACTCGAAATTGACAAGGACACCGTCCATATCAAAAAATATTGTTTTCTTACTCATATATCGTGCTTTTATTGTTTACATAATTGTTTTTGCCGTTACTGCAAATTTAGCTAATGTAAACCGAATAAAAAAGCAAGTAGGGGATATTTTTTGCTTATTTGCTTAGTATGTCGATAAAGACTTTTACGCGGGCAAGTTTTTCACGGAAATATACTCGATACCCTTTCTTTACATTTATATCTTTTGCATTGTATCCAATGGCATCAAGACCCGAGTGTTTGGCAAGAAAGACTGCGCGCTCATTCTGAAATTGCTGCGAAACTATGGTGAATTCCTCGAGTTTAAAATGCTCTTTCATACGCTCTATGCTTGCTATAGTGCTTTGCCCTTTTGTGTCGCGTGTTATTGCTTTGCGTGGTACACCGCGTTTTACAAGTGCATCACGCATTTTTGTCGTCTCGTCATAGTTTTTGCTGCTGTCACCGCTTACTATTATCTGCTTTACTGCTCCTTTCTTGTAGAGCTGTGCTGCTGCTTCGACGCGGTAGTTGAAGTAGGGGTTGCCACCCGGGTATCCTTTGCGATAAGGTGTTGTGCCAAGAACCACGCATACTTTGTTCTTGGGGATGCTGTCGATGTTGTTGTATAGTTTTTCCGATGCACTATTGCTTATTACAATGTCACAAGCAACGACCATAAAAAAGAGGGCAAGTGGAAGAAAAAATATGGTGCCGAACAGGCGTAGCAGTATCTTTTTGATATTCATTGTCTCTCTTTCTCTATCTATTCACTTTTTTATACTCGTTGTCGTTGTAATCGACCTTGCCTATCAGTCTCATCAACTTAAGTATGTCGGACTGACGTTTCAGCATATATTTGGAAGGTTTTGCCGAATTGTATTTGCGTGGATTGGGTAGTGTGGCTGCTATAAGTGCGCACTGTTTTTTGGTGAGTTTGTCGGCTGTTGTTCCAAAATGATGCTTGGCAACTGCCGATGCACCATAAATGCCATTACCCATCTCTATGCAGTTAAGGTATACCTCCATAATTCTCTCTTTACCCCATATAAATTCTATGAGTACGGTAAAGTAGGCTTCTAATCCTTTGCGTATCCAGGAACGACCGTTCCACAGAAATACATTCTTGGCTGTTTGTTGGCTGATGGTACTGGCACCACGTAGTCGCTTCCCTTTCTTTGCTTCCTCTTGTGCCTGCTTTATTGCCTTTATATCGAATCCGTTGTGTTGTGTGAAAAGGTTGTCCTCTGACGATACAACGGCAAGGGCAAGGTGTGGTGAAATATTTTCAAGAGGCTGCCAATCGTAGTGTATTGGTGCATCGTCGTTTATATTACGACTAAGCATAAGCAGTGTTCCCGGGATTGGCACAAACCTATAGATTACCACCCAAATAATGCTTAGCACTATAAAGGTAACAGTGGCTTTAAGTATGAAGCGAAAGGCTCTTTTCATCTATAGGTATCTTGGGGAATTATTTCTTCGAGGTGTGCGATAGGAAACGGCTTACGTTTATATACATTGTGCGGTAGGGGAACTTCTTGCTGGGTTCTACTGTTATTATGTTGCACATTGTCTCGGTGTCGAGTTGTCGTCCTTTAACATCTTCTATCTCGAAAATTCCGTATAGGAGATGATCCTGGTCATCGGGATTAATAACATACAGCGGTGTGCGACTGCTTTTGCCGTCGCCGTATGTAGTAATCATATTCAGTATGTTAAGATATTTTGTAACATACGATGTCACTTCGCTCTCGGGTTTACCTAAATCTGTGGCCGAACGCCAAGCGTAGAATAGTGCGTTCAGACTCACCGGGTTGTACGAGAGTATCTCTTTGGCAATCTCGTACACTTTCTTTGTGTCTCCCTTTGCCATTTGATTCTTTAGCTCTTCCTCGTTCTTATCGTTACCTCCATTATATGTGGGCAGATAGGAGTGACCGTAATAGACAAGGGCGATATCACCGGTGCGTATAAGAGGATCGTCGCTTAAAAATACATTTACTATATCCCGAAAATAGTCCTTCTCGTTCTCGACTGTCTCCTTTATATCGTCAAAGTCGAGTTTGGCTTGTGCCTGAATTGCTGTAATTGCAGAGAGCAGTATTGCAAATGTAAAAAATATTCGTCTCATATCAGAATGTTGTTTAGAAGCTGTTTAAATTTATGTCCTTGAAATTTTTATAGGTCTTTTTTAGGATGTTTTTTCATTTTTCAAAGGCGCATAGCGGGCTATGTAACGTTGGTTTTGTTGCGATACGCATTTAAATAACTTCTTATATTTTTATTGGTATTATCACTCCGCTGTTTGCCGGAATCTCAAGCTCTATTGGTTCGTCGGCCGATAGGGTTATGTCAAGTTCTTTTCCCGACAACAAGTCGCTTGTTTTTATTGAATTGTTTGATGCCTCACGCGAGAAATAGGCGTATGCCTCTCGGGGAATATTTACCTTGCAAATGCGGTTGCTGTCGCCAAAGTTTGCTACAATAAGCAGTAACTCGTTGTCGGTTCCGCGCAGATAACTGTATATGCGATTGTTATCGTAATTATCGCTATAGGGGTTAGCATACTGGAGGTCGTAGAATCGTCCCTCGCGCAGGGCTTCGTTGCTGTTGCACAAAGTGAGTAAATGACGATGGAATTTTTGTAACGATATTTCTTCGTCTGTTAGAAGCTCTTCATCGTATTTCCCATTGTTGCAACGGCGACGCAACGTGTCGACACTCCAATAGTCGAAAATGGTAGTACGACCATCGACACCGCTGTATCCCTCTTTGTCCATACCTCGTTCTCCAAGCTCCTCGCCTGCATATAGCATAAAGGGCTGGCTGTCGATTGTTGTTGATACGATGAGTGCTGCAAGAGCTCTTTCGGCTTTCGAAGCGAAAAAGTCGGATGCAATGCGTTGCTCATCATGGTTCTCTAGGAATGTCAACATATTTTGACGAATATCCGAGGTGCTTTGCAGAGTGTATGTAATATCGTTTGCCGAAGCGCAACCATTCATTACAGCGCGCAGGGTGTCGTAAAGACCAACCTTGTCGTAGAGGTAGTCGAAGTGTCCCTCGTTGATGAAACTGCGGTAGATGTGTGGTTGATAAATCTCGCCAATGAATATAAGATGGGGATATTCCTCTTTAACCTTAGGCAGCGCCCAGTTCCAAAATTCAACAGGGGTCATCTCGACCATATCGCAACGGAATCCGTCTACTCCTTGCGATGCCCAATATTTAAGAATCTTAAGCATCTTTACCCAAGTGTCGGGGACAGGGCAGAATTGGCGATTACCGGTGCGGTAATCGATACCGTAATTAAGTTTCACTGTGTCGTACCAGTCGTTGCGAGAAGGAGCACCGAAACAGTCGTTACCTGTTGCGCGCAGGGGCGACTCGCTGTATCTCTCGGCTGCACTCTCCTTTGCGTCGATGTTGCATCCGTAGTCTTGCTCACCAAGATAGTAGAAATTATTGTGTCCCAGGAAGAAGGCGCTCTTGTCGTCATTCTGACCAAAATCGTATGTTCCGGCAGGACGATTGTCGCTTTTGTAGTGACGTGCAACGTGGTTGGGGATAAAGTCCATAATAACTTTCATTCCCTCTTTATGTGTGCGCTCTATGAGTGCGATAAATTCTTTGCGACGGTTGGGTACGTCTACGGCAAGGTCGGGGTCGACGTCGTAGTAGTCCTTTATGGCGTATGGCGAACCGGCCTCGCCTTTAACTGTTGCAGGATGGGTGCTCTCTATGCCGTACTGTGTGTAACCGGTGCGAGTGGTGTGTTCGAGTATACCTGTATACCACACGTGGGTTGCTCCCAGATTGTGTATTGTGCGCAGCGCTTTACGGGTAATGTCGTTGAACTTTCCGCATCCGTTCTGTGCTATAGTGCCACCCTCGACGCAATTTGTTGTTGTGTTACCGAAAAGGCGAGGTAACATCTGATATATGATTATTTTGTTTGCCATAATTGGTTTTGTTTATGCCTTTGTTGTTGTAACGGCTGTTGATATTTTCTTTATCAAACCTTGAAGAACTGCACCGGGACCACACTCAATAAATTCTGTGGCACCGTCGTTAATCATCTCGTTTACGCAACTTGTCCAACGTACGGGAGAGGTGAGCTGTGCTATAAGGTTTTCCTTAATCTCGTCGGGATTGGTGTGAGGCTTTCCATCTACATTCTGGTATACGGGGCAGATGGGTGTGCTGAATGTTGTCTCACGTATTGCAGCCTCAAGTTCCTCTTTGGCGGGTTGCATCAGTGGCGAGTGGAATGCACCGCTTACGTTCAATGGCAACGCTCTTTTTGCTCCGGCTGCTTTCAATGCTTCACAGGCAACGGCAACGCCATCTTTGGTACCCGATATAACAATCTGTCCGGGGCAGTTGTAGTTGGCTGCCACAACAAGATTGCCTTGTTTGCTGACCTCTTTGCAGATGCGCTCTACATCTTCATCGGGTAGGGCAATGATAGCTGCCATTGTCGACTCCTGCATCTCACAGGCTTTTTGCATTGCGAGCGCACGTTTATAGACGAGTGTCAGTCCGTCGGCAAAAGAGAGTGCTCCGGCTGCTGTCAGTGCCGATAGTTCGCCAAGAGAGTGGCCTGCAACCATAGATGGAGTAAATTCACTCTCGAGGGCAAGTGCAGTCACAACCGAGTGTATAAACACTGCCGGTTGAGTTACTTTGGTCTGTTTAAGCTCTTCGTCGGTTCCGTAGAACATTATATCGGTAATGCGGAATCCTAAAATCTCATTTGCTTTTTCGAAATATATTCGTGCCAATGGGTTCATATCATAAAGTTCTTTACCCATTCCGCTGAACTGTGCTCCCTGTCCGGGAAAAACGTATGCTTTCATCTGTTTTTTCTGTTTTTGGTTTAATAATCTGCTCACAGGCCGTTTTAGCCTTTTTGAAGCAAAATGTGAAAAAATCGATGCAAAGATACGATTTTTTCGTTGGATTTTTATCTAATGCTTATTATAATGTGCTTTTTTAAGAAAAAATAGTACTATCTTTGCACTTCGTGTGAAAAAATAATGCATTGAAACGGGCAATATTTTTTGCGCGTGTGCGTTATTTATATGATTGTCATTTAAAAAGTTAATAATTGTAAATTAAAGAATATAAAAATGCGACGAACTTATCTGCTTTTGATTCTGATTATGGCATTGCAGTGTCTCTTTGCACAGAACAGCAACCGTAAACAGACCGTCTCGAACAAGAAGGAGAGAACTGTTCAGACAAGCGATTATTCCGAAGGTGGTGTAATGACCGATGAAGAGATTATGGAGTACATAAAAGCCGAGCAGGCCAAAGGTACCGATAGTAAACAGATTGTTATAAATTTATTGAAGAAGGGTGTTCCCGAATCGCAACTGAACCGTTTGCGTAAGACATATCTCGAAGAGAAAGAGAAACTCGAGAAGCAGGGAAAAAGAAAAAAGAAGAATATAAACGAAAGAGATAATAATGGTTTGTATGAGAGGGAACGTTTGCCCATCTCGCAGGATTTTGGTTTCTTCTCCGACTCTCTTGATGTGCTTATACCCGATTCTGTTGCTCTTATGGAGCTGCGTATGAAATTGGATGAGCGTCCCAAAATATTCGGTCATAATATCTTCCGTGATAAGGCGCTGAATTTCGAGCCTAATATGAATATTGCCACTCCAGAAAACTATAAATTGGGCCCCGGTGACGAGGTTATTATAGATGTATGGGGAGCATCGCAGTCGACAGTGATTGACGAGATTACTCCCGATGGCTATCTGAATATTGATATGCTGGGACTCGTCTACCTTAGCGGAATGACTGTAAAAGAGGCCGACAGCTATCTGAAAGAGCAATTCAGTCGTATATATGCAGGTATCTCGGGCGATGAACCCAATGCTCATATTAAGTTGTCTCTAGGCAAAATACGTACAATTCAGGTGAGTGTTATGGGTGAGGTCGAGAATCCCGGTACATACGCTCTCTCGGCATTTGCTTCGGTGTTCCACGCTATCTATCAGGCAGGAGGAGTTAATGAGATTGGTACACTGCGTGCCATTAAGGTTGCGCGTGGCGGAAAAACTGTTGTCACAGTCGACGTGTACGATTATCTGTTGAACGGTAAAACAGCTAATGATATTCGCCTGTCCGATGGCGATGCCATTATTGTAGATACATACGACTGTCTTGTCGATGTGCAGGGTAAGGTTAAGCGCCCAATGTTGTACGAGATGAAGACGACAGAGAATGCTGCCGACCTATTGCGCTATGCAGGAGGATTTGCCCGCGAGGCCTATCGTGGAGATATTAGAATAGAACGTATGGGCGAGCGTGAGCGTCAGATTTTTACTCTCGATGCCGAGGAACAGAAAACATTCAAGATGCGCGACGGCGATGTTATGTCGGTCGATTCCATTGCCGACAGCTACGAGAATATGGTAGAGGCAAAGGGAGCTCTGTTCCGCCCCGGAAAGTTCCAGCTTGGTGGGAATATTAAAACTGTAAAGCAACTCATAGAGCGAGCAGGTGGTCTTAAACCCGATGCTTTCGTAAATCGTGCTCTCTTGAATCGTCGTTTACCCGACCTGACAATGGAGAATCTATCAGTAGATGTGGCCGGTATCGTCGAAGGCACAACTATTGATATCGAACTGCGTAGTAATGATATTCTTTATGTTCCGTCACTCTCGGATATGGAGGAGATAAAGGTTATTGATATATACGGAGAGGTTGCAATGCCCGGAAAATATCGTTTTGCCGAGAATACAACCATCGAAGATGTGATTCTTATGGCAGGAGGACTGAAAGACCAGGCATCTACCGCACGTGTCGAGGTGGTGAGAAGAATGAGAGATTCCAATGCGCTTACAAGCAACGATACTATTGCCAAGACATATACATTCCCCATCGATAAAGGTCTGTTGGTATCGCGCGGTAGCAATTTTAAACTACAGCCCTATGACGCTGTCTATGTGCGTCGTTCTCCCGGTTATTACGAGCAGCAGAATGTCGAGATTTCGGGCGAGGTTGCCTTTGCAGGTACATACGTGCTCGACCGTAAGAATATGCGTCTGAGCGACTTGGTAAAGAGTGCAGGCGGTCTCTCGGATAGAGCCTATCCGAAAGGAGCGCGACTCGAAAGACGTATGTCACCCGAAGAGAAGGCTCGTGCGCTTCAGACACTGCGCACTGTACAACGCCAAATGGATTCGGTGGATATAAGCAAGATTGAGGTTCTTGATGTTCACACTGTGGGTATTGAGCTCGATAAGGCAATGAATAACCCCGGCAGCGATTTTGACGTTGTATTGCAGGATGGCGATAAACTTATTATCCCTCAGTTCTCGAATACTGTAAAAATATCGGGAAATGTTGTCTACCCCAATACTGTGACATATAAGGAGAATGAAAGTCTTAAGTATTATATCGAGCAGGCCGGTGGATATGGTCAGAATGCAAAGAAATCAAAGGCGATTATAATTTACAAAAATGGTACAGTGGCACGTGCCAAGGGAAGCAAAAGTAAACTCATTCAGCCGGGATGCGAAATTATTGTACCCACTAAGGTGCACCGTCAGGGTATGAGTACCACTGAGATTCTTTCGCTTTCGTCAACATCGGCATCGTTGGCAACAGTTGTAATTGCACTTATAAATCTTTTGAAATAAGAGGCTATGAATATATTGAGTAACATTGATGTTTTGTGGTTGTCGCGCCGAGTGTGGAGTGACCGCCGCCGACTTATTCGAAACTGCTTTATCGGGGCAATTGTGGCATTGATAATTGCATTCAGTATTCCGCGCCGTTATACATCCGATGTGGTGCTTGCACCCGAGGCGGCAAAGTCATCTTCGTTTGGAGCGCTTGGCTCTCTTGCATCGATGGCGGGAGTGAACGTGGGGGATATGACAGGAGGTAACGATGCCATATATCCCGAGTTGTATCCACAGATTGTAGGTTCGACGGTGTTCATTGCCGACCTATATGCAATGAATGTAAAGTCGGGCGATGGCGAGATTGATATGACACTTTTCGATTATATACGCTCCCATCAGAGTAAAGCCTGGTGGATGTATATTGTTGAACTGCCGCTTAAACTGAAGCAGATGCTCACATCAAAAGCAGGTGGTGTCTCTCTGCCCGAGGATGTTACATATTACAGCTACTCCGAGGGAGAGACAAACGTAATAAACAAACTGCGTAAACTTGTATTGTGCTCGGTGGACGTAGGTAACGAGGTTGTTACAATATCGGTTACTATGCAGGATGCAAAGATTGCAGCACAGGTTGCCGATAGGGTAGCGTCTCTGCTTCAGGATTATGTTACAAAATATCGAACAGGAAAAACTATTAAGGATTTTGAATATAGTAATGCTCTATATGAAGAGGCAAAAGCCGATTATGACAAAAAACAAAAAGCCTATGCTCTTTATGCCGACCGTCACGCTCTTGGTTCAATTACATATAGTGCTAAAATTGAAGAGAATCGTCTGCGTGACGAGATGGAGCTTGCTTACTCTATCTACACTCAGATGGCTCAGCAGAAAGAACTTGCCAAGGCAAAGGTGCAGGAGCGCACTCCTGTCTTTTCGGTAATGCAGCCTGCTGTTGTTCCTCGCCTGCCCTCGGCACCCAAGAGAATGTTTATGTTAATCTCTATTGTGTTCCTCACATTCTTCGGACACGTAGCCTGGCTTATGGTCGAGAAACAGGTTAAAGAGACCATTAAACAACAGCGTATTGCAATAAAGGAGGAGGCACAGGAAAAGAGAGGCAAGTAAAGTCTATTTTTCTATGAGTTTACGTTCTAAGATTGGTAAATATCGCAGGGTGATGGTTAATTTCTTCTCTCTGTCGATGATTAACGGGGTGAGCTATCTGCTTGCCCTTGTAACTATGCCATATCTTATACGTGTGCTCGGTGAGGAGAGATACGGCGCCTACCTTTTTATATACACAGTTGCCCAGTATCTGCTCCTTGCAGGTAACTATGGTTTCCGCTTTTCGGTGACAAGGCAAATATCGGTGCATCGCGACGATAAGAACAGGGTTAATGAGATTTTTAATGCCACTATCGTTGCGCGCCTCATTATCTCATTGGCTGTGGTGTTGCCGGTGCTTGCAGCGGTGGCAATATTTATGGATGGTGACGATGTACTGATGTATCTCTTTGCCCTTGGAATAGTCTTTGGCGATATCCTTATTCCCGTGTGGCTGTTTCAGGGACTCGAAGAGATGAAATATCTTACCATAGTTAATGTAATCTCAAAATTTGTTTTTGCAGGGCTCATATTTATTTTTATTACCAACGAGACCGATTACGTTTACGTGGTGTTGCTTAACTCAATGGGATACGTTGCCGCAGGAGTGGCAAGTCTATGGATTGCAATGAAACATTTTGGAATAAGATTCTCGATGCCGACGTTTGCAGCAGTAAAAGCGCAGTATCGCGATGGATGGCACATTTTTGTATCTAACATAGGAATGGAGTTGTATCGAAACTCCAATATTTTTCTACTTCGCGTATTTGCAGGTGAAGCGGCTGTGGGTATCTATGGTGCAGTAGAGAAAATAGTTAAGGCTGTGCAGACAATTCTGAATGCTCTGCCGATGGCTCTGTTCCCATATATCAGCCGACTTTTCTATGGCGAGAAGAGTGGCGATAATGTAACGGTGCTTATGCGTCTTGTGAAATGGGCTTTCTTGCTGCTCTCTGTTGTTGCTGTAGCTTTTGTCCTTTCATCAAAACTGCTGTATATCTATTTGGGTCTTGAAATAGACTACGAGATTGCACGTACATTGGTGTGGCTTATGGCACCTGTACTGCTTTTTGGCTGTATGAACTACATTGTGGGTATTGTGGGCCTGCTGAATTTGGGAGCTGCAAAGAGTTTCCAACGTAATATATGGGTGTCGGCAGTAATCTCGGTGTCGTTTATGCTTGTCTTCTGCAACGAATATTCCTATTATGCAGCTGCGGCTGCTTGGACTATTGCCGAGTTTTTGTTGTTCATTCTGTGTCTGTTCTCGTTGCGTAGCATAAAGAGAAGAAAGGAGGTTACGCTATAATGACGTTGATGGATTTCATAGCTGTTGTTGCTATTTATGTCGAAATTGCGGTGCTTGCAATTATTGATATGAAGTTGTGGCGTACAATATACACTCCGCTTAATTTGTTGATGCTGCCGTACGCGCTTATGCTTATGGTAGCACTTATCTCTTGCGGAAATTGGGGAATAGTCGATTTCTATTATCCCAGCCTTCAGGTGTGGATGATAGGACTGCCTATATTTGCTCTGCCGGGATTTATTTTTGGAATAGCATTCCGAAACAAATTGCAGTTAGAAGGTGGTGGCCGTATTGAGGATGATGGGATAAATATGCACCGTTTGAATATAATTACCACCATAATAGTAGCTGCTTTTATACTGCGTTTTATTATGATGGTTCGCACAAGCCCCTATCTGCCCGGTTCCGAGGATTTTGGCTACGACTACTGCGGTGGCGGTCTGTGGGGACACTTGCATCGCTTGTTGCACGCTCTCTCTATCATCTATATATATAAGTATGACAAAAAGCATTGGTACTATCTGCTTCTTATTGGTGGAATGTACTTTGTTACACTTATGTATGGTGTAAAGTCGTGGGTACTCATTCCTGCGATGGGTGGTATATGTATGCGCCTTTTTGCTGGGAAAATTAAACTGAAAATGTCCCTTTTCTTAAAGGTGGCTGCATTTGCCTTTGTTGTTTTCTTTGTAACATATACCTTCTCTCTGTTTTTGGGACAGGAAGAGACTGCTACTTTCGATGTGATTTTCGAGATTATTTGCAAGAACTTTGTGCATTACGTGATAAGCGGTATTGTAGGCTGGAGTCAGGATTTGCAGATGGGTATCTTGGAGTCACCTCGCTTCGAGGTTCTTTTGACGAATATTCTGAATCTGTACAATGTGGTAGCAGGTAATGAGTATGTCGACCCTGTGAACCCATTCTTCATCCATAATGGGGTACGTGGTTCTAATGTACGTGCTTTTTTTGGTACGATATATATAAATGCGAGTATGATACAGTTTGTATTGGTGGTACTTGCAGTCTCGGCAGTACATTATCTTGTGAAACTGTGGGCTGTTGCCTCACGTAGCATCTATGTAAATGTACTCTATTTCTTCTACGGCGGAATGTTGTTGATGGGATGGTTCGAGATATATTTCTATCATTTGCAGTTTTTCGAGCAACCGTTTATGATTTTTGTCATTTATATGATGATGAAGATAGGTTTCAAGAAAAAGGATACCGAGGTGTTGACTGCTGAGAATAATGAGCAAGATGGTGGTGCTAATACTCGACCTTAATTATATAAGTTTATACAACGGTTATGACTGCTATTATAATTCTTAACTGGAATAATGCCAATGATACAATTCATTGCCTTAGTTCATTGACAAAGGCAGATGGGGATTTTCGTGTATATGTGGTTGATAATGGCTCAACCGACGATTCTCTACAGCGCATAAATGAATGGGTGGATAGTAATCGTGATATTGAGGTGTCTGTTGTTCCGCTTGAAATGAACTATGGCTTTGCAAAAGGTAATAACAAGGGTATTGCTTTTGCTCGACAGCATAACCCCGATTACTTCCTGCTTTTGAACAATGATACCGAAGTTAAGCCCGATTTTCTGACAAGGATTTTCGATTTCAAACAACGTCATCCCGAGTACAGCGTACTGACTCCCAAGATATATCTCTTCTCGGACAAGAAAAAAATATGGAACTGTGGTGGCCGATTGGCAATGGGCTTCAGAAAATATTATTATGCCGGACAGGGCGATGATGCAATAAAGGAGAGTGAGTTTATTCCTATTACTTTTGTTACAGGGTGTGCGCTCTTCTTCCCGGCAGAGTTGTTGGACGGCGAAGGCCGTCTGCTCACCGAACGTTTCTTTTTTGGCGAGGAGGATTTTGAATTTTCGATGCGTATGAACGCGCAAGGAGTAAAAATGGCCTGCGTACTCGACTCGATATTATACCATAAGGTTGGTGCATCGGGCTCTCGTATGAGCGGACTTGGAAAGATATATCTGCATTTTCTTAATAGGTTTATTGATATACGACTGCATAATTCGTCTCTGTTTTATGCTTTATGGTCGTTAGTGAATATCCCGCTGTGTTTACGTCACTTCTACCGCTCGTCGCGCTCTTTGAGAAGGTCGATGAAGCTGACCTCGTGCCTACTGTCCGATGCAAGCAGGAAAGATGGTGTCTCACAGACCGATTTTGTGGCTCTGGTCTTAGATGGAACTTACTTTGATAAAACGAAATGATTATGAAAAAAGAGATATGGGGATTCTATCCGCCTCCTCTTGGTGGTATATCGATGTATTGTAAACGCCTCTCACATAGGATGCGTGAGAAGGATTCTACAATAGTGCTGAGAAATTTTTCGAACAGTAAGAGCGATAAGGATTTTGTGAAAAATGTCTCTAATCGTGTATGGGAGTTTGTTCGTCTGCTATTTGCCGAGAAACGTCTCATACATTCGCAGTTTACAAACATATATATGCTGTTGCTTCTCTATCTTTTCGGATGGAGGCACCCGCTGATAATGACATTGCACAATCGTCGCATAGTGCTTCTGAACGGATGGAAACGCTTTGTGGTGAATCGACTGTTTCGCCGTGCAAAATATATCATATATAACGACAGTGCTTATACAGCCTCGTTGCAAGAGAAATATGATATTGACACGGCAAAGGTCGTTATATTACCAACATATATTTCTCCGTTGCCCGATGAGCATAAAGGGCTTACCCCTGAGATTGAGGAGTTCTGCAATAAACATCGTTATACAATGTCGTCAAATGCGCATACACTGGTAAAGAATGTCTTTGGCGATGTATACGGACTCGACCAACAGATAGAACTGATGAATCGTCTTGTAAACAGGGATGCTATGGATGTAGGGCTTATCTTCTGTATTGCCGAGGTGTACGACGATAGCTATTATAACGAGTGTGTGGCGCGTATAAAGGAACTAAATCTGATGGATAATTTCCTTTTTCTCATAAAATCGCCTGTTAATGGTTTCGAGGTGTGGAAACGCACCGACCTCTTCCTGCGTCCGACAATGTCGGATATGGAGGGAATATCGGTAAAGGAGGCGCTTGAATTTGGTACCCCGGTGGTGGCGAGTGACGTGTGTGTGCGCCCCCGTGAGGCTGTTCTTTATAAAAAAGCCGATGTAGATGACCTGTACGAGAAGGTCTCTGCCATTCTAAAGGAACAACAGCGTGTGTCGTACAGTCCCGAGGTGTCGGTACCCGATGAGATTTTAAGTATATACGGACGTTTTTAGCAAATTTAAACAGCGCGAAAGAAAAACTTGTGAAATTTTTAATTATCTTTGAGGTGAACCTCGAAGATTCCAGGATTAAAAGTAAAACTATATTGTCCTATTTATATTTAATAACCAACTAAAAATAAATGAAATAAGAAACAGACAGAACACGAATGAACGTAATGAAAGTGGGGTTTACGATAGAGACTCCTTTTAAGTAAGAGAATAAAAACATTATCAACTGTAAGCGTTCCCATTCGTATTTATAACATATTGGATTTGAGCTTTTAGCTCTTGTTCTCTCTTATTTGAATACCGCCAAACATTCAGTTTACGAGAACAAGCAGTAAGGAGGTTCACGCCGTTTTAGGTGTGAACTATTCGTGCTTGTCGTAAACGAGGTCACTTGGCGGTAACCCAAATAAGAGGCGAGTAACGAATGGTTTACGCCTTTTTTAGTATTTAAGAAAAATGAAAACAATTAGATTTGTCGGAATGGCAATTCTTGCCATTTTTATGAGTGTGAACCTTGTTTCGTGCAGTGGCGGTGACGACGAAGAGGTTATTTTAGACCCCTCCAACGATTACGGTAAAATTTCAAAGAACGATTTTGTTGCTACCGGCGGTTACCGAAACTTAAAACCTCTAAGAGCCACAATTTTAGCATCGATAAACACCGCTTTTCAGGGTGCATATACCTCTATGGGTGTTGAGTTTACTCCCAATCAACCCAATTTCGGTTCAAGCGAGACACAGAGTGTAAAATCGAAAAGCGGTATAACAAACGGACACTTCGAGACCGAACTTGCTTGGAACGATGAAGGTGCATTAGAGCCCGGAACCACCTACTATTATCGTGCATACGTTTATGTTGCCGGCACCCGATACAATGGTGAGACCCGCAGTTTCGAAACTCCCGACCTACAGTTGTCAAAAGGTGATTTTGTAGATTTGGGACTAAGCGTAAAATGGGCATCATACAATATGGGAGCAAATTCCCCCGAGGCTATGGGAACTTTATTACAGCAGTGCTATGCTTTCAAGAATTTTAATAAAAATATAAAATTTGATTTCTTTCTTTGGCCCGATGAATCTTTCCTTAGTTATATTCCCGATGAGGTAGAAGATGATAATTGGTTAGGAAATTCCTCTTATGATGTTGCAACACGTACAATGGGAAGCAGTTATCGTATCCCTACCGAGGATGAGTGGGAAGAGTTGGAATATGATTGCCGTTGGACAAGCGGAGTGTGCAATGGTGTTAAAGGTTTCTATGTCAGTGATAAGAAGGATGGTACTTCTGTGATTTTTTTACCATACGTAAAGAACAGCAGTAAATATGACATAACAGTCTATTTGAGTGCTCCAAATGACATTATCAGGAACCTTAGAAAAGCAGTTGATATTAGAGAACGAGCTGTATATGATTTACAAGTTCCAGGACTCAGTACTTCCGTGCGTGCTCAATTTTTACAGAATTATTATAATGATATATTGGAATTAGAAAAATCGATTGGAGTAGGAGAGGTACTGACAGAAAACACTCACATATTTTGCAACGGTGGTCTTATCCTCCGCTCTTATACTGCCGGCAGCTTTGAACTTTCTCATTGGGCGGATGATGGCGATTTTAACTGGACGCACCCCGAAACAGGTAAGGAGTATAATTTTTATGAGAGAAAAGATGGAGTTCTTGGCGGTGGAGTATTATATGTAAGAGCCGTTAGCAATAGATGAAATTTTGCCCGCAAAGGCGGTAAGATAGTAAATAAGAGTGATTCTTTACACGTGAAGGAGTCGCTCTTTTTTCTCTCTATCTTTGCGCTATTCCATAAACAATATTCATAAATATTACTGTCCGATAAAAATAGAATAATCCCAAAAAGGGTTATTGACGAAGCTGATATTGCCCACTTTTTCATAAAATCATAAGGTTGTTCATTGGTGCGCCGTATGAAAATTAGTAAAATGGTAGATGTTTTTTGGATTAAGTGCGAGGATGTTTGAGCGAAGCGAGTTCCGCAGCACCCAAAAAACATCGTGAGCA
>JAGBBX010000012.1 GCA_017938245.1 Bacteroidaceae bacterium
AACTCTAAAATCAAGGCTTTCAGAGCACAATTCAGAGGGGTAAAAGATAAAGATTTTTTCCTTTTCAGACTGGCAAAATTATATGCGTAAAAATGAAATCCCTCAGAATTTTACGTTGAGCCGAATATCCTGGGGGACACCTTGGAACTCACGCAAGTTCTATGAAAGGGTACAAAAAAAGGACAGCTATTTGCTGTCCTTTGAGAGCGGAAAACGAGGCTCGAACTCGCGACCCCAACCTTGGCAAGGTTGTGCTCTACCAACTGAGCTATTTCCGCATTTTGCATTCCTTTCTTTGGTGAAGAAGATGAGACTCGAACTCACACGACCCAACGGTCACTACCCCCTCAAAGTAGCGCGTCTACCAATTCCGCCACTTCTCCAATCCAAAATACTTCGCGCAGCACCGAGTGCCCAGAACAGGACTCGAACCTGCACGTCTCTCAACACTCGCACCTGAAACGAGCGCGTCTACCATTCCGCCACCTGGGCTATCAGTAAACACTACGGTTCACGCGTTGTTTGATTATTGAGCGGAAAACGAGGCTCGAACTCGCGACCCCAACCTTGGCAAGGTTGTGCTCTACCAACTGAGCTATTTCCGCATTTTGCATTATATTCAGTTTTCAAACTCGCCTTGCCAAGGTTGCTACCATTATCTTTTTGGGGCAAGGTTGTGCTCTACCAACTGAGCTATTTCCGCAAATTTCTTCGAAATTTACGAGATTTTCGGCTGCGCTCGGCATAAAAGTAAACTCTTCTGCTCTCGCTGGCACGAAAATTCCGCAAAAAACATTCAATTGAGATTTTCGGCTGCGCTCGGCATAAAAGTAAACTCTTCTGCTCTCGCTGGCACGAAAATTCCGCAATTTCATTTTATCTAGTTCGAGCCTCTCACTATGTGAATCTTCGCTTAAGATTCGTGAGCCGTGCTCTTTCAACGGGTGCAAAGGTACGGCAATTTTTGTAACCTGCAAAACTTTTTGAAGTTTTTTTTAAGAAAAAAGCGTTTTTTCTCCCCAAATTTCCTTTTTGAAGAGAAAAAACGGGCTTTTATTCAACACATTCGGTCGCGATAATCCTCGTAACCAAACTTTTTATACATCTCAATTTGGCCATCTTCGTGCAACATTGCAATCGATGGATGCGAGATTCCATTAAACATATTTGTCTTCACTGTTGTGTAGTGTATCATATCCTCGAACACTACTCTATCGCCAACAGAAAGAGGCTTTGAAAATTTCCAGCTACCCATATAATCGCCACTGAGACAACTGTTGCCACCCAAACGATAAATATTTTGTTCAAAAGGTGCACCTTTCACCGCATCTGGTTCAAGGGCCTCGGCATCGGTTACAGTAGGCTGATAGGGCATTTCGAGGCAGTCGGGCATATGACAGGTGAAACTAACATCAAGGATTGCAGTGCGTATGCCACGACTCTCGACAACATCCACTACCGACGAGACAAGCGAACCTGTCTGCCAAGCAAATGCCGACCCCGGCTCCAATATAATATGCAAATTAGGATAACGCGCCTTAAGCCCCTTTAGAAGCCCAACAAGATGCTCAACATCGTAATCCTTACGTGTCATCAGGTGACCACCGCCCAAATTAAGCCATTTTATTCTATTGAGCCATTTTCCAAACTTCTGTTCAATATGCACAAGAGTATTTTCAAGCGCGTATGAGCTCGACTCGCAGTGACAATGACAATGGAAGCCATCTAAACCCTCGGGCAACTCATCGGGCAAAAGATCGGCAGTAACACCGAAACGACTGCCGGGAGCGCAGGGATTGTAAAGCTCGGTCTCTATCTCGGAATATTCGGGATTTATTCTTATTCCGCACGACACAGGCTGCTCCGACTGTTTTGTGCGCTCATAAAAGCGACTATACTGCGACAAGGAATTAAAAGATATATGACTGCAGAAACGCATCATATCATCGAACTCTGAATCGACATATGCAGGCGAAAAGGCGTGCGCCCTACTGCCAAATTCCTCGTATGCCAGACGCGCCTCGTGGATAGAGCTTGCTGTGACCGAGTTTATATATTCGCGGAAGATAGGAAAACTCTTCCAAAGGGCAAATGCTTTGAAAGCAAGAATAATCTCAACACCCGACTCACGCGCCACATGGCTGATAAGTGTCAAATTACGACGCAACAGCGCCTCTTCCATCACATAACAGGGCGATGGCACCTGCATTATCTGTTCTTTATTCATATTATATACATTAATAGGTACAACAATAGCATCATTGAACCACTTTTAATTTTGCAAATTTAAGTAACAAAATTTTCTCACCGGCATTTTTAAAGCGGATTTTTGCCTTTGCATTATCTCCACTACTCTCGAGCGATAGCACCTGCCCCACTCCGAAACGGTCGTGACTGACAACAGCCCCTACGACAAGCGTCACATTGGCGCTGCCCGAAGAGGGATTCTCGCGCACAGCATCACTAAGACGTTGCAAACGCGCAGGCTGCCGGTAGCTGCTATTATGCGACAATTCACTGCTCCGAGACGCACTGCTATACGTAGTCCTTTGAGCCTGTTGTGTATACGATGGCCTTTGTTGCGGCTCGTGCTCAAGCGAATAATCACTGCGGCGGTCACCCCTTCGCATATTAGTCGACGCAAACAATCCGCCACCCGCGTAACTGCTACTGCCGTAACCCCCACCGTAACCACTGCGCTGTTGCCCCATTGGAGTAGCACCACCAACGAAAGAGATATAACGTCGGTCAATTTCTTTTAGGAAACGGCTGGGTTCGGCAAACTCGGATGTACCGAATTTATAACGCATCTTGGCAAAAGTGAGCATACAATAATCCATAGCTCGTGTTATTGCCACATAAAAGAGGCGACGCTCCTCTTCGAGTTCGCGTATAGAATTCTGCGCCATAGAATTGGGGAAGAGTTCCTCCTCGAGTCCCACGACAAATACAGCGGGGAACTCCAATCCCTTCGCCGAGTGAACAGTCATAAGAGTGACAAAATCATCAGACGCCTCACCCTCCACATCCTGGTCGGTAAGCAGCTGCACACTGTTTATATAATCAATGAGTTTATCATTATCGTTACCCTCCTCGCGACGCATATCCACAAAATCGCTTATGGCATTCATAAGCTCCTGCATATTCTCTTGTCGGCTTCTATCCTCGACAGTGTTACCGGTGAAAATATCGGCCCAAAGTCCCGAGACGCGCACTATCTCACGCGCCGCAGTCAGAGCATCACTCTCCACTGCCACCTTTACAAAAGAGTCTATCATCTCGACAAAAGAGGATAATTTTGTCTGCGTACCCTTGTTTACTTGAAACCCGTAGACCAATGGTTGCGAAAGCACCTGCCACATTCCTGTACCCAACGCATTGGAGTGGTCGCGTAATTTTGTCAATGTAGTATCGCCTATTCCACGTGCGGGGTAATTGATTATTCTTTTTAGAGCCTCCTCGTCGCGCAGATTGCAAGCAAGGCGGAAATAGGCTATAGTATCCTTTATCTCTTTACGCTGATAGAACGACAGTCCTCCATATATTCTATAAGGATAAGAGCGTTTGCGGAAAGCCTCCTCAAAGAGACGCGACTGCGCATTTGTACGATAGAGAATCGCAAAATCTTTAAATGCAAGACCACGACGACGCAACTCGGCTATGCGGTTGGCGACAATCTCAACCTCCTCGTAATCGGAATAAGCCGAACAAACCCTCAGAGGTTCACCCTCGCCACGCTCCGAAAAAACAGTCTTGTGAATCTGTTCGCTATTGTTTGATATAATGCTGTTGGCTGCATTCACAATCATCTTTGTCGAACGGTAATTTTGTTCCAACTTAAATACTCTCGCATTGCCGTAACGCTCGGTAAAGCCCAATATATTGCCAATATTAGCCCCTCGGAACGAGTAGATACTCTGCGCATCGTCGCCCACTACACACACAGCCCTGCGCGCCTGAGTAAGCTGCCACACGATGCATCCCTGCACATAATTTGTATCCTGAAACTCGTCGACAAGCACATATCTGAACTGTTGCACATATTTCTCACACACCTGCGGATGCTCACTAAAGAGACGGTAGGTATTTACGAGAAGGTCGTCAAAATCCATCGCATTTGCCTGCAGGCAGCGAGCCTCGTAACGACTGTAAATCTCGGCAGTAGAGGGTATACGGGCGCGTTGATCATCGCTGCGCAGTCCCTGGTCACGGGCATAGTCGGCAGCAGAGATAAGGCGACTCTTTGCCGCCGAAATTCTCTCGCCAACAACATTTGGCTTATACACCTTCTCTTCGAGCTGCATCTCCTTGACAATACTTTTTATAAGGGAGCGTGAGTCGCTTTGGTCATATATTGTAAAATTACTATCATAACCCAGCAGATGCCCCTCGCGACGAAGAATCTTCGAGAAAATGGAGTGAAAGGTACCCATCCACAGATAAGAGGCTGTACGGTCGCCCACCTGCGCAGCAATACGCTCTTTCATCTCGCGTGCAGCCTTATTGGTAAAAGTCAGCGCAAGAATAGACCAAGGTTCGTAACCCTGCTCAAGCAGATAAGATATTTTATAGGTAAGCACCCTTGTTTTTCCCGAACCCGCACCGGCAATCACCAGCGAGGGACCATCGAGATAGCGCACAGCATCCAACTGTGCGCCGTTCAGTTCGTCTTCGTAGTTTATCATCATAACGCAACAGATTACAGCTCGGAATTTCCCCAAGCAACAAGTTCGCGAAGATACAAAGAACTTGTGTAATAATGGCAGGATTAGAGGTAAATTTCATAAGCGACAGGCAAGGTATAAAGAATCATTTATACCTCTACAATCGTTTAAACACTACTTTAAAAAATCATTTCTTCGATGGTATTTTTCATTTGACAGCATAAGAGAGTCGAACATTACTGCCGGAACCTTGTTATAAAATCATCATCCGAAAAAAATAAAATATGAGTACATTAGTAAGAAACAACACAATGGGCTATCAGATGCCTTCACTACTCTATCCCACCGGTGCGCTTGAGCCTGTCATTAGCCGCGCAACAATAGACCTGCACTTCGGCAAGCATTTGCAGGCATACGTCGACAACCTCAACCGCCTTGCTCACGGCAACGAGTATGAGGGAATGAGCCTGCGCGAAATTGTGCGACAGGCACCCGAGGGACCGCTCCTCGATAATGCCGGACAGGTTCTCAATCACGCTCTCTACTTCGAGCAGTTCACCCCTTTGACCAAAGCCAACAATCTGCCAAGCGGCACGCTGCTCAGCGCCATTAGGTTCGACTTCGGTAATTTCGAGACAATGAGACAAAAGATGCAGGATGCTTGCAGCGCCCTTTTTGGTTCGGGATGGGTTTGGCTTGCACAGGACGAGCGTGGCAAACTCGAGATTATGCGTTGCCATAATGGTGATAACCCTCTGCGATGGAAGCGTAAGCCGCTTTTTGGCATCGACGTCTGGGAGCACGCCTATTACCTCGACTATCAGAACCGGCGCGCCGAGCACGTAAAGCGCCTTTGGGAGATAGTCGATTGGGAAATAGTAGAGAGTCGTATGGATTTATGATTGTCTATTACAAAAAGAAAAAAATCATCGGGAGCAGTTCTGATTGAGTTGCTCCCGATGATTTCATTATTTCTGTTCCTTAATAAGATATATAATCACAGGCAGGTGGTCGCTGTAACCATTGAGCCACACACCACCGGCGTGAGTACGCTTAGGCGACCCTTTATATTTTCCCTCGGTCTGCAGCATATAACTGCGTGAGAATATCTCGGGCTTATAGTATTTGAGTGTCGAACGGTCTTTACCTACAAGATTACCGCTGACTACAATCTGGTCGAACAGATTCCACTTTCCTTTATATTTAAGTGTTCCCAATCCGTTTTTACGCAATATATTCCACCAAGGATTATAGAGGTCGGTACTTTTTTTAATCTGATTTTGCTCGCGCTTGGCACCCAAGCAGGTTTTCATACTCTTGTCATCAGGGTCGTCGTTCATATCGCCCATAATAATAACTTTTGAGTCGGGTTGCGCCGCCATAAGCGAGTCTTTCACAGCCTTTACAAGCACACCAGCCCTCTCGCGAGCGGGCGACGATGCATATCGCGACGGCCAATGGTTTACGATAATATGTACTCGCTCACCGGCCATATCTCCGCTTACAGTAAGGAAACCGCGTGTTTTATATGTTGTATCATTATCCTCGGTGGTATATGGCACCAATTTGCTTGTTACAGGCTTAAAAAGTTTGGGATTATAAAGCAAGGCACAATCGACACCGCGACGGTCGGGACCTTCTATATGAACAATATCCCATCCACGAGCCGATAATATCGGATGTTTAACAAGGTCGTCGAGTACGCGGTAATTCTCAACTTCGGAAACGCCGACCGCAGCAAGTCCCATAGGTAACATATCGGTAGACATTTCGTTAAGCACCGTTGCCATATTCTTCTGTTTATTCACATAGCGCATTGTACCCCATTTGTTTGTCCCATCGGGCAAATACTCATAGTCATTCTTTCCTGCATCGTGAATTGTATCGAACAGATTCTCCAGGTTATAGAATCCCACGCTGTAGACCTCATACTTTTTCTGCGCCTCGGCATCCGTTGCACCAATAAAAGATAACACCGAAGCAACAACAAGAAACACAAATTTTCTCATATACTTTTCTTAATTATCATTTTCTTTTTACCACACACCTATATGATTTGTAAAAATAATACTTTTTTAGAACAGCAACCGCATCGAATTCAAAAAAGTTATAAACAGAGTGCAATTTTGGGGGTTACTATGTAAAAACACCATAATTCATTTTGTCGTCTAAACAGATTTTCACTATCTTCGTAAGCTTTTTATATACCCTTATTTTAATAACACATTTATAAGAAAAAGTATTTAATAACAATATTATGAATAGATTTTCAAAGCAGGCAGCACTGCTGCTAATTGGACTTCTGTTGAGTTTATCGACGCTAACTGCACAGACCGACCTGACGCGTGGCAAAGATAGACTCGACAAGGAGATTAAGAGAGACCCTGCGATACGTCATCTGTGGGACAGCATAAAACCACAGGAGGGTAACGCTCTCGACGAGACCGACAAAAATGCATTCACCTTCTCCGAGGGACAACTCGACGAGAGCGAGGATATTATTCAGGGTGCAACCGTATCGGCAAGTACCAACGACGACTACTATGCCTCGGAGGTCGACTTTCTTTTCAGTCTGATGCGTTTCAGGGTACGAGCATACGAGAATATGTATCAGAATGTCTATGCCAACGGAGTTATGCTGAACGATGCCGAAAGAGGTAACTTCAGCTATGGAATGATTGGCGGTCTTAACGATGCCACCCGCAACCGCGAGGCTGCGACATACATTGGCGAGAACAATTTCGGACATAGTTCTCTGTCGAACGCAGTGAATATAAATATGCGTGCCAGCCAATATGCAGCAGGACATAAAGCATCGTTGGTGGGTTGTAACCGTAACTACATTGCACGTGCAATGTATACCTACTCTACCGGACTAATGGATAACGGTTGGGCGCTCACCGCCTCGGCATCTTATCGTTGGGCCAACGAGGGTGTCATCGAAGGTACTTTCTACAACTCATTGGGTTATTTTCTTGCACTCGAAAAGAGATTAAACGACAATCACTCTATTTCGTTTGCCACTTGGGGCTCGCCCACCGAGCGCGCACAGCAGGGAGCAGCCACCGAGGAGGCCTATTGGCTTGCCAACAGCCACTATTACAATCCCAACTGGGGTTATCAGAATGGCGAGAAGCGCAATGCCCGAGTAGTGACATCATTCGAGCCTACCGCCCTCTTCACTTGGGACTGGCAGATTAGCAACAGCACAAAGCTCACCACATCGGTAGTTGGCAAGTACTCGAAATACGGTACCACAGCCCTCGGATGGAACGGTAACGCAGCCGACCCCCGACCCAACTACTATCAGAATCTGCCAAGCGCAGCATATAACGTGTGGGACCTCACATACACCCCCACCGACGACGAGGTTGCCGATTGGCAGTCGCGCTACGACTATTGGACTGCAAGCAAGGCCAACCGTCAGATTAATTGGGACTATATGTACTTTGCCAACCGGCAGGCAAATGCAGTAGGTGGCAACGCTCTCTACTATGTCGAGAAGCGCAACAACGACCAGATGATGCTTAACTTGGGTTCGGTATTGAACCACGAGTTTAACAAACACAACCGCATCACCGTTGGAGTAAATCTTGGAACCACAAAGGGTATGCACTACAAGACCCTTGACGACCTTTTAGGCTCGGACAGCTACGGAACCGACATTGACAAATTCTCGGTTGGAGATTTTGCTCCCGGCAGCGATTATGTTCAGAACGACGTCGATAACCCCAACCGCGTAATTAAAAAGGACGATGTATTCGGTTACGACTACGATATTTATGTTAACACGGCACGTCTCTTTGCACAGCACTCGTATGTCGACCGCAAAGTAGAGTTCCATTTAGGTGCTCACATCGATGGAACAACCATTGAGCGCTACGGTAATATGCGTAACGGCCGAGCCATCAACAATTCAAAGGGAAGCAGCGGCACAGCAAGTTTCTTGGGCGGTGGCGGCCGTTTGGGAATACAGTGGAACATAAACGGCAACAACACTCTTATTTTAGGTGGTGGATACGAGCAACGCGCTCCCCTTGCCTACAACTCGTTCATTGCTCCCCGTATGCGTAACGACTTCGTTTACGGACTCGAGAACGAAAAGATTCTCAACGGCGAGGTTAAATACCGTCTCACATACGGCCCCCTTATGGCACAAATAGCAGCCTATTACACAAGATTCGACGATGTAGTCGAGCAAAGCGCATTCTACAACGATATGCTGTCGAACTTCACCTACCTTTCTATGACAGGACTGGACAAGATACATAGCGGTATTGAAGCAGCTGTTGTGCTTAACGTAACATCGGCACTCTCGTTCAATTTCATCGGAAACTGGAACAGAGCCGAGTACACCAGCAACGCAAGCGGATTCCTTATCAGCGAGAACGAGAAGGTGGTACAGAGCGACAAGGTATATATGAACGGTGTAAAAGTAGACGGAACACCTCTTACAGCACTCAGTATCGGAGCCGACTACAACACCAACGGATGGTATCTTAGCGCTGCTGCAAAATATTTCGATAATGTATATATCGGTGCATCGTCGTACCGCCGCTTGTCGAGCGTGGTTGGCGACCCTGTTATCGACAGCGAGGGTAACACCATACTCGATATTCCATCACAATACAAAGGCAAGGCCGGATGGATGGTAGACGCCTCTATCGGCAAGAGCATCAACCTGCGTGGCGGCCAGCGTCTGAACATCAATCTGCAGTTGCAGAATGTACTCAACAACGAGAATATGGTTACAGGAGGATACGAGCAGAACCGCGACGACAACTACTCGGACGGAGAGGCACGTACATATAAATTCTCGAAGAACCCCTATCTGTACTATGCCAACGCATTCAATTTCTATTTGAACATCGGACTACGTTTCTAACCACTGAAATTCCAAGAGTATGAAAACATTAAAATATCTATTTATATTAGGAGTGGCGCTTTTTACGGCAACCGCCTGTATGAACGATTTCGACGAGCCCGATTTTGAGCAGCCTCCATTTGGTAACAATGAGATTGGCACCGCCAATACCACGATTGCCGAGATCAAGGCAAAATACGCCTCGGTAATTTCATCGAGCAGCGTAGCCGAAGTAACCGAAGATATCATCGTCGAAGGTGTTGTAATTGCCAACGACGAGAGCGGTAACATCTACAAACAATTTGTCATTGACGATGGAACAGGCTCCATCATAGTAGGAGTAAACGACGTAGGCCTTTATGCAGTGATGGCACGCGGACAGAAGATTATCTTGAACTGCAAGGGGCTGCACGTTGGCGGCTACGGCAATCTTGCACAGATTGGCGGACTATACAACGGGAGCATAGGTCGTATGTCAAAGACCACATTCCCCAAGCACGTTAAATTGGTAGGAAAACCCTCGGCCGACTATCACGGCATAGAGCCACAGACAATAGATGCCGATTTCTTCACAAGCGCCAATAAAGCCACCCTGCCCCGTTACGTGCGTCTGAGCAACGTACATTTCGAAGAGGGCAACGGCATCAATATGTATGCACCCGAGAACGAGGCATATAACAACGTGGTAGAGCGCAAGATTAAGATAGGAAAGACAAACATACTTTTCCGTTTCAGCACATACGCCGACTTTGCCAACGAGGTACTTCCACAAGGCAACATCGACATTGTTGGCGTACTCACACGCTACCGCGACTATTGGCAGTTTATGCTCAGTTCGACAAATGATATAACACCCGTAAATAATTAAAACACAGCAATATGAAACTTTTCAAGAATTTTGCAATTATGGCATTGGCGGCATTTGCGTTTAATGCCTGCGAAGATGTTCCCGCCCCCTATACTCTCCCCGGAGAGAACACCGGCGGCAGTACCCTCCCCGAGGGCGTATACATCAGTGAGAGCTTTGCCAATAGTTTCGGCACATTCAGTACACAAGAGACCGAGGGCAACTATCCCTGGGTAATCGACTACGGCACAGCAAAGGCAACCTCGTATGCCGACGGCGCCAACAACGCCGCACAGAGCTGGCTTGTATCGGAGCCCGTCGACTTTACCAATGAGACCGAGGCATACGTATCGTTCGACTACATCATACGTTATGCCGAGAGTGGCAAGGTAGCAGCCAACCATCAGCTGCTTGTCAGCACCGACTACACAGGCGATGCAGCGACAGCCACCTGGACCGACCTCCCCTACAAGGCTGTAGAAGGCGCCGATTGGCAAACATTCTACAAGGCAAACGTATCGGTTCCTGCACAGTTTATTGGCAAAGCAAACGTAACATTCGCGCTTAAATACACAGCAAAGGCAAAAGCCGGCACCTGGGAGGTAAAGAACCTCGTTGTAGCACACGGCAAGGCCGAAGGCAGCGCATCAGGAGAGGGCGAATACATAAATGAGACATTTGCCACCGACTTTGGAGCATTCACATTGGCACAGACAGTAGGTAACTATCCTTGGATTATTGACTACAGCACCGCAAAGGCAACCTCGTATGTTGACGGTGTAAACAACGCCGCCGAGAGCTGGCTCATTTCACCCGCCGTCGACTTTGGCGAAGAGACCGAGGCATACGTAAAATTCGAGTATATCATCCGTTATGCCGAGAGCGGCAAGGTAGCAGCCAACCATCAGTTGCTCATCAGCAGCGACTATGCAGGTGACCCGGCAACAGCCACCTGGACAGACGTTCCCTACAATGCCACCGAGGGCGTCGATTGGGTAACATTCGCCAAGGCACACGTAGCTGTTCCCGAGGCATTCTTAGGCAAGAGCAGCGTTACATTCGCACTGAAATACACAGCAAAAGAGAAAGCCGGAACCTGGGAAGTTAGAAACTTCATCGTTGCACACGGTGCAGTTGTAGAAGATGAGAAACCCGAGGTTAAGGAGTACACCGTCGACGAGGCAAAGGCAGCCTTTGTAGCCGGTGAGTCACTCCCCGCAATAGTAAAATGCTATATTGTAGGAACCATTAACGGACAGGTTTACAGCGACGGTTGCACCTTCAGTGCATCGGCAACAGCAAACACCAACCTGCTTATTGCAGCATCGCCCGACGAGACCAACCCCGACAACTGTATGCCCGTTCAGCTCCCCAGCGGCGCAGTGCGCAGCGCGCTCAACCTTGTCGACAACCCCAAGAACTACAAGAGAGAGATTAAGCTCACAGGTAACATCGAAAAATATTTTGGTGTAGCAGGTCTCAAAGGTGTATCGGCATACGAATTTGTTGGTGATGCAACCGACGAACCAGAGCTTCCCGAGGGTGTCAGCAGCATCAGCAGCGTAATTGCAGCCGGAGCAGGTGCAGCAACCGTTCAGGGTACAATAGTTGCTACCTACGCACGCGGATTCCTTGTTAACGACGGCACAGGCACCATCCTCGTATATCTTGGCGAGGATAAAGGATACAGCGAAGGCGACGTGGTAAAGGTGAGTGGCGAGACTACACTCTATGCAGGACTTTTGCAGTTCCCCAACACTTCGACAATAGAGAAGGTTGGAACAGCAGCAGTGAACCACCCCTCTGTTAGCGAGATGAATGGTGCGGCAATGGATTCTTACCTCGAAAGTCCCTCGGTAAAATATATCCGCTACAGAGGAGTACTCACAATAGACGGTTACTACTATAATGTAGAGATTGACGGCGCCGAGACAGCAGTGGGCAGCATCTCATACCCCAAAGAGGGCCTCATCGACGCAAGCCTCAACGGTAAGGAGATTATCGTTACAGGCTATGCAATTGGTGTAAGCCGCAGCGAGTTTGTCAACACAATGGCTATAAGCGTCGAGGCAGCCGACGGCAGCACAACACCCGACGAGGGCGAAGGCGAGGAAGGCGAGGACAATAATGACGATGCAAGCGGCGATGCTACCATATTCGACTTTACCAACCCCACAGCACTCACCCCTTCGGTGACACCTGCCGAGATTGAGGAGGGCGCCACACAGGGTGCAGGCGTTGAGTTCAACGAGATAACATTCACCAACGGCAATGTCTCTATCAAAGTTGCACAGGGCGCGGCAGGTACTCCCGTAAGATTCTGGACAAAGACCGATGGAACAGTTGAGCTTCGCACCTACAAGAACTCTAAGATAACCATCAGCACCACCGACGGCAATATGTCAAGCATTGTATTCGATGGTTACAAGGTATCTACAATGTCCCCCTCGACAGGCAGTTTCGACAACGGCAGTTGGAGCGGCAACGCCAACAGCGTTACATTCGACGTGACAGCAACACTCAACATAAAGACCATTACAGTAAAGTAATTGTCGAGTATATACATTAATACATCAACGAGACGGTCTGTCGACCGTCTCGTTGATGTATTAATGTATTTATACCCGAGCTGAACAATAGGAATTAACCTACAGTAAATTTTTCTATTGATTTTTTTCTATTGGTGTCCGGTAAAACTTTTTCACTCTCTCATTTAGGCTTGTTTGCTAAATTCAACCTTTCATTGTTATTTTTCTCCTACTTTTCGTGCCGACGAAAAGTAGGCAAAAGGCTCTGCGCACGGAAAATCTTAACGTAAAATGCTCACAATGTTTTTTGGGGTGCTGCGGAACTCGCTTCGCTCAAACATCCTCGCACTTAATCCAAAAAACATCTACCATTTTACTGATTTTCCTATCGCGCACCAATGAACAACCTTATGATTTTATGAAAAATGGGCTTGCTTTAGTCTTTTTGAGGTAAACCTCGAAAATAGACTGCACTCACTTTGAAAAATATTGAAGTGAACTTCATATTTCTCGCTCGTTTGTTAGTATTTTTGAGGTAATCTCGAAAATAGACTGCACTCGCTTTGAAAAATATTGAAGTGAACTTCATATTTCTCGCTCGTTTGTTAGTATTTTTGTTGTAAAAGTGGCAATATTAGCTTCGTCAATATCGTCAATAGCACTTTTGGGGATTATTCTTTTTTTTATCGGACAGTAATATTTTTTTTGCCGAGTAAGATTTCTTTACTCTAATACGTGTTTATTGCCTTTTTTGACTTATCTTTATCGGCAGAAGTCGTTTAATAGATTATTTGCAACAGTAGATTATGTCTAAGAGGTATACAAAAGAGGAGGAGTGGATAAATGCTCTCTCGCACGGCGTAGGTGCTTTGATGGGTGTTATAGTGTGTATAATATTCTTGGTAAAAGGATATAAGGTAGATGATGGTGTAGTGCATCTTAGTCTATGGCTCTATTTGTTTGGCGTCGTAAGCTCTTACGTTTTCTCGACGCTGTATCACGCAGCACCTGCCGATACGGCACTGAAACAAAATCTTCGAAAATTCGACCACGCTGCCATCTATTGGCACATTGCAGGTAGCTATTCGCCAATAACCCTTATAGTATTGCAGGATGCAGGATATTGGGGGTGGGGAATATTTGCCTTCTGTTGGCTGTGTGCTGTAGTTGGCACATTTATAAGTCTCTTTGCCCTGAAGAAACATAATTATATAGAGACAGCCTGCTTTGTTCTTATGGGGCTTGTTATTCTTGTTGCAATTAAAGAGTTTTATGAACGTGTCGATGGTTGGGTGTTCTTCTGGGTGCTTGCCGAGGGCGTAAGTTATATAACCGGAGCTGTTTTATATAGTTTCCATAAGGTTAAATACATTCATTCGGTATTTCATTTCTTTGTCCTTTTGGGTGATATATGCCATATGATTGCAGTGTGGATGATTTTAAATGCGTTGGTAAATTAGATTGTCTCAGAACAAAATTTTTAAAAATTTTATATATTCTCATTGACATTTTTCATTTTCATTAGTTATTATAATGTAAGGGCATTTCTTGAAGAGATATAATATTTAAAAAAAATGTTCTATTATTTGTGAGATTTGAACTTATAGTACTCTCTTATAATTGTAACGTAAAAACTAATTTACTATGATCAATGAAAAATTAATGGGTCAACTGTTGGATGGCTTTGAGGGTGTTATAAACAATGCTGGTGTAAAGTGTATAAGGGTTACTGATAGGGACGAGTTTCTGCGTCGCATTTATGAAAATGAGATGAAGTACGATGGGTTCGTTATTGTTCAGTCGCAGAAACAATCGGGTATATTTTATGTGGATACCGAAGAATTGCTGGGTGGAGCAGGCCGATACCGTGCTCCTCGTCCATTGAAAAAGAGCGACTTTGATATTCCATCTCCTGTGCCTCCTTTAAATACCAAGGTAGCCGATGCAATAGATATGAAATTAGATAAGTAAAGCGAGAATATATCTAGATTGGCGAGCTTATGTAGTTGATGCGTTTCTCGGTATATAAAATATTACAGTTCTTTGAACATAAATTAAATGGGGTGGTATAAAAACGATTTATGTAAGTTTGAATATCAAATTGTTATTATGGAATAATTAGTAGTCGACTGTGTACGTTTGTATTTACAACGTGCACAGTCGTTTTTTTTTGATTATCTGTTATTCTTGAAATTAAGTTCGATTATTGCTCGAATAATACTTCTGCCATAAGTGTGGAACTTTCCAACATATTCACTTCCTGCATAGTCGAGCATTATAATTCCGCAACTGTTTGATTGCCGATTATCTTTTGTGAGGTAGTCGTATGTGATACGGTTGTTGTGTGCTGCGTTCTTTTTGTAACCTTTATCCGATGCTAATCCCGCGATGCCAAAAAGGGTATTGCTATATCCGCTAAGGTGGTTTATGAACCAGATAGAGGGTGCTGCCGTAGCAGCATTATCGATAAACTCTTTTATTGCTACTATTTTGCATTCTTGCAGCTTGGGTTGTGTAGGAGAATAGAAATCTTGCACGTGCAGCCGAGCACTCTCTTTTGTATCTGTGTCATAAGGGATAATTTCTGCTTCTTTTGTTCCTTTTTGCGAGTGACTCCATCCTTTTATTATTGCTCCTTTGTTACATCCTTCGTAGTGGTTACGGCTAAGGAAGAGTATTTTTCCTCGTAGCTCGCCCACTGTAATTGCAGGGTGGAATATTGCAGTCCGTTTGCCTAATTGGTTAATCTCTTGTCCCACTTTCTTACTCCACTCGTCACACTTCTCTTTATTACTGTTATCTCGTTCCTGACGTAAAAGCACTATGGCAAATTCATCGGGATTCTTCTCTAAAAGAGTGAGTAGGGTATCTATGGCGGCTGCAAATGATATTTTCGTTTTTAGGGGGCCGTGACAGATATGTAGCTCATTATTACAGATGGCAGGGCGAAGGTCGAATGCTCTAATACCGCATTGCCATTGTTGTGCAATATTCTTATTTTGTGTTCTACCCTGTTTTATGACTCCTTTTATCCCCTCACCGGTTGCAGAATCGTGTGAACCGGGTATCGAGAGGCGCGATACAGCTATGCTATCGGCGAGGTGGCTAATCCATCTGCTTTGTGCGCATATAGGTATGCTGCTGAAAAGCAGGGTTAATATAATAATAAGTGTTTTCATCTTATCAATTTAATTATCTGCTAAAATAGTTGTTTTTTCTCTCGGTCACACTCTTTATGGTGCTGATTTTGTATTTTGGCTGAGATAAATGATGTGTACTATTTGCTCGCTTTCTCTTTTTACTGTAAATTTGCCAATATAAATTGGCTTTAAAATAACATACGACGAATGATAAACAGATATACACAATTCCCTCTGTTGGGACATAATACATTTGGAATGGATGTGCAGGCTGCGCAATTCATTGAATTCGATTGTGAGGATGATGTGTTTGAGCTTGTGCGTGAGGGGATAGATGCGCATCATATTGTTATAGGTGGCGGCAGTAATCTGCTGTTTTTGAGCGATTATACCGGCACTGTTCTTCATTCGCGTATTATGGATATTGAGGTTGTAGAGGAGAATAACGATTCGGTGCTGCTGCGCGTGGGCAGCGGTGTCACTTGGGACGACCTTGTAGCATATTCTGTCGACAACGGATGGCAGGGACTCGAGAATCTATCGGCCATTCCCGGTGAAGTGGGTGCAAGCGCGGTTCAGAATGTAGGCGCATACGGTGTCGAGGCGGGTGACCTTATTGAGTGTGTCGAGGCGGTCTCTGTTATCGATGCTTCTAAACGTTGTTTCTCGAAAAAAGAGTGCCGATACTCTTATCGCAGCAGTATCTTCAAACACGAGGAGAGGGGTAAAAATATTATAACATATATAACATTCCGTCTGAACAAAACAAGTAAGTTTGTGCTTACGTATGGTAATCTCAAAGAGATTGCTGTGGGATTGGGCGAACTATCGGCAAAGAATATTCGTGCTGCGGTGATGCAGATTCGTGCATCTAAGCTACCCGATACAAAAGAGTTTGGCTCGGCCGGCAGTTTCTTTATGAACCCTGTTGTCTCTTACGAGAAAGCCGATGCTCTTGCGCAGTCGTTCCCCGAGATGCCAATGTATAAGACGGTGACCGGTGTAAAACTATCGGCAGCGTGGCTCATAGAACGTTGCGGATGGAAAGAGCGTCGCGTTGGCAATGTGGGCGTTTATAAGTATCAACCGCTTGTGCTTGTGAACTATGGTGGAGCAACAGGCAAGGAGGTGTACGATTTTTCTGCTATGGTGTGTCAAAGTGTTAAAGAAAAATTTGGTGTTGAGCTTGTGCGCGAGGTTATTGTGGTAGAATGAAAATTAAATTGCTTGGAACGGGGACGTCGACAGGAGTGCCCGAGTTGGGATGCTTCTGCGAGGTGTGTACGTCAACTGACGCACGCGATAGGCGTCTGCGCTCGTCGGCATTGGTGACGATAGGGGATAAACGTATACTCATCGACTGTGGCCCCGATTTTCGTACGCAGATGCTTAATGAACCATTTGGCAGAATAGACGCAGTACTGCTGACACATCATCACTACGACCACATTGCGGGGCTTGACGATCTTAGGCCTTTTTGTCGAAGAGGCGATATCCCCGTCTATGCCGACGAGAACACACAGACGCAGGTGCGTAATTTCTTTCCCTATTGCTTTGCCGAAGTAAAATATCCCGGAGTTCCGAATCTTGAACTTATTACGATTAAAAAAGATACTACTTTTGTTGCAGCAGGGGTTGATATTCTTCCTGTCGGGGTGTTTCACGGGCGTCTGCCCATTCTTGGCTACCGCATCGGGCCGCTTGCCTATATAACCGATATGAGCAGCATAGAGCCTTGTGAACTTGAAAAGTTGCGGGGGACAGAGGTTCTTGTGATGAATGCGCTGCGATACTCAAAACCGCACGGAAGCCATCAGACGGTGCTCGAGGCACTGCGCATTGTCGATTATCTAAAACCAAAAAGAATATATTTTACTCATCTGATGCACCATATTGGCCTGCACGCAAAAATTGAGAAGTGTCTGCCCGATAATGTCTTTCTTGGTTACGATGGTCTGGAGATAGAGATTTAAGGTCGGCAGACTGTGTAGATATATTCTCCGTCTGCCGAAAGGGTACTCTCGAAATGTGCGGTGCAGTTGACAAGCACATCCTTCGTGTTATTAGTTATTCCTTGCCCCGTCATCTTAAGCAGTGCCTCTTTCATTGTCCACAGTCGGGTAAACTCAATGGCGGGGCTTTTGGCTTTCTGAATCTGTTGCAGTTCTTCGCTGTTCATTGTATATTCGGCTAATCGGGTAGAGTATCTATCGGTAGTTTCAATATCAACTCCGACAGGCGTATCCGATACAACACATATTGCAGCACGTCGGCAGTGTGAAATATTGAAATGTATCTCTTCGTGTCCCGATATTCGTGGCTTGCCATATTTGCCATATTCCATAATAGGCAGCTCGCTGATGCCGTATTCCTGTTTCAGACACTCGCGCAGAAGAAGATACCCCGCAGCCGATGCGCAACGGTCGCTCTCGCCTTTATATTGCAAGAGTTTTTCGCGTCTCTGCTCCGATAGTTTGGGCATTGCAGCTTCGAGGTCGAATTGCTGTAGTCGGTCGTTTATAAGTATCATTCTTCGCTTATCTGTGGTGTATAACAATGCAAAGTTATTCTTTTTAAATCTTTTCCCAAAGATGTTTCAGTAAAAAGAATAGTACCGGGATAAGTAACGAGGGTAGCAGATTGAGTGTCTTGCAGTCTTTTATTTTGAGTATTCCCAATCCCGAAGCTGCTATAAGCACACCACCTACAATGGAAATCTCGGTAACAAGTGCATCGGGAATTATGTTGCCGGCCAATAGTGTCAACAAATAAATTCCACCCTGCCACAGAAAAAGCACGGGGGCTGCAAAAATCATACCTATACCGTAAGTTGTGGCAAGCACTGCCGAAGTGACAAGGTCGAGTGTGGCATTGGTAAAGAGATAGGTGTTGTCGCCATATATAGCACTCATCACAGGGCCTACGATAGAGAGTGCACCGATGCAGTAGAGTAGTATCCCTGTAGAGAGTCCCTGAGCAAGATTCGACGAAGAGAATCGTCCGACCAATCGGTTGAATCGTCCGTCAATGTCGATAATTGTTCCAATTAGTCCACCTATGGCAAGGCTCACTATAAAGAGTACAGGATATTCGCTTTTGGGCAGATGATTGCTCACCGCATTGAATCCTAACGATAATGCTGCCAATCCCATTGCTGTGAAAAGTACCTGTTGGTATTTCTCCTTTATTCCTTTCTTCAGATAGTGTCCCGCTATACTGCCTACAATTATTGTTGCGGTGTTAACTAATGTACCTATCATAGTTTACTCTATTTATAAGATATTAGGATGCGCTCTTTTGTAAAGCGCATCCTAATTGTATATTGTTATAAACTATCGCCAAAATCTTCGCGGAATTTTGCTGCCAGCTTCTCTTGCCAATCGCCAATGGGAACCAAACGGCCAAAGAAGAAACGAAGCACGTTAGGCTCTTCGACCCATTTAAGACCGCCAATCAGGTGACGGTTGTCGTAGAGCCATTTTACACGATCGGCGCAATATTTTATCTGCGAGAGAGTAAATACTCGACGGGGGCAGGCAAGGCGCACAAGCTCCATCTCGGCCAGTTGTTCGCTACCATCGGGGTTGCGCTGTTCCGATAATGTACCGCGCTCCATTCCTCGTACACCACCTGCAATATACAATGCAACAGCAAGCGCGCCTGCGGGGTATTGGCTCTGTTGTATTCCTTTTAGGAACTCCATTGCATTTATGTGTGCGCCAAGTCCTCCGGCAGGGAGAATCATCGGAATACCATATTCGTGCAGCTCCTTAACAAGATGCTCAATGAAGATAGGCCCCTGGCTGATAATATCCTCGTCGAGTGTCTCTAAAAGACCAACTGCCATAGCCTCCATTGAGCGAACCTCCATACCACCGTAAGTAAGGAAGCCTTCGTAAAGGGGAATATATTCCTTCATTCTGATGATTAGATTCTCGTTGTTCGATACAATTGCACCACCGCGAGCAAATCCCAATTTACGGCTCGAGAAATATATTAAATCCATTGAGTCGCATATTGTGCGTAAAATCTCTTTTATGCTCTTATTTTTGCAAGCCTCTTCGCGAGTCTTGATGAAATATAGATTGTCTTGCAACAGCGATGCGTCGAGTACGCTCATAATACCATATTTCTTGCAAATGGATGCCACCTGCAACATATTCTCCATTGAGAGGGGCTGACCACCGATGAGGTTTGTTCCCGCCTCGATGCGTACAAAAGGTACGTGCTCGGGACCAACCTCTTTAATAGTGTTTTCTAGAAGTTCAAGGTCGAAATTACCTTTGAAAGGCTCGTTACTCTGCGGCTCTAATCCTTTCTTGGCAAGAACCTCTACAACCGAACCGCCTCGACGTGTTATATGTGACTTTGTGGTTGTAAAATGGTAGTTCATAGGAACAACGTCACCAGGCTTGACAAATGCCTCGGCAAGAATATTCTCACAGGCACGACCCTGATGTGCAGGTAAGAAAAACTCGGTTCCAAAAACCTCTTTCATCACTCGCATAAGGCGGTTGCAGGTCTCGGAACCGGCATACGAGTCGTCGGCCTGGAACATTGCTGCCACCTGATTATCAGACATTGCATTTACACCCGAGTCGGTGAGCATATCCATATACACATCCTTATTCTGTAGCAAGAATGTATTGTTACCTGCTTCGTTAATTTTTTTTACTCGTTCCTCAACTGTTGGCAGATAGAGTTTTTGTACTACTCGCACCTTGTGCATCTCCAAAGGAACTTGCTCTTCTTGTTTATAGAATTTAATCTGTGACATTTTACTTTTTGTTAGAGTTTGTATTTCATATTGCTTGTGATTCTTTTGTTTGGGTTGCAAAAATGAAATAAAAATTTGAATAAAACAATAAAAATGTCTGATTTTTGTTGATTTTTGTGATTTTATGCTGTTTGTCGTGCTGCTTTCTGTTATTGCTTTGTAGTAACACTGCATTTGTCTTTCACAAATGCAATAAATAGTACCAGCCAATATAATATATACGAAGGTACAATTAAGATGGCAAAAAAGAGTAAATTATCTTTGTAATCGAGAAGAAAAGTGAGGCTTGGGCTTCTAAAGTCAAATATGTTGTATTTTTCTCTTTCAATACCTAATACCTCGGACAATGGAAGGAATATTATTATTCCAATAATTATGCTAATTGAGGTATGTAGATGATAAAATAGCGCTTTATATCCTGTAAGATACGCCCATTGGCTCCGATAATTACATTTAGTTTCTTATCGAATTCTACCAATAGTTCCTTGATTCCACTAAAGTTCTTTATATAAATTTTACTTAGATACATAATTTTGTTCGGTGGTTGGACTCTTTACATAATCCTCACTCTTTCTTGCAACTCTTTCATTTTCTGCATAAGTGCATCAAACTCTAAAGATTCACCATAAATGAAAAATCGCCTCATATCGGCATAATCATCTTGCCACGCATCCATAACCGATTCCGGTATCGTAAAGCTAATGGTTGATGGGGAATGTAAATCATAGTTTACGTACTTCAAAGCATAATAAGCCTTACGATGCTCAACTATGGAATCATATAGTTTTCGATTCGACAACGCTTCTTTTCCATACACCGTATCCATTAGTTTTTCTAAATCATACAGATGTCGTGACATTCGTACGCTTCTTGGTTTTTCTTTCTGGAATTCTTCTGCCAAAAGAAATAGTTTTTCAAGGAATGTGCGAGTCGGAACTACTGTTCTAACAAGACTTTCTGCATCAGTATCTTCGCCATCAAAACTTTCACCGATTAAAGAACGAATTGGTCGTAACTCCGTGGGTTCATCCATTGAAAGGCAACTAATCTCAATCTTCACTCGTGGTGGAATATAATTGATAGTATCTTCAATAATCGATGGATAGTGTAATATAATTACCGTAGGATCTTTGTCTGAATCTATCGGTCGCCATTCTCCATTTTTATCCTGCACTTGAGATACATTCTCTATGCTGTAACCGGAGACTCCCATTTCTTTTAAGCGGGTATCTAATTGAGCAGAAAGGGTCTCATAAATATAAGTTCGTGACATCTTGCGTAATTTCTCGCGCTGACTTTTACCAGTCTTCTCAATACCAAAGAATGAATGACTGATTGCCAAGTCAATATCTTCAGAAAAACGCTCAATGATGCCAAAACCTTTTGACAACGATGTTCCGCCTTTGAATATCAAAGAATCACGGCAATCTGTTTGGAATAATGCCTTCAATGTAATAGTTACCCACCAGTCCTTTTCAATAGTAACTTGATTAACACCAGTATGTCCGACTTCTGTTTGCTGTAACATAGCCAAGCGATCCACTATTTCATTGTTTAACCACAATTTTCCCATAATCTATTTCTATTTTAAGCGGTTAGCATTGGTTTTATTATTCGTTTCATCCACGCAGGCATCATATCTACATCTTTAGCTAAAGTCTCCTTGTCGGTTTCTTTTAATACCAGTTGTTGGATTATATTTAGCTTTTCTTCTCCTACATTCTCTTTTTTCAGAGCCTTGAGAGCTTGAACAAGTAAAGAAATGAAGCGAGTCCCATAACAGAAGTTTTTGGGTACACCTCGCTTTAACACGACTTTTCTATTGGATAGGTTTACAGTTCTTTCACTTCCGGTAGTTAAGTATGTGTAATTCATTGGCACTTGAGTTGATAATCCTAGTACATTCAGAGCTGTCATACCTGATGGCAGTACCTCTGCATTATCTCTAACAGCAATTGCCTGTACTACCTTGTCAACAGAAGGCAGTACAACACCGAATTTGCTTCTTCTCGGTTTGGCATATATTCCGTGTGCAATTTTCACAAGCATACCTTCTGTCGTTAACTCAGACAAAATGCTTCCCACAAACTCTGTGTGGTATTCAGGAAAATCAGACCTAAACAGAATGCAATCCTCTGGCATCGCTTCTATGCGTTGCCTAAGAGTAATACCATCTATTGAATATTTATTAGTCATACCACCTTTGAAATTTTGATGATTTTTCAAATGCAAAGATACAAAAAGGATTCAAAAAAATTATGAATTGCCAAAAAATTTATTCGGTTTGCTCATATACTATCGCTTTGTACTTTGTACAATGTGTAATATGAATCAAGTAACCTTAAACAATAAGATTGTTGGGGTTATACATTAGTATTTAGTTGTAATATAAATAGTAATTATCCCCTAACAATATCAAGAAGTCTATTCCATTCTCTTTTCGTTGGTATAAACCCTCCAACACCTTCTGCCTTATCCTGCTTGCCTCATAGGTCTTCAACCGAAACGCAAGGTCAACAACCACTTCAAAATTATAGAATGTTGCCCAACTTTTAGGAGTAATAACATCGCATCATTGTGTGGTTGTAGGGCAAAGTGCTCGACTCTTGTATATCGCTTTTATAGCGGCTCGGAGTGTCGGGGCTATTATCCCGAACAACTCCACTAATTCCATTTCAGACATCCAAACATTACCGCTTGGGATATTCACTTTACTGTTTTCGCTGATTGTTATAATTGCTCGTTCCTATTATAGTATTTCCCCGAGCAAACACATTGAAGAATGCTCGAGCGAAATTCCTACTCCCATTCCACCTTGTATAATAGGTGTTGTTGCCGTAAGGTCGCCAATCTTTAATGCTTTCATATTTCTTTGAATTTTGATTTGCTGCAAAAGTAGGGTGCTTGCAAAATCATTCAAAATATATGTGGTCAACCTGCTTGTGAGTGGCTAAAGAGGGTATTTTGGGGTGAAATGAGATAGTTTGGGGTGAGGTAAGGGATTATCTCAGTGGCAAACGAACAGTAAACTTTGCACCATTACCTATACTCTCGGCTGCAATTAATCCACCGTGATTGCAGACTATCTGTCGGCAAAGAGCGAGACCAATTCCCTCGCCATCTTTCTTGGTCGAGAAAAAAGGCGTAAAAATATTCTCACCCACCTCGCCCGAGAAACCGCCACCATTATCCTCGATAGCGGCAATAAGCCATCGCTCGTCGTCCGATGCCGATACCGTGACGGTTATTCGCGTGGCTTTTGTTTCAATGGCATTTTTTAACAGGTTTATGAATACTTGCTCAATTTGTGTGGGGTCGATGTTTATAATCTTATCATTACACCTTATATCGAAGTCGATATTTTCTTGCGCTTGGAAAAGACCTTTTAAACCTTGAATAAAACTGCTTATTGCTATCGGGCGCACTGTGGGGGCTGCAATTCCCGATAGTCGTCGGTATCGTTGAACGAACTGCATCAGCCCGTTTGCCCGTCGGCTTATGGTCGATAGAGCGAGTGTTATCTCATTATCACATATTTGGCTCTCGTTGTCGGGGTTTATGTTGTTGGCCAATGTGTCCGATAGTGAGACTATTGGTGTAAGCGAGTTCATAATCTCGTGTGTGAGTACACGTATAAGACGTTGTTGTGCCATTATCTCGCTCTGCTTTAATATAGTGGCAACACTTTGCAGGCTGTATAGTTTGTAGCCTATTCCGCTTACGAAAATATTTGTGAGCGAGGCGGAATATTGTCTCTCTTCGCCCCCTGCCATTGTAAACGATACCAATTGCTGCTCCCGCCTGCGCAAATTTTTCAGTTGCCCGGGTAGCGAAGGATGCAGCGCCTCTAATTGCTCTATAGACTCGAATTTAAAACCGCATAATCCATTTATAGCTGCATCATTCATCCACCTTACGCGACCGTCGTTGTCGGTGGCAAAGAGTATAGAATCTACTTTTGAAAGCAGTGCATCGTAGAATTGTGTCTCGCCTTGGTGCTTACGTTCGCTCTCGCGGAACTCCTGAATAACGGCGTTTATCTCCTCGGCCAAACGACGCTCTTCGCCGTTGAGCTTATCCAATGAGTATTGCAAACTGAAATCTCGCATACGCACCGCGTGGAGCATCTGCCGCAACCTGCCGATACTTTTATTATAGAATATGTTTTGCCAAAATCCCATCAGATACCGTGTTTGTCAATCCTTCTGTATAGTGCGTAACGTGTAATTCCCAATAGCTCGGCTGCAATAGACATATTGCCATTGCTCTGTTCAAGTGCCTTGCGTATTGCTCGGCGTTCTAGCTCTTCAAGGTTCAGCGACTCCTGTTCCGGTTGCTTTACCACAGTGCTGTTAGTGAGGAACGGTGCTTCGGGGTCGATGACCAATCTCTCTATGCAGTGCTGCAATTCGCGTACATTGCCGGGGAAAGGGTAGGAGAGTAAGCGTTGCTCTTCGTCGGCCGAGAAACTATCTATATTGTTTCCATATTTCTGTGCATACTTTTTTAGAAAATGCTGTGCAAGGAGCATAATATCGCTGCCTCTTTCGCGTAGCGGTGGCAGATGCAGCTCTATCGTGTTCAGACGATATAGTAAATCTTCGCGGAAAGTGCCTTCGGCTACTCTTGCACGTAGGTTGGCATTTGTTGCTGCAACGATGCGAATATTAATCTTCTTTACTTTTGTCGAGCCAATGCGCGATACCTCCCGCTTCTCAATTACTGTCAGCAGTTTCTGTTGCATTGCAGGTGTAAGGTTGCCTATCTCGTCGAGGAAGAGTGTTCCGCCGTCGGCCTCTTCAATTCGTCCTGCCTTTGCTGCCGATGCACCTGTAAAGGCCCCCTTCTCATAACCGAAAAGTTCGCTCTCGAATAGGTGCTCGGGGATACATCCTAAATCAATAGATATAAACGGTTGTTTGCTACGTGCCGACAGACGGTGCAACTCGTGTGCAACAACATCCTTGCCCGAACCATTTTCGCCGGTAACCAATACATTGGCGTCGGTGGGTGCCACACGTGCAATGCGACTCTTAAGCTCTCTTATAGGTGTCGACTCGCCAATAAAGTTCCACTCCTCATTACCTTTCTCTCTCTTATCGTTAGCGGACTCTTTTGCTGCAAGGCGGCTGCGCTTAAGGTCAACAGCAGAATGGATTGTCTCTAACATCTTTTTATTGTCCCAGGGCTTTGGGATAAAATCTACTGCACCGGCTTTTATGGCACGTACCGTCTTTTCGGTATTAACGTATGCGGTCATAAAAATTACCACACTCGTGGGGTCGTGTTCAAGAATACGTGCAAGCCATTCGTAACCCTCCTCGCCGCTTATGCTGTCGCGACTGAAATTCATATCCAAGAGAATGACATCGGGAGAGAAATAGTCCATAAACTCTATTATCCGCTCGGGCTTTGTTATTGCGCGTATAGCATCGGTCCACGGTCGCAGTAACATATTCAGCGACAGTAGAACATCTTCGTTGTCGTCAACAATAAGTATCTTTCCTTTACACTCCATACTCATTATAATAATGGATAAAATTATAGCTAATAACCGAGCGGGCAAACTCAAAAACAGATTATTTTAATAGAAAAACGTGAATTTCCTTACACGCTCTTGTGCGAGTGTGCGAAAATGCACATCGCTTGTGCGCAATCGCACTTTTTTTTTACTGTCTAAAAATTTTGTAAGTATTTGAAATTTAACATTTTATATTTTTGGCACGCTTTTTGTAAATGTATTTATAGAGGCGCGAATGCCTGTTTAAACAATTTTTTATTATGTATATTATAACTATTTTAAGAAAAAGCGTGTCTGTAGCACTTACAATGTTTTTTGCTGCATCAGCAGTGTCGGCACACGAGGGCGATACTCTTCGGCTCACTTTGCCACAGGCAATAGCAATGGCGTTGGAGCAGTCGCCATCGGCACGTAGTGCTCGACATACATTCCTCGTACAGTATTGGAATTATCGATACTATCGTGCCAACTATCTGCCATCGCTCATACTCTCGTCCTCTCCTTATATAAACAACGAGATAAACAAAATTACTCAGGGCGATGGTACATCGCTTTTCCTTAGTCAGAGTCAGTTTGGGGGTGACGTGTCATTGAGCATCAATCAGAATATTTCACTTACAGGTGGAACATTCTTCATCAAAAGCAGTATGAATTATCTTCGTGAGATGGAGAGCAAGAAAAATATGTTCAGCACAATTCCTGTGAGTGTGGGATATACGCAGAGCCTTTTCGGATACAACAGCCTAAAATGGGACCGACGCATAGAGCCGCTTCGTTTTGTCGAGGCAAAGAAAAACTATGCCGAGGCTGTGGAACTTGTCTCGGCTCAGGCGTGTACCTATTTCTTTAATCTTGCAACGGCGCAGAGTAATCTGCGTATGGCGCACAGCAACTATGCCAATGCCGACACTCTTTACCGAATGGCACAGGGACGATATAAGCTTGGTACAATTACCGAGAACGAGATGCTGCAATTAGAGATACGTCGTTTGGGCGAGGAGGCAACAGCTATGGACGCGCAGATATCGCAAGAGGAGTCGTTGCAGAGTTTCCGCTCCTTTTTAGGTGTGGGGCAGAATACTCATATAACCCTTATAATGCCCGACAGCGTCCCCGATTTTGTTGTTCCGCTTGCCGATGCGTTGAGGTTGGCAATGAAGAACAGTCCCGACCCTGTCTATTACGAGCGCATACGTCGGGAAGCCCGCAGTAACCTCGCATACGCCAAGGCAAATGCAGGACTCAGAGCCGATATTTATCTGCAATTCGGTCTGTCGCAGACGGGAAACACTCTGCCCGCAGCCTATAAACGTCCGATGACACAGGAGTATGGCAGCCTTACAATTTCGTTGCCTATACTCGATTGGGGGCGTGGGCGCGGCAAGGTGCGTGTGGCGCGTTCACAACAGGAACTCACCAATATTCAGGCCGAGCAGGGTATGGACGACTTCAGACAAAATGTGCAGAAACTTGTCTCGCAGTTCAATATGCAGGCACGAAAGGTGCGCATAGCACGACTTACCGACCAACGTGCCCGTCACCGACACACGGTAGCAATGCGTCTTTATATTATGGGGCAGAATACGCTGCTCGACCTTAACGATGCCATTGCCGAGCAAAATTCGGCAGGACGCTCCTACATTTATGCAATGAGCACCTATTGGGCACTTTACTATACGCTTAGGAGCATTACGGGATACGATTTTCAGGCTCAATGCGAGATAACGGAACAGTTGCCGATAGAGTAAACGCTTTGCCTGTATCTTGGTGTGTACTTTGGCGGTGCCTTGTTTCGGGCGATTACAAATCGCCCCTACTCGCAACCATTATTGATGTGTAACTGCGATTTTCAATCGCCTGAAAAAAATAAGAACTTATAAATAACAATAATATGGATATTAAACGACCACCAAAACCCTGGTACAAAAAGTACCTCATTCACATTATTGCAGGCATCAGTCTTGCTGCGATAATAATCTACACGATAGTACTTATGATATTGCCCTCGCGTCGCAGTATATCGCAAGAGCGTCTGCGCATAGCCGAGGTAAGAGAGGGCGCTTTTACCGAGTTTGTCGAAGCCGAAGGAATTATCCACCCGATAATGACCATTCAGCTGAATGCTATCGAGAGCGGCTTCGTAAAGAGGATAGTTTGCGAAGAGGGCACTATGCTGCGACAAGGCGATACTATCCTCGTACTCGACAATCCCGACCTTTTGCGTTCTATCGAAGAGGAGCGTGCGCAGTGGGAGAAGAACCGACGTAATCTGCACGAGCAAGAGATTCAGATGGAGCAGAAGAGCATCGACCTTAGGATGCAGGCTCTTGAACAGCAGTATCAGATAGGACTGTTGGAGCGTAAACTGACACAGAGCCGCGAGGAGTACTCTATGGGTATCAAGAGTCGTGCCGAACTTGATATTGTAGAGGCCGAGAACGAGCATCTGCACAAGAAACTGATGCTACAGATGCAGAGCCTCAAACAGGATTCGGCAACAACAATTCTCAGACGCGAAATGATTGTCGCCGACCGCGAGGCTGCCCACCGTAAACTGCTTGCATCGCAGCAACGCACCTCGGGGCTTGTGGTGCGTGCCCCCTGCGACGGGCAGTTGGGACATCTTAATCTGGTCATCGGGCAGCAGGTGTCGGCAGGTTCAAAGGTGGGCGACCTAAAGATTATGAACCAATATAAGGTAAGTACACAGCTTAGCGAATATTATGTCGAAAGAATTTTTGCAGGGTTACCGGCTGCTATAGTACAGAAAGAGGATACCTTTGGGTTGCGTATCAGCAGGGTAGTGCCCGAGGTAAAAGAGCGTAAATTTGCTGTCGACCTTCTGTTCAACGACTCTATTCCGCAAAATATTCGCTTGGGAAAGAGTTATCGCGTGAAGGTCGAGCTTGGGCAACCCGAGCAGGCTGTGGTAATTCCGCGAGGCGATTTTTACCAGAAGAACAGTGGCGAGTGGATTTTCCGCTTCGACGAGGGGACGAACATTGCTCGACGTGTTCCCATTGAAATTGGCCGTCAGAATCCCGAGCAGTTCGAGATTATAAGCGGTCTTAAACCGGGCGACCGCGTCATTGTCAGCGGATACGAGCGCATTGGCAATGCCGAGGAGGTGATAGTAGAAGATTAAATTTCTAAAAGTATTTCTTATCTTAGAGACTTCTAAAAACTACTTTTGTGGAAGAATAAATCGAAAATGTTGCAACAAAAATAATTAATCCTTAAAACAGAACAAAACAATGATTATACACTATCTTAAAACAGCTTGGCGCAACCTGTTGAAATACAAGACACAGAATACAATATCTGTGCTGAGTCTTGCAGTGGGAACAGTCTGTTTCGCTATAACCCTTTATATAATGAAAAGCGTCATCCTGGATATTTACCTATCCGAGATTGACACACGAATCGCTACCTTTCACGCATATAAAATGAGTGAGGAGCAGTATAAAAATAGAAAAACACTCGACGAGAATTTTGCCGACATTCAGTTGGGCGACGAGGAGTGGGTCGATTATAATTTCTTTAAGCGTGTAAGCGAGAGCGAGCTCCCCTCGCTGCGCGAATGGCATTTTATGAATATGTATATGGGTAAGGATACCGAGTACGAGACAAAAGATGGCGGAAAAAAGATTCTTATGACACACTATGCAATGTGCTCGCCGCGCTTTTTTCATTACCAATATTACAACAGCGCTGTTTCGGGAGAGAGAATCCCCGAACTTAAAGAGGGCGATGTGCTTATAACCGCCGATATTCGCGATAAGGTCTATGGCAAGGGAGCCGACCCTCGCGGCCTTACAATAGATGGCAAGAGGCTCACTATAAGCGACGTACTCGATACCTCCGACCATCTTGACGAAAGCTTCAGTGGCATTTTTATTGTGGGAGAGTTGCCGACCGAAATTTATCGCACCATAGGCTTGCGGTTCGAGCTTACGCCCGGTGCAACTGCTGCGCAGCTGCATAAGGAGCTATCCTCGGCAATACCCGAGTACTATTTTACCTATACTGTGAACGATTTTGATTGGAGCGACGAGGGAATCATTTTTGTGGTCTTTGTTTTTGCGGTTCTCTTCTTGGGATGCAGCGTGCTGCTCATTGCTGTGATGGGTTATCTGAAAATGCAGTTGCAACTCTTCTCGCTTCGTTCGCGCGAGCTTGCATTGCGTCGCACTATGGGCGCCCGTGTGGGGCAGCTTATTATGCAGCTGGCAGTAGAGATTGTCATTGTCTTTCTGTTTGCGGCAATAGCATCGTTTGTGGTAACGGCTCTTTTGGCCGATTATGCGCTACCCATAATATATAAAATTCACGGCGGAATTGTCTTTAATCTCGATGCAATCTATGGAATTTCGGCGCGGGTGATAGGGTGCACGATGCTGGTTACTCTGCTTGTGGCTTCGGCGGTTATCTATAGGCAATTGCGTCGTCCTGTGGGGCTACGCGTGGGACGCAGCGGACATCCTCGTACTGTGGGGCAGAGTATTATGATTAGTGTGCAGCTGGCTGTGAGTATGTTCCTTATTTTGGCGGTGCTGGGACTCTTCTATCTTATTAACGATACTTACCAAGAGCAGGCCGACGTGCTGCCCGATAATCCGTCGCGCTATCGCAGGGCGTTGGTGATGAGTGGCAACGGGTCACCCTACTATGATGTTTTGCAACAACAGCTTGCCGAATTTAAAGATAAACTGATGCAGACGGGGACTGTTGAGCACGCGAGTGTTGCCTTCATAAAGCCCACCCGTTCTACTACTTTGGATAGTGAACTTCTGACTCATTATATCGAGCGTACCGACGAGAGTGGCAACGTTAACGATTATGAGTATAGTTACACTGTTACCGAAGAAGAGATTATTGAACTTTTGGGAATTGAAATTACACCCGAGCGTCCCACTGAGAATTTAAGACACACGACGGCTGTTTATGTGCCCACCGAGGAGGTCGAGCGCCTGCGCCTCAAATGGGGTCTTAAGCCTTCGCCCGATACGCGTGTGAAACGGCCGTTGGGCAGTCGCAGCTACACGCTCATAGGCTATGCAAAGGCATTGCAACACTACTCTTATAATGCTTATAACGACTATACTCCGGCATTTTGGATTGTTGATGATGATGCCGAGATTGGCGAGGGGTACAATACGTTCGATTTTATAATTTTCCCCAAAGATGGCGAGTACAGCAACTGTGAGGCTGCCATAGAGAGAATATATCGCGAGGCGCACCCCGAGAGCGTGAACGACGTCCCCGTCAATTGTCTGTACGACGCGTGGTTCACCCAAATGGTAATAATGGAAATGTTCATCAAGCTGGCAATGCTGCTTGTCTTTGTCTCTATTCTCTCTATTGTGGCAAGCGTCTATTCGAGTATCTCGCTCGAGAGCCGCGGCCGACAAAAAGAGGTTGCCTTGCGCAAGGTACACGGCGCCAAGAGCCGCGATATTATGCGCCTGTTCGCCTTGTACTATATTCGTCTGCTGGCAGTGGCTGCTGCGTTTGTTGCTGCCGTGTGGCTGCTGTTATCGGTGGTGCTCCACTGCTTTGTCAACTCCTTTGTTTTAACCGAATGGATAGAGATACTATGTTACCTTGTAGGCTCTGTATTTATTGTGTCATTGGTTACGCTTGCCACAATCGCACACAAAATATATTGTGTGAGCAAGATAAATGCAGCCGAGGTAATAAAGAAAGATTAATCTCTATAATTTGCCAATAATAACTTTTACAGGATAGTATAAATATAAATGAATAAATAACTAAAAAACAATAGAATTATGATTACACTAAAAAACATCAAGAAGATTTTTAAGACAGACGAGGTTGAGACTTGGGCATTGCAGAATGTAAGTCTCGAAGTGAAAAAAGGCGAGTTCGTCGCAATTATGGGCCCCAGCGGATGCGGAAAATCGACCCTGCTGAATATCCTCGGACTATTGGATACACCCACCGAAGGAACATATATGTTAGAGGGAAAAGATGTGAGCAGTATGAGCGAGGACGACCGCACCGACCTGCGTAAAGGACGCTTGGGATTTGTATTCCAGAGCTTCAACCTCATCGACGAACTTAATGTAACCGAGAATGTAGAACTACCGTTGCTCTATATGAACTGCCCCAAGAAAGAGCGTCGCGAGAGGGTGACCGAGGTGGTAGAGCGTGTGGCAATGACGCATCGTGCGCAGCATTTCCCCTCGCAGCTGTCGGGCGGACAGCAGCAGCGTGTGGCGATTGCGCGTGCCGTAATTTCGCGCCCCTCGATAATCCTTGCCGATGAGCCTACAGGTAACCTCGACTCGAAACACGGTAAAGAGGTTATGGAACTTTTGAAAGAGCTGCACCGCGAGGGCACCACAATTATTATGGTAACGCACTCGCAGCGCGACGCAAACTATGCCGAGAGGATAATAAATCTCTTCGACGGCGAGATTGTCTCAGAGGTGGAAATGTAAATAAAAATCTATGATTATACACTATTTGAAGATTGCCATTCGCAATCTTATGAAATATAAAGTGCAGAATATCGTCAGCATAGTGGCGTTGGCAGTGGGCATTGTAACGCTCGCAGCCACGCACTTTGCAATGGGCTTCCTTAGTAAGCCGAATATTATGGACGAACCCTATTACGACCGCTGTTACAGCCTGCGATTGAAAAATATAGATACAGACGCAGGAAAAGGGGTAATTGCATATATAAAGCAGGATTTTAATGCCTCTCTTACCGAGGGGGGCGGGCTTGCCTCGGTCGAGAAGATATTCGTAAAGAATGCTTATCTGATGGAAACGGATTTACTATTTTATATGCCCGACTCCACAACGAAAAAGATAACGGACAATTTTTGTTTTACACAAAATGAGTACCTTAATTTTCGTGCCATACGCTCGGCAATCACAGGTGAAAAGGTTCCCGTGCTGAAGGATAATGAGATTTTTCTCTCCGAGTACAAGGCTCGCCTTATCTTCGGAGAGGAGAATCCTATTGGCACAAAGGTAAAAGTGCAGACGTTGGATGATTTATACGGTTACGAAAAAAGTTTCACAATTCGCGATGTATACAAGGTAGAGAATATCTTTGAGGAATTTACTCCTCACGCCATCGTGCCATTCGACGAGAATGCCGATTATTACACTAATAATCTTGGGAATTTGGGGAGTTTCTACGACGTAGTGGTTCGCGAGGGTTACACCATAGAGCAGGCGGTCGAGGAGATTAACAGCCGCTTAAAGCCGTTCGGCGTCGAGGTTATGAGTGTTGGTACTATTGATGATAGATTGTCATATTATTCTAATGCTCTGCTCATTCGTTCCATTGTATATGTGATAAGCTCGTTGGTGCTCATCGCCTCGTTGATAGGATTCCTTAAGATGCAGTTGCAACTGTTCGGTATGCGCAGTCGTGAGGTTGCCTTGCGCAAGGTACACGGTGCTCGGCGAAAGAGCCTCTTTGTACTCTTCTTCACCGAGGTGGGCATTATTCTTGTGCTCTCTTTTGTGCTGGCGCTGTTTATGTCGGCGTGGCTGACGGAGTATGTCGAAATGAATCTCTCGCAGCATTTCGAGAGGGAGGGTTGGGTGATAGAGGGTGTCGGTGGCTCGCTATTAACCATAATTGCTGTTGTTGCTGTCGTATGCGTGGTTGCAGTGTGGCTCGCTCTTGCGCGCATCCTTAATATGCAGCGGGGAATGGCTGCGGCTCTTGGTCGCAGTGGAGGGCACGCTATGCGTAACACTATGCTCGGTGTGCAGCTTGTCGTGGGGCTGCTTTTCCTTAGTGCCACTATGGTGATTGTGCAGGTGGTTGGCTTTACAAAAGAGAGGATGAATGTACCCGATAATGACGATTACTATAAAAAAAGCATTATGATAGAATATACTACATTCTCAACCGATGACTCCTATTTTGAGCAGTTGAAAGAGGCTGTCGATCACGAGGTCGAGGGCGTAGAAAACAGCTTCATTGCAACTACAAGCTACTGCACAATAAAGGGGCTTAGTGATAATCCCGAGCTTGCTGCAAAATATGGTAAATATTATCGTACACACTTTTTTGAAAATGATGATTTTATAGATTTTTGGCAGCCGGCGGTCAATTGGATGCGTCCCGAGCTAAAGGGAAAATCGTATGTTTTGCTGGGCGAGGGGCTCTATAAGCCGCTCGACGAGATTGGGCTTTTGAGCAGTGGTACGCTTGAATTTAATTACAATCCACCTATGCCAATTGCCGGAACGTATAAGAGCCTCCCATACTTCCCCGATAATATTGGGCTTATTTACGTGCACAGTCCTATTGATTTTCTTGGCAAAGAGTTGATTGTCGTGCCGCGCAAGGGCGAGTATGCCAATGTTTGTGATGATATTAAGGCGGCAATGCAACGTATCGACCCCACGCTCGTGAAGCCCAAAATTTTCAATCTGCGCGAGAAGATGGCCGAGGAGGTTCACGGCACCGAGAATGTGGAGCGTGGTGCGTGGTTGCTCTCGTGCATCAGTTTTATGATTTGTATTCTTGGAATATACAGCTCAATCTCGCTCGACGTGCGCTCGCGTATGAAAGAGGTGGCGGTGCGTAAGGTACACGGTGCCAAAAGACGCGATATTGCGTTGCTCTTTGCACGCCTGTATCTGTGGCTCTTCGGGGTGGCGATTGTGGTTACCCTCCCGCTTGTAATTCTGTTCGGTGATTTTATGAGTGAGATGTATGAGCCTATGATTCCCGAAGGCCGAGAAGTAGCGCCGATAACCGCCCTTGTAACAGCTCTGCTTACAATACTTTTTGTAGTAACTACGATTGTGGGTTACCACATATACAAGGTGATGAGGCTTAATCCGGCGGATATCATAGCAAAGGAATAAATTTAAACAGCTTCTAAGTCAACATAAACATAAGTGTGTGAATAACCTTGCCCGTGAGGGTGGGGTTATTCTGTTTGTTAACAAAAATATCGCACTTTATTTTGTGGGGTAAAAGATATTACCTATCTTGCATAATTATTTCATTGGATAGCGAAAAACATATATAAACCATTATGAGCAAAGTTAAAATTTCAACTACATTGGGCGATATAACTGTGCGCCTGTACGACGAGACACCTATTCATCGCGATAACTTCCTTAAGCTTGCAGCCGAGGGCTATTTCGATGGTACGCTGTTTCATCGCGTTATAAAGGATTTTATGATTCAGGGTGGCGACCCCGACAGCAAGGGGGCTCCTGCCGGCAAAAGCCTGGGTACCGGTGGCCCCGATTACACTCTCCCTGCCGAGATTATGGCCGATACTCTTTTCCACAAGCGTGGCGCGCTTAGTGCCGCACGTTTGGGCGACGAGGTGAACCCCAAGAAGGAGAGTAGCGGAAGCCAATTCTATATTGTGTGGGGTAAGGTGTATAAAGCGGCCGAGCTTAAGCAACTCGAGCGTCAGATGGAGATGCAGCAGGAGCAGACAATCTTCAATGCTCTTGCTATGGAGCATCGCGACGAGATTATGAACCTGCGTCGCAACCGCGACCGTGACGGTCTTATGGCGCTGCAAGAGAAACTTGGAAACTTGGCAATAGAGAAGAGCCGTGCGATGGGACGTCCCTCGTTCACTCCCGAGCAGAGTGAGGTCTATACAACCGTTGGCGGTACTCCTTTCTTAGATGGTCAATATACCGTATTCGGTGAGGTAGAGGAGGGGCTCGATGTAGTCGAGGCTATCCAAAAGGTAGAGACAGGTGCCGGCGACCGTCCAAAAACAGATGTTGTGATGAATGTAACAGTTATAGATTGATAAGCATAAAACAGAAACTACTAACTATAAATAATTTAACTATGAAAAAGAATGTTATTGCGTTGATTATGTTGCTGGTGGCAGCTGTGACAGTCTCGGCACAGGCAAAAAAAGTTGAGGTGCCTACTCCAAGCATCGTACCTCTGCCCACTCAGATGGTTACCGGTTCGGGTGTGTTCACTCTCACAAATGACACTCGTATTGTGACTCAGTTCGACGAGAAAGAGATTAAGTATGTGAAGAATGCTCTTAACGAGATTATGGTCGATGTATTCGGCAAGGAGCTTAAGAGTGCTTCTAAGGTAAAGGATGGCAAATATATCGTAATTAAAAAGGATGCTACTCTAAACGGTACCGACGAGGGTTATACATTGGATATAAACAAGGATGGTATTGTGATTACTGCCAAGGCTGCTGCCGGTGCTTTCTATGCTGTTCAGACACTGCGTCAGATTGTTCCCATCCAGGCTTACGAGACTACCATTGACCTCGAAAAGGTTAACCTTCCTATCGTAAAGATTAAGGATAGCCCCAGCCTTGCTTATCGTGGCTTTATGCTCGACTGTTCGCGCCACTTTTGGAATGTAGAGACTGTTAAGGAGATGATTGACATCTTGGCTATGCATAAGATGAACCGTTTCCATTGGCATCTTACCGAGGACCAGGGTTGGAGAATAGAGATTAAGAAATATCCCTTGCTCACCAAGATTGGCAGCCTGCGCGAGCAGACAACAACAGGTCACAACGTAGGTATGGACGGTATTCCTTACGGTGGTTACTACACTCAGAAGGATATCAAGGAGATTGTGAAATATGCTCAGGAGCGTTTCATCACTGTTATCCCCGAGATTGAGATTCCCGGTCACTCTCTTGGTGCGCTCAGCGCTTATCCTTGGCTCGGCTGCCGTGGCGAGGAGGGTAACTACAAGACTTGGAGCAACTGGGGTGTGTCGCCCGATATCGTTTGTGCAGGTAAGGAGTCGTCGTTCCAGTTCTGGTACGATGTTCTCGAGGAGGTACTCGAACTATTCCCCTCGGAGTATATTCACATTGGTGGCGATGAGTCGCCCCGCGATGCTTGGAAGGTGTGCGACCTCTGTCAGAAGCGTATCAAGGAGAATGGCCTAAAGAATGAGGCAGAACTTCAGTCGTATGTAACACACAGAATAGAAGAGTTCCTTAACAGTCGCGGACGTAAGCTCATCGGTTGGGACGAGATTCTCGAAGGTGGCGTAAGCAAGAGCGCAACCATTATGTCGTGGCGTGGTGCCGAGGGTGGTATCAAAGCTGCCAAGAGCGGTAATATGGCTATTATGACTCCTAACGGTCACTGCTACCTCGACTACTACCAGACTACCGACCGCAAGGACGAACACGAGGGTATCGGCGGTTACGTTCCTTTGAGAAAGGCTTACGCGCTTAATCCTTACGACCAGCTCTCGCCCAGTGAGCAGAAGTATATTATGGGTGTGCAGTGTAACCTGTGGACCGAGTATATCCCCACACGTATGCAGTTACAGTATCAGGTTCTTCCCCGTCTGAGCGCTATTGCCGAGATTGGTTGGACTAACCCCAATCCCAAGGATAAAGATGTTGAGGGATTCCTCACTCGTGCCAAAGAGTTGTCTCGCTACTACTATGCTTATGGTTATAACTTCGGTAAACACTTCTTCGAGGATGGTGTTCAAGAGGGTTGGTAAGCAATTACTATTATTATAGAACAAATGCGTGTGCCTCGCTGGGGCACACGCATTTGTTGTTTAGAAATATAAAAAATATTATTCTGATAATCATATATACAGTAACGGGAACTTTATGAAATGATACTATAAAGTTCCCGTTTATTGTAATTACAATGTTATACCACGAAAACAATCTGAAATAACCTGATTTTTGATTTTTTTTGTAAACTTATTTTCTTTTACTCGAATTAATCTTAAATGATGTTTAACCCATAAAGATTTATTAGAGTGTAGTTATTGGTGTTTTATTATTCTAAAACAGGTGAATTCTCATATTATAGAGTAAGTTTTGTGCAATAATTACTTTGTACTGCATAAAATAGTATATTTTTTGTGCAATACGTTTTGTAAATTGAAGAAAAACTAGTAATATTGCATATAAATAACAAGATAGAAGATGAAAACAATCATTCTAAATCAACGTAAAGAACGTGATGAGCTGATGTCACGCCCTTATTTAGTACGTAGAAGTAATCAAGATACAGATTTGTTATTGAACAGTAGTCTGATAAAGCTAATAACAGGTCCTAGACGAGTTGGTAAATCTACTCAAGCATTGTTGATGCTTAGAGAGAAGAATTTTGCCTACTTGAATTTCGATAATTACTCGTTGTTGGAAATATGGGATGCAAACCTTGTTATGCGAATGTTGGATGATGTCTATCCTGGTTATGAATATATCTTGTTAGATGAAGTACAGAACCTGGATGGTTGGGACTTGTGGGTCAGTGAACTTTATAGATTGGGAAAGAATCTTGTAATTACAGGTAGTAATGCCAGAATGCTAAGCAGTGAAATGGCTACAGTCTTGACAGGAAAATAT
>JAGBBX010000013.1 GCA_017938245.1 Bacteroidaceae bacterium
AGTATTTCTACGATGGAATATACTATACCAGACTTCTGCCGCACAACGAGGAAGAGTACAATCGAAAATATGAGAATCGGAATTACAGAATCGATTTTGATGATTACAGAGACGCCGATTTGGAGTAAGAAGGTACTATTATTAAAATTATTAAAGAATAAACTGAGAAAATAAGCGAGAAACTGAAGAATATCCTCTTTTGTAAAATAAAGTAGAAAAAATGACAAAAATACTTGCTTATATGTAAACTATGCTTTACATTTGTAGCGGTGATATGAATAATCTTGGGTTGTGCAGTCATTTGCCGGCTCCGATTGTGCTCCCCGATATATTGTTAACCGTTAAAAAAGTAAGATTATGAAAAATGTATTTTTGTTACCCAACAGATGTAAAATCTGGGGTAAGATTATTTTTATTCTCTCGGCCCTCTTTGGTCTTTACATCCTGTTTATCGAGGAATCTTATTTGGTGATATTGGAGTTTGACTATTTGCAGGCTCTGAAGAATAATATTGCCATAATAGGTTCGCTTGTAGGACTATCGCTTGTGGCATTCTCGCGCGAGCCTGTCGAGGATGAGTTTGTAATGTCGCTCCGTGCCGATGCACTGATAAAGGCTCTTGCAGTCGATTGTGTACTTATTGTACTGTGCGCACTCTTCATCTATGGTGGGAGTTATTTCTATTACCTCTCTTTCTCGCAGTATATCGTGCTGCTGTTGTATATTTTCATTTTTCGATATAATATGTATAAACACCTCGGTAGCAATGAAGAATAGTATAAGAGTAGAGAGGGCTGTTGTGGATATTTCGCAACAACAGCTAGCCGATGCGGTTGGTGTGAGCCGTCAGACGATAAATGCTATCGAGAAGGGACGTTTCGTCCCCTCGACAGTGCTTGCGCTAAAGATTGCACGGTATTTTAATAAAAAGGTTGATGACATTTTTGTCCTCGACGACGAGGATTGATAAGAGTATGTTGCTGCGTCAGTTTTGACGCAGCAACATACCCTTTTACATCGTAAAAAGCAGGCTGGCATCAATGTCCATTTGCGCTATGCTATAGCCGCTGCTTGCGACTGTGTCAATGCTCGCAAAGTCATTGTCCACTTTGTTGTCGTACATATTATTGGGGGTGAAAAAACCTGCGACAAAACCTGCAATAGAGGCAGCTACCAACCAATAGGGCGAAATAAGGCGATGCCTCTTCTTATTCTGAATGTAAGGGCGGCAGGGCATTGGCGATATTGAGGCTTCGCTGCTGTTGCGCTCCTCTTTCATTAGGGATATAAATTGTTGTATATCCTCCTCCTTTTCTAATTCTTTCAGTTTTTCGTCTATCATAATTCCGAAACTAAATTTTATACATTTTCATTCTCTTTCTAATGCTTTCAAGTGCGTGGTAGAGACGCGATTTAACTGTCCCTTCGGGGCAATCTACTATTTTTGCTACCTCGGCTGTCGACAACTCTTCGATGTAACGTAATATAAAAACCTCGCGTTGTGCATTGGGTAGCACCTCTATTGCTTTGTGCAATACATAGTTAATCTGTTCGCGGTCTATTGTCTGCGGTTGTTCGGTGGTGGGCTCCTCACTTGCCATCTGCTCTTGTGAAAAACGCTCTTGTATCTCGCGATGGCGATACTCGTTCTTGCAGATGTTATATGCTGCGCTATAGAGCCACGTGCCGAAATTCTCTATCTTGTATATGTATCGTTTGGTGTATATACGAGTAAAAAGGTCGTGTGTAAGGTCTTTTGCCTCTTCTATGTCGCAACCCAACATTCTTGTGAAAAAACCGCACAGCCTGCGGCTGTGACGGTTGTATAGTATGTCGAAAGCGTTGTTATCGCCCGCTGTTACCTGTCGCATCAGGTATTCGTCGGTAGGGGTATTACTTGTCGAGTTGTTGTTCATAGTATAGTTTCTCTTCGTCAGACAATACTGTGTTACTCTCTATAATTCCCTTCAGTAATTTATGCAATCGCTTGTATTGTTGCATATTGCCTGTTTTTTTATAGTGGTCGAGAAGCGAAGCGAACACGGTGACATAGTTCATCTTTATGCGCTGGTAAACAGGGAAACTATACTCGAAGTCCTCGCGAAGATAATCGAGCAGATAATTGTCCTCGAAATTGCGTCTCTTGGCTGCAATATTGTCGTATCTCTTTTCGCTGTAGCGCGATACTAAACCTTCGGAATATAGTTTTTCGGTAAACGATGGCATAGGGCTTGTCGAAGAGAAGAATACAGGGCGGTTGCTGTGCTTTATGATGTGCATAAACATCTTGTTGATGTCGTTTGTATCGGCGTCATCCATCATAGGAATATCCAGTTTTCTGCACAGATGTTCGCGGTACTCTTTTACATACAGCAGTGGACTGCACACCGGTATTATATTGCCAAATAGCCCCTTGACATTCTGTAATATAAGATAGGAGTAGATGGATAGGTCGCCCGAGCCAATGATAATGCTCCATTCGGGAAGGCCCGACAATTCGTTGTAGAAGTGGTTAAGCATTGAGGTGGGGTAGTCGCTGCTGCGGTACCAACGGTTGCATATCTCCTTTATGAGGCTCTCCTCCCGGGGGTGTTTCATAAGAAGATAGGCTATGTAATTGTCGTAAAACTCCACGCGGTCGAGGTTGTTCTTTACGACGGATAATAGTTCATCCGACATTTTATCGCAGTCGGGGTGTAAGGGGCCTTTTATCCACATCTCCAAAATATAGCGCGTGGGGCTGTCGGGTAATTTCTCGCTCAACAGTTTGAGTGCCCGACTGCGTTTCTCAATCAGCGACTCGTCGGTTTTATCTTCGTTCATCGTGGCTGCATAGTGTAGTGCTGCCAACCAGTTTTGCCAGCTATCTTCGTTGCTTGTGTCGGACATTACCTTCTGCTCCCATAGTTTGCTTTGCTGTATGTACCACTCTATCGGCATCCGTACTTTTACTATTCCCTCTATCTTTTGAGGTGTATTGTCGTCTGTCTGCTTTTGTGCCATTGTAATAGTGCTGCATAGTATAAATAGTGCTGCAAAAATCTTTCTCATTGTTTTAAATTTGTGTGGTTTTACGAATGTGAATTTTGAGACGCGTTTCAAACATACAGACACACAATAAATCCCGAGGTTCAAAATTCCTCGGGATTTTTGTACTTTTTTGTCCGCCCGAATAACCGCGGGATTAACAAAAAGCAATTATTTATCAATAACTCATTGCTTTTAAACGATAGTAGAAACCAATGGCAACTGCTATAAGAATCACACCTGCTGTGCCATAGAACCATCGGCTTTTGGTGCGACCAAAATATCGTACTACGGGTGCTGCGTTCCTCGAAGCAAAGAACCACTCCCAATCGAGCAGTGCCGCCAATAGTACCACAATGCCGCCTATAAGGAATATAGTTTGCAGAATATTGTGTATAATCATCCTTTACTCGGCACTTTCCATTGTCCACCCTTGAGCGCGAAGCTGCATCTCGACACCATCGCGTGTAATCATTGCATTACCCATACTCTCCGATACAATATGTCCAATTACGCGTATGTCTTTCATTGCGGCAACCTTTTCGTGGTCGGCAATGGGAACGGTAAAGAGAAGTTCGTAATCCTCGCCGCCGTTCAGGGCGCAGGTCATTACATTCATATTCAGCTCCTCGGCCATAATTGCTGTTTGGTAGTCGATGGGGATGCGCTCCTCATATATACGGCAGCCTACGCTGCTCTGCTTGCATATATGCATAAGCTCCGACGATAGTCCGTCCGAAATATCAATCATTGCTGTGGGGCGTATGTTCTCCTCGCGCAGACGCTCTATGATGTCGCGGCGAGCCTCGGGCTTCAGCTGACGCTCAAGGATATATTCTTTTCCTGCAAAGTCGGGCTGAATATCCTTGCCTGCTGTTGCAATCTTTTCGCGTTCGAGAAGTTGCAGGCCCATATAGGCTGCACCCAGATTACCACTTACGCAAATAAGGTCGGTCTCCTTTGCTGTGCTACGTTTCACGGCTGTACCTTTAGGCGCTGTTCCCGTTACAGTGATGCTTATTGCAAGGCCTGTGAGTGATGCCGATGTGTCGCCACCCACAATGTCGACACCGTGCTGTGCACAAGCCAATTTCACACCGGCATAGAAATCCTCGACATCCTCTATGCAGAATTTCTTGCTCAGGGCAAGCGATACGGTAATCTGTTTAGGGGTACCGTTCATTGCATATATATCCGAGAAATTTACCATTGCAGCCTTGTAACCAAGATGTTTTAAGGGAAAATAGGTGAGGTCGAAATGTATGCCCTCCATAAGAAGGTCGGTACTTATGAGTACCTCTTCATCGGATGAGAATTGCAGGATGGCGGCGTCATCGCCGACAGCAGTAACGGTCTCTTTATTGACGGGCTTTATATCCGATGTCAGACGCTCGATGAGGCCAAACTCGCCGATAGTGGATATTTCGGTTCTATTGTTTGTATTCATATTATAAAGTTCCTATAAATTATAAAGCGGTGTGCCAATAGAAATTGACACACCCTTATCTTATGTGATAAAACTATTAAGCGCGGTTGACAATCTCGCGGAAAATGGTTGTCATACGGGGCTGTGCCTCGTCGGCTGCCTTCTGAACCTCCTCGTGACTTACCTCTACAACAACACCCTCTATGCCGAGGTCGGTGATTACTGAGATACCAAATACGCGTATGCCGCAGTGACGGGCAACGATTACCTCGGGAACGGTTGACATACCGACAGCGTCACCACCCATACGGTGGAACATCACATACTCGGCGGGAGTTTCGAATGTGGGGCCCTGTGTGCCAAGATACACACCCTCGACAACACGGATGCCCTTCTCGGCTGCAATCTCCTTTGCCATTGCAATGAGCTCGGGGCTGTAGGTCTTGCTCATATCGGGGAAACGGTCGCCGTAGGGGATGTTCTTTCCGCGCAAGGGGTGCTCGGGGAAGGTGTTGATGTGGTCGGTGATAATCATTAGGTCGCCGATGAGAAAATCGGGGTTCATACCGCCCGCAGCATTCGATACAAAAAGTGTCTTAATACCAAGCTCACGCATAACACGTACAGGGAAGGTTACCTCCTTCATCGAGTAACCCTCGTAGTAGTGGAAACGTCCCTGCATTGCCATAATCTCCTTATTACCCAACTTACCGAAGATGAGTTTGCCCGAGTGACCCTCTACTGTTGATAGTGGGAAGTTGGGAATATCTTCGTACTTTATCTCATATTTATCGGTAATCTCGTTTACGAGACTGCCAAGGCCTGTGCCAAGAATAATTGCAGTCTCGGGATGTGTAGTCATTTTAGCCTTAAGAAATTCGGCTGTCTCTTGAATCTTCTGTAACATAGTTGTATTGTTTAATTGATTAATGATTTAACTTTTTCGGTTACAAGGGTGTCGAACTCCTTGCGTCTGCCATCGAGAAAATCGACCTCTATAGGCAGAGCAAATATGTTCTCTTTTATGATTTGTGGCAGTGAGGGTAGCGACGTCAGTCGCGCTGCATCCTTCTCGGTGGTTATAATCAGTTTCTCACCATTTATCTTGTCGAACGATTCGGCAATGTTTTTAATCTCGCCCTCGCTGAAGTTGTGGTGGTCGGCAAACTGCTTAAGTGTAACCTCGGCACCGCGATGCTCAAGTTCGGCTTTCAATGGGGCAGGCTTTGCAATTCCTGTAAGCAACAGAATCTTACAGCCTTTTTCTGTTTTACATTCTCGGCCGGCAGCCTCGGGGAAGATGGGGTAGGGGGTACCGTATCTCATTGTCGAGAAAAACAACGGTGCCCCTCTCTTTGTTTGCAGCATTTGTCGACAATCCTCTTTACACTTTTCGCTCATATCAGGCGGACACTTTGTCACAATTATAATATCGGCACGTTCTATGCCTGCCATCGACTCGCGCAGACGGCCAAGAGGCAGTAGTGTGTCGCGCCATACAGGACGGTTGTTGTCGACGAGCAGAATATTCAGTCCCGCCTTTACGTAACGGTGCTGATAGGCATCGTCGAGCAGTATTAGCTGTGGCGGATTATCCTCGTTTAAAAGCTGCTCGATGCCGTGAACACGTTTCTCGTCAACGGCAACCGTAATATTCTTGAATTTGCTTTTTATCTGAAAAGGCTCGTCGCCAATCATCGGCATTGTTGTTTTGTCAGTAGCCTTATGGTATCCCCGGCTTTTGCGGCCATATCCTCGACTGAGCACTGCAACCTTATATATATTGCAAAGCAATTTAATGAGATATTCGGTGTGTGGTGTCTTACCCGTACCGCCCACTGTTATATTACCTATACATATTACAGGAATATCGAAAGAGGTGCTTTTGAGCAAACCGCACTCGAAAGCCTTATTGCGTACCGATGTCCCCCAATGATAGGGGTTGATAGCATCCAATAATCTGTATGAAACTGCTCTTTTTAGCATTGCTTTTACTTTACTTCGCGAAATTAGTTAAAACTTCGTAAGCGACACAATATTTTTCCTTTTCTTTCGTATTTTTTAGTGTGTACGGCACAAAGATTCTGATATTTTAAGATGTTTTTGCATTTTAACGAAAGGTTTTTGCCTAAATGTTTACTAGATTGAAAAAAATAACTTATTTTTGCCCGAGATTGTCGTGCAATTTATGGTTTTTTATACTTTGCCGTCAAATTATGGGTGCCTGAAGATTTTGGAAAGATGCTCGAGTGGCTGAAGAGGCACGCCTGGAAAGCGTGTATACGTCAAAAGCGTATCGGGGGTTCGAATCCCCCTCTTTCCGCACGAAGAGAAAAACAGAATAATATTAATGTTAACTTAAATAATCAATTCCTAAAAAATTACACACATGAAAAAGATTTTTGCAATCGTTGCAATGTTGGGTATGTTCACTTTCGGTGCTACCCAGGTAATGGCTCAGGATGCTGCTGCACCCGAGGCACAGACAGAACAAGTTGATGGCGCTGCTGCTGAGACTCCTGCCGAGGAGGTAGCAGAGACACCTGCCGAGGCTCCCGTAGAGGAGGCTGTAGAGTCTGAGGGTTTCCACAAGACACTTAAGACTAAGTTCATCGAGGGTGATGCTGCGTTTATGGCTCTCGTTGCAGTTGCTATGGTTATCGGTCTTGCATTTTGCGTAGAGCGTATTATCTATTTGAGCCTTGCTCAGGTTAACACCAAGAAGCTTATGAACGCTATCGGTGCAGCTCTTGAGAAGGGTGATGTTGAGAAAGCTAAGACAATCTGCCGCGAGACTCCCGGTCCCGTTGCTTCTATCTGCTATCAGGGTCTTCTCCGTATCAACGACGGTCTCGATGTAGTTGAGCGTTCAGTTGTATCTTACGGTAGTGTTAAGGCCGGTGAGCTTGAGAAGGGTTGCTCTTGGATTACACTGTTCATCGCGATGGCTCCTTCACTCGGATTCTTGGGTACTGTGATTGGTATGGTTATGGCATTCGACGAGATTGAGAGAGCTGGTGATATTTCTCCGACAGTCGTTGCCGGTGGTATGAAGGTGGCTCTTATCACAACTATCTACGGTATCGTCGTAGCTCTTATACTTCAGGTATTCTACAACTTTATTCTTACCAAGATTGAGGATATCACAGCCGATATGGAGGATTCTTCAATCATTCTTCTTGATATGCTTACAAAGTACAATCTTAAGAAGTAATTTCTAACAGCTTAAATTTGATTTATATTATGAAAGCTGGAGTTGAAAATAAAATTTCTAGAATAGTATTTATATTGCTGATGGTTATAACAGTCGCTGTACTTGTACTGTTTGCATTCGTTGGCTTTGATAATACTATTATGTTGAAGAGCGGTGTTAAAACCGATCCCGAGAATCTTGATGCCTTAATGTATTGGATGTATTCTCTTTTAGGTTTGGGTATTGTAAGCGTATGCGTTATGGGTATAATGCAGTTGCTCTCTGACCTTAAGGGTGCATTAAAGGGTATCTTGTATTTGGCTGCTTTTGCTGCAATATTTGTTGTTGCATATTCTCTTGCAGATACAGCTCCTGTTATGAAGAGTGGTAAGGCCTACACTGTAGAGGCTGACCTTATTCTTGCAGATGTTTGTATTTATGTTCAGTACGTTCTGTTGGCAGCTACTACTGTATTTACAGTTGTTGCTCTTTCAGGTGTAACTAAGGTATTCAATAAGGTTAAAGAGTAAGATTTTATAAGATGGCAAAAGGAAAAAAGAAAGTACCGGGAATTAACGCCAGCTCAACGGCCGATATCTCGTTTATCCTTCTCATCTTCTTCCTTGTGACGACATCAATGAACAGCGATGCCGGTTTGCACGTACGCCTCCCGAACCCTCCCGATGAAAACATCGAGCAGGATCCTCCCAAGGTTAAGCTGCGTAACACAATGGTTGTTACCGTGAATATGCATAACCAGATTCTTGCTAAGGTGGGTAATAGCGAGTCGAAAGAGGTGCAGGTAGGTGAGCTTCGTCAGTTGGCCAAGGATTTTATCGAGAACCGCGATAACGACGCTAAATTGCCCGAGTTACACGCTGTAGAGTTGCCCGCACCTTTCGGTGTTCAGAATATTACAAAGAATCACGTAATATCTTTTGTTACCGACCGTGCTACAGGCTACGACTTGTATTTCCAGATTGAGAATGAGTTGTACGGCGCGTATAACGAGTTGCGCGACGAGCTTGCACGCAAGACATTCGGTTACGGATATAAACAGTGCAGCGAGGATCAGCAGCTTGCTATCCGTCAGTATTACAAGTGTATGATTTCTGAGGCTGAGCCTAAGAACTACGGAAACAATTAAACTAAGTACTATGAGTAAGTTTCAGAATAAAGGAAAGGCAGAAATGCCCGAATTGAATACCTCGTCTCTCCCTGACTTGATATTCTCTATCCTCTTCTTCTTTATGATTGTAACATCAATGCGTGAGGAGACTTTGAAGGTAGAGTTCAAGGCACCCCAGGGTACTGAGATTGAGAAACTTGAGCGTAAATCGCTTGCTTCCAATATTTATATTGGTAAAGCACAGCGTGAGTATCGCGCCAAGTTTGGTACAGGAAGCTGCATTCAGGTAAACGATAAGTTTATTGACGTTTCGGCAATAGGTTCATTCGTATATGATGAGCGCGGAAATCTTTCAGAGCGTGATAAACCCTATATGAAGATTGTCCTCAAGAGTGACGTTAATACCAAGATGGGTATCATCACTGACGTTAAGATGGAGCTTCGTAAAGCATACGCTCTCTCACTTGTTTACCAGGCTACACAACGCTAATAGTAATATTAGAGTTATATAACAAAAAAATGAGGCACTTTTGGTGTCTCATTTTTTGTTATGTAGGGCTCTAAAAAGCAAGTTTATTCGGTGACTTTTAATCGCGCAGGGTGGTTAAAGAAAGCCCGGGTCATTGCTGACTTTTTACTCTCTTTTTGTGTATGTGGCAAAAGTATAGTTATATGCGTGCTTCTCGTCCTTCTCGTGTAGCTCGCTGTGCGTTAGCTGCCACTCCTCGCCAATAGTTGGGAAGAAAGCGTCTGCCTCGGAGGGTGCGTCATCTACCTCGGTCAGTTCAAGAGTGTCGGCATACCGCAGTGCATACCGGTAAAGCATCTCGCCACCAATGATATACACGGTCTCTTCGTCTGTGCAGTTTTGTAGTGCCTCGTCTAACGAGGTAAACTGCTCGGCACCGGGAAAGTCGCCACTTTTGCGCGAGAGGACTACATTACGACGGTTGGGCAGCGCACCTTTGGGGAGCGAACGGAATGTGTTGCTACCCATAATAATGGTGTGCCCTGTTGTCAATTCCTTGAATCTCTTCAGGTCGTTGGGCAACCAATAGATTAGTTTGTTACCATTGCCTATTGCTCCGTTTTTTGCAACAGCTGCTATAATTGCTATATTCATACTTCGGTTTTTATACGGCTACTACGCCTTTTATGTGAGGATGTGCAGTGTAGTTTTCGAGGCTGAAATCCTCGAACTTGAATGAGAATATATCCTTTACGTCGGGGTTAATCTTCATCTGTGGCAGTGCGTATGGCTCGCGTGTGAGCTGTAGTTTAGCCTGCTCTATGTGGTTGATGTATAGATGCGCATCGCCAAGAGTGTGGATGAATTCACCGGCCTTAAGTCCTGTTACCTGTGCAACCATCTGTAACAAAAGGGCGTATGATGCAATGTTGAACGGCACTCCTAAGAAGCAGTCGGCGCTGCGCTGATAGAGTTGCAGACTCAGTTTGCCATCGGCAACGTAGAACTGGAACATTGCGTGGCAGGGGGGCAGATTCATATTTTTAATATCGGCAACGTTCCACGCATTGACGATAATACGTCTGCTGTCGGGGTTGTGCTTTATAGTCTCTATAACCTCACTAATCTGGTCGATGTGACCACCGTCGTAATCGGGCCACGAACGCCACTGATAGCCGTATATGTGCCCGAGGTCGCCATTTTCATCGGCCCACTCATTCCATATTCTTACGCCGTTATCTTGCAGATATTTTACATTTGTGTCGCCGTTGAGGAACCATAGAAGCTCGTGTATGATTGATTTTAGATGCAGCTTCTTTGTAGTGAGGCAGGGAAAACCCTCTTCCAGATTGAACCGCATCTGATGCCCGAATACGCTTATTGTGCCTGTTCCCGTGCGGTCGTCTTTTCGTGTGCCCTCGTTAAGTATTCTTTCGAGTAGCGATAGGTATTGTTTCATTGTTTCTCTGTTTTTTGTGAAGAGTACAAAAGTAAATATTTTTTGCTCAAGATTCAACAAAATAGGCGGTAGTTTCTCTTGCTATTTTATCGGAACTGTTAAAAAATATTTTAATATTGCTGCTATACAGCCCTTGTGCGTAATTAAATGCGAATATATTATATTCGTAAGCGGGATTTTTTGTATCTTCGCGCTGAATTATGTCCTATTTGCTCGTGACGTAAAAAACTCTTAGGGAATGGAATTGAATATGGAATTTATAGCACGTACCAAACAGCTGTTTGGCGAGGAGAGGTTCGATACTTTTGTGTCGGCTCTATCCTTGGCGCCGGTTGTAAGTGTGCGCTATAATAGGGCGAAGATTGCTGTTCCCGATTGTACCGATGCTGTCCCTTGGGCCGATGATGCCGCTTATCTTGCCGAGCGCCCGTTATTTACAGGTGACCCGCTTTTTCATTCGGGTTGTTACTATGTGCAGGAGGCTTCGTCGATGTTCCTTGAACAGGCGATAAAACAGTATGTCGATTCTCCTATACGTGCGCTCGACCTCTGTGCTGCTCCCGGGGGAAAGACAACGCATCTGTTGTCGCTGCTGCCTAAAGGGAGTCTTCTTGTCTCGAATGAGCCTATGCCACTGCGTGCGCAGGTTCTTGCCGAGAATGTTATAAAGTGGGGTAACCCGTCGGCGGTGGTAACACGAAATATGCCGGCCGACTTTGCATCGTTGCGTAATTTCTTCGATTTAATAGTAGTCGATGCTCCCTGTTCGGGTGAGGGAATGTTTCGTAAGGACGATTTTGCTGTTCAGCAGTGGAGCGTGGGAAATGTTATGCAGTGTGCAACCCGTCAGCGCGAGATTTTGCAGGATGTGTGGGAGGCGCTTCGCCCCGGGGGATTATTGGTTTACAGCACCTGTACCTTTAATCGTGAAGAGGATGAGGACTGCGTTGCTTGGATAGCCGGGGAACTTGGAGCCGAGGTACTGCCAATAGCGATACAACCGCAGTGGGGTATTACAGGCAATCTCACACAGACAGGAGCTCCTGTTTATCGTTTTATCCCGGGATATACCAAAGGCGAGGGTTTCTTTATGAGTCTTTTGCGTAAAGATGGTGAGAGCACCGTGCAGCAACCGCGTGTAGCGAAACTCCCTATTTGCCCTGCCAAAAGCCGGGCACTTGTCGAGGGTTGGGTGAACGATTCTGCTGCATTCGATTTTCTGCTGCAAGATAACAGTATTGTAGCTCTCCCCAAAGAACACACGTCGGCTGTTCTTGCCTTGCAGTCGCGCCTAAAAGTGTTACACGCTGCACTACCTGTAGCGCAGATAAAGAACAACAAGGTGTTGCCTTTTCACGCTCTTGCGATGAGTACTGCCTTGAATCGTGAGGCATTCAATAGAGTGGAGCTGTTGCGCGAACAGGCACTTACCTATCTGCATCGCGACTCGTTGTCGCTTCCCGAGGCACCCATCGGATTGCTACTGCTAACTTATGCAGGTACGCCGATAGGCTTTGTGAAGAATGTTGGAAACAGAGCAAATAATATGTATCCCACCGAGTGGCGAATACGTAAGAACCCAATGGAATTATAATAAAATACAATGAATATGAAAAAGTTAATGTCTATGTTATTGCTGCTTGTTGCGGCACAGATGTATGCTCAGATGCACAACCCGGTAACCTTTAAGCACGCTCTTAAAGTAGATGGTGCCGAGGCTGTTCTTACGTTTACTGCCTCTATAGAAGATGGGTGGCACTTGTACTCCACCGACCTTGCCGAGGGAGGCCCGACTTCAGCTACAATAAACATCGATAAGATTGAGGGTGCAGAGCTTGTAGGTAAACTCACACCCGGTGCGGGAGCAATAGAGAAATTCGACCCTATGTTCGATATGACAGTAAGGTATTTCGAGATTGCAGCTACATTTACACAGAAGATTAAGATAACCGCTCCCGAGTATAAAATCGAGGGCTATCTTCAGCATGGCACCTGTAACGACGAGAACTGTCTCCCTCCCACAAACTACGATTTTACCCTCAAAGGAACAGCCGATATAAAAGCGGCCGCACCTGCCGAGAAACCCAAGAAAACCGAGGAGAAAAAAGCCGAGGTAAAGAAAGAAGAGGTAAAAAACGAGCCTAAACAAGAGGAGGCAGCGGTTGATATGACACCTCTGCAACCGGCCGAGGAGGTTGCCAAGAGTGCCGATGTAAACAAATTGTGGACTCCTGTAATAGACCAATTAAAGAGTTTTGAGGAGACAACCGACCGTTCGTTGCTGATGATTTTTCTATTGGGATTCGGTGGTGGTCTTGTAGCGCTTCTTACCCCTTGTGTATGGCCCATTATACCAATGACAGTAAGTTTCTTCCTGAAACGTACAAAGAGCCGCAAGCAGTCTCTTACCGAGGCTGTAACATACGGAATCTCTATTATCGTCATTTATTTGGCACTGGGACTTATTGTCACAATGTGCTTCGGTGCAAGTGCTCTTAATGCGCTATCAACTAATGCGGTGTTCAATATCTTCTTCTGTCTGTTGTTGGTACTCTTTGGTGCGTCGTTCCTGGGTGGATTCGAACTTACTCTTCCATCGTCATGGGTAAATAAGGTCGATGAGAAGGCAAGTAACACAACCGGTCTTTTGAGTATCTTCCTTATGGCGTTTACCCTTGCTCTTGTCTCATTCTCTTGCACAGGTCCCATAATTGGATTCCTGCTTGTCGAGATGAGTACACAGGGCGAACTCTTTGGTCCGGCTATTGGAATGTTTGGTTTTGCTCTTGCTCTTGCTCTTCCTTTCACTCTGTTTGCTCTTTTCCCTGCATTGCTTAAGCAGGCACCCCGTTCGGGTGGTTGGATGAATACTGTAAAGGTGGTGTTGGGCTTTGTCGAGCTTGCCTTTGCGCTTAAGTTTTTCTCGGTTGCCGACCTTGCATACGGATGGAGATTACTGGACCGCGAGGTGTTCCTTGCTATTTGGATTGTTCTCTTTGCTTGTCTGGGTCTCTATCTGCTTAATATAATCCGCTTCCCTCACGACGACGAAGGCGAACAGAAGACATCGGTACCTCGTTTCTTCCTTGCGCTCTTCTCAATCGCTTTTGCAGTGTATATGATTCCCGGTCTTTGGGGAGCCCCCTGTAAGGCTATCAGCGCCTTTGTACCTCCTATGTGGACACAGGATTTCAGCCTTAACAAGAATGTGATACACCCTGTAAGCTACGATTTCGAGGAGGGTATGCGCATTGCCAAGGAACAGGGTAAACCTGTGTTGCTCGACTTTACAGGTCACGGCTGTGTGAACTGCCGCGAGATGGAGGCATCGGTTTGGACCGACGACCGTGTGATAGATATTCTACAGCAGAAATATGTTCTCATATCACTTTATGTCGATGATAAGACTCCGCTTCCCGAGATTATGACAGTAGAGGAGAATGGCGAGCAGAAGAAACTGCGCACTATTGGTGATAAGTGGAGCTATCTGCAGCGCGTGAAGTTCGGAGCAAATGCCCAACCTTTCTATGTCCCGGTAGATAACGAGGGTAATCCCTTGAATGGCTCTTATGGACACAAGAAAAATGTAGATGAATATCTGAAGTTCCTTAACACAGGACTCGAGAATTATAAAAAATAGACTATCAATTCGACTACCGAAGAGTAACATACTCGTTGCTTATTTGGCAGTGAAAAATCTCCAATTGAGGGGGAATATCTGTTTTCCAAAAAGAGAAAATTGTGATGAACGAGACAAAACTGCTCAAACCATTTATCTGTCATCGTGCAGATAAAATAGCAAAATATGCAAATAATACCGAGGCAATACAAAGCAAGGTGTTGCGTCGTTTGGTCGAGAGTGCTGCATCTACAGAGTGGGGAGTACAGCACCATTTTAACGAGATTCGTCGTTATAGTGACTTCGTCTCTCGTGTAGGCGTGCAGGACTACGAGACGCTGAAAGGTTATATCGACCGTATGCGTCACGGCGAGAAGGACATTCTTTGGAAAGGCGCCTGCCGTTGGTATGCAAAGTCTTCGGGAACAACAAATGACAAGAGCAAGTTTATTCCCGTAACAGCCGATGGCCTTAAGAGAGTACATTATCAGGGAGGATTCGACGTGGTCTCTCTCTATCTGCGCAATAATCCGCAGAGCCGCTTCTTCTCGGGCAAAGGCCTTATATTGGGCGGTAGTCACGCAAGTAATTATAATTTGCAGAACAGTCTTGTGGGCGACCTCAGTGCAATTCTTATAGAAAATGTAAATCCGTTGGTGAATTTCCTGCGTGTTCCCGAGAAATCTATCGCTCTTCTGAGTGATTTCGAGGAGAAGATGGATAGAATAGCTCGTGCCACACAGAATGTAAATGTCACAAACCTCTCGGGAGTGCCTTCGTGGATGATGGCAGTACTGAAACATCTGCTCGACATCACAGGAAAAAAGAGTATCGATGAAATATGGCCCAATATCGAGGTGTTCTTTCACGGTGGTGTCGCCTTTACACCCTACCGCGAACAGTATAAACAGTTGATACTGAAACCTGATATGCACTATATGGAGACGTATAATGCGAGTGAGGGATTCTTCGGTATACAGAGCGACCCTGCCGACCCCTCGATGCTGCTTATGATAGACTATGACATTTTCTACGAGTTTGTCCCGATGGATGAATTTGATAAGCCCAATCCTACAGTATTGCCATTGTGGGAGGTCGAGACGGGCAAGAACTATGCAATGCTCATAAGCACATCTTGCGGACTATGGCGCTATCTTATTGGTGATACTGTACGTTTTACAAGCAAAGAACCTTATAAGTTTATCATCAGTGGACGAACAAAACACTTTATCAACGCGTTTGGAGAGGAACTGATTGTCGATAATGCCGAGCAGGGACTTAAGGCTGCCTGCCGAGCAACAGGCGCACAGGTAGCTGAGTATACTGCTGCACCAATATTTATGGATGCCGATGCACGTTGCAGTCACCAATGGTTGATAGAATTTTCGCAGCCACCCTGTTCAATAGAAGAGTTTGCCAAGGTGCTCGACAGCACCCTGCAACAGATAAACTCGGATTACGAGGCTAAACGCTATAAGGATATTACTTTGCAGCAGCTTCAGATAGTAGAGGCACGCAAAGGTCTGTTCAGTGACTGGCTTAAGAGCAAAGGTAAATTAGGCGGACAGCATAAGGTACCGCGTTTGAGTAACAACCGTCAGTACATCGATGAACTAATGTCAATGAACAATCTATGACAAAATTCGATAAAAATAAGATATTGCTTCCCTTGGTGGTTCTCCTTGCAGCTTGTGCAAGTATGGGAACCCCCGACGGCGGCCCTTTTGACGAAGAGCCGCCAATCTTGGTGTCGAGTGACCCGGGAGTGAGGGCAAAAAATGTCAACAATAATAAAATAACTCTCGAATTTAACGAGAATATAAAACTCGAGAACGCATTCGAGAAGGTGGTAATATCACCACCTCAGATAGAGATGCCCGAGATTAAGGCTAATGCCCGCAAGATAACGGTAGAACTGTTCGATTCGCTTGTGCCGGGTACTACCTATACTATAAACTTCAATGATGCGGTGGTCGATAATAACGAGGGTAATCCTTTGGAGAATTTCTCGTTTATCTTTTCGACAGGCGACCGTGTCGACACGCTTGGTGTGTCCGGCACAGTGCTCAATGCCGAAGACCTTGAACCTATAAAAGGAATCCTGGTGGGTTTGCATAAGGCGGGCGATGACTCGGCCTTTTATAAGCGTCCCTTTGAGCGCGTGTCGCGCACCGATAGTCGCGGACGTTTCACTATTACAGGTGTTGCGCCGGGTGAGTATAATGTATATGCTCTTGCCGATGCCAATCAGAACTATCTGTACGACCAGAAGAGCGAGAAAATAGCTTTTCTGGGTTCCACAATCGAACCATACGCAATGCCCGCGGTACGTCCCGATACAGTGTGGCGCGACTCTCTTATCATCGATACCATAAGGCATATTCCCTATACTCGCCTTATGCCCGACGATCTTGTGCTGTTGGCATTCAATGAACCTTTCTATTCACAGTACCTGCAAAAGAGCCAGCGTACCGAGCACAACCGCTTCACACTCTTTTTTGCCGATACTAACGATTCATTGCCAAAGCTAAAAGGACTTAACTTCGACTCGGAGGGTGAATTTGTAATAGAGCCGTCGTTAAAGAATGATACTATTACCTGCTGGATAAAGGACAGTACAATCTATCACCGCGATACGCTGACGCTTGCTGTAACCTATCGTGTGCCCGATTCATTAGGAGTTTTCATACCGCGTACCGATACAGTGACACTTGTTCCCAAGAAGTCGCGCGAGAGAGTGTTGAAGGAGCAGCAAGAGGCATACGAGAAGGCCGAGAAAGCATTTATTAAAGCTGCCAAGCGAAACAAGAGTTACGACGAGAATAATCCGCCTAAATATATTCCACCGACACCGGTGCTGAAGATAAAATCGCATAATTCATCGTCGATGGACATTGATATTCCCTACAGCATATCATTTGCCGAGCCGTTGCAGAGCATAGATACAGCTGCCATACACGTGTCAAAGGCAATAAACGACTCAACCTTTGTGCCTATACCGTTTGTCTTCAGAGCAAGCGACAAGGAGCATCGCCGTTATATCGTTTATGCCGAGTGGCGCCCCGAGGAAAAATATATGGTCGAGATTGATTCGGCTGCATTTATAGGACTTTATGGTGCCGCGTCCGATAAGTTCGGCGAGAAGATTGCCTTCCGTTCACTTGACAGCTATGCTGTATTGAACCTCGCGATAAGAGGTATTGGCGATAATGCCATTGTTCAGCTCCTAAGAAGTGATGGCAACGTGCTGACATCTCAGAAAACCGAACAAGGACGATGCACATTTTATTTTATCCGCCCTGCAAAGTACTACCTACGTGTTATTATAGATGAGAATGGCAATGGAGTGTGGGATACGGGCGACTATGCCTCGGGAGTACAACCCGAAAAGGTCTATTATTACCCTCACGCCCTTGAACTAAAGGCTCTATTCGAGTACGACCAGGACGATTGGGATATAATGCTTCCTTTGAATGAGCAGAAACCTTTGGATATAACCAAACAGAAACCCGACCGTGAACGCAAAAAACGCAATCGTAATGCCGAACGTAAATTCAAGTAAACAATGAACAAACTATTAAATAATATACTACTGTTAGCAATGCTTTTAGCAATGCCTATTACTGCTCAGAATTTAAAGCAGAGACCGGCATTCCGCTCGGGCGAGACGCTAAAGTGCAATTTCTATTTCAACTGGAAATTTATCTGGGTGAAAGCCGGTGGTGCCTCACTCATAATACGCGATACAATATTCAATGGACAGAAAGCGCAGTATATGTCGTTGTTGAGCAGCACCAACAGTACTGCCGATGCATTTTTCCGTATGCGCGATACTCTTACTACTGTCTTTACAAGTGATTATCGTCCCCTGTACTATCGTAAAGCCTCGGCCGAGGGCAAGCATTATTACCTCAATCAGGTGTGGTACAGCTATGGCGATGATGGCAGAGTAAAAGTTGCGCAATATTTCCGTCGTAACCAGGAGGAACCGAAGTACAAGGAGGAGTATGTCTATAATAAGGTCTATGATATGATGAGTTTGTTGGCATACGCGCGTACGCTTGATTTTGCCTCCCTAAAGAAGGGACAGCGTCTGACATTTCCTGTGGCAACAGGTAAGAAAATAACGAAGCAGCATCTTATATACAGGGGCAAGAAACGCACAAAGTCGGACGATGGTCACGACTATGATTGTCTTATAGTGTCGCTTGTAGAGGAGAGGGACGGTAAAGAACGTGAGATAGTAAACTTCCATATAACGAATGACGATAACCACCTGCCTATCCTACTAGACCTTGCGCTTAATTTCGGTTCGGCAAAGGCACGTCTTTCGCATAAGACAGAACAACTCTATCCATTGACTTCGGTGCGAGACTGATAGCATTGGCTGACAATAAACAGACAGCTTCTCTTATCTATCCAAGAGAAGCTGTCTGTTATTATAGCCTGTTAAACGAGTGCCTCTCTTTCCCTCCATTCCTTGTATAATTTTTCTATTTCCTCTATCGAGATATCAAGTGTCGTAAGGCTACCGAAGAATTCCGGTAGCTCGTCGCTTAGGAATGTAGTCCGTCGCAACTGTTTAATACGCTCTACGGCGCCCACAGCAACAAAATAGCCTATTCCACGTTTGTTGTATATAATCTCCTGCCCCTGTAGTTGGTCGTAAGAGCGTACTACGGTATTTGCATTAACCTCGACAGTGGCTGCATATTCGCGCACTGAGGGGATGCGTTCCTCCTCGTGGTAGCTGCCTTGCAGAATCTCGTCGCACAAGCGGTCGGCAATCTGTTGGTATATCGATTTTGTCTCTTTGAATTTCATAATCTCATTCCGTTTGCAAAGTTAGCACTTTTTATATAATTGCCAACTTCCCGAAATTCTTCAGGCTGTTGCGCCACACAAAGTAGTTGAATACCGATAATGTTGCAACTGCAACTGTTATAAGCAGGCTATCCGGAATATTTTCCTCGCAATAATCTATAATGACTTTAGCAAGCAGAAATATCACTACACTTATAACTAACATTATAAGTGAACCGATAAACCAGTTATGGCCTCTACAGCGGATGTTTACATAGCAGTTGTATATTGTAATTCCAAATAGCAGTACATAGACAGTTGTTCTCCATCCTCCCTTGAATATAAAGAGATTGAAATAAAGTGGTGCTATGCTCTGTCGGAACTCCTCGGGCTTATCCAATAATGTAACAATAGGGTAGTGCAGACACTCCAATATTGCGTATGCTGTCACAAGCATCAATGCTGTCCCTATGGTGTATAGCAGCACCTGTGATGTCAACTTCTCACTATTTGTCGCAGGCAGCATAAAGTAGTTTGTGCCGCTATGCTCTATAATATTAAATATAGTGGCTGAATAGACGATAAGCATTGTCGTCTGAGTGCTATCGAAAAAGTCGAAGCAGTAGTTGCAGTATTCGTTGTATGTAGCATCCGTCAAAAGCCCGTAGGCAAATGGCAGGGCCATTACAATAGTAAATGTTCTAAGAAGCGATATAATTCTATCGCGCTCCATTCCAAACTCGTATCTACATAATTGCAACACGCGGCTGATACTGAATTTATCTATATTATTCATATTCCTGTTTTTTTTAGTGTGCTCCGTATGTTATATGAAACCCTTTTACTCCCTTTGTAATCCTTACCAGTATATAGCGGTCGGCCTCGGAGTCCTCACCCTCGGGAGCCTGGCGGCCGTTACCCCACGAATTGTAATAGAGGTACTCTGTGATTTCGCCTAATTCCGGGTTCTTTTTATCGCGCAGTATTTTTCCCTTCCGCCACCCGTAGATGAGTTCACTCTGCTTTTGTGAAAGAGTGTCGAGTTGCAGGTAAAACTCCTCTGATGGGTGTTCGTCAAACTTGTATGTCGAGACAGTGGTGAAATCGCCCAATATTCCTCCGTCGTGGAAATCTTTTTCCGAAAGATGGCTGTAATGTGGGAAATCGGCTCCTGTTATTCTCTCTAATCGCGCCTCGTCTATTTTAATCACCCTGCGGCTTCCACCTTGTGTATAAAGTAAAAAGAGAATTACATATACGGCCAATAGCGCAATGGTAGGTTTCCACAGCTTTGCTTCGCGCTCTATATTCTGTATCCGACAGTACTTTCGCCACGCAAGCCACATAAACAGTGCCGAGAGTGTGTAGAAAACTATTATAGATAAAACTTGTATGGTGTTATCGCTAAACTGCAGGTCGTAAAGAAGCATTGCAAATAGAAAAGGCATAGGTGCCGATAGTATTACAATGCTTATATTCTTTAAAAATCTCTGCCTGCGCCAATGTGTAGCACCCAGAAAACAGATGCTGTAGAGTAAAAGGTTTAATCCTGTTATGGCAAGGAGAGATTGATTTATTCCTGATATATGGTGCCAGGTGCTACTGAAGAGCAATGTTGCGTAAGAGAAGAATTTCGCAGGTGCTTCCATTAAAACCAACAGCAGGCAGTAAGATAGCATACCTAATAGGTGAGCGACTAATATTACCGCGTATGCCCCTATTGTGCATATAAGAAGCTGTGCTGCAAATTTTTCGCTATTCTTGGCAGGCATCATTATATGGTTGCTTCTTTCCTCTTTTGTTGCTGTACTGCCCATCAGCATCGATGCTGCCATAATAAGCAACAGTAGAGTTATCATCGTACCAACCACCCCAATGCTTAACTCGATATTATACATTATAAGGTGATCCATTGTGTAAGGTCTCTTCTCGTAGCAAAAGTATGCTGCAAGAAGGTAGGGTACCTGCAAGGCAATAACGCTTATAAGCGTAAATATAATGTAGCTGCTGCGCTCGGTTACTGCATAGTATTTTAGTAACCAACCAATTCGTTTGATACTGAATTTGTTATAGTCGTTGTTCATAGTTGTAGGCTCCTACTTGTTGAATATTGCTGCTATCTTATCTCGCTCGGCAAGGGTGGCATTGAACAACAGCTCTAAGTTTATGTTGCTATCCTCGCCCCCCCTGTTTGCACGTAAAAGACTCTTACCGCCTATCGAGGGTTGGCTATAGATTATTTTATCGTTATCTATTGTTTCACCCTCGCCAAAATATAGCCTCTCGTTAATGAGTGAGGTAGATGCGTCGAGCAGTACGTGCTTGTCGTCGATGATTATCACGTGGTCGAGCAGACTGTCGATATCGCGCACCTGGTGTGTGGATATAATAACCGACTTTTCGTCGCTCATTCCCATTGCTATTGCTTTACGGAACTGACTTTTCGAGGGAATATCAAGGCCGTTGCTTGGCTCGTCCATTACAAGCAGGTGTGTGTTTGTGGCAAGGGCAAAGCAGATAAATGCTTTTTTCTTCTGTCCCATTGATAGCTCACCGAATTTTATGTCGGAAGGCATCTCAAAGACCTCCAAACAGCTGTTAAGCTGCTCATAGCTGAATTTAGGGTAGAATGGGGCAGTAATATTCACATACTGTTTAAGGCTTATATCGGGTAGCTCAAACTCCTCGGGTACGATGAAAATTTCACTCAGTGTACCGGGTTGACGTTCGTGAACATCTGTGCCATTGAAATATACTTTTCCATTCTGTGGATGCAGCAGTCCTGTCAGCAGATAGAGTAGTGTGGTTTTTCCTGTACCGTTCTTTCCCAATAGCCCAAACACCTCGCCTGTACCAATATTAAGTGAAAAGTTCTCATAGATAAGGCTTTTCTTCTTGTAGCCAAATGATAAATCCTTAATTTCAATCATAATCCTATATTATTAATGTTTATAATTCTTTGTTTAATCTCCCGACTCGACTATTCCCACTCCCAAAAAAAAAGTAAGAAAGTGTGCTATCTTTTATTTTTTTATAATGTTTTAGTGTATTAGTGAAATAGTACACTACAAATGTAAGCCGTTTGAAATTATTATGCAATAGTTTGGTCTGTTTTTTTTATTGTACGATAAAAATAGAATAATCCCAAAAAGTGCTATTGACGGAGCTAATATTGCCACTTTTACAACAAAAATACTAACAAACGGGCGAGAAATATGAAGTTCACTTCAATATTTTTCAAAGCGAGTGCAGTCTATTTTCGAGGTTTACCTCAAAAATACTAAAGCAAGCCCACTTTTTCATAAAATCATAAGGTTGTTCATTGGTGCGCCGTATGAAAATTAGTA
>JAGBBX010000014.1 GCA_017938245.1 Bacteroidaceae bacterium
AACTCAGCGTAAACACGTTGAGAGGATAGATATTGCCTCTTCAAAAACATTAAATTATTAGAAATCGATTAATTGTTTGATAATAAATGGTTAATAAACAATAAATATAGTCTTATTATTTGGAAAGCAACATAGAGGTGTTCGATAAAACTTTTTCAGTCTCTCATTTAGGCTTGTTTGCTAAATTCAGCTTCGTCAATAGCACTTTTGGGGATTATTCTATTTTTACCGGACACCAATAAAAACAAGTGAGTGTGAATCATATAAATTGATTCACACTCACTTGTTTTAAGACTGTTGTTTATTACTGCAGCTTGCCTTTAAGTACTATGTTTTTTATTATCGGTGTCTGATGTGCGTAGGGCATAAAGGCTAATGACGGCAAAGGCCTTGTAATATAAAAATTGGCAATCTTACCGCGTGTGATAGAGCCGTAATCCTTGCTCTCGCCCATTGCGCAGGCGCTGTTAAGTGTGGCTGCGTTAAGTGCCTCGGCAGGGGTCATCTTCATCTTTATGCTTGCGAGCGATGTCACGAAACGCATATTGCCCGATGGCGCTGTGCCGGGATTATAGTCCGATGCGAGGGCTACCGCAAGGCCTGCGTCAATCATCTTGCGTGCAGGAGGATAGCTAATACCCAAGAAAAAGGCGCAACCGGGAAGCATCGTGGGGATTGTGTTGCTGCCCTTGAGTGCCTCTATCTGTTCGTCACCCATTGATTCAAGATGGTCCACCGATAGTGCTCCGTACTTTACACCTACCTCGACGCCGCCCGATACTGCAAGCTCGTTGGCGTGTATCTTGGCGCGCAGGCCATAGGCGGCTCCGCGCTCTATAATTTGTGCTGTCTCCTCGGGTGTGAAGAAACCTCTATCGCAGAATACATCAACATAATCGGCAAGACCCTCGGCTGCCACTGCGGGAATCATATCGTTGCACACGTGGTCGACATAATCGCTCTGACGGCCCTTGAAGGCTCGTCCCACTGCGTGTGCTCCCAAGAATGTGGCACGTACCTCAAGTGGTGCACTCTCTCTTATGCGACGTATAACGCGTAGAATTTTCAGTTCGTCCTCGAGTGTTAGTCCGTAGCCCGATTTTATCTCTACAAGGCCGGTGCCCATTGCCACAATCTCGTCGATGCGCTCCATTGCCTGGCGGTAGAGTCCATCCTCGGAGGTGTCGTGCAGACGGTCGGCCGAGTTCAGTATACCGCCACCGTTGGCGGCAATCTCTTCGTATGAAAGGCCGTTTATCTTGTCGAGAAATTCTCTCTCGCGACTGCCTGCATAGACAATGTGTGTGTGCGAGTCGCAGAACGAAGGGAAGAGCCAACCACCCTCGGCATCGATGCTTTCGCAGTCGATGCCTGTAGGCAGTTGTGACATTGGGCCATAGTCCTTTATGCGAGTGCCGTCGGTAAGCAGCCACGCATCAGAGAGGGTGCCGATGCTTTTCATCGCATCGCCTGCCACGCAAAGGCGTCCACTCTCGTCGATGCCTACAATGCAACCGATGTTCTTAACGAGCAAGCTCATAGTCGTTCAGGAATTTTACCGATTGTGCAATGTAGGGGTACATTACAGTGTCATTATCGACAAAGGGGACAATTTTGCGGTAGGCGCTGTGTATTGCCTCGATGCAGGCCGATGATTTCAGCGGACGGCGGAATTCCAACGCCTGCGCTGCATTCATAAGCTCGATGGCAAGAATACGCTCGGTATTCTGAACAACCTTCAGTAACTTGGTGGCGGCGTTCGAACCCATACTCACGTGGTCCTCCTGTCCCTGTGACGAGGGTATTGAGTCGCACGATGCGGGCCAACACAATCCCTTCGATTGGCTCACTATAGATGCTGCTGTATATTGCGGAATCATAAAACCGCTGTTCAGTCCCGGATTAACCACAAGGAAGTGGGGTAGTCCGCGTACTCCCGAGATTATTCTGTAGACGCGGCGCTCCGAGATATTGCCAAGCTCGGCCATTGCGATAGCTAGAAAATCCATAGCAAGGGCAATGGGCTGTCCGTGGAAGTTTCCTGCCGAGATTACCTCGTCGCTGTCGGGGAATATCGTTGGGTTGTCGGTTGCCGAGTTTATCTCGGTCTCCAATATGCCGGCAACGTAGGCAAGAGTGTCTTTCGATGCTCCGTGTACCTGTGGAATACAGCGGAACGAGTAGGGGTCCTGCACGTGTTTCTTGGGTTGCTTGATAATTTCGCTGCCGCAGAGAATCTCGCGTACAGCTTTTGCTGTCTCAATCTGTCCGTTGTGCGGACGTATGGCGTGTACATTATGCTCAAATGGCTCGATGCGACCGTCGAATGCCTCTATTGACATTGCGCCAATATAGTCGGCCCAGCGGCTCAGACGTCTTGCATTTATTATTGAGTATACACCGTATGCCGACATAAACTGTGTGCCGTTGAGCAGCGCAAGACCCTCTTTCGAGCATAGTGTGATAGGCTCCCAACCCATTCGTTGCATCATTGTTGCTCCATCGACAATTTCGCCATCAATCTCTACCTCGCCAAGTCCTATGAGGGGCAGACACATATGTGCAAGCGGTGAAAGATCGCCCGATGCTCCCAGCGAGCCTTGCTCATAGACAACGGGGATAATGTTGTTGTTGAACATATCTACAAGACGCTCGACGGTAACAAGCTGCACTCCAGAGTGGCCGTATGATAACGACTGCACTTTAAGCATAAGCATAAGTCGTGCTATCTCCGAGGGGACACGCTCTCCCGTGCCGCAGGCGTGCGACATCATAAGGTTCTTTTGCAACTGCGACAGATTCTCTTTGTCTACCGATATGTTGCACAGCGAACCGAATCCTGTTGTAACACCATAGATTGGGTTCTGTGTATCCTCCATCTTGCGGTCGAGATACTCGCGGCAGTGGTTAATACGTTGCTTGGCATCGTCGCTAAGCATTAGTTTGTACCCGTTGGTAAGAATCTCCTCAACTCGGGCGATGGTGAGGTGTTCGGCACTTATATAATGAATCATAGCTATATTATTTATTCTCGTTAAAAACTTTTTCTATTAAATCGGCATCAGCAATATTAGGCAGTGTAACATTCAACAGGGGAGTACGTTCCATCTGTCGTTTTATGGCAAAGATTGCCCCTTTGTTGCGTGCCCAACTGCGACGTGCAATGCCGTTGTTGACGTCCCAGAGAAGCATCTCCTCGATGTGTCGTGCCGAGTCGCTGCTGCCGTCGATGACCATTCCAAAGCCGCCGTTCATTACCTCGCCCCAGCCTACGCCGCCGCCATTGTGGATAGATACCCACGTTGCTCCGCGGAACGAGTCGCCAATCACATTGTGTACCGCCATATCGGCACAGAATTGTGAACCGTCATATATGTTCGATGTCTCGCGGTAGGGCGAATCGGTGCCCGATACATCGTGGTGGTCGCGACCAAGCACCACAGGCGCCGAAATTTCGCCCCTCTCTATTGCCTCGTTGAATGCGAGGGCAATGCGTGTGCGTCCCTCGGAGTCGGCATATAGGATGCGTGCCTGCGAACCAACTACCAAGCGATTCTGTTTGGCTTCGCGTATCCAGTGGAGGTTATCCTCGAGCTGTCCGCGAATCTCCTCGGGTGCCTCGGCGAGCATCTTTTCGAGTACCTCGGCCGCCAAACGGTCGGTTGTCTCAAGGTCTTTTTCGTCGCCCGAGGTACATACCCAACGGAAGGGACCGAAGCCGTAATCGAAGAACATCGGGCCCATAATATCCTGTACGTATGATGGGTAGCGGAATGTGCCGTCGCTCTTTAGAATATCGGCTCCGGCGCGCGACGATTCAAGCAGGAAGGCGTTGCCGTAGTCGAAGAAATACATCCCACGCTCGGTAAGGCGGTTGATAGCTGCTACGTGACGGCGCAACGATGCCTGCACACACTCGTGGAAGCGCTCGGGCTCCTCGGCCATCATACGATTCGACTCTTCGTAGCTGTAGCCCACAGGGTAGTATCCTCCTGCCCAGGGGTTGTGCAACGATGTCTGGTCCGAACCAAGGTCGACGTTAATATCCTCGTCGGCAAGGCGTTCCCAAAGGTCTACCACGTTACCAACGTAGGCAAATGATACAATCTCTTTCTTATCGACGGCTTCGCGGATGCGTGGGATAAGCTCGTCGAGCGAGGTGTGAAGCTCATCTACCCAACCCTGATTATAGCGCTTTCGGGCAGCTGCAATATTTATTTCGGCTGTAACACTGACAACGCCCGAGATATTACCTGCTTTAGGCTGTGCACCCGACATTCCACCAAGACCTGCCGTTACAAAAAGCATTCCTCTCAGGTCGCTCTGTCCCTGTTTCATACGTTTGCGGGCGGCATTCATTACGGTGATTGTGGTGCCGTGAACAATACCTTGCGGGCCAATATACATATAGGAACCTGCGGTCATCTGTCCATATTGCGAGACTCCCATTGCATTGAAACGCTCCCAATCGTCCTGCGACGAGTGGTTGGGGATTACCATACCGTTGGTTACAATGACACGTGGTGCATCTTTGTGCGAGGGGAACAGGCCAAGAGGGTGTCCCGAGTACATTACAAGAGTCTGCTCGTCGGTCATCTCGGCAAGATATTTCATTGCCAGGCGATACTGTGCCCAATTCTGAAATACTGCACCGTTGCCGCCGTATGTGATTAGCTCGTGCGGATGCTGTGCCACTGCCTTATCCAGGTTATTCTGTATCATCAGCATAATGGCTGCAGCCTGTTTGCTGCGAGCAGGATACTCGCCAATAGGGCGTGCGTGCATCGGGTAATCGGGGCGCAGACGGTACATATATATGCGACCATACTGCTTAAGCTCCTCGAGGAATTCGGGTGCTAGCTCGGCGTGATGCTTTGCAGGGAAATAGCGCAGAGCATTTGCAAGTGCCAACTTCTTTTCGCTGTCGCTTAGGATGTCCTTTCTCTTTGGAGCGTGGTTGGCGGTTGTGTCATACTCTTTTCTTGGTGGCAGAATATCGGGGATTCCTGCCAATATATCTTTCTGAAAATCGGTCATAGTCTTTATACTGTTTTTATTGTGTTGTTTTGTACCGGGGCTACGGTTATTGGTTAATTTTACCCTCTACGATGGCAAGAATCTCCTGCTCGGCCTTTTGTGCCTGCTGCTGTATCTTTTCGGCCTCTTTTACAAGCGCCTCGGCTGTTTCGCGGTCTTTAAGTCCTGCGGCATTTATCTTTACATTAAGGCAGGCGCCCATCACTGCCGAGCGTGCGGCAAGAGCACCAACGCCTGCATCGGATACCGAGTTGGGGTTACCCTCAACAGCCATTGCCTTAACAATTTCGAATACCTTGTATGCTGTCTGCATTGTGCGCAGAGGAACCTGTGTGGCATAGAGTGTTGCCACCTGCATTGCGCGTGAGCGCTCGGCTTTCTCCTCGGGTGTGTTTTTGGGCATTGCGAATACGTCCATAATCTTGTTAAAGGCTGCTGTATCCTCATCGACAAGGGCAAGCAGTTCGTTCATAACAGTGACGCCCTTCTCGGCCCACTGCGAGAAGAACTCCCAACGGTCGTCCCATCCTGCCTTATGCGATGAAAGGTTCGCTACCATTGCGCCCAATGCTGCGCCAAGAGCACCCATATATGCCGATATAGAACCTCCACCGGGGGCGGGTGACTCACTTGCTGTCTCCTCGGCAAAGGCAGCGCAGGTCATATCAACAAGTTTGTTGACTCCCTTCTGCTGCTCGGCCTCAAGGATATACTCTACAACTTTCTCCTCGGGCTTGAACTCTTTTAGGTTCGATAGTCCCATTGTCTCGATGGCTATACGCACAAGCTCTCTCTCGGGCACACCTGTCGAACGGCGCTGTTTGTGCAGGAAATAGCGTCCGGCATCAACAAGCGCTTTCTTGGGTACAAGGCCTACAATCTCGGTTCCTGTGACACGTACACCGCGTGAGTCGGCAGCACGGCACACCTCGTCAAAGGCAATGTGCAAAGGGGTAACCGACAGATTGGTCATATTCATCGATACCTGCGCAATGCCGTACTCCTGAATATACCATCCTATTGCTTTGCACTCTTTCAGTGTGCCGGGAATCATTATAGGCTCGCCATTTTCGTCCTTTATTATTTTGCCTACGATGGGGTTGCCCTCGCGACGGGGACGACCCTTTTCGCGTACGTCAAAGGCGATGGCATTTGCTCGGCGGGTAGATGTTGTGTTAAGATTGAAATTTACCGCTACCAGAAAATCGCGGGCGCCAACGGCTGTGGCACCTGTACGTGCAATGCCCTCGTCAAAGGGGCGGGCACCAAAATCGGGGCGCTTATCTTCGCAGGCCATCTTCTCGGGCAGACCTTCATATTCTCCCTCGCGGCATACGGCAAGATTGCGGCGCTCGGGTTTGAAGGCGGCAGCCTCGTAGCAGTAGGTGGGAACGTTCAGCTCCTCGGCCACTCTCTTGGCAAGGGTGCGGGCAAGCTCGGCACACTCCTCCATAGTGATGCCCGATACGGGGATAAGAGGACATACGTCACAAGCACCCATTCGCGGATGCGCTCCTTTGTGCAGGCGCATATCAATAAGTTCGGTGGCACGTTTTATAGATGCAACGGCTGCATCCATCACTGCTTCGGGCTCGCCCACAAAGGTAACAACGGTGCGATTGGTAGCTTCGCCCGGGTCGACATCCAAAAGTTTTACACCCTTTACAGCCTCGATGCTATCGGTTATCTGTTTGATAGTCTCGGCATTGCGTCCCTCGGAAAAGTTGGGTACGCACTCAATGATTCTCTTTTGCATAGTATAATGTAGGTTTGTTCTATCTGTATAATTATACAAATGTATATATATTTTTCGGAACAAAGTGCTATACCTCTCTTTTTTTTGAAGATGAAAAAGAGTACAAATGAAACTGTTTTTCAGAAAAAATTACGGTTCTCGGAGCAAAAAAGGTGAATTTCTGCGTTTTGAACTGAGCCATAACGCATTAAACAGAAAACCTCAGAAATAGTAACGATGGCAATTTAGCAAAGAAACGCAAGGTAATGAAATAGAACGGTTGCCAAGTCATTACCTGATAACTAAGTAAAGTTTTTCTTTGTGTCGTCACGTTTCATAGTTCTGCGTTAGTTTTCATATCAATGTATAACTCGCTGATAACTAATTTTGTAACCCAAAAAGATTAGATTATGCAAAGTACATTTAAGGTGCTGTTCTACGTGAACGGAAGTAAGGAGAAAAACGGTATTGTTCCCATTATGGGACGAGTGACAATCAACGGCTCTGTAGCTCAATTCAGTTGTAAGCAGAGCATCCATAAAGACCTATGGGATGTGAAAGGCAACCGAGCAAAAGGCAAGAGTAAGGAATCGAGAGACATCAATTTGGCTTTGGATAATATCAAGGCTCAAATCATCAAGCACTACCAGCGCATTTCGGATAGAGAAGCGTTCGTAACTGCCGAAATGGTACGCAATGCCTATCAGGGTATCGGAACGGAGTATGAAACCTTGCTCCGAGCATTCGACAAGGAGAACGAAGCCTTTGCCAAACGAGTTGGCAAGGATCGTTCTTTGAGTACATATCAAAAGTATCTCACCGTAAGGAAATATCTTGCGGAGTTTATCAAGGTACACTACAAGCGTACAGATATTGCGATGAATGAACTAACCGAGGATTTCATTCGTGATTATTGCTTGTATCTGAGAAATGAGGTTGGATTGGCTCAATCATCAGTGTGGATATACTCAATACTATTGAAGCACATTGTAACTACTGCTCACTATAATGGCAAGATAGCAAGAAACCCATTTGCCCAATACAAAGTTGACCCCGACCACAAAGAACGAGGTTTTCTAACCGAAGATGAGTTGCAAGCCTTTACAACTATTGAATTGAACAATCCCGACTTGGAGTTGGCAAGAGATTTATTCGTATTCGGTTGTTGGACGGGAATATCATTCATTGATATTAAGAACTTGACAACGGAGAATATCACAATGTTGGGTGGTTCGCCTTGGATTGTATCAAAGCGACAAAAGACAGGTGTACCGTTCCAAATCAAATTGATGGATATTCCTATGCAGATTATCAAGCGATACGAGCCATACAGAATAAGCAACAATCTTTTTAATATCGGTAGCCACGACACTATAAACAAACGCATCAAGGAGGTAGCCAAAATGTGCGGTATCGAGAAGCGAACTTCGTTCCACCTGAGTAGGCACACATTTGCAGTGTTAGCCTTGAACTATGGTATGCCGATAGAGAGTGTAAGTAAGATTCTCGGACATACGAACATTACCACAACGCAGATTTACGCAAAGGTTACCAATACCAAACTTGAACACGATATATCAATGTTTGAGGATAGAGTTAGCGGAAGATTTGCCATTTAATTATGTATAGGTATGAAACGAGCTATTGTAACAATTAGCGAAAGTGGCAGAGTGAATATTCCAAGTGGTAATATTTGGATGTCTGAAATGGAATTGGTGGAGTTGTTCGGGGTGATAGCCCCGACACTCCGAGCTGCCATAAAAGCGATATACAAGAGTGAAATGCTTTGCCCTGCAGCTACCCAACGATGCGACACGATTACTCCTGCAAGTTGGGCAACATTCTACAACCTTGAAATGGTCGTTGCTCTTGCGTTTCGATTGAACACCTACGAAGCGAGCAGGATAAGGCAAAAGGTGTTGGAG
>JAGBBX010000015.1 GCA_017938245.1 Bacteroidaceae bacterium
ATCCGCTAAATGGCTTATTACTTCGTCACCCTCTGTAACGATGGCTATGACTTTGCCCTTACGCGCTTTGATTTCTTGAATATTACTCAAAATCTTGTCATACATTGCATTTTGTGTTGCAATCACCACAACTGGCATCTCCTCGTCAATCAGAGCAATGTTTCAATAGCTTTGTCAAATAGTCGCTGAGTACACGTATCTTTATTAGTGTACTCATATACAGACTCACATGGCTGCTGATAAGCCCCATGAGAAAGGTGCCGACAAAGATAAACACCTGCGCAAGCAAGATGTTCAGAATAAACCCCATATCCCGCATGCCAATACCATCGTCCACCATTGCCTGGGTCAGGAAGGGGGCGATGAGCGACAATAGCATGCCAAACAACATGCCACAGGCCGATTGCGAGAGCTCCCATCGGTAGGACCATACATATTTATGGGCAAAGCGCAGAAGGCTGTGTTTTTCCTTAACTGGTTTCTTTTTAAAAAATTCCTCTTTAGGTTCTATGGCCACTACGACACCTTTGTCACCATTGAGCCAAAATCGGGAAAAGGATTCTTCTGTGAAACCATGCTTGCCATAAGCCGGATTAGCTACATAATACTTCAAGTTTCCCGTCAACTGGCTTTTTCTGATGTCATACAGCACCACGAAATGGTTCTGCTCCCAATGCAAGATGGCGGGCAAAGGGCATTTTTCGTGCAGCTGCTCAGGTGTCATCTCAAATGTGGCACTTTCCATACCTATCGCCTTAAGGGCATCGCGTATGCCAGCAACGCTCACTCCCTCGCGGGTCAGATGAGAAAGTGATCTAAGATATGATAGCGGATAGTCCTTACCATATGCCGAAGCCACCATGCGAATACACGCTGGACCACAATCCATTTGATCAAATTGTCGGGTAAATCTTAGTTTCATATGCAATATCAACGTATTGAAATCTGATTATAAGTGGACATTAGTGTTATTACCATATTGTTTTGTTTTTGAACCATTTCTTATATATTTAAATATACGGATTCTTTTTATTTCTTTTTGGGCTGTTTGTTTAATTTATAAATGACACGAAACATACCATAGCGTGGTATGACATTTCGCCAAGTCTCTGTGACCCCTTGCATATTAACAGAATAATTCAAATTAGAAATATTACCAAGAATATCATATCCAACAAGGGCAAAAATAAGATTACCATGTAGAATGCTCTTGGATAGTTGGGCATTCCATACAAAATTGTCCGTATTCATTACTTCATTGACAAAACCACGGTGTGCGTAGTAATTAAAGTCTGTAGCGAATTGCAAGTTCCAGGGCAACTGAACATTACCATAAATACCAGCATCTATGTTCACACCGTTAACATCTATAAAATTTTTTCGATTGCTTCTGGCACTATGCCAAGCCATTTGAAATTTAGAACCTATCCTTATCTTCTTATAGTTATACTCTATACTCAGTGGTGTTGCCATATAGTTGGTGAACACCGTACTGCTTTCTGCTACTTTTAGTTCTGTGCTTTGCAAATCGATATTTCGATAAAAGTTATTGCTAACACCGATATTGAGAATAAAGCGTTGTTTAGCATCAATCGGTGTATAGAAATTGCAGTTGAATCCGATGCGATAATTGCCATTGACATTCTGGGGGCGGTATGTTCGCACACCTGTCGCAGCATCATATACTTGAGCCATAGCGACAGCATTGCGATAGAATGCAGCCATAATTTTCCCGGAAATTCGGCGCTGCTTTTCCTTGCCCCATTGGTCGGAAGTATAGAAGAGCTCAGTTGAATAAATCTCAGTTCGACGCAAATCACTGTTGCCTTCATTGATGTTGAGTGGGTCACTGTCAAAACGAAGATTCATGAGCGAGAACATCGAAGGAAGTTGCTGCTTATAACTGCCCTCAAGCCAGATTTGATGCTTCATTCCCGGTGTGTTACGTTCCAATCGCAACATCATAGTCGGAAGCAGCTCGGTTCGGGAACGACTTATCTGTTGCTGACCATCGAAATCAAAACTTTCCACATTTAATTCAACGCCTGGGGTAAATGTCAAACGCCAAAGCGCAGTGCGTACAAAATCGTTATCACGTTGTTCGCGTACATCGTTCTCGTAGCAGAAGGTTGCTGTGGCGAAAACATTGTGACAGGTGCGCGTGCTGAGATAGCTATTGTGGCGATCAAGAGTAGAGAGCAGGGCCTCACGCGTGGACGGCAACATGCCAAAGGTCGCCTCATTCATTTCTTCAAGCCAATCCAACCGATAAAGAGAATTTTCCTGATTGGAATATTCGTAACCATAACCAACTGATGGATTGAGGGTTGCTCGATTAAATCCTTTGGCAAAAAGAAGATAACCCCACGACAAGCCTAAATTGGCCTTTAGGTTGTCTGACGGTTTGTCAAAGTAGCGATTTCGGTAATCATCTTTCCCGGAGTCTGCAAAATTCAGGGTGTAGAGATCAAAGGTATGAGCTTTTTTCCTGCCGGCACTAAAGTCGCCAGTAAGCCCCATACGTCGACCGGAAAACGGCATACTGAAATAAAGTTGCGTATTTATCCCTCCGCTAAAAATCTCTGAATTGTTTCTCTGACGTATGCGCACCTTATTAACTAGAACGTCAGTCAGATTCCGACCTGCATCAGGTCCATTAAAAAGATTCTCTAAATCACCATAGCCAATGGGATTGGCAGAAAACTCTGCAGAAATTCTGTCTGAATTGTTTTTCTGATAATTGTAATCAAATCGTGGCTTCAGATAAAGTTGCGTATCGTATTTGTCATTTTCGGGACCTAACATCAGTCGAATTTTATGGTCGGTGCTAACCGAGATATTTTGTGTTTTTCCCGTTTGGCAGGATTGATTGAATACAGAACCATTAGTCTGAAATATTTCGCTATTTTGTTTAGACATTGCATTATTTTCGGAATGCATGACATTTATATTTCCTTCTATCTCGTAGCGGTGGTTCTTGTCATGTATAAGGTAATCGAAACCTGTTGCCTCGGTGGTACTTGTACCATTACCAATAGTGCTCGGAGACCACTCCCCGTTTCTACCGGGTTTTCGACCTTCGTTCGTATTATTGGCATTAGCATAAAATGACAAACGCGATTGCGGCGTAAATCGTAAAGCAAAAAGTCGTCCAAGCCAACGCTCATGCGTCCCTCCGCCGGCCTCAGCATTGGCTAGCCAACCAATCTGGTATTCCCGTTTCAAATTCACATCCATGACAAATCTACCATTGTTTAGATTCAACCCCAATCCCTGGCTGTGTTCGCTTTCCTTATCGTAAAACTTAATATTTTTAACTGTATAGGCTGGTAAGTTGTCCAGTAATATAGTATTGTCGCCTTTGAAAAAATCCTTTCCATTGAGCAAAACGCTCTCCACTTGCTTTCCATTTACTAAAATACGTCCGTCACGTTTCAATTCCACACCAGGAAGTTGCTCCACCAATGCATCAAGCATTGACCCATTTGCCAGATTAAAAGCATCAGCATTATAAATCAGTGTGTCCCCTTTGTTATAAAATTTAATTTTTGTAGCTGTTATTGTTACTTCGTCCAATGTGCGTTCTCGGGTTGTTTGCTTACGGCGCATTTTTATTTCACCAATAAGATAATCTGAATCCAGCTTCTTGACTTTTATTTTGAATCGTTTTATCACAGTTTCGTATTGCGGATTAGTAAGTCGAATAATATATTCCCCCGAGCGAAAGTGGACAGGGATAAAGAATCTAGAATTGGGGCGATAGTTATCCCAAAACGGTTCAGTTGTAGCAATAATGGTGCTATCCAAAGTCATTAATTCAACTCGAGTACTATCAATAACAGGCTGCATAGTAAACGCATCACGAGGCCATCCCCATAATGATAGACTATCAACATCATCTGCATAAGCAGTAGTTATGCAGAATACACAAATACACAGAATAATAGACCTCATAAATAATAGATTCATTAAAATGCTAGGAACTCTGGGAGATATACTTTTAATCAAGATATCTCCCAGAGAAGTTTTTAAGTTAGAAAGTGAAAAACCAATGCCAGTCATAGGCTGACAAGAAGCATTAGTTGCTCCTGTAGGTTCTGTTGGTGATGCAGTTGTCACGCAGTTACAATTGCAATCACAATTGTGTGCACATGCAGCGTTACATTGACAGTTGTCGTTTCCCATACAACCACTTGCGTTGTTATTGCACGAGCAATTTCCATTAATACCAGTGTGACCACAAGGGCGGCTACCAAACATGGCAAAACCTCCACGGAGCAAACCTTCTTTGTCTGCTTCCAAAAGACTGACTTCCATAATGTCAGATAATCTATTTTTGATTAACATAAATTAAAAAAATTAAGTTCGGCAATATTACCTTTTTAGTATTTACTTTTGGGTACTATTGTGAATCTTCTGTTTAATACATGCTTTAATTATCTCATTAACTTGGGCTTTTAGATAGTCTTGCTTAGCATCTTCTGTCATACTTAAAAAACAAGTGTTTTTTAATCCTGCTTCAATTTTATTTTGTGTACAACTTCCATTGCATATGGGTAAAATAACACAATTTCTACAAGCCTCATTACTGTATTTTATTGCCATACGTTGAAAAAACTTTTCGTTCCACTCAATACGGCCTTCATTATTTAATCGTCCTTCCCGACTCTCTGTCGCAAAATCACGTGCTGTACATTTAAAAACATCACCATTATAATTGATAACAGCATGACGCGGAGAATCTGCATAGCAAACATGGTGAAAGTGAACATCATCTGAACCTACATCAAAACCTGCGGCTTCAAAATTATTCCGTATTTTTTGCATCAAAGGTTTGCTTTTAGATAAATTCTTGCCATCCTGTCACACATGTTTCGTTATCTTGTAATCTCGTGTCGTTATCTTGTTTTATCTTGTCGTTCATATCATATTAATGTTTTCTGGCCGCAAATATACAAACTGTTTTTGTATATAGCAAAAAAAAAAAAAAAACGGTTTTTATAAATTATTTGCTATTCTATGATATTTCGCTATTTTTGCAGAGCATTATATCAATTCTATATACAATATAATTATGGGTAAGAATTTTCTATCTCTAAAAGACTTTGAACTTTCCATGCGTGAAGATGCCCTTACTAGGGCTGAACTATTCCAAAACTACATCCATCAAATGGAGCAGTTTGACTCTAAAAGCTACTGGGTTATGTCACAGGATGTGTTGGAGCCAAGATGTCTTTGACGGAAACAAATACTTTATTTGATTCCTATATTTCAAATGACTACCTTGGAATGTCACAACGTAAAGAAACTATTGAAGCCGGCATAAATGCGCTTATGAAATATGGAACAGGGGCTTGTGCAGCCCAACTAATTGGAGGATATTTGGATATCCATCGACAGTTGGAAAAAGAAATTGCTGACTTTGTCGGTCAAGAAGATGCAATTCTTTTCTCTTCTGGATTTGGAGCAAATGCCGGCTTGCTTCGTGCGATACTTGGCAAGAATGACATTGCCTATATTGATTCTTATATCCATACTAGCGCGATGAGTGGATTGATTGGAACCAACACAAAGCACATCGGGCACAATGATATTGAGTATTTGGATATGATTCTTGATAAAGAAAAAGATAAATATCAGACTCGTCTTGTCATTGTTGACGGAGTTTACTCTCAAAATGGTGATTTGTCCAAACTTCCCGAATACATTTCTGTCTGCAAGAAGCACAACTGCCTGCTTATGGTAGATGATGCCCATGGTATTGGTGTTATGGGAAATAATGGACGTGGAACAGCAGAACACTATAATTGTATGGGACAAGTGGATATTATTACGGGCACATTTAGTAAATCATTTGGTTGTGTTGGAGGTTATGTTGCCGCTTCTTCCAAACTTATTCAGTATTTAAGATATTATGCAGACAGCAATGTATTCTCCGCTGCAATAACGCCCCAAGTAACATGTTCTGTCCTTAAGGCTTTGGAGTTAATAAAAACCCAACCGAGTATTCGCGAAAAATTATGGAACAATGTAAATTTCTTACGTAATGGATTGCTTGAGTCCAAATTTGACATAGGAACATCAGTTTCTCCTATTTTCCCGTTAATGGTTCGGGATAACGAAAAAGTGTATCGCATAGCTGACATGTTACAAAAAAAACGTATATTTGCAAGTGGGATAGTTTATCCTGCGGTTCGTACCAAGGAGGCTAGGATAAGAATCAGTATTTTGGCCTCCCACGAAATAACTCAATTAAAACATCTCATTTGCAGTCTTGAGGAGATAAGAAACGAAATACCTTTTTAACTACACCAAGAAATGGCCAACGACGGTAAACGAGTGCGCATAAGGCGCACAAAAGCCACAATAATTGAAGATATAAGGAAAGCTGCTGTGGAAAGTGTGCTTAAACGCGGGTTCTCCGGTTCACTGGTATCTGAAATTATTAAGAAAGCCAAAATTGAACCTGTTGTTTTCTACAACCGATATCAGAATCTTGAGGAGTTCTTCAGCGAATTTGTCAAAGGGTATGATTATTGGTTCTCTGATGTGGCGAAAGAAGCAAACAAACGAGAGACATCATACGATCAATTTATCGCATTGATAGAGGGACTACAGGAATGTATGATAGAAAAGTCTGTGATGCAGGAATTGATTAGATGGGAGATTGCCGAAGGCAACGACATTACCAAAAGGACTGCATCCATACGTGAAATGTTCACTATACCACTGGCTGAGAAATACGATGACTTATTCAAAAATTCCGGGATAGATTTTGTCGCTATCGCAACGATTATCGTTAGTGGATTATATTACCTTTATTTGCATAAGGATCGTTCCACATTCTGCAATATCGACATGAACACGGAAGAAGGAAGAGACAGAATCAATCAAGCCATTAAGTTCCTTTCCGAACTTCTTTTTAGCAAAAGAAACATGGGAAAGGAAAACTTGTAATTGTAAATATGATGTTTGGAGGTTTTTATATAAAATTTAAGGAGTTTGTCCTCAACGTATTGGGCACCATCGAGAATCTCGGTTCGTTGGAAAGCACTTCCGTGATGGACGAAATCAATCATGAATATGGTATAAACGTATAGGTGCGAGGAATGGTCCTCAATCACCCCATCTTGCCCGTCAGATAGGCTTGGGTGCGCTCGTCGGTGGGGTTGGAGAACATGGTCTCCGTATCGCCGTACTCCACCAGTTCGCCCTAGGGTAGTGGATAAGTAGTGATAAATGGCGAACTTTGCAGTATTAGACTTATTGTTTTCACCCAAAAGATGGTACAAATGAATATAATAAAATATTTTAAACATCTTATTATCTTTCTGATTGATGCAACTGTTTCAGTATTCATCTTTCAAATAGTAGCACTGCTAATCTCCTATTTTTACTTTCTCCCTCCTTTCCCAGGGATATGTATTGTATGGATATTGTATTATATCATTGCCTATTGGAAATATAGAAGAACATTAGGACAAGCATTCTTTAATGCCGGGATAACAACGAAAGATAATAAACAACCGTTAGTGCTCAGGATTATTTTTAGAGAAGCGTTTACATCTTTTCCAGCGATAATGTTGTGGATACTGGGGTGGAATCAACTCATTGCATCCAGAGTTTTCTTCGTACTTTTAGTTTGCCTTTTGTTGCTACGATTTAGAAGAAAAATATTCGGAATATCCGTACAAGATAATAAGGCATTGTCTGAGCGTAAATGCATATTGAGACTAAGACAAGTTTATTTCCTATTGATAATAACCGGTATTGTTGCCCGCTTTTTGAATATTATTGGCACCAATGATGAAGCTATTTATACCGATTCACCATTATACGCTTCCCCCCGTCCCACTCCACACTCTGTTGGAAGATATGTGGATTTCTTAAAAGACAACCGAAAGGACATCAATGATTATGTAATGGGACTTTTTGATAAGTATGACCATATAATATTGTGTGAACGGCATCATCAGGAAATGACTCAATATGATATGATTTACAATTTGGTTACAGACAAACGATTTGTTGATAAAGTTGGAGTTATGTTTACAGAAATCGGTTGCGTTGAATCACGAAAAGCATATAAAGAATTTGTGGACACGACCTATCCTAACGATACACTTGTCGAAAAAGGACTTGCATCATTTATGACTGAAAACCAATCCGTTCATCTTCTTTGGCCTAATACCAATTGGTTTAGTTTTCTTAAAAGGATGTATTACTTTAATCATCATAACCCGAAACAAGTGGAAATCCTTTTTGCTGACAGGAATTGGCTGGATAGAAGTATGTTGGAAGCCAGAGATAGTATTATGGCTGACAATATTATCTCCACAATATTATCGGACAGCATACAGAAATCTCTGATTATCATGAACTATAGACATGCTTATCTTACATCTGGCAATTGTGGAAATTACATATCGCAGAAATTCCCAGATAAAGTTGCCAATGTCTTGATAAATTTTGGGAAAGCAGACTTAATTTCTGCAATCATAAAGCCAGGAAATGAAATGATTAAACCAATCCAGTATGGGAAATGGGATGTAGCATTCGAACAAACAGAAGATTCAGACTTCGCTTTTGACTTTAGTGAATCTCCTTTTGGAAAGGATAGATTCGATCATTTTTTTATTCCAACAAGTTCAGTTAATACTCTTCAATATCAGGATATATTTAATGGCTTTATTTACTACAAGGCACCAGAAGAACAATACACAAGCTTGGGGTACCCTTATATATTCGATTCCGGGAATATAAAAAAGTTGAAGAATAGAGAACAGATATTGAAAGGCTATTCCTTAGAATCGTGGGAATTTCTGAAAGATGGATTGATTGTTACGGAAGGTAAGGAGATATATTACGAGATATATCAAATGGAAAATTTCGTCTTCTTGGGAGTATGTATTCTATCTTTCATCTTGAATCTTGGCTTAATTATATTAGAAGGAAAATATAGACTTGCTGATTTACACTGAATTATAAAAATTGTTGGATTAAAATTAGTTCTTATGATGAATATTTATACAGCAGTATTGACTTTAGTTCTCTTATTGGTCTCACCCAAAATGATGGCACAACAAAATTTTCAAACACTAATAGATGACTGCTATCATTCTTTGGAGTTACAAGATAGTATTTCTTTTGTCAAAACATTCAGAGAATAAATGGACAGGAACGTTAAGTATTATAACAACAATAACAAACTGCAAGCACTGCTGCACCTTACAAAAGCCATCAACAGCATTCCCATCGACGACGGAAGTCACGGTGAGATTAATCTTTATAACAACATCTGTTATATTCTGGGTAACATATACATAGATATGGGAATATTCGACAAGGCCTACTACTATCTATTGCACGATATGATTGAGGACGACGAAGATTCCGATTTTGCAAAAGACCTTTTGAATATGATAAATGGCGAAAATAGTGAGCAAGAGTTGAATTAGATGATTGGATAATAATACATTTATAAGATATATAATTTAAAAAAAATAGCTAAAGACTATATAAAATACTATGATAAAGGGACTTTTATATAATATCTCTATCACTTAAGTTGTAATTCGTTTTAACAACATTTTACAGCTCATTAGAAGTAACAAAATTCATAATGGTATCTACCGCCTCGTCGGGATTATCGGTAAGCGAAAGAAGCAGATTCTTATAACACCCCTTACAATGCAATGATGTCAGCATTGAGTAAACGGGGAACCTCCTGGTCCAATATTCGCTGCCGAAAAAGACCATCGGGCTGGCATATCCGCAGGTGAGATAGTGATTTTGTGCCGCATCCTGGAAAATCTCCTGCATCGTTCCGGCGCTTCCCGGCGAGTATATCACCCCACCCTTTGCTATTGCCAATAGTCCATCCTCGCGTATGCTGTTATCAAAATATTTTGCAATGTGCGTTGCAAAAGGTGTTGCCGGCTCGTGACCGTAGAACCACGTGGGAATACCAATGCTTCTATACTCTCCTACACGCGGGAAACGCTCCATCACCTCAAATGCCGAAGAGAGCCACCCTGCATCCTTATAGGATGGAGAGGATACCAATAAAGCAAGAGATTCATCTACTACTGCATCGGGACGTCCTGCCAGCCAAGCGCCAAGATGGGTAGCCTCCATTGCTCCCGGGCCGCCTCCTGTTACCATTAGCGCGCCACGCTCGGTAAGATGCTTGCCCATAATCACCACACTGCGATAGGTGGCATCGGTGCGCAAAAGAGCGTGTCCACCCATAACAGCAACAATGCTACGCTCGTCGTACAACGAAAGCATATCATAGAGAGCATCGCTTATCGAGTGGTCGTGCATAGTACGGGCAAAAGTCTCGGCAATATCACCAGCCTGCTTACCTTTATTCATATAATGAGCATACACCCTTGCATCGAAACAAGAGGAGTAGCTATCGGGAGCTTTTGCATCAAATCCTCTGTAAAGTTCGGCTGGCGAGTATAGAGAAGCGCGAAACATATTATACGGTACATTCATCTTGGGAAAGAAGTAACAATCCTCGTCCAAGCACCGACGCACCTCTTCGGGCATAGTACAACCAAAGAAGATACAATCCGAGAATCGGCAACAGATAGCCTCGCGACCAAACTCGATGTTCTGAAAAGCGTAATGCCTAAAGATATGACCCGGAACAATGAGTTCGGCAATAGCATTATAATTCTCTATCTCGATATATTTATCCATAACAGTTTCTTTATATTCCTTAAGTTATATTTCTACAAACTTAAATAAAAATAAATATTTTATATATGTTTCTTGAGTAATTTTAGTTGTAGAATCGTTTATAAATACAAAAAAACAGTCCTACCCGAGAGTAGGACTGTTAGGTTCGACTAACCAAACTGTTTTTTTACTCCTCAATTCGAAAAGAGGTTAAGTGGAGCAATTATTTTATTAATACCTTTTTACCGTTCACAATGTAGATACCCTTTGCGGGATTCTCTACTCGGCTGCCGCTGAGGTCGTAATAAACAGCCTCGTCCTGCTCGCTCTCGATACTTTCTATGGCTGTTGTGCCGCTAAAGTCGAAGCGGTAACCGTTGCTCAACTGAGAGCCTGGGTCGCTTGTGTCGAGATTACCATCGCCCACATTAAGCTCGCTCAAAAGCATATAAGCTCGGTTGGCGTTGTTTTTGAATGTTCCATCGGTTAATTTTGCGCGATACATTCCAACAACACCATCAACCATTGAAAGGACGTATGCAACGCTGCCCGACTGAGGTTCAACGTATGTATCGGCCACTGTTCCACGCAGCAGATTATCGCTGATAGCCTCGGGTGTCTCATCGCTATAAGCAAATGAGTAGGTACCCTCGCCGGCTTTGATAATTACCGCGGTATTTGCAGGGATAACACCCTCTACAAGCTGCATCTTCATATAGTCACTCTCGACGCGGTTAGCGGTATAAGCCTTGGCACCCGCGGGAATCTTCACAGCCTTGTCTAAATACATTGTGGCGTACCCGGCGGACGAAACAGTAAGGGAATATTCCGCAGTGCTCATTTCTACAATATTTGTAAAGTTGCTCCAACCGTCGGTTGCAGCGTATGTGCTCTTGGCACCTGCGGGCACGTATAGGGTGCAAGCCTCATTATCTATTCCCGAAAAAGCCACGGTATTGATTGCAAATAAATCCTCGGCTGCAATACACGAAACAACACTTGTAAGAGACGTGCAACCACTGAACGCCCACGCGCCGATGCTTGTAACACTGCTTGGAATTTCAATGCTTGTAAGGCCGGTGCAATAAGCGAACGCACTCCCGCCGATGCTTGTAACACTGCTTGGAATTTCAATGCTTGTAAGGCCGTCGCAATGATAGAACGTATAGTTGCCTATGCTTGTAACACTGCTTGGAATTTCAATGCTTGTAAGGACGGTGCAATGAGCGAACGCACTATTGCCGATGCTTGTAACACTGCTTGGAATTTCAATGCTTGTAAGTCCGTTGCAATAAAAGAACGCACTCTCGCCTATGCTTGTTACACTGCTTGGAATTTCAATGCTTGTAAGGCTGTAGCAATGATAGAACGCACTATTGCCGATGCTTGTTACACCCTCGGGGATAATAGTATTTTTAAAACCCGCTATCAAAGTATTTGATGCAGTCTCAATAATGGCATTACAATTATTGCGACTATCATAAATGGTATTTCCCTCATCGACAACAATGCTTGTAAGGCCGGTGCAACCACGGAACGCCCTCTCTCCTATGCTTGTAACACTGCTTGGAATTTCAATGCTTGTAAGGCCGCTGCAACTACCGAACGCACTCTCGCCTATGCTTGTAACACCGCTTGGAATTTCAATGCTTGTAAGGCCGCAATATTCGAACGCATAGTCGCCTATGCTTGTAACACTGCTTGGAATTTCAATGCTTGTAAGGCCTGGGCAATAATTGAACGCACTCTCGCCTATGCTTGTAACACTGCTTGGAATTTCAATGCTTGTAAGGCCGGTGCAATCAGCGAGCGCACTATTGCCGATGCTTGTAACGCCCTCCTCGATAGTTACGCTGGTGATGTTCTCTTTATTGCTGTACCACGGTACGCGGTTGGCATCGTTGTCGGCATAGTTGTACATTGCGCCCACGCCAAAGATTGTGAGCACGCCCGTCTCCTCATTGAGTGCCCAATAGGCGTCGTCGCCACACTTTCCGTTAAACTCGACAATATTTTCAAAAGCGTTCCAACCGTCAAAGCTCTCGTATGTACTCTTTGCACCTGCGGGCACGTAGAGGGTGCAAGTCTCATTATTGACACTTTGGAAAGCATAGTCACCGGGAGTAAAAAGTTTATTGGCAGGAATATACGAAATAATACGTTTAAGACCGGAACAACCACTGAACACACTAATGCCGATGCTTGTTACACTGCTTGGAATTTCAATGCTTGTAAGGCCGGTGCAATAATAGAACGCATTGTCGCCTATGCTTGTAACGCCCTCGGGAATAATAGTATTTTTACAACCCGCTATCAATGTATTTGATGCAGTCTCAATAATGGCATTACAATTCTTGTGACTATCATAAATGGTATTTCCCTCATCGACAACAATGCTTGTAAGGTTCCGGCAATCTTCGAACGCCCTCTCGCCGATGCTTGTAACACTGCTTGGAATTTCAATGCTTGTAAGGATCATACAACTACTGAACGCCCACTTACCTATGCTTGTAACACTGCTTGGTATTTCAATGCTTGTAAGGCCGGTGCAATAATAGAACGCATCGTTACCGATGCTTGTAACACTGCTTGGAATTTCAATGCTTGTAAGGCCGTGGCAACCTTCGAACGCACCATTGCCGATGCTTGTAACACTATAAGTGATACTATTGTAAGTAACACTTGCGGGAATAGTTACTGCACCGGAGTATTTGTTACTACCGCTTGTTACCTCAACGGTTTTATCCTCAGAGGATAAAATGTTGTAATAAATTCCATCGACCTCAAAATCCGCGGCACCTGCCACTGTGCAACAAAGCAGTAGCAGGGCTGTCATTAGTTGCTTTAAGTAATTTTGTGTCATAATTTTATTTTATAAAATGTTATATCATAATCAAACGCAAAAACCAACAGCATTTGCGTACAACTTGCGCGTGTTAACACTCTCAGACGGCAATTGTATTAAACGTCTTATTATCTTTTACTTACTTTTTTTTCATTCCCTTATATATCAATACAGCAAGCACAACAAGTACAACAACAGCAATACCGATGCCAATCTCCTTGCTATACTTCTCGACTGCTTCCATCACCTCGGCCTCTGTTGTCAATCCGGGAATCTGTGCCATTGCATAACCAAGAGCAGCAAGAACAATGTTCCAAGCACCGGCACCAAGTGCTGTAAAGAGCACAAATTTACCGAGCCCCATACGTGCAAGACCCGCAGGAATTGAAATAAGCTGACGTACAGCAGGAATAAGACGACCCACAAATGTTGAAACAGCACCGTGCTTGTCGAAATACTCCTCGGCATACTTTACCTTTGCCTCGTCAATCAGACATAAATGTCCAAAGCGGCTGTTGGCAAATTTATACACGATGGGACGTCCCAACCACAAAGCCAAATAATAATTTATAAATGCTCCGATTAGCGCGCCAAGTGTAGCAAAGAGTACCACCAGCACTATATTCATATCACCGCTCACAGTAGCCTTCCACGCGGCAGGAGGCACCACAGCCTCCGATGGGAAAGGTATAAAAGAACTCTCGACAGCCATAAAAAAAGTTACTGTCCAATAATTTAAATGCTCAAGACAAAATTGTATCAAAGATTCCATACTTTTTCTTAATTAGGCAATTATATACAAAACTACTCAATTACTTTATAAAACTCGACAAAAGAACTCGCTTATCTCGGAGCAAAAAATCTCCTACGAATATAACCCACAAGAATTCCCACCAAAAGTACCGGAGAGGTTGCAACAGTAATCTGCACCCAATCTTTTATACCAAGCGGCTCTACACTGAACATTTCTCCTCCAAATTCAACTATCAACACCTGACCAATGAATATAAGCAACAATATAAATAGAAATGTACGCTCTTTCAGTATTCCGCTGAAAGTCCACTTATCGGTCATAAAAGCCTTTGCGTTAAAGAGGTTCCACCATTGCAACATTACAAAGAATGTAAAGAAGAACGACATATTACGCATTGTCATTCCACCATTGGCATTCATATAGAGAAGAAGCCCCATAAGCGCTGCAAAAAAGAGTGCTGCTACCGAGAATATCGTACAAGCCATATTACGCGTAACAATAAAATCGCTGTTCTTGCGGGGTTTCTCATTCATCACGCTCTCGCTGGGAGAGAGCGAGGCCAACGCACAAGATGCAAAAGTGTCCATAATAAGGTTTACCCACAACATCTGAGTGATTGTCAGCGGAGAGGATGTTCCAATGAGTGAGCCAAACATTACAATAAGGCAAGCCACCACATTTATGGTAAGCTGGAACAGCAGGAAACGCTGAATATTCTTATAGAGCGAACGTCCCCACATCACAGCACGTACAATGCTGCTAAAGGAGTTATCGATAATTGTTATATCACTCGCCTCCTTCGCAACCGATGTACCGTCGCCCATAGAGAGTCCCACTTGTGCAGCCTTAAGTGCCGGAGCATCATTTGTACCATCGCCCGTAACAGCAACCACCTCACCCTGCTCTTGCAGCAGACGCACCAGCCGCTGTTTATCCATAGGACGTGCACGACACATTATTTTCAGTCTCTTTATACGCTGCACAGCCTCCTCGTCACTAAGTGCCTCGAAAGCCGGGCCAGTGATTACCGCATCTCCGGCTTCTGAACCATTTAAGATTCCAATCTGTCGGCCAATCTCCGAAGCTGTGCCGGGGGTATCTCCGGTAACAATTTTAATATCAATTCCGGCAGATAAACAACGCGAAACAGCATCGGGAACGTCACTGCGCACAGGGTCGGAAATAGCAGCAAAACCTATATATTTAAGGTCTAATCCACTCACAAGGCGACCATTGCTATATGGTGCATCATTTTCATCCTCGCGCAGCACAGCGTATGCAAAACCCAATGTACGCATAGCCTTACTCTGATACTCAAGCAATTTTCGTTCTATAGCTTCGCGACACTCGTCGATGCTCTTATCCCCTGCTGCAGTCTCAACAGCATTACACATCGAGAGAACAATCTCGGGGGCGCCTTTTACATAAAGAATGCGTTTACCAGAGTGTGCCGACCTCACCACCGTTGCCATATATTTGCGTTCAGTAGAAAAGGTGAGCACACTCAGCACATCGGGCTCGGCACGCAGCGGAGCATAGTCAATGCCTTGCTTATCCATCCATAGCAACAATGCACACTCAGTAGGATTACCGATTGTCTCTACCCCACTCGCCGACCTATCGAGATTGGCTGTTGAGTTTACGGCAATCCCCTCCATTATCAAGTTACGACTCTCGGAAGTGGGATTCTTGGTATCGAGAGGAAAGAAATCGGCTTCGTACACCTGCATACGATTCTGTGTAAGTGTTCCTGTCTTATCGGTACAGATTACCGTTGCTGCACCCATTGTCTCGCAGGCGTGCATCTTGCGCACCAGGTTATTTGTCTTTAGCATACGGTTCATACTAAGTGCCAGGCTCAGTGTAACACTCATAGGTAGTCCCTCGGGCACAGACACAACAATAAGTGTTACGGCAATCATAAAGTTGCTTAGAAGTTCCGAACCTATTTGCAACCACGACAACTCGCTAAAATTCCACAATCCTTTTATCGAAAGCAGAATGAATGTAATTGCAGCGACAGAATAGCCCACCTTGCTTATTAGGCCAGCCAGTCTCTTCAGCTGCATCTGTAGCGGTGTTTCAAGGTTATTTTCTATCAACGAGCCGTGATTCACCTTGCCATATTCGGTAGCATCGCCAACAGTGGTGACACGCATCACACCGTTTCCATCGACCACAGTGGTACTGCGCATAGCCATATTCGACGGATAGGTTGCCTCAGGGTCGAACTCCTCTTCAATTGTAGTCTTTGATATCACAGGCTCTCCCGTCAGTGTCGATTCGTTTATCTGCAAAGAGTTTGCCTCGATAATCTCACCATCGGCCGGGACTTCGTCGCCCGTATTCAGTATGACAATATCCCCTACGACAATATCTTTTCGCGGAACCTGATGCACACCACCGTCGCGCTTCACCGTCACCGCAATGTCATCGTTTACCGTATTCAATCGGTCAAAAGCATTGGCGGCCTTTACCTCAAAAGCGAATCCTATTACCGTTGCCAACAGCACCGCCACAAAGATACCTATCGGCTCGAGAAAAGCCGAAAAGCCCTCTTGCTCGGGGCCGAAACAGTGGAAGCACGAGATTGCAAACGCAAGCACCAGCGCAACCAATAAAATAATAATTATTGGATCCTTGAATTTTTCCAAGAAACGTATCCACAGAGGAGTCTTTTCGGGCGGTGTCAAAATGTTAGCACCATAAAGGCGTCTCTGTTCTTCGACCTCTTTCGAGGTAAGTCCTTTAAATTGTTTATTTTCCATTTGTTTGTATTAACAAAATACTTTTACCCTAAGAAACTAATTGCCAGAAGTCTCTTATCTTGCTAACGTAATTGTTTACAAAATTAACACTCCTAAACGGGACCGGCCAATTTAGGAGGTTAAATGAGGTTAAATAATGTTTATATTACTCATTACAATGTCCGCAACTACATCCCGAGGGGTGTTCATTGGAATTTTCAAACAAATTAAGGCGGTTTTTGCGAGCCTCATCCAGTGTACGCATAGGTGTCTCGCTACGCTCGGCTACCGACTCTCGAAGCGCTCTCTGCTGCTCCCTCACCACCGACGCAAATGCCTCGCGACGCTCTTTGCCGCCTAACAATTCTGCTGCGACAATTACATTCTGCGAAACATCCTTCACGTGCACAACAAGACCCGGATAAACAGGAGCAATCTTCAGCGCAGTGTGCATAGGGCTGGTGGTGGCTCCGGCAATAAGAACAGGCACATCCATCCCTGCGGCATCCAGCGACTTTACTACGGTAATCATCTCATCAAGAGACGGAGTTATAAGACCGCTTAAAATTACCATATCAACATTATTATCACGTGCCTCGGCAACGATTCTCTCGGGCGGCACCATAACACCGAGGTCGATGATGTGATAACCGTTGCAACCCATCACCACCCCTGCAATGTTTTTGCCAATATCGTGAACATCGCCCTTTACGGTAGCTACAAGCACCGTTCCAGCAGCGCTTCGTTCACTATTCTGCTGTTCGATAAGAGGTTGCAAGATAGCTACAGCCTGTTTCATTGTTCGCGCTGTCTTAACCACTTGTGGCAAGAATAGTTTTCCTGCACCGAACAACTCTCCTACATATCCCATTCCATCCATCAAGGGGCCGGAGATAACATCAACAGCAGTGCCATATTTTGCAACAGCTTCGTCGAGGTCGACCTGCAGATAGTCGCCCACACCCTTTAAAAGAGCACTCTTCAATCGTTCCTCGACCGATGCTGTTCGCCACGTATCGTCGCTATGATGAACCATCGTTGTGCTTTTCTCTTTCAACCCTGCTGCAATCTCAATGAGACGTTCGGTAGCATCGGCTCTGCGGTTGAGGATTACATCTTCCATTACCTCGCGCACATCTGAGGGAATATCTTCGTACAACACCGAACTTTGCGGATTTACAATTCCCATATCCATTCCCGCCGCTATCGCGTGATACAAAAATACCGCGTGCAGTGCCTCGCGCACGTAATTGTTACCTCTGAACGAGAAAGAGAGGTTACTTACTCCACCGCTTATATGTGTTCCGGGAAGATTTTTATTTATCCACTCACAAGCACGAATAAAATCGAGTCCGTAGGCAGCGTGTTCCTCTATACCCGTTGCAATGGCAAGGATATTCGGGTCGAAGATAATCTCTTGCGGAGAGAATCCCACTCGCTCGGTAAGCAGATTATATGCACGACTGCACACCTGAATTTTACGCTCGTATGTGGTAGCCTGCCCCTCTTCGTCGAATGCCATTACAACCACAGCCGCACCCAATCGCTTTGCTTCGGCCGCACGTTCAAGGAAAAGCGTCTCACCCTCTTTCAGCGATATTGAGTTTACTATGGCACGTCCTTGCAGACATTTCAGTCCTGCACATATTACATCCCAATTGGATGAGTCGACCATTATAGGCAAACGTGCAATCTCGGGCTCACTTCCTAAGAGATTCAAGAAGTTTATCATCTCCTCTTTTGTATCGAGCAAACCGTCGTCCATATTTATATCGAGTACCTGCGCTCCATCCTCAACCTGAATGCGGGCAATCTTCAGCGCCTCGGTGTAGTTCTTCTCGTTTATAAGACGAAGGAATTTTCTCGAACCTGCCACATTGCATCGCTCGCCGATATTTATAAAATTCATCGAACGGTTAACCACAAGTCTATCGAGTCCCGAGAGCCATAGGTCGCAAGGATAATCGGCAGGCCTACGTGGCTCTTTACCCTCGACAAGCGCGGGGAACTCGGCAATATAAGCATCTGTTGTACCGCAACAACCACCTATAATATTCACTAATCCCTCATCGATGTATTCGCGCACACACTCGGCCATCTGCTCGGGAGTCTGGTCGTAACCACCAAGAGCATTGGGGAGTCCTGCATTGGGATAAGCACTTACGTAACAGGGGGCAATATCGGCAATCTGTTTTATGAAAGGTTTCATCTGCTCGGCACCGAATGAGCAGTTTAGTCCCACCGAGAGAATGTTACGGCTCATCACCGATGACATAAAAGCCTCGATGGTCTGTCCCGAGAGGGTGCGTCCCGCTGCATCGGCAACTGTGAGCGACAGCATTATAGGCATCTCTTTATTGCAACGACGCATAGCCTCATCAGCGGCGTAGATGGCAGCCTTTGCATTAAGAGTATCGAAAATTGTCTCGCACAAAAGCGCATCTACCCCCGCATCTATAAGCACTGTCATCTGCTCGAGATAAGCAGCTACAAGTGTGTCGAATGTAATATTTCGCATTGCGGGATTCTCGACATCGGGGCTTATTGAACAGGTGCGGCTTGTAGGACCTATTGATGCCACCACAAAACGCGGTTTCTCGGGCGTAGAGTATCTGTCGGCAACCTCACGCGCAAGACGCACAGCCTCGCGGTTAATCTCGTAACAGAGCGCCTCGCAACCATAATCGGCCTGTGAAATTTCGTTGGCATTGAATGTGCTTGTCTCTATAATATCGGCTCCTGCTATAAGATATTTCTCGTGTATGCCCTGAATAATATCGGGACGTGTGAGCACCAGAATATCATTGTTTCCTTTCAGTTGTCGGGGGTGCGATGCGAATCTTGTTCCGCGAAAATCCTCTTCACTAAGATTGTATCGCTGAATCATAGTGCCCATTGCACCATCGAGCACCAGTATTCTCTTTTGTAAAATTTCTTTCAGGTTCATATTGAAAAAAATATGGGGTAAGGTAGCCACTACCCACCCCGAATAAATTCGTTAATAACTGCGTTTTATTCTGTCTATCTCGCGCTTGTCGTCGCGTTCTTTTATACTCTGTCGCTTGTCATATTCGTGTTTGCCTCGCGCAAGACCGATGACAAGTTTTGCCAATCCTCGCTCATTTATAAAAAGGCGGATGGGCACAATTGTAAATCCCGGGTTCTTTACCGTCTGTTGCAACTTACGCAGCTCTTTTTTCTCGAGCAGAAGTTTGCGGTCGCGACGTGCCACGTGATTGTTATACGAGCCATAGAAATACTCGGCAATGTGCATATTCTTTACCCACAACTCATCGGCAATGAATGTGCAATAGGTATCGACAAGACTGGCACGTTGCAAACGTATCGACTTTATCTCGGTACCAGTAAGCACAATTCCGGCTGTGTAGGTATCGGTTATCAGATAGTCGAACGTAGCTCGTTTATTCTTTATATTTACATTAGTTTTTCTCTTATCCATATTAACATAGGGTTTATAGGCAAATCGACTTTAAAACAGATTCACCGATAATGCCGACATTATACGTCCCATTAGCAACGGCATAACGATTATTATCACCGATACAACCATCGTAAATAGCAGACGTCGTTCCTCGTGTATGCGCATCAACACCGCTGCACCATCCCACACAATCTTAACAGTATAGAACTGGGCTATCCACGCTATTATGCGAAAGTTGGGAAATAGTCCGAGGCACGACTCAAGCAATAGTACAATTACCATTGAGTAACCGGTGAGCAGGTCGCTGTTCTTGGCTGTTGCAGGGGTGTAGTTTTGTGAGAATTTATGTATTACCAGTGCCGATAGATAGTAGCTGAGGAACATTGCAAAAAATACCACTACCATTCTCACCGCAGCCGGGAAGAAGCTTGCGCCCTCGAACCCGCTGCCAAATACTTTACCAACGAATACTGCAATTCCCGAAAAAGCTATCAGCGGCAAAAGGAAAGTGTTGGTCATTGCGCCCCTATCGACCTTACGCGATACAAGCAGCCACGCCTTTGCCGGTTGCATAACCAGCATCAGCACATCTTTAACCAACTTCTTTATATCAATCATCCCTTTTACCCCATTTATTCTTCCTCTCCTTTATTTGCGAAAAGGATTGGCACACTTTCCGGCAAAGAACTTTGCCATATACACGGTATCGGCCACAGCGTCGTAGTAGCGCATTGTAATCTTTGTGCGCAATGTATCCTTACCGGTCAATAATCCCTGCTCTTGATTTTTCAGCAGTGGAAGCGCCGAAGCAAGGTCGAACGACAGCAGGTGCGAAGTCAGCTCCTCGCCATCCTCTATTTTCGAAAGCAAAGTCACACACAAAGTATCATTTACAAAAGCCGGTGCAGTCATTTTAAAATCGGGCTCATCACCATTTGTATAATACACCACATTTACATTTTGAATACCATTCCAAATCCACGATGTACCATAGTTGAAGTAAGGAGTTATACCCACCAATGACGAGTTATACTGCAATGAGTCGGCTGACGATACACTCTCGATGCTGCGTGTAGGCACAATGCTGAAAACCTTATCTACACTCCACTGTGCAGCCAATGGACCAAACACATTGTCGACGAAACAACGTACACGCAACAGCGCACGGTCACCAGTCTTAAGTCCCATACTCTTTACGTTTGGAGCCACATAAAAAGTATCCTGTTGCTCGGGCCACAACATCTCACCCCTGACAGTATACAATCCGTCGATGTAGTACTCGGTAGTATTATTAGCATCATCACAAGCCGCAAAAGAGAGCAGCGTCACCATCGCAAAAAAAGCATTTACAAATCTCTTCATCATTCAAATTATTTATCGGTAACAGAGCCCCGACGCGCCTACGCATACGGGTACATTTTGTGCAAAGTTACAAACAAAATTGCAAAAAGCATAAAATAGATGATAAATATCGCACACACGTTATACATTTTTAGCAACTAAAGAGTCCCGGACAGATATTTTTGCAATTATCCTTTGAAATTAAAAATAAAATTTCATATCTTCGCAAATTGAAAAGAGACAAAAAACTGTTTCACACATTAAAACATACAATTATGGTTTATTCACACGAAGTAGAAAACATGTGTGTTGTGAAGAAAGGTCCCAATCACGGTCCCGCTCCCATCCCCGAGGAGGGCAAATGGATTAAGGCTAAAGAGATTGCCGACATTTCGGGTTTCACACACGGTATTGGTTGGTGCGCTCCTCAGCAGGGTGCTTGTAAGCTATCGCTTAACGTTAAGAACGGTGTAATCCAGGAGGCTCTTGTAGAGACAATCGGTTGCTCGGGTATGACACACTCGGCTGCTATGGCATCAGAGATTCTTCCCGGCAAGACTATTCTTGAGGCATTGAACACCGACCTCGTTTGCGACGCTATCAACACAGCTATGCGCGAGTTGTTCCTTCAGATTGTTTACGGCCGCAGCCAGTCGGCATTCTCTGAGGGCGGTCTTATCATCGGTGCAGGTCTCGAGGATCTTGGTAAAGGTCTTCGCAGCCAGACAGGTACATTGTACGGTACATTGGCAAAGGGTCCCCGCTATCTCGAGATGGCCGAGGGTTACATCACACGCCTTGCACTCGACAAGAACGATGAGATTTGCGGTTACGAGTTCGTAAATCTGGGCCAGCTTATGGATGAGATTAAGAAAGGCACCGATGCCAACGAGGCAGTAAAGAAGCTCACCAAGACATACGGTCGCTTCTCTGAGGAGGCAGGTGCAGTTAAGTATATTGACCCACGTAAAGAATAAGGAGGAAAAGCTATGATAAGACCAGTTAAATTTGAGAGTCAAGACCGTCGTATCAAGCAGATCCTTGCTGTTTTGAACGAGAACGGTATCGCCAGCATCGAAGAGGCAAACGAGATTTGCGAGCAGTATGGCATCGACCCTTACAAGACTTGTGAGGAGACACAGCCCATCTGTTTCGAGAACGCAAAGTGGGCTTACGTAGTAGGCGCCGCTATCGCACTGAAGAAAGGTTGCACCAATGCAGCCGACGCAGCCGAGGCTATCGGCCTTGGTCTTCAGGCATTCTGTATCCCCGGCTCGGTAGCCGACGACCGTAAGGTAGGTATCGGCCACGGTAACCTTGCAGCACGTCTGTTGCGCGAGGAGACAAAGTGCTTCGCATTCCTTGCAGGTCACGAGTCATTCGCAGCAGCCGAGGGTGCTATCAAGATTGCAGCCAAGGCAGATAAGGTACGTAAAGAGCCCCTCCGTTGCATCCTCAACGGTTTGGGTAAGGACGCTGCACAGATTATCTCACGTATCAACGGCTTTACATACGTAGAGACCGACTTCGACTACTTCACAGGTGAGTTGAAGGTTGTTCGCGAGATTGCTTACAGCGACGGCCCCCGCGCCAAGGTTCGCTGCTACGGTGCCAACGACGTACGCGAGGGTGTAGCTATTATGTGGAAAGAGGACGTTGACGTATCTATCACAGGTAACTCAACCAACCCCACACGTTTCCAGCATCCCGTTGCAGGTACATACAAGAAAGAGCGCGTTCTCGCAGGCCGTAACTACTTCTCAGTAGCTTCGGGTGGTGGTACAGGTCGTACATTGCACCCCGATAATATGGCTGCCGGTCCCGCTTCTTACGGTATGACCGACACTATGGGCCGTATGCACTCAGACGCACAGTTTGCAGGTTCTTCATCGGTTCCCGCACACGTAGAGATGATGGGCTTCCTCGGCATCGGTAACAACCCTATGGTAGGTGCTACCGTTGCTATCGCCGTTGATATCGCATCGGTTCTTGCAAAGTAATAAATGTCATTCCGAGCTAAGCGAGGAATCCAACACACATTATAATCTCCTGTAACTCTTGAAGTTATAGGAGATTTTTTGTAGGTACAACCGACCTTATACACTATTTGGGGGCCGTATGCACTCAGACGCACAGTTTGCAGGTTCTTCATCGGTTCCCGCACACGTAGAGATGATGGGCTTCCTCGGCATCGGTAACAACCCTATGGTAGGTGCTACTGTTGCTATCGCCGTTGATATTGCATCGGTTCTTGCAAAGTAAATCTCACTGATTTATAATATTTTAAAGAGAGTTGTCTTTTAAGGGCGACTCTCTTTATTTTTTGCTTTTCCCTACCCTATCACCGTTAAAACACACAAGCAGCCGGTTCTATTGTTTGTACTTGGGCTTTTTGGAATCTGCCCTTAAATCTGTCATACAAATCGACTGCTACGCCGATTGCAATCACAATTGAAGCCACTGTATTTGCAGCCCTCTGTGTTTAAAAAAAATACTCATTTGGTTCTTTTTTTTGTTGTTAATACTGTGTTGTTTCTCTCTATTTTCTCTGTTTTATGTTCATTTTCTCTTATATTATTGATTATTACACATATAAGGCTTTGAAGGAGTGCAAAACGGAGAGAAAAAGTGTAGGATAACGTGCGGAATGTGCTAAAATAAATAGCCTACCAATATAAATGTCGTAAAAAAAGATTATATTTGCGACAAAATAAAATATAATACGATATGCAATCCATTGATGATAAGATATTAAGCAAGGTCAGAAAGTGCGGGAGAGGCACAATATTCTCTTCTGTTGACTTCACAAATTTGGGAGAGCCTAAATCTGTGCTGAAAGCTTTGGAAAGAATGGCAAATGCTGAAACTATAATTCGTGTATCAAGAGGTATATATTGCTATCCTAAAACTGAAAAGACTTTAGGCTTGGGGGTTATTTACCCGACATTTGAGGAAATTGCTCAATACATTGCCAAACGCGATAAAGCAAGGATAGTCCCTACTGGCAGTTATGCACTGAATGTTCTTGGGCTATCAACACAGGTTCCGGCTAATGTAGTGTTTTTAACTGATGGTTCTCCACGAAGCATAACTTTGAAATCGGGCCGTGGAATTAAATTTGTCAAAACAGCTCCCAAAAATCTCGCCTTCAAAAACAAGCTGGCGATGCTACTTACTTTTGCCTTGAAGGAGATTGGGGAAGGCAACATTACAAAAGAGCAGGAACTGCATATTGCCAAACTATTGAAAAACGAAGAGAAGGCGGCAATAGAAAAAGATTACCCAATTATGCCCAATTGGATTCAAATGCTAATTTCGAGACTATATGAATAACTTCCATACATTACCCAATGATTCAAAGAGAATCATTATTGAACAAACAGCCTTAAAGCAGGGATTATCCAAACAAATTGTAGAAAAAGACCTATGGGTAAGCACTTTGCTAGAAGTTGTATTCACTCTTCCGTTTGCCGACAAACTAGTATTCAAGGGTGGAACATCTTTGAGTAAGGTGTGGGGACTGATTGAGCGTTTCTCCGAGGATATTGACCTTGCAGTAGACCGTAGCTTGTTTGGGTTTGAAGGAGATTTGACTACAAAACAAATTAAGAAACTACGTAAAGCATCTTCTTTATTTGTCTGCAATGAATTCCTGAGTGAACTGCAAAGTTCCACAAACAGGTTTGAGTTAGGTAAGTACATCGAACTGGAGGTGCAGCCTGATGGCGAAGGAGACAAGACATATCCTGAGCCACGTCAGATATTCATTAAATATCAATCACTGTTCGAGACGGAACTATCATATGTTAAGCCACAAATAATTCTGGAGATAGGTGCACGTTCTTTGTTTGAGCCAACTCAAAAGGCCCGTATCAATAGTATTGTTGCTACTGAGTTCCCCAGTGTGCAGACATCTGTCGTCTCTGCTGATATAACAACAGCCGTTGCAGCCAAGACATTTTTAGAAAAGACATTCTTGTTGCATGAACTCTTTACAACAAATGGATGTAGCAAAGCAGAGCGAAAAAGCCGCCACCTATATGACCTTGAGAGAATGATGGATAAAGAGTTTGCATTAGTGGCAATCAAGGATGACGAGCTATGGAATACAATTCACCACCACAGAGATGTGTTTACCCATATGCACGATGTTGATTACAAACCAGATATTCGCGACCGTATAGTGCTTGTGCCACCAACAGAGCATTACCAAATTTGGGAAAGCGATTACGCCACTATGCAATCAAGTATGATTTATGGTGAATCCATTTCTTTTGATAAACTAATCAATAGAATGAAAGAATTGGAAAATAGGTTTAGACATTCTAAATAATCTCATCTAGTAAGACAAAACACTTCTTCTTGTAATCAAGTAAAGAAAAAAGAAACCACCTTACTCATAACTCTTCGCTATGGGTTTGGTGGTTCAATAGTTTAGCGTTTTCATTCAAAGGGACTAAGCCTCAATGCCTACTTACACTACTCTATTCTTCCAATAAAATATAGACGCTCTTCGCCCTCTCTATATCTTACCAGGTATATAATTGTTTTTATTGTTTGTTAGTTGCTATGTCCCCTCTCTAAAGGCCGGACTATAGTTCTTTCTATTTATAAGGTTTTAGAGAGATTTGAGACGGTAGAAATTTATAAAAAATATGGTATAAATTTTGCGGCTTATATGTAGCCAATTTATTAAAAATTGATTATTTTTGTACATAGGCGTTCTTTTAAATAATCACAATTTATCTGTAATACAAACAATTACATGAGAATAACAAATATGCCCGTATTATTTCCACATCAATTAAGTTAGTATGACCGACACTATGGGCGTCGCTTCCCGCACACGTCGAGATAATGGGCTTCCTCGGCATCGCGACTCTCTTTATTCGTTGTCTTTTCCCTACCCTATCACCGTTAAAACACACAAGTAGCTATATTTTTAAAGCAAAATAATTATTGTATATCTACAAATTTTGCTATATTTGAGGTACCCTCGAATATATTCTGCACTCGCTGCAAAAAAATATTCAAGCAAGCTTGATATTATTTAGCTCGTTTGTCACTATATTTGCAAATGACAATATATTATCATTTGCAACAAGCAGCACCCGTATATGAATAATATTTTATCTGTTTTAGACAATTACACATTTGACAATGCCGATGATATTGCCAAGAAGTTGGCTGCCGATTTTCGTGCGCGGCGTATCGAGAAGAATATGACGCGCGAACAGGTGGCTGAGAAATCAGGTGTGGCGGTAAGCAACATCATACGCTTTGAGCAAAAAGGGCTTATTTCGCTCAAGAACCTTATAGGCATTGCTATGGCTATGGAATATACGGCCGAGGTGAAGAATATTTTCGACCAGCCTAAATTCTCTACAATGGAAGAGCTCTCGCAGATACGCAAGAATTCCGGTAAAAAGAAAGCGCATAGGTTATGAAAAGGATAGATAAACTCACTGTAAAATATAACGGAACAGAGGTTGGTATTTTGTCGCTAACCCCGGACAACAAATTGTGTGCATTTGAATATGACAAGGTTTGGCTTGCCGAGGGATTCAGCATATCCCCGCTGGAACTGCCATTAAAGCCGGGGTTGTTCATTGCAAATGCCGAACCGTTTTATGGCAACTTTGGCATATTTGAAGACAGCCTGCCCGACGGCTATGGACGTTATCTCTTGCATAAGGCCTTTGCTCTTGATATTGGCAAGATATACAAGAAAATTAAGGTGTCGCATTTGATATAGTAAATGGATTATTGAGATATAAATGGTATTATAGCAGTTTTATTGTGAATAGAAGAAAAATTACAGATGTTACACGAAAAGAGATATTTACTCTTTTTAGCGAAGGATATATAGAACACACCTTCTCATTACTTGGTAGCACTGAAGAAAGAATGATATATGCTTACAATGGAGATATTTCTGAGATACTTTTTTTGAGCGAGCTGTATCAATTAGAGAAAATGCCAAGTTTAAATCATAGATTTAATAATGCGCTTGATGATATATATCAACACACCGTAAAAAATGATGATTGGGAACTTGGATGGGTATTTTATGATTCACGTTTCAACTTGAAAGAGTGTGAGGATGAAGAACTGCTAAAATTTATATGTAGAATTTTTCATCCGACTGTCCGTAATGAAAATGCCTGTTGGAAAGGTTTCCTTGATAGAATTCAAAATTTATTAAAACCGGATGGTTATGAATTGTATACCGCAGAGCTCATATCGGGTAGGGCTGTTTACAAATGGAGAGAACTAACTGAATATGAAATAAGGAGTAATAGATTTGTTCCTTTTTCAGAAAGGTTTAAAGGTTGTTCTATACAAATACCGAGTATTAGCCGTAATAAGCGCAAAGCATTAGTAGAGCTAATGCATCATATTGAAGAGAATCTTCCTATAGTAGATGATACTGGGTATCAAGATTATAAGTATTCTTGTCAGATTGTAATGGATGAAATAAAAGAATTTTATAAACCCAAAGCATATAATGACAAAAACGAATATATTGAGGAAAATGATTTTGATAGATTTGTAATACATACTTCGCCTAAAAGCGTATTTGATGTAATCGAACTATATTCGCTTTTTAATAATGGTAATTTCTCCTATGAGGTTAATAAAATTTTATCTGACATTGGTTATAAACTAGTGGATGGTAAGATGATGATTGTACGGACTAATATTGATGCTGAAATACCGCAAGAGCAAACCTTAAAAGATCTAATATTAGAAGCAGAACATCATTACAGGAGCAAGGATATAAATAGTAAACAAAGAGCATTGGAAAAGATTTGGGATGCTTTTGAACGAGTCAAAACATATTATTATACATATAATAAAAGAGATTCGATAGAAAAGATTATACAAAAAATTTCTAATGAGGATACAGACCTAAAGAATAGATTAGATGCAGAATTCAAAGAACTTACCGAAATTGGAAATAATTATCAAATAAGACATTTTGAAACAAACAAAAAACCTATTACAGATATAAGAATAAAGGAATATTGGTACACAAGGTGTCTTGCTATTATCAATTTGGTAATTAGATTTGTAGAGAAATAATATATGAACGAAAATAATAGCATAGTTATCTACCAAAGCGAGGATGGTAAAGTGCACCTCGATGTAGTGTATAATGAGGAGACAATGTGGCTCACTCAGCAGCAGATGTCCGATTTATATCAGACATCGCGTACAAATGTTGTGGAACATATCAAGCATATCTATGAGGATGGTGAATTGACAGAGGAAGCAACCTGTCGGAAATTCCGACAGGTTCGATTAGAGGGTAATCGCAGCGTTGAAAGAGAGATACCGCATTACAACCTCGATATGATTCTTTCGCTTGGCTATCGCGTCCGTTCAGTTACTGCAACCCGTTTCCGTCAGTGGGCAACGGAGCGATTGAAGGAGTATATCATAAAGGGCTTTACAATGGACGATGAGCGTCTGAAACAGTTGGGTGGCGGTAACTATTGGAAAGAGTTGCTCGACCGAATAAGGGATATTCGTTCATCGGAAAAGGTGATGTATCGTCAGGTGCTCGACCTTTACGCAACCGCAGTCGATTATGACCCTCGCAGCGAAATTTCAATAGAATTCTTCAAGATAGTGCAGAATAAATTGCACTTTGCTGCGCACGGACATACCGCTGCCGAGGTTATCTATGAACGCGCCGATGCCGAGCAACCTTTTATGGGGCTAACGACATTCAAAGGGGAGCACCCTACCCTTGCCGATGTAAAGATTGCCAAAAACTATTTAAGTGAGGATGAACTAAAGATTCTGAATAATCTTGTATCGGGATATTTCGATTTTGCCGAAATTCAGGCAATGAAACGTCGTCCAATGTATATGAGCGACTATATTCAACAACTCGACAATATCCTCTCTTCTACCGGCGAGCCCTTATTGGTTGGGGCCGGAAAAGTGAGCCACGCTACCGCAATTTCAAAAGCCGAGAGCGAATATCGAAAATATGAGTTACGCACCCTCTCACCGGTGGAACAGGCTTATTTGGATACCATTAAGCAATTAAACAAAGAGGCAAAAAACAAAAGTAAATAAAGTAAATAAATTCCATACCGGTTAGAAAGTAAAACACCCCTGAACCACCTGTATAATAAGCGAACAGCCCCCCAAAAGTTTTGCGTCTAAATTTTGGGGGGCTGTTCAATATTATGTTCTATGGTATTTTGGTTTTGTAAAGAGATATATTTGTTTATCTCTTTTTGCTTGTCATAATAGAGAGAATCATACTATCGGTCTGCTGCATTCCCTGCGAGCCGATAGAGGTTAGGTTGCGGATTGACCTATCTACATCGTCGTCGACAATTCCTTCGAGGGAGGTAACGCAGCGATGCTCTTTTGCCATCACTGCCGAGAACATTGCTGTAGAGACAGCGCTTGCAAGCTTAAGCGCGCAACTGGGCTTTGCACCGTCACAGATTACTCCCGTCAGATTGGCAACCATATTCTTTACTGCCATCGCAGCCTCGGCATAGCCACAGCCCATAAGGTAGGTTATTCCGCAGCTGGAGCCTGTCGATGCTACTACGCATCCGCATAGAGCCGAAAGACGACCAAGACTCTGCTTAATGTAAATAACTGTAAGGTGGCTTAGAATGAGCGCACGAATTAGCTGCTCTTCGCTTGCCTTTATCTCCTCGGCATAGACTACCACAGGAAGCGTAGAGGCAATTCCTTGATTACCGCTACCCGAATTGCTCATAACAGGAATTTTTGCGCCACCCATACGAGCATCGCACGCCGCCGAGGTATAAGAGACCATTCGGGTGAATGTTGTATCGCCAAATATTTCCTGCTGCGAGGCTGCGCTTATAGTGCGTCCTAAACAGTGTCCCCACTCCCCTTTCAAAGACTCCTCGGCAACGGCTTTATTTAGGTCGCGCGCCTTAAGAATGAAACGGAGTTCGTCGATGGGCGAGGTGGTTGCAAATTCCCATACCTTTTCAAAAGTAAGTTCGACGCTGTTGCCCAAGGCAGCCACAGTTCCCACAGGAGTGCGTCCGTCGTGTAATACAACGCCATTATGCTCTACGTATACGAAATTTGTATGTGAACCCGAGATTATGACTGTGGCGCTATCATCGCCTGCCGCAACTGCAACCTCGATATACAGCATATCGCAAGCACCCTCTTTCAGGGCAATCTTTATGCAACCGTCATCTATCATACGGCGACCCTGTTCTACAGCCTCGGGAGTGGTGTCTTTCAGTACCTCGAGGCTATACTCGCTGCGTCCCACGATGGCACCAAGAGCAACAGCAATGGGCAGTCCAATCATTCCTGTGCCAGGTATACCTACTCCCATAGCATTTTTAAGGATGTTAGGACTGAGGCGCACCTCGATACTCTGCGGCAGACAGCCTAGCGTCTCTACTGCCTTAGCTGTACACAACGACACTGCTACGGGCTCGGTACAACCTGTTGCAGGAACCACTTCGCGGTTTATGAGTGCTATAATCTCTTTTCTTGTTTCTACAGAAAGCATAATTTTGTCGGTTATGATTTTCGGTTCAAAGGTAACGGTTTTTGGCGATTTTAACGACTATATACCAAATTTTATTTGCTCTGACAGATTGGAATTTCGTGTGTCTCGAAATATCCGTTATATAGTCGCAGAGTGTCGTAGCGTTGCACACCTGTTGTGTTTTCGTCATACGACAATGACACGTACGCCACATTTGGCTGCAAACGCGCCCACTCACCCGATGTCAAGGTTGCTGTGTAAGTTGTTGGATGAATTATAAAGGCTGCCGTGTCTCCAGCCTCGGCTGTAAGGCTGAACTCTTTGGGATTTACGGCGAAGCGGTCGAAACGTCCGAAAAGCGGAACAAGACTCTTAACAGTTGCCACTCCAAGAGAGTCAATGGCATCGACATACAGCGAGGCAAAAGTGCTTCCTTCATCGGTTATGTTGCAAGCGATATATCCCTCTCCCACACGAAGGGAGTTACAGGTTCTTTGCCATCCCACACGTGGAATCTCGATGATATATCCCACACCCTTGCACTGCCCCACCGATACAAAGCGCAGATTCTCGCCATATAGTCCTAATGTATCGTCGGCAAAAACAGTGGTGTCGAATATATCGATTTTTATTGACGATTTTCCGGGGACCACCTTGAATGTTTGTGTTCCCACAGGGTCGACGGGCAATTGGGGTACAGAACTGTTGCCGCTATCCGACGAACAGGCGCAGACAAGCGGCAACAGTGTTATTAATAGTCTTTTAAATAGTTTATACATTATCAGATAAGAGTAAATGCGAGTGTAAGACCTGCCATAACAATGGCAACCATACTCATAAGCTTAATAAGGATATTGAGGCTGGGACCCGAGGTATCTTTGCAGGGGTCGCCAACTGTATCGCCAACTACGGTAGCCTTGTGAGTATCGCTACCCTTGCCACCATAGTTACCCTCCTCGATATATTTCTTGGCATTATCCCAAGCTCCTCCTGCATTTGCAAGGAACACTGCGAGCAAGAATCCTGCCGAGAGACTGCCGACAAGCAGACCGATGACACCGGGAACACCAAGAACAACACCGGTGATGATGGGTGCAGCGATGGCAAGCACCGAGGGGACAATCATCTCTTGCTGTGCACCAAGAGTAGAAATCTCGACACAACGAGAATAGTCGGGCTCGGCTTTACCCTCGAGGATACCCTTAATCTCGGTAAACTGACGACGAACCTCGTTTACCATCTTCTGAGCAGCACGTCCGACGGCATTCATTGTCAATCCGCAGAAGAGGAAAGCCATCATAGCACCAATGAAGATACCGCAAATGACCATAGGATTCATTAGCGTTACATTAAAGTGCTGCATAAAGTCGAAAATATTTGCCTGCATAAGAGGAACACCGTTAATGAGAGCATCGGGGTCGGTACGCTCCATTGCAATGCGAATCTCCTCGATATATGATGCCAACAGCGCCAGTGCTGTAAGCGCAGCCGAACCAATGGCAAAACCCTTACCTGTAGCGGCAGTTGTGTTGCCAAGTGAGTCGAGAGCATCGGTGCGACGACGAACCTCGGGCTCAAGACCACTCATCTCGGCATTACCACCGGCATTATCGGCAATGGGGCCGTAAGCGTCGGTTGCAAGAGTAATACCAAGTGTCGAGAGCATACCTACCGAAGCAATGGCAATACCATAAAGTCCAAGCGATACATTCTCGATAGCAGGGTCGAAGTTTGTTGCACAAAGATAAGAGAGGACAATTCCTACAACTACCGACAATACAGGAATAGCTGTCGAGAGCATACCCAGTCCCATTCCCGAGATAATTACTGTTGCAGGGCCTGTCTTACCGGCCTCGGCAACCTTGCGTGTGGGAGCGTAAGACTGCGAAGTATAATACTCGGTAGAGCGACCGATAATAATACCCACCAAAAGTCCTACAACCACAGCAAATGATAATCCCAACCAATTCTCTATGCCAAGAGCATACAGAATACCGAATGTAGCAACCACGATAAGCGCCGAAGAGAGATTGGTTCCGCGTGAAAGGGCACCGATAAGACTCTTGATATCGGCATTCTCCTTTGTCTTAACCGAGAAGATACCAATGATAGAGAGCACGATACCCACTGCAGCAATGAGCATAGGAGCAAAAACAGCCTTTGTCTGCATTGCACCACCATCGGCGGCAAATGCAGCGGCACCAAGTGCAGCCGACGAAAGAATAGAGCCGCAATAACTCTCATAAAGGTCGGCACCCATACCGGCAACATCACCAACATTATCACCAACATTATCGGCAATGGTAGCGGGATTACGTGGGTCGTCCTCGGGGATATTATACTCGGTTTTTCCGACAAGGTCGGCACCAACATCGGCTGCCTTAGTGTAGATACCGCCACCTACACGTGCAAAGAGAGCCTGTGTCGAAGCACCCATACCAAAAGTAAGCATTGTTGTGGTAATGATACAAAGTTTCATACCGGTGTTATTAAGGTCGGCAGGGATACAAGCATCAAGAATGAGATACCACACCGAGATATCGAGCAGGCCAAGACCCACCACGATAAGTCCCATAACAGCACCGCTGCGGAAAGCCATACGCAATCCCTGATTCATAGACTTACGGGCTGCATTGGCTGTACGTGCCGATGCGTAGGTAGCTGTTTTCATTCCCAAAAATCCCGACAGACCACTGAAGAGTCCACCTGTGAGGAAGGCAAAAGGCACCCACTCATTCTGAATGTGGAACACGTATGCCATTACGGCAAAAATCAACGCCAAAAGAACAAACACGATGGAAACAATCTTATACTGCTGTTTAAGATAGGCCATTGCGCCTTTACGAACAGCCTCGGCAATGTATGCCATACGCTCGGTTCCTTCACTCTCACGTTTCATTTGCTTGTAGAAGTACCAAGCAAACACCAGTGCCAACAGCGATGCCGCAGGCACAAACCAAAATAGTACATTATAATCCATAAAGAAAAAATAGTTAGTTAAAGTTTTATTTTGTGCAAAAACAGATAAAAACAAGCTATCTGTTTTGCCGATACAGCAAAGATAGACATTAGTAATTAATTTACAAAAAAAACAGACAAAGAGTAAGTGTACTGCGAAAAATATACTGCGAAAAAGAGTATTACTCCTTAGGTTTTGCCGAGGCAAGACGAGTACCGAGGAGCAAAGATAGTGAAATGGAACAAAACCTTAATCCTTATCGTCCGTTTTATCGTCGCAGAAGAGTGTATGGAGAAACGATTGTACGGTCCTATAAATTCGCTCTACCATTGCTGCCTGCGACACAATATCGAAAATATTTTTTGCCACTTTTGTTGCAATATTTACCGGTTCAACCGAATCGAGCAGAGAATCCCAATGACGGGCAAACTCTCGGTCGGCATCTTGTAACTGTTCACTTAAATCCCGTCGAGCCTCACACAGTTGTTGCATAGAGGTTATTTCTCTGTAATCATTTTTCATCATTATTCTCTTTTTTGAAAAACATACTACAAAAGGTTCTCAACATAACCTTTGTAAAAAAGGGAGGGCATAAAAGATACAGTACTATTGACAGAAGCATAAGCACAGCCGACATTATAAAAAAACTCCACACTACCCCAAATGCAGAAATAAGCAGAAAAGTTATTGCCACAAGAAGGAATAATAAAGCAAAGAATATCGGAAAAGTGAGGATAAGATACGTAAGCAACAGAGCCGACATTTTAGACAACTCTTCTACTGCTGCGAGTTTCATACTATCGAAACGCAATTCGATACAACGACGCAGACAGTCGGTAAACTCTTTGATATTTTCTTTTATTCCATCCATATTGCTATACTATTTTGGTTCGGAAAAGTATTATTTACCCGTTTTTTACAATTCAATCAAAAAATGGAAACTGTTTTTGGGGGCAGTTCGTTATAAAATAATTATCTTCGTGGCTTGAAGAGACTGCTACTCTATATGTGACAGTTTCCTCTCATCAAACCATAAACAAAAATAAGTATGAAAAAGTGCGTATATTTACTAATATTATTTTTAGCCGGCACAATGGTTAGTTGTTTCGACGGTGGCAGTAAGAGCGTCAATGGAGAGAATATCGAGGATATTAACAGCACAATACCCTTTGCCGTTACAGATACTACAACAAAATTCATAATGGATACGTTGGAGAGCAACTCACCCTGTTTGGATATTGAGATTTCCCTCCCGTTTGCACAGGGGGAGAGTTCTCTTTCAGGCAATATAAATTCGGGGATTATATATGCTGCATTCGGGCTCGACAGTATGTCGCCACAAGCTGCAATATCGACACTTCTTAATACCGCCGGAAACGAATATCTGGCAAACAGGCACGACTATATTAATGAGAAAAGTGCCGACAACTCCCCGGCTTGGTTCAACTATCAGCTAATTATTAAAGGAGAGCAAAAGAGAGGCTACAAGGAGTGTATAAACTACAGTATCAATAATTACACTTACGAGGGAGGTGCACACGGGTTAGAAACCTGTATACTGCTTAACTTCGACCACAAAAGCGGAAAGGAGATAAAACTACAAGACTTTTTTGTCGAAAACTACGAAGAGCAGTTGAGTAACTTGCTGTTAGAGACTTTAGGTCGACAAATTGGTGCAACAACCATCGATGAGATAAATGAATATGGTTATTTTAATATCGCAGAGCTTTATCCCACAGAGAATTTCCTACTTGCGCCCGATAGCATTATCTTTGTATACAATTGTTACGAGATTGCACCATATAGTATGGGCAGAACAAGAATTGCTCTTGGATACGACCAAATAGAGAATATCATAAAAAAATAATAAGCTTATAAGAGACTACTATGGATAGAATAAAGAAATATTTTCCGAAACTTACAGAAAAGCAGATTCAGCAGTATACAGCGCTCTACGACCTGTATTACGATTGGAATAACAAGATAAATGTAATATCGCGTAAAGATATCGAGAATCTATATCTTCACCACGTTCTGCACTCATTGGCAATAGCAAAAACAATAACTTTCCGTCCCGGAACAACTGTTATGGATATGGGCTGCGGAGGTGGATTCCCGGGTATTCCTTTGGCAATTATGTTCCCCGAGGTTAAATTCCATCTTGTCGACAGCATTGGAAAGAAAGTGCGTGTTGCATCGGAGATTGCAGCTGCAATAGGACTTGAGAATGTCACTACCACTCATAGTCGCGCACAGGAGATTAAAGAGAAATACAATTTTGTTGTCAGCCGTGCTGTGATGCAACTCCCCGAACTTGTAAAAATATGCCGCAAGAACATTGGAAAAGAACAGCTGAATGCACTGCCCAACGGTATTATCTGTCTTAAAGGAGGCAACATACAGGCCGAGGTTCAGCAATATAAAAACATAGTTGACATCACACCGCTTGAGAGCATTTTCGAAGAGGAGTTCTTCAAAGACAAAAAGGTTGTTTATCTGCCAATAGGATAATTTTATGGAACTTAAAATATTTACTTTTAACCCTATACAGGTAAACTGCCATCTGTTGTGGGACGAGACAAATGAGGCCGCCCTCATCGATTGCGGCTGCTTGTTCGATAGCGAAAAGAGCGAACTAAAAAGGTTCATAGAGAGCAACAATCTGCAACTGAAAGTGTATCTTAATACGCATCTGCATTTCGACCACATTTTTGGAAACCCCTACATTTATAAAGAGTTTGGGCTTGCAGCCTGGGCCAATGACGCCGATTGGCATTGGGCCGAGAATATTGCACAACGTGTAGCACGGTTCGGCCTGCGTTACGACGAAAGAATCCCTGCATTAGGACGCATTCTCAGTGACGGCGACGAGATTCATTTCGGCAAACAACGCATTGTCGCAATATCGGTTCCGGGACACTCACCCGGCAGCCTTGCCTACCACATTCCCGAGCACAAGATGCTTTTCTCGGGCGATGCACTTTTCCGCGACAGCATAGGACGCACCGATTTCCCCGACTCGAACCACACCCTGCTTATATCGAGTATAAAGGAGAAACTTTTCACATTACCCAAAGACACGGTCGTATATCCCGGACACGACCGCAGTACAACAATAGAATACGAGAGCGAATATAATATGTTTGTAAGATAAATTACCAAAATACAACAAGGTGTGTCAGAACATTTCTTGACACACCTTGTTTGTTTATAGTCGTTCTATCCTGTTTACCACGTGAAAGACTGCACAGATATCGCTTTTCTTAATAGCAAACGATGGATAGTTGGGCGATACGCACCACATTAATTCGCTGTTATCCTTGTCGTGATAGCAACGCTTAATCATCCTCGACTCGTTAGTCACAATCATATAAATCTTATCGGGGTCAATATCGCGCAACGACTCTACCCTATTTACACCAATTATGTCTCCCGAATGAATCTCGGGTTCCATAGAGGTACCCGAAACAGGAAAATAGAACTGCGCACTCCACTGTGGTACCGAGATATACCCCGAAGGTCTCTCTGCCGAAGGGTCAAAAGCATCCTTAAAACCTGCCGACACAGGAAGGTCATTGTAAAAAGGAGAGAAATCCTTTGACAACATTGGCTGCCCTGCATCTAAAAGCATATCACCTTCGCCAAGCATAAGCCACGCCGGAGAAATATCACCGAAATTATTCAATATCGCCGACACAAGCTCCATACCAACCTTTGCATCCTCATTTATCTGTCGGTTAAGCGTTCTTTGCGGAATGCCAAGAATAGGACTTGCACTGTTTGCATTCAGCCCTTTGTACTCCATTACTCTTATAATACGTTGTTTTATTGTTTCTCTCATAATATCCAAATTACATATAACTAATTATAATTAAAGTAGATAAGTCTTAAAATTCACAATCCTATTATTTAGAGACATTCTAAATAGACAAATTTTGCTAATTTAACAACAAATTTTCTACTTTTAGAGCTTATATTTGTAGCCACAAATGGCTAACCAATTTTAAAAAAAACAAAACAGTTTATATAAAAGCCATTTTTGTCTCAAATAAAAGATATTTGTGGCAAACATACGATAATTCTTTAAAACGAAAAAGGAAAACTATAAAAAGATTATAATATGGAGAAAGTGAGCAAGACAAAATTCTTCTGCGAATGCTTCTTCGAGAAGTGTATGGAATGGATAGAGTTCCTTCGCAACGGCATTGTAAGACGCGACCAGTGGGTAAGTAATTTATCGGAGCATTACTGCATATATAAAGATTATATGTGCAAGGAGTTTGTCAAAGACTTTCTGGACGAACGCGAGAAGATATTGGGAAATAATCGCTACAAGATGTTCATAAATATTATTCAAGAAAAGGGAGAACCCGGAACAGTGGGTAAGGTTATGCTCTACAGCAAAGACAAACTCATACATCAAGCAACACTGAAAGTAAAGATTATGGATGATAATGAGGGAAACATTATCTTTTGGGCATTCGACAAGAACGAGAACAAAAAAGATAATTAATATAACAACACACGAACCATTTAGAATAATTCTGATAAGAACAAATAAATATTAAATATAAATATTATGAGAGCAATTACACTTATGACAGCGCAGGTGGTGAGTCTGTTTATTCTCATCGCATCTGCAAACAGACTTTTCGAGGAGACAAAAAGCACATTCGCGTTTGCACTATCATTTATAGCATTTGCTGCGTGCAGTATATATATTGGGAACCATCAAAAAGAGCTGCTCAAAGAGGTCGATAGAGAATACGGAGCATAGAAAAGATTGACAATACCGTTGTTTGTTTATTTCATTATTCAAGCCCTTCCTCTGTCTTTTTTCGAGAGACAGAGGAAGGGCGTTTATGTAAAAAAGTCCGATAGTCTGGAATAACAGCAGAAATTACTCATTTGTAATCTTAACCTCCTCTACTCCCTCTATTGCAGAAATATTTGCAATAACCTCAAGCAGCTCGGCCGAAGAGTGCACATTGAATTTCATCGAGCAAGTAACAATCTCGTCGACACACTCGGTGAGTATTCTCGTCAGCGATAATCGCAAATGGTTGGTAATGCTGTCAATAAGGTCACTAAGCAAATGATAGCGGTCTATTGCTGTAACAACTATTCCTACAGGATAGAGGAATGAAGCATCCTCCTCGAAGTTTACGGCTACAATATCGTCGCCGTGCTGCGAAGCAAGGCGAATAGCAGTCTTACAATCGCGTCGGTGCAGTGTAATTGTACCATCCTCGGCCTTGAAGCCAATAACCTCGTCACCGGGCAGCGGATGACAATTAGTGCATCGCTCGTATGGTATTTTCTTCTGTTTATTGAGCAGACCGTGCAGGTGTGTCTTTGCCTTGTATGTGCGCACGTGATCGAGCCAATCGGGCGAAGGAGTAACACTCTCGTTAGAGCCAATCTCGACACAATCGCCCGATGCCAACTCTGTCTTTACCGATACAAGGCGACCATTTACACGAGCATATTGTGCGTGTTCGGCAAGCTTGCTGTGTATCTCAAAAGCAAAGTCGAGTGCAGTTGAATCTTTTGGCAGAATGACAGGCTCTCCTTGCGGAGTAAAAACTGTAATATCATCGTTGTAGAACGACGATGTTATTCCATCCATATACTCAACCTCCTTACGGTGGCTGGCAATATCCTTAAGAAGTTCTTTGAATTTCTCTATCCAGTTGGCAATATTACCCTCGCTGCGCTCTGAGAGACAACCGAACTGCGATTTTCGCACCATACGCTCGGACGAAATATGCACCTCTTCCCACACACCCGACTCGGTAAGTAACTTCACGTGGAAACTCTGATAGCCGTTCTCTTTTGGCGAGTCGATGTAGTTGGCAACGCTGCCTGGTTTCTCCTTGAAACGGTCGGTGAGCATAGAGTATATTCTTAGGCTCATATCCTTCTCGGAGTAGTCGCCGTATGGGTATATTATACGTATATAATACTTCCCTTGCACGTGGTTGAAGTCGCAATTTGCAGCGTGCATCTTTTTCCACACACTATATGGCCCACGACTCACAATCTCGGTTCGTGCCAAAAGAATATCATTGTCGCTGAGCATTTTCTCTATTTTGGCAATGAACCCCGAGAGTGCAGTTGTCTTTTCGTTCATCTCTTTCTCGACAAGTTGTGCCATCATCGCATAGTCACGAGGACAACGGAAACGGAAAGAAAGATTTTCAAGTTCGCGCTTAATGTGGTACAGTCCCAAACGGTGTGCCAAAGGAGCATAGAAGTAGTCGGTCTCTCCTGCAATCTTCATCTGTTTGTCGGGACGCATACTGCTTAGTGTACGCATATTATGCAGACGGTCGGCAAGTTTTATGAGCAGAGCACGAATATCGTACTGCAGCGAGTCGAGCATCTGTTTATAATTATCAATCTGTTTCGATGCCTCGTAATGCGTACGTTTCTTCTTTGTAACCACATTTACAAGGAAAGCAACATCGTCGCCGAAACGCTCACGAATATCCTCTATTGTATAATCGGTATCCTCGACCACATCGTGCAGGAATGCAGCAATTATCGGGTCGGGACCAAGAGCCAACTCCTCGGCAACGATACGTGCCACAGCCAGCGGATGCATAATGTAAGGTTCGCCCGATTTACGACGCTGATCTTTATGCGCCTCCTTTGCCAAAAGATATGCCTCGCGGATGCGTTTTACATCCTCGGAACCCAAACGACGGGCAAGAATTGCCAACAACTCATCTACCCCACGATCAATTTCCTTGTATTCCATAGCCAATATGTTTTTTAATCCAAGAGTGCGAATATGGCAAAAAAATATCGACATACAAACGAAAAGTATAAAAAATACGAAAAAATATAAAAATAGCTGTAGCATTATAGAAATAAATTCCTTGATACAGTTCGGTATATCGTCATAAATGATTAACTTCGCGACGAATTTTGTTTTTATAAGAATTAAGGATTAAATTTTATAGATAATATGATAGAACAGATAAACCTGTTGTTTGAAGAGGTTAAAGGACTCACCGCCGCCAATGCCGAGGAACTGGAGGCGCTACGTCTTAAATACCTTAGCAAAAAAGGAATTATAAACGGACTTATGGCACAGTTCCGCGAGGTTCCTGCCGAGCAAAAGCGCGAAGTGGGTGTAAAGCTCAACGAACTTAAGAATGCGATACAAGAGCAGTTCAATGCCCTTAAAGAGAGCCTTGCAAGCAAGGACGAGGAGTTATGCGGAATAGACCTTACACGTACTTCGTACCCCACCCGTTTGGGAACACGACATCCTCTGTCAATCGTAAAGAACGAGATTGTGGATATTTTTGCACGATTGGGATTCTCTATTGCCGATGGAGTTGAGGTCGAGGACGACTGGCACGTATTCTCGTCGATGAACTTTGCCGAGGACCATCCTGCACGCGATATGCAAGATACATTCTTCATCGAGGCACACCCCGATATTATTCTGCGTACACACACCAGTAGCGTACAGAGCCACGTGATGGAGACAAGCAAGCCCCCTATCCGCATCATCGCCCCCGGACGTGTATACCGTAACGAGGCAATCAGCTACCGCGCCCACTGTTTCTTCCATCAGTTAGAGGGACTTTACATCGACAAGAATGTATCGTTCACCGACCTTAAGCAGGTTCTTTTGCTCTTTGCTCAGGAGATGTTCGGCACAGGCACCAAGATTCGTCTGCGTCCTTCGTACTTCCCCTTTACCGAGCCCAGCGCCGAGATGGACATCAGTTGTAACATCTGCGGTGGCAAGGGATGTCCTTTCTGTAAAGGTACAGGATGGGTCGAGATTTTGGGTTGCGGAATGGTCGACCCTAACGTTCTTGAACTGTGTGGCATAGACAGCAAGGAGTATACAGGTTACGCATTCGGAATGGGAATTGAGCGCATCACCAACCTCAAATATCAGGTTAAGGACTTGCGTCTTTTCAGCGAGAATGATGTTCGTTTCTTGAAACTTTTTGAGAGTGCCAACTAAATAGGTTATGTCACCAACACATATTATGTTATAATAATAGACGCAGTGAGAGTGCGAATACTTCTCGCTGCGTTTATTATTATAGCAGGATACACCGCGATAAACAAACTAACAAAATAAAACATTATGAAGAAAACAATCATCACTTCACTTACAACAATCGTTATGATTACACAAATTTCCTGTGGTGGAGGCAGCGACCCCAAAATGGCGATCCTGAGCGAGAGCAAAGCACCCTTCGGTGCCCCCGAGTTCCACCTTTATCAGACAGCCGACTACCTTGAGGCATTCAAGATTGGCATCGAAGAGAAACGTGCCGACATCAAGAAAATTATCGAGAACAGCGAGGCGCCCACCTTTGCCAACACCATCGATGCTCTTGAGCTTAGTGGCGAAAGCCTCGAGAAGGTATCATCAATCTTCTTCAACCTTAACGAGAGCGACAACACCCCCGAGATGACCGAGATTGAGAATGCCGTCTCGCCCTTGCTCACCGAACTCAGCGGCTACATCTTTATGAACGACTCGCTCTTCACCCGCATACGCACACTGTACGACCAGCGCGAGAGCCTGCACCTTAGCGAGGAGCAGATGATTGTGCTTGACAACTACTACCAGCAGTTTGTTCGTGGCGGTGCACTTCTGAACGAGGAGGATAAAGCAAAATTGCTCGATATAAACACCAAGCTGAGCCTCGCATCAATCGAGTTCAGCAAGAATCTCTTGGCCGACAGCAAGCTATTCAAGCTTGTTATCACCGACGAGAAAGACCTTAGCGGATTGCCTCAAGGCGTGCGCGACGCTGCTGCCGAGGCTGCCAAAGCCGAGGGAGTTGAGGGGTGGATTTTTACTCTCGACAAGCCCAGCTGCATCCCCTTCTTGCAATATGCCGATAACCGTGAACTGCGCGAGAAGGTTTACAAAGCCTACTATGGTCGCGGCGACAACAAGAATGAGAATAACAACAAAGATGTAATACGTCGCATACTGCAACTGCGCCAACAGAAAGCAAAACTCTTAGGATTCAACGATTTTGCAGCATTCACATTGGATGCAAAGATGGCAAAAACAGCCGAGGCCGCCAACAACCTGCTTATGAGCATTTGGGAGCCCGCCGTACAGCGCGCAAAAGAGGAGCGTGCTGCGCTTCAGGCAATTATTGATATGGAGGGAGGAAAATTCAAATTGGAAGGTTGGGACTGGTTCTACTACACCGAAAAACTGCGCAAAGCAAAATACTCGCTGAACGATGCCGACATTAAACCTTACTTTAAATTAGAGAATGTTCTTGCCGGTGCATTCGACTGTGCACAGCGCCTGTACGGTGTAAAATTTGTCGAGCGCAACGACATCCCCGTTTACCACAATGAGGTGAGCACATACGAGGTTATCGACAGCAAAGGCGAGCATCTAGCAATCTTCTACACCGACTTCTTCCCCCGCCCCAGCAAACGCGGTGGTGCCTGGATGACCAACTTTGTCAACCAGCGTAACATCGGTGGTCCCGAGGTTCGTCCAATGGTAGTAAACGTATGTAACTTCACTGCTCCTACAGGCGACACACCCGCACTGCTTAACATCGACGAGACACGCACACTGTTCCACGAGTTTGGCCACGCACTACACGGAATGCTCACTAAGACACACTATCCCAACGTTAGCGGCACAAGTGTTAAGCACGATTTTGTGGAGTTGTTCTCACAGATTAACGAAAAGTGGGCAATAGAACCCGAGGTAATGCGCAGCTATGCAAAGCACTACCAGACAGGCGAGATTATCCCCGACACACTCATCGCCAAGATGCAGCGCAGCTCACACTTTAACCTTGGATTCGAGACAAGTGAGCTTGTTGCAGCAGCACTGCTCGACCTGCGTATGCACACCATCGAGGACTATAGCAATTTTGACTGCAACGAGTTCGAGAAAGAGGTACGCAAGGAGCTTGGTTTCATCCCCGAGATTGAGTATCGCTACCGCAGCACAAACTTCTCGCACGTATTTGGTGGAGGCTATGCAGTAGGATATTACGCTTATCTTTGGGCCGAGGTACTCGACTGCGACGCATTCGAGTTGTTCAAGGAGCGCGGAATCTTTGATGCCGAGACAGCAGCAAGCTTCAAGATGCTTGTCGAGATGGGCGGCAGCAAAGACCCTATGCGCGAGTATGTTCGTTTCCGTGGTGCACAGCCTAACCCCAATGCGTTGTTGCGCGCACGCGGACTTAAATAAATAAAGAATAATGGAAGATAGAATAGAACTTGCTGTTTCCCTCTTCAAAGAGGGGTACAACTGCTCACAATCGGTTGTTGCAGCATTTGCCGATATGTATGGATTCACACGCGAACAGGCACTCAGAATGAGTGCCTCGTTCGGCGGTGGCATAGGACGTATGCGACAGACGTGTGGCGCTGCCTGCGGTCTTTTCCTTGTTGCAGGATTAGAGACAGGATGCACCGAGGGGAGTAACCGCGAAGGCAAAGAGGCCAACTACAAGCTTGTGCAACAACTTGCCCAGGAGTTTAAACAGCGCAACGGCTCACTAATATGCGCACAACTTCTTGGGCTCGACAAGAGCGCCCCTACCCCCGCCACCCCCGAGGCACGTACAGCCGAGTATTATAAAAAACGTCCCTGCGTTAAAATGGTAGAGGAAGCAGCACGAATATGGGTGGAATATCTCGAGAATAAGAATAAAAACAATATATAAGTACATTAAAATTGTTGAAAATCACGCTTTTTCATTGTTTTTTCAAAAAAAAGCATTACCTTTGCAACCGTTTTTGAGGCATAACCTTAAAAACGGTTGTATTTTAAAGATATATAGAGAGTTATCTATATTAAGAAGTTGAATTAAAATTTAAAGGAAATTATGAAAGAATTGGCAGGCGAATATGCAGGTCGCATTTGGAACGCTCTCAACGAGACAGAGGGTCGTACACTCAAAGAAATCAAGAAGGTTACTAAACTTAAAGACAAAGAGCTCTACCTGGGTCTCGGTTGGCTTCTCCGCGAGGACAAGATCTTCAACTGTGTTGCAGGTGAGGAGGAGATCTTCGCTCTTAAGTAAGAAGAACCTTATTACTAATAAAAAAACGACAAACATTTTTAAAAATGTTTGTCGTTTTTTTGTACCCGCTTTATAAGGTAATCAGGCCTTAGTAAACAAACTTATTAACCTACAAGACATTCAAGGACTGAAAGCTAATGATAAATAAAATAGTCTGTACCGTTACTTTCCGGTACAGACTATAACAATTCCAAAAAATCACTTTTATCTGTTAAACGGGTCGTTCTCTTCGCGACGCTGTGTATGCGAGGGTGATATAACCTCCTCGGGGTAGTAGCCTTTGATATAGTATCCCTTGTCGCGCATCTTACCATCTACAATATCGCCAACAGCACCACCCTCGGTAGTCTCACGATATAGTTCTTCGTAGTCACGTGTATAATCGGGGTCGGGAACAACATTCACTATGAATTTTAATTCCTTGACACCTCGCGGCTCTATATTGCCGTATATTCGTACAGTATGCCTAACCTCTCCTACATTCTTACGACTATTGTATTTCATGTGCAAATAACTATTGCCATTAGGAGGTACAAGACGCTCGGCATCCTGGTCTATGACTATGCAACCACACGAAGTGTGTATGTCCTGAATGATAAGTGGCTCTTCGCCTGTATTCTCTATATTGTATAATATACTCAACTCTTCGCCCTGTCTTATGGGAAAATAGTGACGTACCGAGTCTTCGACAAATACCGTTGTATTACGTATTAAGCGTTTACATCCGGTTGTACCTGTAAGCAGTGCAATCATCACTACCGCAAATATTAGTTTTTTCATAATCATTATTTTATTAGACGTATCTCATCAATGGCTATATGATATCGTCCCGATGAATATATTTTCAGTGTAATCTCTTTTTTGTTTATCCTGTTCCCTAATTTCTCATTCCAAGCTATCAGTTTTGGCCCGTCTTTATGCTCAGCTTTTGGTTTATACTGTGCAATAAGTTTGTCGCCCAAATATATCTCAATCTTCGATGGCACCTCTATTCTATGACGTAGCAGCGAGAGGAAGTTCATCTGTAACGATGTTGCTCCTGTGGCAGGCAGTTTAATGCTTATCTCTTGTTGGGGAATAATGTTCCAACCATAGAAATAACTATTGGGGATACCGGGTACCCCATCGGTCAGTCCTTTACAGGGTTGTATCCCATCGGTCGATTCTACGGCGAGTTTCTTGCCATAAAGGAGATTAGGAGCATTTCTTGCATCTAATATATACCTCTTCCAACTATCTACATAATCGGTACTTTTTTCAGCTGCTTCATTTATCTTGAAGAGTTCGAATGCTTTGTATCCATCTTCGAATATTCCCAGTAGTTCATATATGTATTTGTTTACTTGTATGTGGTTATCCTTTCCAAGAGAAGCAAAGCCATATTTACCATAACCTGCGTTACGGGCTATTTCGAGACGGGTAAATGAAAGTGCTGTTATTAATTTACGCAATAGAAAAGCCTCATCCTCATCGGCTCTGTTTTTAAGAACCGTTATTGTATCGTAAAACTCGACAAAGCTTTGCGGGTCGAGAAAGACATCTATTTTCTCATCTATACCACCGTATATTGGAATAACCTTATCGGTACTCTCCTCGTTTTTGAGCAGATTGCAATAATAATCCGAGATAACCTCTCCTGCAACAGGATAGGTGCGACAAAAATAGTCCTTGACGAGTGACTCGACATTGACATCGGGGTTCATCATAAGAGCTGCAAGCAGATTGGTGTGCATATCCTCAAAAGTGGAATAGTCGTATCCGCTACCATTGAGAAAGATGCCTTTTATACCATTATCACGATAGACCTTAAACCTGCGCTGCATAGACTTGAGTATGGGATAGGGTGTAAAATAGTCGTCGTAGTTATTTATATAGTCCCATACATAAATATTATTCGTCTTTGCGCTCCACTCCTTTATTGTTTTTTCGAATTGTGATACACTCTTTCCTTTCAGTTCCGTTCCGGGCTGCCAATCTATAGCGCTGACAATGACACCTGCATTCTGTGGTAACTTGTGCTTGCAAGGTTTGTCGGTGGTGTGATAGGCCGAAGTGAAAAAAGTGTGATTGGGAAAGTGTGCTGCCAGTTTCCTTATCATCTTTGTAACAGCAGGAGTAGCATTACCCACAGTGTTACCGGCTCCTTGACAATGACCGCAAAGACAGGCTATATTGTTATCATTGGGAAGGATGGCAAAGTTATATGGCACACTCTTTCCATCGCCACAATTATCTATTATATAATCGCAGATATATTTATACAGTTTGTCGGAACTGAAACAGAACTGCGAACCTACACGTTGTCCCTCGTGATAGGCATATATGTTTCTATCGGGTTCGTCGGGCAAGGTAAGTGCAATATTATGTCCCCAGATACCCCAATCGGTATCAATATTGTTCAACCCCAATACACCTCGGGCATCCTCTTGTCGGTTAGTCGGAGAGTAAACATCGCGGTAGCGGAAAGAGAATGTAGCCACTGTATCATTAAACGATATTATTGCTGCCGGCAGGTCATTTTTAGGGAAACGTTCATCGACATCACCTATCATACGCATATACTGATGCAGCAACCAAACCATAGTACGCTCGTTGCGTGCTGTCAAATGCAGACCTTTGTCATCGTTTTTTATCCTGAAATCCTCTTCGGCATCTTCATCGAGATGTACCGTAACAAATTTACTCTCGGCAATATCATATATATCGTAGAAAACGGGAGCACTGTCGTTCCCTCCACGATGCCGCAGATGTCTAAACAGATACTCGGCCCATTTCAAATCTTTCTTGCTATCGTAATCTTCGGGCAGAACAACGTACACCTCACCGTCGCCATTGTATGTTGCAACCTTTCCGGCACAACTTATACTTGCAACGGTTATAATTAAGAGGTATGCTACCCAAATAGTAGACTTAGAAAGAGATGAAAATTTGCACATATCCGTTATATAGGTTTCTGTATTGTGTAACCAATGTTCCGTCTTCCATCTGTTTTTGGTCGTACAGTGTATTCCAGACTCCAAGAAGTCCTAATGAGAGGTGTGGGGTAAGCATATACTGTCCTCCAAGACTCACATACGTATTCATATGAGAGAATGAACTTGAGATAGAATATAGGTCAATAATATTAAGTTCGGGAGCAGTTCCGCATCCTGCAGATGCCACAACCGAGGTACGCCCATCATCAAGTGGAGAATATTTAATTTTTGTGTAGGCATTAAAAAACAGTTCCGAGTCATAAGTAATAAGCGAACCGCCCAATGTTAGCGTAAATGGCTCAAACACCTTGTTTATCGCTGTGCTATAGCTAAAGAGATTCTCTTCGTCCATAAGATAACGATAACCGCATCCTGCATCTATAAACCAATCATATTTAAAGTATCGTGTCACATTTATATTACCTACAACTTTGGGGAAATAACTGCAACCCACTCCGCCCGACAAAGAAGCGGTCCATTTGCGATTGATTTTACGTGTATACCCTAACAGGAACTGATAACCGGTGCCACCATCATCATCACCCGTAGCCTCTTCATCGTTCCAAAATAGCGAGCCGTTTCGTCCCGAATAATTTATACGAGCCGAGAAAGCATTTCTACGACCGAGTCTTTCGTAACCGATACTTGCAATGCTTGTTATCACATCCTGCTCACTGAAACGTGCCTGCATATATTCGTAATCTACACGGTTTTTCATTATTCTATTACTCAGTCCCTTAAGTTTAGAGAGATGTTCAGCGGTCTCATAAGGTGAAGGCTCGTAATATTTCTGATAATGAAAAGCCGAGTCATATTGATTGTCATACTCATAGATACGACCTTTGGTATAAAGCATATTCTTATTACCGGGACTATAAAGCAATGCACTCTCAATGGTCTCCATCGCCTCAGAATGTTTACCCTTTTTGGCCTGCTCAATAGCTAGCAGTTCACAACTTGCGGTATAAGCATTTACAAAGTCGGTATTGCCACTGAAATTGTTTATATTGCTGCGCAGCAATTCAACAGATTTTTCATACTTCTTTTCACGATTATAGATGGCTGCCTGTTTTAATATAAAATGCGGGTCATCGGGATAGGTTTCCCGTCCTATTGCAGTGTATTTATCGAAACCTTCTAAATCGTTCATCTGCCCCGATATGTTTACGGCATAAAGCAATCCCAGATAGTTCTTTGGGTCGTACTCTAAAAGTTGTATGGTTGCCGAATAGGCCTTTGCCCTCTCGCCTCTCTCTATTTTTTCCTTAATGTAAGGAACCGCAAGTTCTTCGTATCCGCTAATGTATAATTTTCTCTCTGCGTCATCCGAACTGTTTGCTATTGCATTAGTGTATATTTGCAATGCTTCTTCTTTTTTTCCTAATCCGTAGAGCAGTTCTGCCTCTTTATGCATACTCTCATTGGCTGTCAACGAAGGTTTAATGTAGGTATATGCATCGTGTGCCTCTTCATATTTCTTTAATGCTATATAGCAAGCGTATAGTTTATGAAGAGCCGCATTGGTAAGTTCCACATCTACTGCAGCATCTACAATATATTTCAGTTCAGGGATAGCCTCACTGTAAGCGCCACTATTAGTTAGCGACTCGGCAAGAGCCAATTTGTGTTTACACAATGACAATGCAATATCGTAATCATCGGGGAAATCCTCGTGCAACTTGGCAAGAACACTCACAGCCTGCTTATCATTTCCCATAGAGTAATATAGTTCATACTCCATATATCGTATTCTCTTGTCGTTGATACCGTAGATACGTTTTGCCTCTTTAAGATAATATATAGCATCTTGGTGATATCCACGCATTACGGCAGTTCTTAATAAGAAATCAAGGGCTTCGCGGTTATTCTTGTTTTTCTCGAATATCTTGCCATATATGATATAGGGTTCATTGTTATGCCCCTGTCGCGCCGTCTCTAACAGAAGTTCGTCGTATAGTGCTCTTGCTTCGGGAGTATTATATCCACTATTGATAAAATACTGAACACGCGCCATTGCAAGAGAGAGCTGACCATTCTCGTTCAGTATTCCCACCTGCTTACGCAAGAGGGTTATATTGCCCGGATTCTGGGCAAGTGCTACCGATGCCTGTTCTATGGCTTTATCCATAAGATGAGCATTATAATAATGGTTTATAAGTGCCAACTGATAGTCGATATTCTTAGGGTCGATACTTACAAGCTCACGCAGGGTATTTCCAACAGCGACAAGATTTCCCTCCTCTTTTTGTTTGTTATACTCTACCTCGAGTTCGTAGTAATAGGCATCTTTAATCTGTGCATTATTAGGGTAAATCTGTTGTAGACGCTTAAAAAGACGAGTAGCCTCTCTTGTATTACCCTGCTTCTTATATAGCTCTATTTTTTTACGCCATAACCCCTCCCAATATGGGTTTACCTCGAGAAGTTCGTTAATGTAGCAGATAGCCGATGAGTAGTTGCCGGTTATATCTTCTACCGTCACAAGCATCTGCTTTGCCTCGACATTATTGTAGTTGGCATTAACAGCCTTTACTAAATAGAAACGAGCCTTATCGTACTCCTCTTTATGCAGCCAATATTTTCCGGCAAGAGTATTTAGATTGCTGTCATCGGGGTAACGTTTGAGTCCACTGTCGAGTATCTTTTTTCCACTCTGCCACTGCTCATCGCCAAACATCTCTTGTACCTTATCGTAATACTCCACAGGAAGTGTTATTCTCGACTTTTCATCAGCTGCAGCCGGTATAACTGCAAATACCGACAATAGCAAAAATATAGCTGTTATTTTGTTTTTCAGTTTTCTCATTTTGTTGTTTATTTGTTTGTCTTGTCTTGTTCAGATGAGGGATTAAGTTCATCGCCCAATTGTTCGTATTTTTTGGCTGCATTGGCATTTGCCTCTTTCTTAAATCCTTTACGTTTCATCTCACCCCACTTAAAGTCACGCGATGTAAGGTAGCTGTAGTATCCTTTGAGTGCAAAAAACACCGTCAGAGGATGATATATAAAGGCCTCAAGAATAGAGGGAATGGCAAGCCACGCATACCAACGTAGTTTTGAATATACTCGTCCTGCATAATTATCGTAGTTTATACACATAATATTTACAAACTGCATAAACATATATACAGTAAAGAGCAGAAGCCATAATGTGGTCCAGTTTACAGCGCCCGATATAATAAGAAAAAGAAGAACAAAGTATCCTACAAACTCAATAATAGGACCAAGGAACTCAAATATGAACAGATAAGGAAGTGTCACCGTACCGTAAACTCCATATTTGTGGTTAAATACGATATCCCAATAGAGGTGGAAAAACTGGAATAGGCCACGACCCCATCGGGTACGCTGACGGTTGAAAACAGTGAGTGTCGAAGGCCCCTCGGTCCAACATACCGTCTGTGGAACCTGTGTAACCCTATAAGGAGTCTTTGTGTGATACATATAAGCTGTCATACGGGCTATCATATCCATATCCTCGGCCATAGAGAGTCCGTGATAACCTCCGACACGTATAGCAATATCAGTATCGAAGAGTCCGAATCCTCCCGAGACATTAGGCATACCGCCTATTGCAGCCCACCAGGTTTTACCTATAAGAAACGAACGCATATACTCTAACTCCTGGAACATAGGCAGAAGCGACATAGGCGGACGCACCTCACTCAAACGTCCATCTTTCATTGTGCAACCATTAGCCATACGCATAGTTGCACTAACTGCTATAACGCGCTTATCCGAAGATAAAACGTCCCAAATAAGATAGTAAAGACCTTGTGGGTTAAGAATACAATCGACGTCGGTACAAACAAAATAGGGATATTGTGCTACATTGACACCGGCATTAGAAGCATCGGCCTTCGTTCCACCATTCTCTTTATCTACGACTACCAGACGTTTGTATTTTTCGTTTGTACTTTTGAAAAGTCGTTTATATGGTTTTGTTTTGATGTATTCAATGTAGTTATAGGGAACTTCTACAAGGTCGAAATTCTCGATAAGTTTCTCAAGTGTCTTATCCTTTGAACCATCATTAACGATTATAACCTCGAACTTCGGATAGTCCATACCCAAAAGCGAGTTTACATTGTCGACCACAGTGGTCTCCTCGTTATATGCAGGAGCAACGATAGAGATGCCCGGAGTATGTGGCGAATTTAGCAAAATTCGCTTTATATACTCGGCCGAGTAATATTTCTTTCTTCTATGTATCTGTACAAAAGATACAATTGTCATAAGCAGGTAGGATAGTATAAGCCCCCCGCTATAGAATATCATAAAATAATTAAAAAATGTAAACAGCCAGTTATTCATCGCTCGTATGCTCTATCGTTTGTAATCGGGTTCTTAATATGTTCAAAGCGTATTTTATGCTCGAGGGCTGCTTCACTCTCAAGCATATAGAAAGCAGTTCTACCCTCCTCGCCACAACAATAGAGGGCATTAAGAATAGTCATTATTACCTTCTCGCGACGCGCCAATGTATATGCTTCTTTATAGAATTCTACTATTTTGTTTCCGCGAAGACCTAATTCGCGCAAAGCCACAATGATAGATGCGCGCATATATCCGGCCGAGTTGGCAAACATCGAACATATTTCATTCTCCATCTTTGTGTATCCCAGTTTGCCAAGAGCACGTATGGCACGTCCCTTTATCTGGGTATCGTTTGTTTTTTGCATATAGTCGTACAGTTCGTCGCACAACTCGGTCTTATTAAAAAATGCTATCTCATCAATGGTAAAGAGGCGAAATTTATTGTTAGGTTGTTCAAGTTTTATCCAATCGATAAAGTTTGGCATCAGCATATTATTGTCTCTACGATACAAAAGCATATCGTGCAAAGCCGGACCATCACTATCGTTGAAGTGAAAATCGGTATCGGGTTCCATATATCGGAAAGGGTCCTCTCGATTGGTAAATGTATATGTCGAACGGGCTACACTTCGCAACTCCTTATTTCTATGGTATGCAAAACGTGTAGATACAGAGCCTCGAAGTGTGCAATCGAGAATCTGCGCTGTTTGAAAACTACGGATACACGTTGTCACACTACCCTTCTCTATTCTATCCTCGAGCCAACCGGCAATGTTCAGCACATAAAGTATCTGCTGGTAGTTATGTCGGTTAAGATTGCGTTCGCTGTAGTTCTGAACTTTCTCGGTGAGCAATTTAGAGATAAGTTCAAGTTCGCTGCTCGAGAACTTGGACGACGTATTATTACCGCGACAATCTAATATTTTCTCGCGTACATAGTCCTCGTTAAGATTCTCCGGATTGGTAAGTATATCACGAAACACCTTTGAATACCTTTCACGCACTTTCTGAAGCTTATTTTTTCGATAGATAATAAGCTGATTGCGTATAAATAGGATAAATACACTTATAGGGATAGCGAGTATGAGTCCTATAAGCACCACCGAACACACCCTAATCATTAAAGGGTACTCGAGAAACTTATAGTATAATGAGAATATAAAATACCATAGATATTCCAGGTATCCCAATTCATAAAATGTATATATTTGTTCCATCATCAGTCTGTTTTGTCGCCATCATATTTGTTGCAAGTTATATGACTTTCAAAGGTCATATAACTTGCAAAAGTTGTTCTACACAACTTCGTCACTCGGGCCTTTTACTATAATTTATATCGTCATCTGCAAAATATGCCGATGTTGTCTGACCGTATGTATAGGTACAACAATCTCCACTCTTAGGCCAACCTGTGAATGAGGTCTGTGCACACTCCGTTCCTTGCAGCCACTCCCAAACAGTCTCGGGCGCGACACCGGAGTAGATGTAGCTGAAAATCTCGAATGTAATACCGTCGTCGTAAATCTCACGAGCAAGTTTCAATGCCTCGGCACAGGTGTTGCCCTCGATGAGAATCTCAATACCGTCAACCTTGTGAGTTACATAGATATAGGTCTCGAAGTTTACGTGTCCTACCTTGTACTCTACCTTAATTTTTTCACTAATCTCCTCGACAGGCTCTTCCTCGAATACATAACCCCAAGTATCTCCTACACGAATATCAAAATCGTCGGCAACAGCAACATATCTTCCATCAACGGGGAGGAAAATGCGCACATTAACTGTATCTCTTAGGTGTACTGTTGTCTTAATCTCGTTCCAGTTCTGGTGCTCTTGCTGATGAATATCGAACTCTACTTCACCCTCGCCGACATAACCATCGTTGTTACCGTCATCGTTGCCGTCATTGTCGTCACCGCCACCGGGGTTAGGTGTTGGCTCAACTTTTGTATCTTCGAGTTCCTCATCCTTCTCCTTCTCGGGAATCTCTGTTACATCTTTTGTTGTAAGTATACCATCTACGTGCCAGCCGTCGCTCTGAAGCTTAACTATGTACCAGATAACGTGATACTTTGCTGTATCGATAGGCTCGCCATTGATTGACCATTTTGTAATATCGGGAGTCTCAATAATAATCTCCTCTGTTGCACTACCATTACTGCTATAGATATACTTTGTTACACCTTTATTATAATAGTTCCACTTCGCAGGTTTTATTGCAGTGTTTGACAGGTCGGTTTCAATGACACCTTTGTTCATCTCGCCATAATGCGATGAACCATCGGCATCTTGGGGATAATAATACTTAGAATCTACAACACCGTGATTGGTGATAGCCTCACCATCGAGACGAATGAAGAAGTAGGCTCTTTCGAGGCTGTTATCGGTTGTACCCATAAACTTATCCTCCCAGCCATCTTCGAGGTCATCGTCACCATCACAATCTTTCCAATCGTAATCCTTGTCATTCATATTGGGACCATTGGGGTCCTTATCACCCCAGCTGTTGGGACGCTGCCAACTATTGTCTTTACACTTCGCCGATGCTGTGGTCGATTTTTTTCCATAAACCTCCATATTATGAAGGAGCGTAGCAACTGCCTCGTTATACTCTTTGTCAAGAACCACATCATCGTCAGAGGTACAAGCCACTATACAGCACAGCATAAATGCAATCGCAAATAAATTTGTCAGAAAATTTCTTTTCATAGTTTAATTTAGTTTGTTTAGTAATTTAATAAAGTTAATTTAAATAATTTAGTTTTATTTTTACATAATTTTATGATAGTATATAAGCAAAAAAAACTGCACCTAAAAGGCACAGCAAAAAGCAATACACATTCGCGCAGAACAAACCACGCAAAGCATTACAAACCAATAAGTTGCTACAGGAGGAGGTGAATAAAAAGTATTATATATTACCGACAGTGGCACTCCACAAAGTGGATGCTCCATTAAGCAATTATATTGTGTCGGCAAAAGCATATAAAGTGTTTGTATTGTTAATATTGTTAATTATAATTTTCGGCGCGAAGATACTCTCATTTATTTAAATTCAAAATATTTTAATTAAAAAAGAGTGCGCTGTTAATTATTTTTCACAAAAATACACATTTAAACACAAAAAGTGACACAATAAAGGAAACGTTCCGACATTGTTTAACAAAAACTACATAAAAGGAGTTAACACATAACCCAGCCATCCGTAGAATCGGTTAATCCAGGGGCGCGACTTCCAATACTCCTTTGTCAGAAGAAAAGCCTCTTTCCTATCGTTGCGATAGTGCGTCAGCAGTTCCTCAGTATCATCTTTATCAAAGACAAAAAGGTTACACTCGTAGTCGTAGCATAGACTGCGGCTGTTTAGATTGGCCGAACCCACTGTGCAGAAACGGCCGTCAACACTCATCACCTTAGCGTGATTGAAACCACCATCGTACAGATAAACCACCGCGCCTTTTTTCATAAGTTGGTACGCTGTATAGAGGGCAACATCAGGGGTAAATGGAATATCCGATTTCGAAGAGAGCATAATCTCGACGTGAACACCGTTCTTTAGTGCATCTCTCATTGCACCGCGCACAATATATGTTGGGATAAAATAGGGGTTAATGATATGTACGCTGTCTTTTGCGGCATAGATAGCATTGGCATACACGCGACGCATATTCTCGGCTGTACGTTTGGGCCAACGGTCGACAACGGCAGCACGGGCATCGTCCTTTGCCGAGGGAGTGGGATAATACTCACTGCCACCGATATTCTGTCCTGTCTCGCGGTTCCACATCGCAAGGAATACATTTTGCAGTTGTGCAACAACAGCTCCCTCGACACGCGAATGAATATCGCGCCACTTTCCAACTCCTTCGAGCCCGTCGACATAATAGTCGGCAACATTAATTCCACCCGTATATCCTATCTTTCCGTCGATAACAACTATCTTACGATGGTCGCGATGATAGGCGTGGTTTATCCAAGGGAAATTTATCGGGTCGAACTTTACAATCTCTATGCCTTGTTCACGTATCTTTTTCAGGTGCTCTTTCTTTAGCGGACGGTTATTTGACATATTACCAAACGCATCGAACAGAGCGCGCACCTCTACCCCACGCTCGGCTGCACGGGCAAGCGCTTCAATTACCACAGCATTTATGGAGTCGTTACGAAAATTGAAATACTCTAAATGTACGTGGTGCTTGGCCTGGGCAATATCCTTTAGCAGATGTTCGAATTTTATCTTACCGCCATTGAGAATCTCAATGCTATTGCTATCTGTTATTGCAATATTCTTCTCATCGAGATACTTTATAAGTGCAACATCGGAGGTTGCATAGTTATTACGTTCCAATGCCACAAAACGAGATTTACAAGAGACAAAAAGGAGTGAGAGTAGTATTAGATATATCAGTCTGTTCATATCGTACTGCTTATAATCACAATATTTTGGTATTTTATTTCGAGACGCGAAGATACAAAAAAACTGCCACCTTATAAAACAGATGGCAGTTTTTTAACCTTATGTAACGTATGTTACTTTGCAGGCGACATCATTATCTCGACAAAGTTACCGCTGTTTACTACTTTCTGAAGTACTGAGAGAATATTCTCGGCACTAATCTGTGCTACAGCCTCCTCGTACTCTTTGTCATAGTCGTACTTATCATTTTCCCAAGTAGTGAGAACCGACATCCAATAGCCGTTGTTTATACGCTGCTCGGGGATATTCTTCTTGAGGTTCTCGACAACCTTTGCCAGCTTATCGGCGGGGATGCCATCCTTAACGAGGTTTAGCACACCCTCTTTTGCCATCTTGGCAAGTTTCTCGGACTGCTCGGGATTTGTCTCGAAAGCAACTTGAATAGCAACATACTCTTTGGGCTCGTCGGCAGCTATTGTAGCTACGCTTGCACCGTATGTACCACCCTCGCTCTCGCGCAGTGTCTCGGTAAACACCATATCGAGAATCTGCTTTGCGGCATCGAGCATAACAGCGTTCTTGACACTGTAGGGCATATCGGCCGAATAGAGCTGGAACACAGTTGTCTTGGGAGTCTCCATTGCAACCTGAGGATGCTCTATTACCTCACCCTTAACAAAGTACTCACCGCGGTCGTTCCATTTGGTAGCTTTACCGCCCTTTGCGATAGAACCGATATATTTCTCGATAAGAGGTTTTGCAGTCTCTACATCTACGTTACCTACAATATAAAGTGTGGCACCATTAACGCCATCGAATAGACGACGATAAACAGCCTCGGCTGTAGCAATATTTGCCTTATCGAGAATATCGTTGCTGATAACCTGACGACGGGGATGATTGCCATAGATTGTACTCATAAGAATCTGCTGGAACTTGAAGTTGGGTTGTCCCTCGAGATTGGGAAGCAGAGCTTTTATTTGTGTAATTCCAAGCTGATACTCCTCGTTGTCGAAGCGGGGAGCCATATAGTTGAGATAAACCATCTGTAAAGCTGTCTCAAAATCCTTGGGAGTAGCCTCGGCACTTACACCGTGACGCAATGCGCTAATGTAGGGCGAGCAGCTGATATTCTTTCCTGCGAGCATTTTGCGAAGCTGTGTACCCGAGAATGTAGAGATACCGCTATTAGAATTGAACATACCCCAGATATTATCGTCGAACGAAGCAAGCTCATCGTTCTCGATGAGTGAACGTCCACCCTTCTCGACAAGATTAATCTTTATCTGGTCTTTCTTGTGGTCGGTCTTTAGGAGTACTACCTTCACTCCATTAGAGAGCTGCCAGGTAACAGAACCGTGAATACCCTCTTTCATCTTCTTAGACTTTGCACCCTTCAAAAGGCTCGCGTCGAGAAGAGGCTCGTTTGTGCTCTCCTCTACGTTTGCTGCTATCTCGGCAGCCTTAACCTCGGCAAGAGTAGCTGTAAGTTGCTCGGCTGTGGGCTGTACAAGACCCTCGCGCTCGGGAGCCTTAGAGATAATAACGCAGTTTTTCTCGGGAATAATCTGTGAAAGAACCTGCTGAAGTACGGGAGCCGAGAGCTGAGCCATTACAGCCTTTGCAATCTCGTGCTCGGTCTTTGGCTCAAGATTATAACCGCCCGAGAAGAAGCTGTTGAGGATGGGGTTTACAAGCTCGGCATTCTTACGTGTCTCGGCTGCCGAAGCGCGCTTCTCCAAACGGCTGAGAATTCTCTCCTTTGCACGCTCGAGCTCGGCATCGCTGAATCCGTAGCGCTTCATCTTCTCGACCTCGGTAAGGTATGCCTTAAATGCCGACAGAGCCTCGCCATCCTTGAATGATACTGTTCCCTGTACCGCATCGCTCGACTCGCACAGACCACCAATATAGAACTGAGCACCCAGGAAAGGAGCATCGCTCTTTGATGTAATATCATTGAAACGCTCGCTCATAACTGTACCGATGAGAGATTTCATAAGGTTGTTTACAAAAGCAACATCGGTGTTACGATACTCGCGGGGCATAGGAGCCACACGCCACAGAATTTCTATCGAAGAGCTTGTAGCCTCGGGGTCGGTGAGCACTGCCACCTGAGGAGCCTCGTTCTCGGGGATTGCGATAAGCGGCTTCACTGTGGGCTGTGCAGGTGCGGGAATCTCCCCGAAGATTGCCTTAATCTTAGCCTCAATTTTATCGGGGTCGATGTCACCAACAACAACCACTGCCTGCATATCGGGATGATACCAGGTGCGGTAGAAGTTTGTCAGACTCTCGTACTTGAAGGTCTTTAACTGCTCCTCGCCACCAATGAGTGTACGGCGCGACATTTGTGTATCGCCAAAATAATAAGGAAGCGATTTTTCGAGCATACGCCAGTCGGCAGTACGACGACTGCGACGCTCCTCAAGGATTACACCACGCTCGGCATCAATCTCCTCGGGCGCACAGGTAACATAGTGCGAGTAGTCGCGCAGAATCATAAGACAAGAGTCTATGATACCCTCGCGCACGATGGGGATATTGTTGAGCATATAGCTTGTCTGCTCGAATCCGGTAGATGCATTGATATTACGTCCAAACTCGGCACCTATACTCTGCAGATACTCAAGAATAGCCTTACCCGGGAAATTCTTTGTACCATTGAAGCACATATGCTCGAGGAAGTGAGCAAGACCATCCTGGTCGTCGGTCTCCTGGAATGCGCCCACATTAGTTGCAAGATAGAACTCGGCTCTCTGAGCTGGCTGAGCATTCTTGCGAATGTAATAGGTGAGTCCATTCTCTAACTTACCAACCTTTACGGCAGAATCGTTGGGCAGTTGAGTCTGTCCGAATGATACAAGTGCGATAAGAAGCATCGCACAGGAAAAGAAAAACCTTTTCATAGTTTGATAATTATTTATAAATTAATTGATAGAAAATATCATATTTACTATTTAAAAGTTATTCAATCTTTTGAATTTTGAAGACAGTCAATAAATAATGACGGCCTTAAAATAAAAAGAAAGTTGCCTTTTTATATATAAGAGCCGACAAATTTACGACTTTAGTCTGTAAAATAGAATATTTTCCAAAAAATTAACAAAAAAGAGGAAACTATTCTTTCAAATTGAATGTTTCCTCTTTTTTGAATGTTATACTCCTTATTTATATAAATAGCGCTTTATGCTACCTTTCGGTGTTTTAGCAAAAGGCTCGTCGCGCAACTCGAAATCACTTATCTGCGAATAGGACGGAATAACCTTGTTCAGAGCCTCGATATTCTTCTCCATTACAATAGAATAGGTCTCGGCATTTACCCCCTCCGAGGCCAGTTGCTCGGCATTGGGTACTATTAGCGCCACAAATTTCTCGCCGCGCTGAACCACGATAGACTCGGCAATATAGGGAAGAGCATTCATCTTAACCTCAATCTCTTCGGGGTAGACATTCTGTCCGTTGCTCGAAAGGAGCATACTCTTGCAACGTCCAACAAGGAACAGAGTGCCGTCACCATCTATTGTTCCAAGATCACCGGTGCGAAACCAACCATCTTTAGTAAACACCTCGCTCTCGGCCTCGGGGTTCTTGTAATAACCGAGCAGAAGATTATCGCCCTTAACAAGCACCTCGCCTACCATATTATGGGGGTCGGAAGAGTCAATCCTCGCCTCCATACGTTCGATAATCTCGCCACAAGACTTTAGTTTGTATCGTCCCAAGTGACCAAGAGAAATAAGTGGACCACACTCGGTCATACCATATCCCGTAACAAATGGCATCTGCAATTTTGTAATGAGCAAATCCTCGATATACTCGGGAATTGCAGCTCCGCCGGTTATAATAACCTCACAATTTCCACCCATATAAGAGAGAAGAATTGTGCGCAAAGCCATACAGAACTCGGGGTTATGCTTGTAGTCATCGAGGCGCGCCTTACCCGTCTTACTGTTTACAAACTCTCCAATGGCAAACTCGGCTAGTTTGGATAGTACAAGGGGAACCATCATCACAACTCGAGGACGAACAAGCTGCATAGCATCCTTTAATATAGAAGGTGCAGGGGGCATACCAAGCACAGTGAGATGCATACCGGCACACACACAAGAGAGCATATCGGCTAAAAGGCCGAATATGTGAGTAAAGGGGAGTACACTAATGAAAGACTCACCTCGGCGATAGGGACAATGGAACAGGAAAGACTCGACATTGCTGCTTATACATTTTACCGAAAGCATTACACCCTTAGGATTACCTGTAGAGCCCGATGTATAGTTGAGACAGCAAAGCTCGTCCATCTCGGGTAACACATACTCTACCGCATCGGCAGTGAATCCGTTGGGATGCGCCGCTGCAAACAGCTCCTCGCGACGAGCATAAATCCCGGCGAAATTACCACGCGATGCAAGAAGCTCCATACTTTTCATATCGAATACAGCAATAACCTGAGGCATTGTCTCGAAATCCATTCCTTCGAAGATAGCCTTTTCGGTAAATAGAATCTTACTGTCGGAGTGATGAACAAATTTCTGTGTATCGACAGGGGTGAATCCATTAAAAAGCTGACAAGCCACGTAACCACCCGATGTTGCAGCCATAAAAACAACTGCCCAATTGGCACTGCTACGGGCATTCAGCGAGATTTTATCGCCCTTTACAAGTCCTGCCTCGCGCCATACAAGATGCATTTTTTCAATCTCTTGCGCCATATCGGCGTATGTCTGTGTAACACCGCGATAATCACTTACTGCGGGAGCCGCCCAACAAGTCTTTACAATCTCTTGAAATCTTGATATAAAGTTCTTCATAATATTGATTTTTCTACCTTTAAAATATAGCCTACTGGTTTCTGGCGACAAAAGTAGATATAAAATTTTATCAAATTGCACAATTATTTACTTTTGTGCAATTATTTCATATTTTTTGTGCTTTCCAAATTTTAATTTATATTTATTGTTCATTTTAATCATATATATCAGACTATATTGTACTTTATATTCATCAACAATAAGTATAATGTAAAAAAATATTCAAAGGAATATAAAGGATAAAGAGAGGACTTTTTGTTCGCAAAAAGCAGAGATGTAATTGTTTTATCAGCCTTCGGAAGAGATACTATTTACGACACTTACTACAAAAAATATCCCGGTCGTTTGATATTTCTCACCCGTTTATTGAGGAATTTGCTGCAAACCGCGCTATATTTGCAAGCAATTGCTACGCAAAGGTATTGTTTCGGACCATTTCTAAACAAAAACCACCTATTGCACATTTTAAAAGATAGACTACACTATTATGATGAATAAAGAGATTAAAACCAATGCAGATATCAAGGATAACCCTTTCTGCTCAGAATACAATACTCCATTCAATGCTATTCCATACGACCGAATAACATTGGAACATTTTATTCCTGCCGTAAAAGAGGGAATAAGACGAGAGCAAGAGAACATTGACAATATTTGCAATAATCCACAAGAAGCTACATTCGAGAATACAATAGAGGAATTTGAACGTGCAGGAGCGATGTTGGGCGATGTAATGTGCGCATTCGAGGCGCTCATTAACTCACGCAGCTACGACAAGATTGCGGCTGTGTCGGAGGAGATTCATAAACTTTACACTATTCACAGCAATAACATCACTCTTAACAAGGCACTTTTTGCAAGAATAAAAGCAGTAAAGGAGCAAGAAAACAGTTATCTTAGAAAAGACCAAAAGCGACTGCTCGACGAGATATATAGAATGTTTGAACGCTCGGGAGCCAACCTCAACGATAGTGAGCGCAAAGAGTACCGTGAACTGAGCGAGAAACTGAGTATGCTCTCGCTTAAATTCCAGGAAAACCTGATAAAAGAGACTGACGAATATACACTGCACATCACTAATGCATCTGATGTAGAGGGTATGCCTGCCGACCTTTTAGAGACAGCAGCAGCCACAGCAAAAGAACAGAATAATGAGGGATGGATATTTACTTTGCATCGTCCCAGCTATCTGCCTTTCATAACATTCTGCCGCAACCGCGAACTGCGCCGACAGATGTATATGGAATATAGCACACTTTGTGCCAAAGGGAACGAATACGACAATCGCGAAATAGTAAAGGAGATTGTAAACGCCCGCTTGCACCTTGCCAATCTGCTGGGTTACGACACATACAGTGACTACATACTCGCCGAAAGGATGGCAAAGAACAGCGATGCAGTGTTTGCTCTGCTTGGCAAACTAACTTGGGCCTATCTGCCTGCGGCACGAAAAGAGATGGACGAGATAAAAGCAGTCGCATACGCAAGTGAGGGCGAAGGATTCGAGTTTATGCCTTGGGATTTTGCCTACTACAGCGAGAGACTGAAAGAGCAGAAATTCGACCTCAGCGACGAGATGATACGTCCATATTTCAACCTCGAACAAGCCATATACGGGGCATTCTATCTTGCCACACGACTATACGGAATAACGTTCAAGCTGTGCCACAATGTACCCACATTCCACCCCGATGTAAAGGTGTGGGAGGTACTCGACTACGACGGCTCGCACCTTGCACTGCTCTACTGCGATTTCTACACTCGCAAAGGAAAGCACGGCGGTGCGTGGATGGACTCACTAAAGCCACAATGGCGCGATGCCAATGGAAACGACCACCGTCCCCACGTGACACTATCTACCAACTACCGCAAGCCGCAACCGGGAAAGCCCACACTGCTTACATTCGACGAGCTGAACACACTTATGCACGAGTTCGGACACTGCCTGCACGGGATAGTATCGAACGTGACATACGCAAGCCAATGCAGTCCCAATGTGCTATGGGACTTTGTAGAGATGCCATCGCAAATAATGGAGAATTTCATCACCGAGGAGGAATTTCTAAAGGCATTTGCTTTCCACCACGAGAGCGGCGAGATTATCCCAAAAGAGCTATTGGAGAAACTACTCGCTACACGCACATTCAAGGCAGCCTATCAATGCGTACGCCAGGTTGGCCTTGGACTCATAGACCAAGCTTGGCATAATATAACAAAGCCATTCAATGGCGACGTACTCGACTACGAGCATAAAGCCACCGCAGCACTGCGACTGATGCCTGTAATACCCGAGACTGCCATCACACCACAATTCTCACATATAATGTCGGGAGGATATTCGGCAGGATATTACAGCTACAAATGGGCCGAAATGTTGGATGCCGATGCATTCTCACGTTTCAAAGAAGAGGGAGTAATGAATATGAAGGTGGCACAATCGCTACGCGAAGAGATTCTCTCACGTGGCGACACCGAACATCCACAAGAGTTATACATACGTTTCAGAGGTCGCAAACCACAGATTGACGCGATGCTCGAACGCGACGGAATTAAATAAAAATGAAAAAGATATTTTATGCACTTATAGCAACGCTGTTTCTTGTCGGATGCGACAACAGCGACGACCTTAGCGAGATTTTCCAGAACAAGACTTGGAAACTAACGTTTTTCCAAGAGGGAAGAGAGCGCAATATAGCCAAAGATGGTTATAACATAAGATTCTACGAAAGCAGCTTCACAGCAAACACCCCTTCGGGTGCAGCAATAGTGGGAAATTGGCAAGCCGACAACAAAAGCCGTACATTACAATGTACCAACGTGCGCGTTGGAGACGGCAGTATTGCAAATGACACAACAGCCACAAAAATGAAATTGTTTTTAGAAAAAGCATCGAGTTATAATGGCGATGCCAACTGGTTGCAGATAAGACAACTGGATAATGTATATATGCAATTCCATAACCGATAAAGTATTAAAGATATGGACAAAAAGAGACACGACTTAGACAATCGCTATATGAGTATGGCCAAAATATGGGCCGAGAACTCATACTGTCAACGCCGAAAAGTGGGTGCACTGATTGTAAAAAACAATATGATAATTTCGGACGGATATAACGGCACACCATCGGGATTCGAGAATGTTTGTGAAGACGAAGATGGACTCACAAAGCCATACGTACTGCACGCCGAGGCAAATGCCATAACTAAAATAGCCCGTTCGAACAACAACAGCGACGGTGCCACACTCTATGTTACCGCATCGCCCTGCATCGAGTGTGCAAAGCTCATAATTCAAGCAGGAATAAAGCGCGTCGTATATGCCGAGAAGTATCGTCTTACCGATGGCATTGACCTGCTCGAAAGAGCCGGTGTAGAGGTAATATATCTGCAACCCAACGAAGAATAGAAAACACAAAGAGGCTCATAACAGAGTCTTAAAATGGTTAAGAAGAATAACAAAATGAAAAAATACACCCCTACTCTGCTGGTTCTGTCGGCACTCATAGGTACCTTTATAGGATTCTACATAGCCGACATACAACAAAAGACTATTATAATCCCAAGCGGGATGAACAAAGTAGACGAGCTGATGGAGCTTGTACACCGTTGCTACGTCGACTCTCTCGAAATGAACGAGATTATTGAAAAGACAATGCCTAAGATTCTCACCGAGCTCGACCCGCACAGCACCTATATCCCTGCAAAAGACCTTGAGGCAACCAATGCCGACCTAAGAAGCAGTTTCAGCGGAATAGGCATACGTTTCTTGATAGAGGAGGATACGATTCACATAAGCGACATTATACGTGGCGGCCCGTCGGAGCAGGTAGGACTTATGCCAGGCGACCGCATCATCACCATCAACGACACACTGTTTGTAGGAAAAGTATGCACCAACGATGCTGCAATGAGTAAGCTCAAAGGTCCCGGAGGAACAAAGGTCAAGATTGGAGTAAAGCGCTGGGGCGAGAAAGAGCTTCTGCACTTTAATATCACAAGAGGAGAGATTCCTGTTCAAAGCATCGAGGCATCGTATATGATTAACAACAAGTGGGGCTATATACAGGTCGAGAAATTTGCCGAGAACACCTTCAGCGAATTTATAATAAGCCTTGCACGATTGGCACTGCAAAAATCACAAGGTCTTATAATCGACCTTCGAGGTAATGGCGGCGGATATATGGGTGTGGCAATACAGATGGCAAACGAATTTCTTGATAAAGGAGATATGATTGTCTACACCGAGGGTATGCATCAACCACGAAGCACCGACTACGCCAACGGAAGAGGCAAGTTCAAGAATACGCCGCTTGTCATATTAACCGACGAAGGTTCGGCATCGGCAAGCGAGATTCTTGCAGGTACCATACAGGATAACGACCGAGGAATAATAATTGGCCGACGCACCTTCGGCAAGGGACTCGTCCAGCAGCCGTTTGAGTTTATGGATGGTTCGGCCGTGCGTCTTACCATTGCCCGCTACTATACACCGTCGGGACGTTGCATACAGAAGCCTTACACAAAGGGGAATGCCGAGGATTATGCAATGGATATTGTGCATCGTTACGAAAGAGGCGAATTCTTCTCGCAGGATAGTATACACCAGAACGACAGCATAGTTTATAAAACCCGTTTGGGACGTCCCGTATATGGTGGCGGTGGTATTATGCCCGACATATTCGTATCGAGTGATACCAGCGACGTTTCATCCTACTTCAGTCAAGCTGTTTCCAAAGGTCTGGTACGTCAGTACACATTTAAATACAGCGATGTAAACCGTCCTAAACTATCGCAATATAAGAAATACGAAGAGATGATTGAGTATCTGAAGCAGCAAGGTCTTGTCGATGACTTTGTAAAATTTGCATCGGCAAAGGGACATAAGCCACGTTATTGGCAGATAGAGAGGTCGCGCAAGCGTCTCGAACAAACCATCTTCGCTAACATAATATACAATTCACTTGGAATGTTAGAGCACGTCAAATACATAAACACTTTTGACACGACAGTGCTTAAAGCAATAGAGGTGCTCGAAAAAGGAGAGTCGTTCCCAAAGATTGTCAATAAATAGTATTCCCAAAAACAAGATGCCACTGCCGCGCGGCAGTGGCATCTTGTTTTTGGGTTAATATATTATTATTGGTATCCTGTAAAACTTTTTCAGTCTCTCATTTAGGCCTGTTTACTAAATTCAGCCTTTCATTGTTATTTTTCTCCTACTTTTTGTGCAACATTTCGGGCGATTAAAAATCGCCCCTACAAGCACAAAAAATCTTAACGTAAAATGCTCACGATGTTTTTTGGGTGCAGCGGAACTCGCTTCGCTCAAACATCCTCGCACTTAATCCAAAAAACATCTACGATTTTACTAATTTTTCTATGGCGTACCAATGAACAACCAATGAACATCCTTATGATTTTATGAAAAAGCGGGCGGAATTGGGATAAATGCACTATGCTTCAATCTTATTATAATATTTTTAAGAAAAATCGAACTAAATCAATACAAAATTCTTTATCCTCATAGATTCTTATTACTTTTGCTTATAGTTATGTTATAAAAGTAGGACTAATATTAGTACAATATTATAATTAGGTAAGATATTATGGATAAAAAGACACTTGAATTTGTGACGTTTTGCATAAGCAAACTTTCCATATTGTTGAAACTGCCACAAAAAGAAATATATACCCGTTTAAAATCATCAGGTATTTTATATGAATACATTGTTCCCTCATACGATGTACTTCATACGTTCAGTTCTAGATACTTGATGGAAGATCTTACTGAATACATGAGGGAGAAAGGAGTTTTATAAGTATGAAACTATACCATTCATCCAATGTAATTGTTGAATCTCCAGATACTCTGCATTCTCGCAATTATCTGGATTTTGGTCGTGGTTTTTATCTAACTTCATTATATGAACAGGCTGTACGATATGCACAGCGTTTCAAAAGAAGAGGACAACAAGCATGGCTCAATACATACGAATTTTCTATCGATGATGATTCTCAATGGAACATCATAAATTTTGATTCTTATGATGAACATTGGCTTGATTTTGTAGCTCAATGCCGAGATGGGAAAGATGTTGGAGATTACGATATGGTTATTGGAGGAATCGCCAATGATAGAGTAATCCTCACTCTTGACAGATATTTTGCTCACGAAATATCACAAGAAGAAGCTCTTGGACTATTGCGTTTTGAAAAGCCCAATATACAATATTGTATACGCACAGAAAGAATGTTGCGTGAATGTCTAACCTATATAAATTGTGAACAGATATGAGCGAAGATGGCAAACAAGTTATGAGAAGTGCTCAGTGTGCTAGAATTATTCTTTGTATTTGTGAAATGTATGGTGTATCGATTGATGAAGCGACAGATATATATTATAATTCAGAAACAGCTGATATGATTGAAGAGGGAATAGCAGATTTACATTGTCGAAGCGACAAGTATCTGGCTGAAGAAATTTGGAAGGAGCATCAAGAAACGAAATAGGGTTACCGTTTCAAAATGGTATACTAATACTATACAACCAAACTTAGAAACATTGGTAGCGATGTAAGAATTACTTTTGGTCAGCAGAATAAAAAGAACCACCTTGCCGCAGTCTCTTTGGGTTTGGTGGTTTAATGGTTAGGTATCGCCATCTAAGGTGCTTGACTCATAGATTACTTACACCTCACAATTATTCCTAAAAACATAGTCGGTTAAACAAATTTTATCGGACACCAATAATATTTGCTTAACCGACTATATATCGGATACAAACAATCTCTCTTACTTTGTCATCAGCGAATCTATGAAAGTATAAAACTCGGGCGACTCACCAATAACAGTTTTTAGGATACGTCCTTCCTTATCTAGAATTATCTTTGTAGGATATCCCTTTACAGCGTAGAGTTCGGGGACATTATTCTCGCCATTGCCATTAAGCAGATTGGTCCAAGGAAGTTCGTTATTGGCAACACACTTTTTCCAGACATCTTCGGTATCGCCACAAGCAATGCCCACAACCTCGAGATTTTTCTTGTATTTTCCATACATCTTCTTCATCTCGGGTATTCCCTTTATGCACCAGCCGCACCAACTTCCCCAAAAGTCGAGAACGATATATTTTCCGCGAAGCGACGATAATGCAATATCTTTTCCGTCAATGCTCTTCAGAATAAAATCGGGAGCAGGCATACCATCAGCAACACGCTTTTCGGCCTCTTTTTGCTTCTGTTTCTTTTCGTATTGTTTTATTAATTTATTATAGAACGAAGCGAAGACACCTTTACGCACTTGCTCGTCTATCTTTTGAAGATATTCATAATCTTTAACAACATCGGCATAAAAATAGAAAGCATAAAGAGCTGCATCGGAATCGGGATTTTCCTGAACAAACTTATTCACTATCGTAGATATGCGACTGTTACAATCGTCGACAATAGCACCAAGAGAATCGCGCTGCTGCTCTGTACACTGTTTATCATACGAAGCAATAGTTGCAGCAAAAGCCTCTTTACGCAGAGGTTTTATCTGCGACTCCAGTGCTGATAATTTTTTGTAGAAAGGAGTGTTTCCTGTTATTGTATAATCTTTAAAATCACCTTCAACCTTTATTGCCGCACCGGGAAGCACCGGCAAATATATTCCGTGCATACTCATTGCCTCCATAGAGCCATCGGGGAAACGACGAGGCAGCTTATAAATATTATATATCATAGGTCTGTCGCTATTATTTGGAATACAGAGCACTCCTTTTGGAATTGCATAGTTTTCCGATACAGACATTTCCGTATCATCGGACAGACTATTGCATATGACTTTTACCGAGTCGTCCAACTCGAGTCCACTAAGGGCAAAGGTCACTCCCGGCTGTTCGGAACAGCTCGCAAACATTGCGGCAACTGCCGCACAGAAAAACAAATGTTTCATAATTTAATAAATTGTTATTAATAGTTTTATGGATATTCTTGCGCAATCAGTTTTCGCAAATATAAACAAACTTTTGTCCGCAATATAATTGCGCAATATGGTTCTTTATTTGAGTAAAAAAGATTTTTCTTTTTAACAAATAATTAACGCATAATTCAAGTGTATATTACTATAATTGCAAAAAGAAAGCATCATAATCACCAAGAGTAACTACGATTGATAATTTAATTTTACAAATCAACTACAATTATGAAAAAACTAATGATTTTTTATCAAGAGCGATGTCCTTTTTGCAAGAGAGCATTTACATACATCGAAGAGCTGAAAAAAGAGAATCCCGAGTACAACAAAATAGCGATTGAACTTATTGAGGAGACCGAACAGTCTGATTTTGCCGACACATTCGACTACTACTATGTACCGACTTTTTACATAAACAACGAGAAGATACACGAGGGAGGAATTAAAAAAGAAGAGGTGAAAGAGATTCTCAATAAAGCGTTAAAATAATTTACAAGAAGCTATATAACAACAGATTTTTCACCATTCAAGTCTGTTGCTAAGACAGTAAAGATGGGGCATTTATTTAACAAAAAAAGGCAAACAGATGGCAAAAAACCGCCGTTTGTTTGCCTTTTCACGTGGATTGTGTTATCTTCGCGCAATAATATATAAAATCACTAAGGTATAAACTCATAAAACAGACAAAAGAAATGAGCGACCAGCGTTATATGATGCGAGGAGTTTCGGCATCAAAAGAAGATGTACACAATGCTATAAAGAACATAGACAAAGGCTTGTACCCTAAGGCTTTCTGTAAGATAATACCCGACATCCTGGGTGGTGATTCCGAATATTGCAACATTATGCACGCCGACGGCGCAGGCACAAAATCGTCCCTAGCCTATCTCTATTGGAAAGAGACCGGCGACCTCTCGGTATGGAAAGGCATTGCACAGGATGCACTCATTATGAACATCGATGATCTTCTGTGCGTGGGTGCAACAGACAATATTCTTGTTTCATCGACCATCGGTCGTAACAAACTGCTTGTTCCCGGCGAGGTAATTTCGGCAATAATAAACGGCACCGATGAACTGCTTGCCGAACTGCGTGAAATGGGCGTAGGAGTATATGCAACAGGAGGCGAGACTGCCGACGTTGGTGACCTTGTACGCACCATAATCGTAGATAGCACAGTAACCTGCCGTATGAAGCGCAGCGACGTTATTGACAATGCCAATATTGCAGCAGGTGACGTCATCGTGGGTCTTGCATCTTACGGACAGGCCACTTACGAAAAAGAGTACAACGGAGGTATGGGCAGCAACGGACTAACCTCGGCACGTCACGATGTATTCAGCAAATATCTTGCCAAGAAATACCCCGAGAGTTTCGACGGTGCTGTCCCCGAGGAGTTAATCTACTCGGGTGGTCTTGCACTTACCGATAAGGTCGAGGGTTCACCCCTTGATGCAGGAAAGTTGGTACTCTCGCCCACCCGCACCTATGCCCCAATAGTAAAAAAACTGCTCGACGCCCTTCGTCCCAATATTCACGGAATGGTACACTGCTCGGGAGGCGCACAAACAAAAGTGATGCACTTTGTCGAGAACAAACGAGTGATAAAAGATAACCTCTTCCCCATCCCACCACTCTTCAAGACCATCAAAGAGCAGAGTGGAACCGATTGGGCCGAGATGTACAAAGTATTCAATATGGGGCACCGTTTAGAGGTGTATCTGAGTCCCGAATATGCGCAGGAAGTAATTGAGATAAGCAAGAGTTTCGGCGTCGAGGCGCAGATTGTAGGACACGTCGAGGAGTGCGACCACAACGAGCTTATAATACGCAGCGAATTTGGAGAGTTTGTATATTAATTTTATCACACGATAACAGATGAAAAAATTACTGTTTTTCCTTTGCTGCTGCCTTTGCATCTGCGCATTTGTATATATGTGCTATAAATCGTGGTTAGGAATAGAGTCGAAACAATATACATTAGACCTATTTGTACAGATTCTTTCGACACTCGGATGGGGATATATAACCTACGGAGTTGTTACACGCGACTTTACCTGGGCCGAAAAATTGTGTAAATAAGAACTATGGCCGACAATAATAACATACTAAGCAAGCTCAACGACCTTGAGGCACGTTTCCAAGAGGTAGCATTATTGATTACCGACCCCGCTGTAGTGGCCGATATGAAACGCTATGTCAAACTGAACAAAGAGTATCGTGAGCTTGAGCAGATAATGGATGCACGCAAGCGATATATCGTCCTACTGCAATCACAGAGCGAGGCTAAAGACCTGCTTGCAAACGAGAGTGACAGCGAACTACGCGAAATAGCACGAGAAGAGCTTGACAACTGCGCTGAGGCAATTCCTGCCATCGAAGAAGAGATAAAATTATTGCTAATCCCAAGCGACCCGCAGGACGACCGCAACGCAATACTCGAGATTCGTGGTGGCACAGGTGGCGACGAGGCTGCAATCTTTGCCGGCGACCTTTACCGTATGTACACAAAATACTGCGAGAGCAAAGGTTGGCGTATGGAGGTATCGAGTTTCACCGAGGGCACATCGGGCGGATACAAGGAGATTATCTGCACCGTATCGGGTGACAAGGTATACGGAACACTAAAATATGAGTCGGGAGTTCATCGTGTACAGCGCGTTCCGGCCACCGAAACGCAAGGTCGTGTACACACCTCGGCTGCATCGGTGGCAGTGCTTCCCGAGGCCGAACCATTTGATGTCGAGATAACCGAGAGCGCCATAAAATGGGATACATTCCGTTCAAGCGGTGCCGGTGGTCAGAATGTAAACAAAGTAGAATCGGGAGTGCGTCTGCGCTACCCTTGGCTTAATCCGGAAACAGGACAGACCGAGGAGATACTCATTGAGTGTACCGAGACTCGTGACCAACCAAAGAACAAAGAGCGCGCTCTTGCACGTCTGCGCACAATGATATACGACCGTGAGCATCAGCGTTACGCCAATGACATTGCCAGCAAACGTAAGACAATGGTATCGACCGGTGACCGTTCGGCAAAGATACGCACCTACAACTACCCGCAAGGACGTATTACCGACCATCGCATAAACTATACGATATATAATTTGCAAGCATTTGTAAACGGAGAGATTCAAGATTGCATAGACCATCTTATTGTCGCCGAAAATGCCGAGCGAATGAAAGAGAATGAATTATAAAAAAGTATAACCGAAAAACATTATAACAATGAACAAGCAAGAACTGATTAAACAGATTAAAGAGAAGCGCTCATTCCTGTGTGTAGGACTCGACAGCGATATAAAGAAATTGCCCGCCTGCGTACTCGGCAGCGAAGATCCGGTATTCGAGTTCAATAAGGCAATAATAGATGCTACAGCGCCCTATACAGTAGCCTATAAGCCCAATCTAGCCTTCTACGAGGCAACAGGCGTAAAAGGTTGGATTAGTCTTGAAAAGACCGTGCAATACCTAAAGGACAACTATCCTGAGATTTTCATAATTGCCGACGCAAAGCGCGGTGATATCGGTAACACCTCGGCACTTTATGCACGCTCTTTCTTCGAAGAGATGAAAGTAGACGCCCTCACAGTAGCCCCCTATATGGGCGAGGACAGCGTATCGCCTTTCCTCTCGTACGATGGAGCCTGGGTGATTGTTCTTGCACTGACATCGAATCCCGGTTCACACGATTTCCAACTCACCAAGGACGAGAATGGCGAGATGCTTTTCGAGAAAGTTCTTCGCATCTCACAGAAATGGGGAAGCGACCAGAATATGATGTATGTTGTTGGTGCCACACAGGGAAAATCGTTCGAGAATGTACGTAACATAGTACCCAACCATTTCCTTTTGGTTCCCGGTGTAGGAGCACAAGGAGGTTCTTTGGAAGAGGTTTGCAAATATGGTATGAACGACGAGTGCGGACTTCTGGTAAATGCTAGCCGTGCGGTTATCTTTGCCGACAGCAGCGAGAACTTTGCAAAGGTTGCAGGCGAAAAGGCACAAGCCTACCAACTTCAGATGGAGGCAGAGCTAAAGAACAAAGGTGTAATTTAATATCAACACCTCAAGCCGACAAAAAGACCAAATGTTATAGTTTAAAGGTGTTAAAAAATAAAATCGCCCTAATAAACAATGCTATTTGGCAAATAATTACTACATTCGCAAAGATATTGGAAACAATAACATAGAGTAAAGTATATGAAATTCACAGCAAAACAGATAGCCTCATTTATTGATGGAGAAATTGTAGGCAATGAGAATGCCGAAGTATATACATTTGCAAAGATAGAAGAAGGCACCCCGGGCGCGCTATCATTTCTTGCCAACCCCAAATATGCCGAATACATATACACGACACAATCGTCAATAGTATTGGTAAACCGAGATTTTGTACCCGAAAAAGAGATAAGTGCAACACTCATAAAGGTTGACAACGCATACGGCAGCCTTGCCAAGCTGATGACACTATACGAATCGATGAAACCCAAGAAACAGGGAGTAAGTTCTTTGGCCTCTATTGCAGCTACTGCCAAGATTGGCGAGAATTGTTATATAGCCCCATTTGTAGTCATTGGCGAGAACTGCGAAATAGGCGATGGTTGTATGTTGTACGACGGAGTATCTATTGGTGACGGTGCCAAAATTGGCAGTAACACAACACTCTATGCACACGTAACAGTATACCACGATTGCCGCATTGGCAGCAATTGTATTCTACACAGCGGTAGCGTAGTCGGTGCCGATGGTTTCGGATTTGCTCCCACTGCAAACGGTTATGAAAAAATACCTCAAATGGGTATTGTAATAATAGAAGACAATGTAGAAATTGGTGCAAACACCTGTATCGACCGTGCCACAATGGGTGCCACAGTGATACATAGCGGTGTAAAACTCGACAATCTTGTACAGATAGCACATAACGACGAGATTGGCAGCCACACTGCGATGGCAGCACACGTAGGTGTTGCAGGAAGTACAAAAATTGGAGAGTGGTGTATTTTTGGCGGACAGGCAGGAATCTCGGGACACTGCACTATAGGCGACCACACAACAGTCGGCCCTCAGTGCGGAACCATCGGCAGTCTTAAGGGCGGCGAAACAGTGCTTGGCTCGCCTGCGATAGACGCCAAAGAGTACATACGTCTATCGGCATATATGAGACGACTCCCTGCGTTGGATAAAAAAGTCAAGGAGCTTACACGACAGATTGAGGAGCTAAAAAACAACAAATAAGTTCCGTAATCGACCAAAATAAAAAAAATAAGATGAAGAGCCTGAGTGAGAGCAATTAATCTCCCCGCAGTCTCTTAGTTATAACAACAAAAAGAGGTTCTTATGAACAACAAACAAAAAACACTAAACGGTAGTTTCTCGCTATTCGGCAAAGGCCTTCACACAGGTCTCAGCCTGACGGTAACATTCAACCCTGCCCCCGAAAACTACGGATATAAGATTCAGCGCATCGACCTTCCCGGCGAACCCATAATCGATGCTATTGCCGAGAATGTCACAGAGACCACACGCGGAACCGTACTCACAAAGGGCGAAGCAAGAGTCAGCACCGTAGAACACGCTATGGCGGCACTTTTTGCATCGGGAATAGACAACTGTCTTATGCAGGTAAACGGCCCCGAATTCCCCATCCTCGATGGTAGCGCAATACAATATGTACACAATATCGAGCGCATTGGACTGAAAGAGCAGAATGCCGAAAAAGACACCTTTATAATAAAGTCGAAGATTGAGATTAAGGACGAAAACACCGGCAACTCAATCATCATCCTTCCCGATGACAAATTCAGCCTAAACGTGCTCGTTCACTACGATTCGGGTGTATTATACAACCAATATGCCACACTCGAGGATATGGAGGATTTCAAAGACGAGATAGCATCGAGCCGCACATTTGTATTTGTACGTGAACTGGAACCGCTGCTTGCAGCCGGACTAATAAAAGGTGGCGACCTTGACAATGCAATCGTAATCTACGAGCGCGAGATGCCGCAGGAGCGTTACAACCGCTTGGCCGACGTAATGGGCGTACCTCATATGGATGCCACCAAACTCGGTTACCTTAACCACAAACCTCTTGTGTGGAACAACGAGCCGGCACGACACAAACTGCTCGACATTATTGGCGACCTTGCCTTAATTGGCAAACCCCTTCAAGGACGTATCATAGCAACCTGCCCCGGACACACTATCAATAATAAGTTCGCGCGCGCGATGCGTAAGATAATACGCCAGAATCAGATTCAGGCTCCCACATATAACCCCAACGACGAACCTGTAATTGACAACACACGTCTGTGTAAGCTACTCCCCCACCGTTACCCCTTCTTGCTTGTCGACAAAGTTATCGAAATGGGTTCGAACTACATCGTGGGAGTAAAGAGCGTTACGGCCAATGAGCCTTTCTTCCAGGGTCATTTCCCCGAGGAGCCTGTTATGCCCGGCGTACTTCAGGTTGAAGCAATGTCACAGGTGGGTGCTCTTATGATACTGAATATGTTAGAGGATCCCAAAATCTACTCGACATACTTCCTGAAGATAGAGAAGGTAATGTTCCACAAAAAGGTTGTACCCGGCGATACTCTTGTATTCCGTGTAGAGCTTGTATCGCCTCTGCGTCACGGCATAGCAATGATGAAGGGCTATGGTTTTGTTGGCGAGAAACTTGCAGTAGAGGCAGCATTCACCGGCCAGATAATAAAGAACAAATAAGCAGTAAAACCACAAAAATCAACAACTATGATAAGTCCATTAGCATATATCGACCCCGAAGCAAAAATTGGTAAGGATTGCGAGATTGGTGCGTTTGCATATATAGATAAGAATGTTGTAATTGGAGACAACTGTGAGATTATGCCCCACGCATCGGTACTTTATGGTACAAGAATGGGAAACAATAATAAAGTTTTTCACGGTGCAGTAATAGGTGGAGTTCCTCAGGATTTAAAATTTAAAGGCGAAGATACTACCTGCGAAATTGGCGACAACAATACAATACGCGAGAACGTTACAATAAACAGAGGTACTGCTTCACGCGGAAAGACCGTAGTAGGCAGCAACAACCTTTTTATGGAGAACTCACATATAGGTCACGATTGTATTATAGGCAACGGCTGTATCATTGGTAACTCGAGCAAAATAGCCGGTGAGGTTGTTATAGACGACAACGCAATCCTTAGCGCTTGCGTACTTGTGCACCAATTCTGTCACATAGGCGGTTATATTATGGTACAGGGAGGCTGTCGTTCAAGTATGGATATTCCTCCATATATTATAGTAGGACGCGAGCCTGCCCGCTATTGCGGTCTTAACATTGTCGGTCTGCGTCGTCGCGGTTTCAGCAACGAGACAATTACAAACATCCGCAATGCTTATCGTCTAATCTACGAGAGTGATAATAATGTAAGCACCGGTCTTGCAAAGATAAAAGAGACAATTCCTATGACTCCCGAGATTGAGTACATAGTAAACTTTATCGAAAAGCAGTCGGAGCGTGGTATAATAGGATAAAAAGATTCTTATGGTATATAAATTCAGACTTTTATCGGACGAATCGGAGAATTTCCGCCGAGACATAGAGATTGACTCCGAAGCTTCGTTCTACGATTTACACAAGGCAATTCTTGACTCGGTAGAGTATAAAGATGACCAAATGACCTCTTTTTTCATCTGTAGCAAAAGCTGGATAAAAGAGGTAGAGATTACACTCGAGGATATGGGCAGTCGCTCGGACGAGGACAACTACGTTATGTCCGAGACTATTATCGGTGACCTTATAGAGGACGAAAAACAACGTCTTGTATATGTTTTCGACCCTGTTGGCGATAGAGTTTTCTATATGGAACTTAGCAAGATTGAGTTCGGGAAAGACATTGATGCACCACGCTGTATAAAATCGGTGGGTGAGCCTCCTGTGCAGACACTCGATTTTGACGAGCTTATGAACAAGAACCCCATAGTATCGGCATCGAGCGAAGAAGACTTGGACGATGAGTTTTATGGCAGCGACGGCTACAACGACGAAGACCTCGACGGTCTCGACCTTGACAATATAGCCGACGTCAGCTCTATCGACGACCTTTATTGATACTGAGAAGAATATAAATGAATAATCTTGTCGTACTGATTGGCCCCACAGCTGTTGGAAAAACAGCAACGAGTTTGGCTATTGCCAAACACTTCGATTGTCCCATCATCTCGGCCGATTCGCGTCAGATGTATCGCGGATTAGAGATTGGTACGGCAGCACCAACACCCGAGGAGTTGTCCCGACAGAAGCATTACTTTGTCGGGCAACTATCTCCCGGGGATTATTATAGTGCAGCACGCTACGAACAACAGGTACTGCAATTATTGGAACAAGAATTTCCCCACCACCCCACAATGCTTCTCTCGGGTGGTTCAATGATGTATATCGATGCCGTCTGCAAAGGAATAGACGATATCCCAACCGTCGACGAGGAGACTCGTCAAATGGTAAAAGATAGGTTCGAGCGCGAAGGACTCAACACACTTTGCAGCGAACTGCGCCTACTCGACCCCACCTACTATGCCGAGGCCGACATAAAAAATCCCAAGCGAGTAATGCACGCATTGGAAATATGCTATATGACAGGAAAACCGTATAGCAGTTTCCGCAGTGGCGAGAAGCGCAAACGCCCGTTCAACATCATAAAAATAGGTTTGCAACGTGAACGTGAGGAGTTGTACGAGCGTATAGCCCGACGCGTCGACACAATGATTGCCGACGGACTTATCGACGAGGCAAGAAAATTCCACCATCTTAAGGAGCATAACTCGCTAAACACTGTAGGATACAAAGAACTTTTCAAAGTGCTTGACGGCGAGTGGGAACTACCATTTGCCATAGAAAAAATTAAGCAGAACACTAGAATATATTCGCGTAAGCAGATGACTTGGTACCGACGCGACGAAGAAGTCTGTTGGTTTCACCCCGATAACATTCAAGAGATTATCTCATACATCGAAAGCAGAATAAATGCGTAATAATCCCTCCGGTCTGTTTCTTGTATGTAACGCAGAAACACCTACTCATATAGTTTACCTTGCCAGGTATTGCGCTCACGCATACGGCGCTTGACCATCTCGACAAGTTCGTGGTTCTTTATTCCCCAATCGGGTGCAATAAGAAGTTCTTTTGGCGACGACGAAGCAAAGCGCTCGAGCACAATATCGGGGCGCAGACGCTCTATAAAATCGACAACCGTCCCTATATATTCATCAATCGAAAATAGCGAAAAATCCTGCGGGGTTTCTTCAAATTCCTTTGCCATACGTGTACCTCTTATCAGCTGCAACTGATGCAACTTGAGCGTTGTCAGCGGCAAGCGAGAGATAATCGTCGCCTGCTCAACCAGCATTGTACGCGACTCACCAGGCAATCCCAAGATAAAATGTGCACCAACCCTGATGCCACGTGCTGCCGTACGCTCTACGGCATCAATGGCAGTAGCATAATCGTGCCCCCGGTTTATTCGCAGCAGTGTTGTATCATTGGTACTCTCGATGCCATACTCCACTATCACAAAAGTACGTTCAGCTAATTCGGAAAGATAATCGAGAAGCTCGTCGGAGACACAATCGGGACGCGTTCCGATAACAATTCCCACCGTACCCTCTACCGCCAATGCCTCCTCGTATAGAGCCGCTAATTTATCGATAGAAGCATACGTATTTGTATATGCCTGAAAATAGGCAATATATTTCATCTGCGGATACTTGTGAGCAAAAAATTTTATTCCCTCGCGCATCTGCTCGACAATAGGACGATTGCGATGACAAAAAGCAGGACTGAATGTCTGATTATTGCAGTAAGTACATCCTCCCCTGCCAAGCGTCCCGTCGCGATTGGGACAAGTGAAACCACCATCAAGGGTTATCTTTTGCACTTTACAACCTAAACAGTCACGCAGGAAAGAGCTAAAATCGTTATAATAGAAACGAGTATCGGACATTGCTGAATTTTAGGAGTTTCTTATCTGCCACGAAGATACGAAAAATAGCAATCACAAACCCAAGAAGCTGCTCATATATTTTGTAAAGACAACAATAAGTTGTAAATTCGCAGTTATAAAAACCATTAAAACAAAAAAAATGAGTACAACGATATATTTGGTGAGACACGGCGAGACCGAGGAGAATGCTCGCGGTGTTTTTCAGGGACAGACACCCGGAACACTCTCGAAACTTGGCATTGAGCAAGCTATTGCAGCACGCCCCGCCGTTGCTGCATTGCAATTTGACGCTGTTCTGTGCAGCGACCTTAAACGCTGCCTTGACACAGCAAACATTATTCTCGAGGGCATCGATTGCGAGATAATAAAAGAGCCGCTGCTACGCGAGAGAGACCTGGGCAATCTTGCGGGAACACCCATAAAAGGAGCAACACTTAACGAGACAGTTGAGACCGAAGATTCGATGAAGATACGTGCACGTAAATTCATAGAGAAGGTACAAAAAGAGTATCCCGACAAGAAGATACTTGCATTCAGTCACGGATTCCTCACCCGAATAATGGAGGCCGAGATAAAGGGAGTAACTCATCGCGACGTTACTCTTATGGATAACTGCGAGATAAGGGAATTTATCGTATAATGAAAAAAAGCGAGCTATATAAAAAAGCAATAGAGTATTTCGAGGTAGCAATGCCCGTTGCCGAAACAGAACTTAACTACACCACCCCTTTCGAACTTCTTGTGGCAGTTATACTATCGGCACAATGCACCGACAAACGAGTGAATATGGTTACCCCCGACCTATTCTGTCGCTACCCCGATGCCGGCGAGCTATCACAGGCACACCCCGATGAGGTATTCAACTACATAAAGAGCGTATCGTATCCCAACAACAAAGCAAAGCATCTTGTTGGAATGGCACAGAAACTGTGCAGCGATTTTGGCGGCGAAGTACCCGATACACTCGAAGAGCTTGTAACACTGCCCGGTGTAGGACGCAAGACCGCCAATGTGATACAATCGGTAGTATGGGGTAAAAGTGCAATGGCAGTCGACACACACGTCTTTCGTGTGAGTCACCGCATAGGTCTTGTTCCCAAGCGATGCACTACACCCTACAGTGTAGAGATGGAACTTATGAAATATATCCCCGAAGGGATTGTGCCCAAAGCGCATCATTGGTTGATACTACACGGGCGCTACGTTTGCAAGGCTCGTACTCCCGAATGCGACAAATGCGGTTTGACCGAGGTTTGCAAAGAGTATCAGAGACGACAAAAAGCAGTAAAGAAGGAATAAGCTAAAAGTAAGATAGTTAAATCCAAAATAAAAGTTTCTATATAGAAACGATATAAATTTATGCTGAATTAGAAAACCGTACACAAAAAACATCTTTTTTTTAAAAATAAACAGTTAATTCTGCAATTATTAATTTTTAAATAGTATTTTTGTAGCTGTGTAGGCTGCAAGTATGCGGCCTTGTAATTGTGCATAGACAATAACTTATTACTAACTAAAATAATTTAACAATTATGACAATTGACAATTTTCAGTTTGCAGGCAAAAAAGCCATCGTTCGCGTAGACTTCAACGTACCTTTGAACGAGGAGGGTAAAATTACCGACGACACACGTATTCGCGGTGCTCTTCCCACACTGAAGAAAGTACTTGCCGATGGTGGTGCGCTTATCATTATGTCTCATATGGGCAAACCCAAGGGCAAGGTAAACGCTAAGTACTCATTGAGCCAGATTGTTGATGCTGTTGCCGAGAAGCTTGGCGTTCCCGTACAGTTTGCTCCCGACTGCGCAAAGGCTGCCGAGGCTGCTGCTGCATTGAAAGCCGGTGAGGTTCTTATGCTCGAGAACCTTCGTTTCTATCCCGAAGAGGAGGGCAAGCCCGTTGGTATCGACAAGGAGGATCCCGCATACAACGACGCCAACAAGGCAATGAAGGAGTCACAGAAGGAGTTTGCAAAGACTCTTGCTTCATACGCCGACTGCTACATCAACGATGCATTTGGTACAGCACACCGTCGTCACGCATCAACAGCTGTTGTTGCCGATTATTTCGACAACGACCACAAGATGCTCGGTTACCTTATGGAGAAAGAGGTTAAGGCTGTTGATAACATCCTCAAAGATATCAAGCGTCCTTTCACCGCTATTATGGGTGGTTCAAAGGTTTCTACAAAGATTGGTATCATCGAGAACCTTATGGACAAGGTTGACAACCTTATCCTTTGCGGTGGTATGACATATACATTTGCTAAGGCACAGGGTGGTAACATCGGTAACTCAATCGTTGAGGACGATAAGTTGCAGCTTGCCCTCGACATCATCGAGCAGGCAAAGGCAAAGGGTGTAAACCTCGTTCTTGCCAAGGATTGCGTTGCTGCCGATGCTTTCTCTAACGACGCTAACACTCAGGTTTGCCCTGCCGGTGCTATTCCCGAGGGTTGGGAGGGTCTTGATGCAGGTCCCGATGCACAGAAGGCATTTGCTGCTGCTATCGAGAGCGCTAAGACAATTCTTTGGAATGGTCCCGCAGGTGTATTCGAGTTCGATAATTTCACAGCCGGTTCACGTGCCATTGCCGAGGCTATTGCTAAGGCTACAGCAAACGGTGCATTCTCACTCATTGGTGGTGGCGACTCTGTTGCTTGCATCAACAAGTTTGGTATGGCCGAGCAGGTTTCTTACATCTCAACAGGTGGTGGTGCTCTTCTCGAGGCTATCGAGGGTAAGGTACTTCCCGGTGTTGCAGCTGTTAAGGGCGAATAATTTTCCGGAAGAAAAAATATCTTTATCGCGGGGACGACTTTTGGCCGTCCCCGCGTGTTTAAAATAGAGTAAGGCATTTAAAATGCGCAAAGAATTATTTGTTATGAGTGATAACCAACTACACGCACAAGTAGAGAATCTCTTATACGAGGGACGCCTTAAACAAGCAATAAACAAGCTCTCGGGTGTTGTCGGCAGCGACACCGATTGGGAACTATACACACGTTTAATCGAAGCCGAGACTGCCTATCGATATATGCTCGAATATATGCAACAGGGTATGCCCGACCCCAACCGCGAGGTTCTGTACTGTGAACTGATAGGCCGCTGTCTGATTATAAATGACGAGTACCGATTATTACAGCAGGCAATAACAGACAAACATACCCTCTTTGCACAAAAACGCCGTCTCTATCGTGGCGAGATTGCAACCGAAAAGATGCGTATACTCTTGTCCGAGAACAAAGCAAATTTGAACACCGTGCAGATGAGCCCCTACCCCGAGCGTCGCAGCGCCGAAAGGGAGCTTACGCAACAACACGAACAATTGCTGCAAGAGGCCTTCTATCGTATACTGACAAAGACCGGCTGGCAGGCTCACAACCGCAAAGAGGTAATAACGTTGCTCAGCGAGAAAGAGATTTCTGTGGCCGACCGCGCCACACTATTGGGTGCAATAACCCTCGGTCTGTTACAAAACTTCGAACCACAAAAGGCTCTCATTCTTTGCAGCCTATCGACCTGCGATGAGACAATTATTTCGATACGCGCACTCATTGGACTTATAATAGCACTCACAGCACACACAAAGCGACTTAAATACTACCCCGAACTTATACAAGCAGTAGAGACACTACACGACACACCCGAGATAATGCGTCGTATAGGCACAATACAAATACAGCTACTTCGCTGTCGCGAGACACAAAAGATAGACCGCAAGATGCGCGAGGAGATTATCCCTGCGATGATGAAGAACCCACATCTGCGCAGCGGCGAGAAATTGGGAATGGACATAATAAAAGAGCTTGAAGAGGAGGGACAGAACCCCGAATGGAAGGCTTGGGTCGAGAAAGACGACATCAAGGACAAACTCGACGAAATGGCAAAATGGCAAATTGAGGGTGCCGACGTATATATGAGTACCTTCTCACAGCTTAAACGGTTCCCATTCTTCGAGAATATGAGCAATTGGCTACGCCCCTTTGACAAAAGTGTACCACAGATTGCCGAGCTAATGCCCGATGGTTCGGTAAATCGCCGAACACTGCTCGATGCAATATGCTCGTCTCGTTTCTTCTGCAACAGCGATAAATACTCATTCTGCTTCACATTCGGACAAGTACCACCGGAGCAGCGCGAAATGTTGATGCAACAGATACCCGAAGCAGCCGAAGATGGTCCCGATACCATTTCAAAGGCACCCAAAGAGCAGGAGAGCGAGACGCTGGGCAACCAATATATACAAGACCTATACCGTTTCTTCAAACTATCGCGTCACAGAAATGAGTTTTCCGACCCATTTACAAAATCGCAGAACCTACTGAGCGAGGAGACGCTTCGACCACTTATGCAAAACGAAGAAACCATCCTGCACACATTCCACTATCTTGTCGAGAAAGAGTATTTCGGTGAAGCTATAGAAGCAGGACGAATATTGGAGAGCAAAGAAAACAAGAGCGGATGCGACGCACAGTTCTACCAAAAAATGGGTTACTGCCAACAAAAGGAGTGCAGCTACCGTACAGCCATAGAGAGCTACACAAAGGCCGATATTCTACAGCCCGATAGTCTTTGGACAATGCGTCACATTGCACAGTGCTACCGTCTGATAGGCGATTTTGAGAATGCACTGCACTACTACATTGCAGCCGAAGAGATTGCTCCCGAAAATCTGACACTGCTGCTGCAGACCGGCGAATGTCTGGCAGTACTGAAGAGATACGACGAAGCCTTTGCCCGATTCTTTAAAGTAGAGTATCTCGATACCAATTCACAGCGAGCAACAAGAGCCATAGCCTGGTGTTCATTCCTTACAGGCAAAGATGAACAGGCACAACGCTACTATGACCGACTTTTACAGCAAGACAAGGTAAGACACGAAGATTACACTAATGCAGCGCACGTAAAATGGATTGTCGGCAATCGCTCTCAAGCAATAGAGCTATACAAAAAAGCAGCCTCGATGTGCAGCAAAGAGCAGTTCGAACAACTGATGAAACAAGACGAAAAAGTTCTTATCGAGCGTGGTGCATCGAAATTCGAACTTATGTTGCTTAGAGACCTTATAGAGTAATTACCAATAATAAAACCGTTGAAAAACTTTCAACGGTTTTATTATTATCACACAATGGTTTCGACTAAAAAGTAGAATTAACATTTACCCCTTACTGTTATCATCGAAATATTTTTTCATTATAAAATCCTCGGCAAGTTCGTCACTATTTTCAGGTTGTTCACCATCGGAAATGGGCGAATCAATGAGCATCTCACCACTTGCATCAGAAGAGTAGGCATCTTGTCCTGCCATTGCCTCATCTGAAGAATTCAATACTTCAAACTCATTATCATCCTCTTGCAGCTGCTCCTTAATACTATTCAGTGCTCTTTTACGAAGCGATATAAAGAACGCTATAAATAAAATAAACAGAAGAAAACAGGGCAAATAACTCAGCTGCATCGACATAAGAAACGTATTAAACAGAGTGTGTGCTAAGATAGGAGCCACAAGCACCATACACATATTAAAAACAGATGGATTCTTAAACTTTACAAGCGAATAATAATATCCCATCAGCACCCCAAAAAAGAAGTGTCCCGGAACCGATAAAACAGCGCGTACGACACCGGTAGCAACCCAGGAATCGGCTCCGAAAAGATACATAACATTCTCCAACGCAGCAAATCCAAGCGCCACACAAGAGGCATACACAATACCGTCTACCCTTTCATCAAAATAACGGTTTTTACGCACGACAAGCCAAAAGATGAAAAACTTTGCAAACTCCTCGGGCAATGCAGCAGCAAATAGCGATTTTCGGAATGCGCCTAATATTGAGTCGTAGGTATTGTAATAAAAGTGTAACTCTCCCAACAACAGAGCCAGAATAACAGCTAATACAGCTGAAACCACACCACCGCCAAAAGCTTTCAGCAATTCACCGACAGGCTCGGGGCGTTTCTCGTCCCTTTTCCTAATATAAAAGAAAAGTATAACAGCCGGAGCCAATGCCGAAGCAAGAACCAATAGAAATTCCATAGTAATTTTTTAATGTTTTATGCAAACTTACATAAATTCTTCAATTTTAAAACCTAACTTTAAAAATTATACAGAAATTATATGAAAGTTACTTCATATTTTCTTCTCAATAGCCACAAGCAGCACTACACAGATAAATATGAATTGCCGAAATTTCTATTTCTCGACAAAAAAGAGTATATTCGCAAGATATTAGCGACTAATAAACAATAAACACAAATAAGCTATGAAACGTATTTTTTCACTAATGCTTGCGGCACTTGTGGCTCTTCCGCTGCTTGCCGAAGGCAAATTCACCCTCTCGGGTGCTATGAGTGCTTTTTGGGCACAACGTTATTCGGCAATAGAACCAATGGCCGATGGTGAACATTTTGCCCGCTTAGGCGGTGGTGGCAAACTGATTCTCAAATGCTCTTTCAAGAGCGGCGAGGTTGTAGACACCATCTTTAATGCCGCTACAGCACGCGGATTTGACAACAAGAGCGTACAAGGTTATCAGTTCTCGCCCGACGAGAGCCTTATCCTCATTCAGACAAACACAAAGAGCATCTACCGTCGCTCTTACACTGCCGACCACTATATTTACTCTCGCAAGAACAACAAGGTGGCAGCTCTGTCCGAGAATGGTTCGCAGCAGGTACCCAAATTCTCGCCCGACGGCACAATGATTGCGTTCGTACGCAACAATAATATTTTCATTGTTAAACTGCTGTTCAACAACAGTGAGTCGCAGATTACCACCGATGGCGAGTTCGGCAAAATTATAAACGGAATACCCGACTGGGTTTACGAAGAGGAGTTCTCGACAAATTGCTCTTACGATTGGAGTGCCGACAGTAAAGTGCTTGCCTACATACGCTACGACGAGAGCGAGGTAATGAACTATGATATGCCAATGTATATTCCCTCGTCAAACAAAGTAGAATACGACCCATATGTAGCTCCCTACAGCTATAAATATCCCGTTGCAGGTGCGCCTAATTCAAAAGTATCGGTACACACATTCGATGTAAAAAGCCGTGTTACACGTCAGCTTAAATTGGAACTTGACGAAGAGAGCTACATTCCCCGTATACGTTTCACCAAGGACCCCGAGACACTTGCTGTGATTACTCTTAACCGTCATCAGAACACGATGGATATTTTTGCAGCTAACCCCCTCTCGGGAGTATGCAAACGCATCCTTCGCGAGCAGAGCGACACCTATCTTAACGAGGCGACATACGCAAACATTGAGTTTTTTGAGAAGTACCTTGTTCTTCACAGCGAGCGCAGCGGATACAACCATCTATACCTTTATACAATAGGTGGCGACTATGTACGTCCCATTACCCAAGGCGACTACGAGGTGACGGGATTCATTGGTTGGGACCAAAAGAAAAACGAGTTTTACTACAAGAGCAACGAAGGCAGTCCACTGCGCAACAACGCATATAAGATTGACAAGAAGGGTCGCAAGACACGTCTGACAAAGGGCGATGGAACAAACAACCCTATCTTCAGCACCGGAATGAAATATTTCATTAATACATTCGACAACCTTAACACTCCCCCCATCGTTACCACAAACGACAATAAGGGCAACGTAATAAAGACCCTTATCGACAACAACGAACTTAAGACAAAGATGCAGAGTATGCAACTCCCCTCAAAGGAGTTCTTCTCGTTTAACACAAGCGACGGCGTACAGATTAACGGTTGGATGGTAAAGCCTCACGATTTCGATTCAAACAAGAGATATCCCGTTATTATGTTCCAATATAGCGGTCCCTACTCTCAGGAGGTTAAGGATACCTGGTACACAGGAATGTATCCCGGAGCCGGATTCGAGACATATATGAGCGAGCAGGGCTTTATTATGGTGTGTGTCGATGGACGCGGCACAGGCGGTCGCGGTACCGAGTTTGGAAAATGCACCTATATGAAGCTTGGTTACTACGAGCCTCGCGACCAGGTTGAGGCAGCAAAATACTTGGGCACACTACCATATATCGATAAGAACAACATCGGCATCTGGGGTTGGAGCTTCGGCGGATACAACACTATTATGTCTATGAGCCAGGACGAGGCTGTATTTAAAGCCGGCGTAGCCATTGCAGCACCCACAGATTGGCGCTTCTACGACACCGTATACACCGAGCGTTTTATGCGTACACCCAAAGAGAATAAAGAGGGTTACGACCTGGGCTCGGCAGTGGTTCACGCCAACGATCTTAACGGCAAGTTGCTTATCATACACGGTACAGCCGACGACAACGTACATTTCCGCAATATGTTGCGTTATGTACACGAGCTTAATCAGGCCGGTAAGCACGTCGAAATGGCATTATACCCCGATAGCAATCACGGCATCTATTTTGGCAGCAACACACGTATGCACGTATTCGAGCGCCTGAGCCGCTATTTCATAGAGAACTTGAAATAACCGTATTTCTTAAAATAACTTAAACACGAGGCTATATCAATACCAACATTGAAATAGCCTCGTATTTTTGTAAGAATATATAAGTTAATAGAAACAATATGGGTATACTACTGATTTTCATCCTTGTATGCTTTCTCATTGGAAACGCATATATCTTCATCCGAGCACTAGAGACGATAAAACGCGTACATTGGATTGTTAAGGTTGTATTCGGAATCATCTTTTGGGTTCTTGCCTTGCAACTATTTATAGTAATGGCACTGCGCAACACCAACCTTCCCGAGTTTCTGCCTAAAATGATGTTTGGTATTGGTACAACGTGGATGGTATTTGTACTTTATATGACGCTTACCATACTGTGCGTCGACATTGTAAAGCGTCTCTTTTTACGAAACCTGCGACACAGTTTTTTGATTGCATTAGGCATCACTGCTGCCATACTGACAGGCGGATATATCAACAATCTTACTCCAAGAGTAGAGACAATAGAGATAAAACTCGACAAGCCACTGAAAGGCACTACAACCATTGTTGCAGTAAGCGACCTTCATCTGGGTTACGGTACCGGCAAAGAAAAACTAAAAAAGTTTGTCAGGATGATTAACGAACAGAATCCCGACCTTATTATAATAGGTGGAGACCTTATAGACAACAGCCTTATTCCACTGTATAACGAGAAGATGGACGAGGAGTTACGGGAGCTGAGGGCGCCAATGGGTATTTATATGGCACTCGGCAACCACGAATATATAAGCGGCATTGAGGAGAGCTACCGTTTCCTGGAAAGCACACCCATAAAGATGCTTGCCGACAGCGTAGTAACGCTACCCAATGGTTTACAGCTTATACTGCGCGACGACAAACATAAGTATAGAGATAGTAAAAGCAACTCATCGCTTGAATATCTTATGTCGAAAGTAGACAAAGAGCGTGCATCATTCCTTGTAGAGCACCAACCCATACAGCTATCGCAGATAGACAAGGAGAAGATTGACATTGTCTTTTGTGGGCACACGCATCACGGACAGATATGGCCGGGAAACATTGCAACCGATATTATTTTCGAGCAAAGCCACGGTTACCGCAAATGGAACCACTCGCATATAGTTGTTTCGAGCGGACTCTCGCTATGGGGCCCACCCATTCGCATCGGCACCAAAAGCGATATGATTGTTTTTAAGGTCAGCGGCAAGGAGTAACCACATATTTTTATTGGGGTACGATATAATCAATAATAGTGTGCTCATTACCTCGGTTGAGGGCGATTGCAAATCGCCCCTACACGCAATGAGCTTTATTAATGAATATAAAGTGTTTATATACTCGCGGACAGTAGGGGCGATTTTTAATCGCCCGAATCATTGCTTTAACCGAAACAGCTGCAAAAGTAACTTCCAAACAAACAGCTATGTAAAAAAAGAGGATGGCTCCAAAAGGGAACCATCCTCATAAATCAAATAGCTAATTAACGAATTAAGCGTTTACCTTAGCCATATGAGCGATAAGGTCGAGAACCTTGTTCGAGTAACCGATCTCGTTGTCATACCAAGATACAACCTTTACGAATGTATCGGTAAGAGCGATACCGGCCTTAGCATCGAAGATAGATGTACGAGTGTCACCCAAGAAGTCTGAAGAAACAACAGCGTCCTCTGTGTAACCAAGAACACCCTTCAACTCACCCTCAGAAGCCTCCTTCATTGCTGCACAGATCTCCTCGTATGTAGCGGGCTTAGCGAGGTTAACAGTAAGGTCAACTACAGAAACGTCCAATGTAGGAACGCGCATAGCCATACCAGTAAGCTTCTTGTTGAGCTCGGGGATTACCTTACCTACAGCCTTAGCAGCACCTGTTGATGAGGGGATGATGTTACCTGCAGCAGCACGACCACCTCTCCAGTCCTTTACAGAGGGACCGTCAACTGTCTTCTGTGTAGCAGTTGTAGAGTGTACTGTTGTCATAAGACCATCGAGGATACCGAACTTGTCGTTCAGAACCTTAGCGATAGGAGCCAAGCAGTTTGTTGTACAAGATGCGTTAGAAACGAACTGTGTACCCTTAACGTATGTCTTCTCGTTAACACCGCAAACGAACATAGGAGTATCGTCCTTTGAGGGAGCTGACATTACAACATACTTTGCACCAGCCTCGATGTGAGCCTGAGCTTTCTCCTTTGTAAGGAAGAGACCTGTTGACTCAACAACGTACTCAGCACCTACTGCATCCCACTTAAGGTCGGCGGGGTTACGCTCTGCTGTTACGCGGATAGCCTTACCGTTAACGATAAGAAGGCTCTTCTCTACGTCAGCCTCGATAGTACCCTCGAAGATACCGTGCATTGTGTCATACTTGAGCATATAAGCCAAGTAATCTACGGGGCAAAGGTCGTTGATACCTACAATCTCAATGTCGTTTCTTGTCTGAGCGGCACGGAAAACGAAACGGCCGATACGGCCAAAACCGTTAATACCTACTTTTGTCATATTACTTTATTAATTTAAAAAAGGTTAATAAATATTCTTAATTTATCCACAGTTGCAGGTTTGCGCACTTGAGCACGCAACCAACAATATTGCGGAAAGCATTACGAAGACTACAAACTTAGTTATTCTCATACTCAACTTTCCTAAATACTCTGCAAATTTAAAACATTCTTTTCACACTTGCAACACAATAAAGAGGAAAATAGATGCTTAAAATAGAAAAAAACAATCACAGCGCAAAGAGTAATAAAAATGTTAACACAGTGAACAGAAAAAAACTTTTTTCGTTTTGTGTTTCGCTCACTTTATCTTATCTTTGCAAAGATTTTTACAAAAAACACCTATAAAAACAGCGGTTTCTTGCAATGTTCGTCATTTAGCAGACAAAAAACCGAGAGCCAACCCACTGTAAAGTGAGTTTAACGATAATAAGGAAAGGTATAGTAAAATATTTAAGGATTATAAATTTAAATAAGAGATAAAAAAAATGGCAAAAAGCACATTCCTTCAGGATTTCAAGGCCTTTGCAATGAAAGGCAACGTAGTTGATATGGCAGTCGGTGTTATCATCGGTGGTGCATTCGGTAAAATTGTGACATCGGTAGTAAACGACATCATTATGCCCCCCATCGGTCTTTTGGTAGGTGGTGTAAACTTCAAAGACCTTAAATGGGTTATGAAAGAGGCTACAACAGCAGCCGACGGCACCGAGGTAGCAGCAGTAACACTTAACTACGGTAACTTCTTGCAGCAGACATTCGATTTCCTTATCATCGCATTCTCTATCTTCGTAATGATTAAGCTCATTGCCAAGCTCACCGAGAAGAAAAAGAAAGAGGAAGAGGCAGCACCTGCTCCTGCACCTGCTCCCGCACCCGAGCCCAGCGCCGAGGAGAAACTTCTTACCGAAATTCGCGACCTCTTGAAAGAGAAGAAATAACACGCGCCCATAAGAATAAGAGTGAATCCTTTCGCTCTTATTTTTATTATAAGTAGAACAGAAAATACACAACTAAACAAATAGAGTTATGAAACAGGATATGATTGTCATTCTCGACCTCGGCAGCCACGAGAACACAGTGCTTGCCAGAGCCATCCGTGCATTGGGAGTATATAGCGAAATTTACCCCCACGACATCACAGCAGACGAGTTGAAAGCCCTTCCCGGAGTTAAGGGTATCATCATCAACGGAGGTCCCAACAACGTCATCGACGGCGTTGCCATAGACGTTAACCCCGAGATATACAATGCCGGCTTCCCCGTTATGGCAGCAGGCCACGACAAAGCACTTTGCGATGTAAAACTCGCACAGTTCACAAACGACGAAGAGGCAATAAAAGCAGCAGTAAAATCATTCGTATTCGACACCTGCAAGGCCGAGGCCAACTGGAATATGACAAACTTTGTCAACGACCAGGTAGAGCTTATCCGTCGTCAGGTTGGTAACCGTAAGGTACTCCTCGCCCTATCGGGAGGTGTCGACAGCTCGGTGGTAGCAGCCCTTCTGCTTAGGGCTATCGGTAACAACCTTGTTTGCGTACACGTAAATCACGGACTGATGCGTAAAGGCGAGTCAGAGGCTGTTGTCGAGGTATTCCGCAACCAACTTTGCGCAAACCTTGTATATGTCGATGCTACCGACCGTTTCCTTGACAAGCTCGAAGGCGTCGAGGACCCCGAGCAGAAGCGTAAGATTATCGGTGGCGAGTTCATCCGCGTATTCGAAGAGGAGGCACGTAAGCTTGACGGAATAGAGTTCCTGGGCCAGGGAACCATCTACCCCGACATTGTAGAGAGCGGCACCAAGACAGCCAAGATGGTTAAATCGCACCACAACGTAGGCGGTCTGCCCGAAGATATGCAGTTCGAGCTTGTAGAGCCCATCCGTCAGCTGTTCAAAGACGAGGTACGCGCCTGCGGCCTTGAGCTCGGCCTACCCTACGAGATGGTATATCGTCAACCCTTCCCCGGTCCCGGCCTTGGCGTACGTTGCCTTGGTGCAATCACCCGCGACCGTCTTGAGGCAGTGCGTGAGTCGGACGCCATCCTTCGTGAGGAGTTTGCAAAGGCTGGCCTTGACAAGAAAGTATGGCAATACTTCACCATAGTACCCGATTTCAAGTCGGTAGGTGTACGCGACAACGCACGTTCATACGACTGGCCCGTAATTATCCGCGCCGTCAATACAGTAGATGCAATGACAGCCACCATTGAGCAGATAGATTGGGCAATCCTTATGAAGATTACCGACCGCATCCTCGCCGAGGTAAAGACCGTCAACCGCGTTTGCTACGATATGTCGCCCAAGCCCAGCGCTACTATTGAGTGGGAGTAATAAAAAATAAGTTCGGAATTAATTCCGAACTTATTTTTTATTACGACTACCGAGGGTTTCAATGAGTAATAGTCGCACGTAGCACAGCTGAAAGTTGTGCCGTGCGGGATACGGTTGCCACGGGCAACATTGAAACCCTCAATGGGATGCCCCCAAAGGGGACAAATACCCTACTATAAAAACAGCCTTTATAGAAATCGTAAATAGGTCATGCGAAGTATAGCTTGCACTGCATAGTCGATTAGCTCATCCTTTGTTGCGGGCGGTTGCTCTTTACAATACCCTCAACACAACTAAACGCAAGAAAGAGGAATACAAAGAGAGGTTATCTCACAGCTCAAGCGTGGTTACTCTGTACGAAACACAGCAAAACTATCAAGCGTAAGCGTTAGCACTGTTCAAAGAATGAAAAGAGAATTTTGTATTTAATTTGAATTTAGTTTGTAAGTTATTGCTCCCGGCTTCGCCTGGAGCAATAACTTACAAGAAGCATATTACAATTAGTTATTTATTTTTCGTATTTTTGTCAATGTATTCAGTTGTTTGTTGCAAAATATAAAGCAACAACCATTATCATTATTATATGTTTGAGCATTTATCTATAGAAGCTGTTAATTCGATATTGCCACAAGGTATGAGAATTATAAATGAGAAAGGTATATACAATATGTACCAGACAGAGAATGGCGGTCTAATAGCAGGCACAGAGTCCAAAAATGTTTCAAGAACAAGAAAACATCCATTTGAAGTATATTATTCACTATACTTAGATGAATATGTCCTAAAAAACATCTCATTTGTATTCTTGACTGTATATAAAGAGGGAATACTTCTCATACCGATTAGCGATTTAGTATCTATAAAAGAAAACTTGCGTACGAAAGAATATTCGGTAGGGAAAGGCATAGATAAACAAATATTTTTACGTTATGACATTAAAGCCTATATCGAAAAAGGTAAAATAATGTTATGTAAGGCTAAAAATCATTTTGAAATAGACTTATCAAAATATTTTATATCATATACAAATGAGGAATTTATTTATGAAGAATTAAACAATTACGATATAAATGAAATATACAAAGAAGCAAAACAATTCAAAGATTATGATACGCAATATGTTTTAGGGGATAATACAAGAAGACGAATTGAAAGTAAAAAGCAAAAAGAACGTATAGCTATATTGGAAAATCACACTTGCCAAATTTGCGGATTTCAGCAAGCATATATTAACCCAAATGGAAATAAAAGATATATTATAGAGATTGACCACATTATAGAGAAATCAAAAGGAGGTGGAGAATGTATTGACAATCTACTTGTTTTATGCCCTAACTGTCATGCCAAAAAAACTTATGGGATAATTACAATAGACAGTGATTTTAGGGTTTATGAAAATGGTAAAGAAATTCAAATTCGTGATAATCATCTAAGAAAGAAATAAATAACCACTTCGACAGCAGTTCTTGACACCAGTTTGATTATTTTAGAGCAAAAAAAAGCGTTAAAGTATTGATAATAAAATTAAAAGATTTATTCAAAATTTAACCTATATAGTCGAGTGGTAGTAATAAAAAATGGAACCTCACGGTTCCATTTTTTATTACTACTTCCGAGCTAATCACGTGCACTTGCCAACACTAAATCTATCCACCAACGAAAAGAACAATACTCCATCTTCAGCGAATGAGAAGACAAATCCATAGTTTTTGTATTTTAGTTGTTTCGGGTAAGAGACTGCGTGATGCGGTTTCTTGCCCTTTCAAGCTTTTTTGTCCCGTTTTTTGCGTAACAAACGGGACATTTTACTATATTTGCAGTAAACTGCGAACATATACTGCACTCGCTGTGAAATATCAAAGTAAACTTTGACTATCTCGCTCGTTTGTCCCTATATTTGCAAATATACCGAAAAACAGCTATTATGATATACAATGAACGTGATACGCGCCATCAGCAGGTGATTGATGCCGCCAAACAGATGATGACCGCAGCTCGCACTGCTCCAAAAGCACGTGGATGCGACATTATAGAGATTTTTCTTGTTGTAGAGGATGACATATATGCTCTTTCCAATGCACTGCGTCAGATTGGCGAGGAGCGCCAACGTGCCGGAATGATACGCGATGCAGAGAATATCCTCTCGGCCGATGCTATACTACTCATCGGTTCGCGCAGTCAGGCAATGGGACTGAACTGCGCTTATTGCGGCTCCGAGACTTGTGAGTCGCGTGGCGAGGGTGTTCCCTGCACAATGAATACCATTGATGTTGGCATCGCCATCGGTTCGGCCTGTGCCACTGCTGCCGACCTGCGTGTCGACACCCGCGTAATGTACTCGGCAGGCTATGCTGCACATAAACTCGGATGGTTGCCTGACTGTAACTATGTAATTGCAATTCCGGTGAGCGCCAGTTCAAAAAATCCATTCTTCGACCGTAAATAAGAGCAACAATGGAACAGAGAAGAGAACTTTTTTTACCTGCCGAGTGGCACAGACAACAGATGGTGCAACTCACTTGGCCACACGAGAATACCGATTGGGCATATATGTTGGACGAAGCAATAAAATGTTTCGTTGATATTGCTGTGGCGATAAGCCGCCGCGAGAAGTTGCTTATCGTAGCGCCCGACACCGACGCAGTGCGCAAACAGCTACAGATGACGGCAGCCAACATACAGAACATACGTTTCTTCCAGTGCGAGAGTAACGACACTTGGGCGCGCGACCACGCTTTTATAACAATATTAGGCGACAGTGTACCCCACTACCTCGACTTTGAATTTAACGGTTGGGGGCGCAAATTTGCTGCCGACAAGGATAATGCAATAAACAGCAAGATGTACGATGCCGGGGTAGTAAAGGGGGAATATGAAGATTGCCTGAGTCTTGTTCTTGAGGGTGGCTCCATTGAGAGCGATGGTAAGGGGACACTGCTCACCACGACACACTGTCTTATGGCACCCCACCGCAATCAGCCTCTGACACGCGAACAGATAGAGAAGCGTCTCATTCAGATGCTGCACGTGAAGCGTGTGCTATGGCTCGACCACGGCAACCTTATTGGCGACGATACCGACGGACACATCGACACCATCGCCCGCTTTGCACCCAACGACACCATTGTTCACGTACGTTGCGACAACCCCGAGGACGAGCAGTTTGCCGATCTTCAGGCAATGGAGGCGCAGCTGGCAACATTCCGCACCGAGGAGGGCAAGCCCTACCGCCTGCTTGCACTACCATCGCCCGATGCAATTTTCGACGAGAATGGAGAGCGTCTGCCGGCGACATACGCCAATTTCCTGATAATGAACAACGCAGTACTCTACCCCACATACGCACAACCCGAGAATGACAAACAAGCAGCCGAGGTTATTGCAAAAGCATTCCCATCGTACGATATAATAGGTATAGATTGCCGCGCACTCATCAAGCAGCACGGCTCGTTACATTGCGTAACGATGCAATACCCCACCATAGAGAGATATCAAGAATCGGTTAAGAAATTATAAGAGATAATATGAAAATAGGTATAATACAGCAGAGCAACTGCGACAATGTAGAACAGAATAAACAGAAACTCGCCGATAACATACGCAAGGTAGCAGCCGATGGTGCCGAGCTTATAGTGCTTCAAGAGTTGCATAACTCACTCTATTTCTGCCAGGTAGAGAGCACACAGAATTTCTCTTTGGCCGAGCCTATTCCCGGCCCGTCGACTGAGTTTTATAGTGCCATAGCAGCCGAGTGTAAAGTGGTGCTTGTGACCTCACTCTTCGAGGCGCGAGCAAAAGGGCTTTATCATAATACAGCCGTTGTATTCGACAAAGACGGCAGTATGGCAGGTAAGTATCGTAAAATGCACATTCCCGACGACCCCGCATATTACGAGAAATTTTATTTCACACCCGGTGATATCGGTTTCCGCCCCATAAGAACATCCATAGGCACATTGGGCGTACAGGTGTGTTGGGACCAATGGTACCCCGAGGGTGCACGCCTTATGGCACTTCGCGGAGCTGACCTGCTCATATACCCCACCGCTATTGGCTGGGAGAGCAGCGACACCAAAGAGGAGCAGGAACGTCAGCTTGGTGCTTGGCAGACGGTGCAGCGCGGACACGCCGTAGCCAACGGAATACCTGTCATTGCAGTAAACCGCTGCGGTCACGAGCCCGACCCTTCGGGAATGACAAACGGCATACAGTTCTGGGGACATAGTTTCGTTGCCGGCCCACAAGGAGAATTCATTGCACACTTCGGCGAGGAGGAGCAGACGGCAGTAGTTGAGGTTAGCATTGAGCGCAGCGAATCGGTACGTCAGTGGTGGCCCTTCCTGCGCGACCGTCGCATCGAAGAGTATGCACCTATAACAAAAAGGTTCCTCGACGAAGAGTAAAGAAACAGAGTTTTTCCGATTATACAAAAACAATCTGCATAGCATTGACGAGGAGGATGAGCTCATCCTCCTCGTCAATTATAATAAGAATCTGCTATTTCGTTGTCTTTTATGTTCAAAAAAGCCTGTTTTTCTCTTTTTCTCGGTTACGTAGCCCGCTACACGCCCTCAAAAAAATAATAAAACACTCTATTTTTGACCTATAAAAACTTAACGATATAAATTTAAACAACTTCTAATTAGTTATTCAACAGCTGCACTGCATAGACTGAACAACCCACTCTACATCGCGCAAGAAATCCTGAAGGTCTTGTTCGTGCTCCTCTTCCTCGGCCATAATGCGCTTGGCTATATCACAGGTTGTATAATCGATATTATTGGTATAACTTGCAATCTCCTCGTAGCGCACCACAGCACAACGCTCGGCAGCGATATTCTGCTTAAGCATACTTATAACATCGGTATTCATCGGCACCGCATATTTGCATCGCGCAAGATTAAACCACTGCGCGGGATTAAGCACAGGGACACCCTCGAGTTGTATAATGCGATTGGCAAGTATCTTCGCGTGAAGGTATTCCTCCTCGGCGTGTGCCTCGAACTCGCGCTGAACATCGGCACGCATAGCACCCTCGACAACCAAACTGCCCACCCAATACTGATAATAGGCAAGCCACTCCTCACTGAGCGCAGCATTAAGCTGCTCCAACAACTTAGGCAGGTCGATACGCTGCCTTAGAATCAACACACTCTCTTTTGCCATAATACAAGTATTAATCAATGGTTAATAGAATTATATTGTATAAACAGCAAGACCGTATTTTTGTTTATAAGTATAGGGATTTAAATTAGTATAAAAATAATCCTATAATTTTGTTTTAATATAATAAAATATATTAAATTTGCAAACTATAAGGGGCATATAGCAGCCTCGCGGCAATACTATTGCCTTTTATGTTGAATATACAAAAGCCAATAACAATGAAACTCGCCGTTGTAACAAAACCGACATTTTTCATTGAGGAGGACAAAATTATTACCCGATTATTCGAAGAAGAGCTTGATTATCTTTTCCTTGATAAGTCGTATCCTCATCCACAATACATAGAACGCCTGTTAAATCTTATTCCCAAAAAGTTTCACAAGCGAATCTTTACCTGCAACAACCGACTTATGCAGGACTATAAGTTAGCCGGTCAGTTGTTCCCTCCCGGTTCGCCCCACCCTACAGAGAAACAGAGTGGCAAACTTGTGGGATATGCAGCCAACCTTAAGGAGTTGCACGAGTTCAAGGGATTCTATGAGATTATGTGCTTTGGTCCTATGGGACGCACATTCCATCAGAGTGCCGAACTGAACGAATATGGAAAGAAAGTAATCAACAAAAGAGTATGGGCTTTCGGTGACATTGACGAAGGCAATCTTAAACGCCTTGCCTCGTACGGGTTCGGTGGTGTCATACTGGATGCACAGGTGTGGGATCGTTTCGATTCGTGCCGCTCGACCGACTACAGCGAGCTTATGGATAGTTTCAAGAAAATTCAGAAGCTTGCAAAGAAACTTTAAGAACACAAATTAGAATAAGACAAATAAAAAATAACAAACTAAACACTTTACCTTTATGAACAATACCCCTTATATGGTATTCTCGGGAACAAAATCTCGTTACCTTGCCGAAGAAATTTGTAAAGAGTTGGGCTGTCCTCTTGGTCAGATGAACACAACCTATTTTGCCGACGGTGAGTTTGCTGTCTCTTACGAAGAGTCTATTCGCGGTAAGAATGTATTCCTTGTACAGTCTACATTCCCCAACTCGGACAATCTTATGGAGCTACTGCTTATGGTTGATGCTGCAAAGCGTGCATCGGCAAAGAGCATCGTAGCAGTAATGCCCTACTTTGGTTGGGCACGCCAGGATCGCAAAGACAAGCCCCGTGTTTCTATTGGTGCCAAGCTCGTTGCCGACCTTCTGAGCGTAGCCGGTGTAAGCCGTATTATCACAATGGACCTTCACGCCGACCAGATTCAGGGATTCTTTGACATTCCCGTAGACCATTTGTATGCGTCAATGGTATTCATTCCATATATCAACTCACTGAAACTCGATAACCTTGTTATTGCAACTCCCGACGTTGGTGGTTCAAAGCGTGCAAGCACATACTCTAAATTCTTGGGTGTACCTCTGGTACTCTGCCACAAGACACGCGCCAAAGCTAATGTAGTTGATACAATGCAGATTATCGGTGACGTAAAGGGTAAGAACGTAATCCTTGTCGACGATATTGTAGACACAGCCGGTACAATCTCTAAGGCTGCCAACCTTATGATGGAGAACGGCGCCCTCTCGGTACGTGCCATTGCATCGCACTGTATTATGTCGGGTAACGCATCGGAGCGTGTACGCGAGTCATCAATGACCGAGATTGTATTTACCAACAGTATCCCTTACGACAAGGGTTGTCCCAAGGTAAAACAGCTCTCTATTGCAAAGGGCTTTGCCGAGGCAATACAGTGTGTACTTAACAACAAGTCTATAAGCAAGCAATACGTTTGCTAAACGAACCTTTTCCTTTTGTGTATTGTTAAGATACAATGATGAAAAAGATTCTTTCGATACTTTCACTCTTTGTAGCACTTGTTTCGTGCTCGGGAGGAAGCGAATACACCATCAATGGCACCATCAACGGTGCCATTGATGGTGATACTGTACTATTGGGTTACTCGCCCGATGGTGTCGACTTTACCACAGTGCAAGCGACCACCATCGAAGGCGGCAAGTTTCATTTCAGCGGCAAGGTAGATGGCAGCAAGATATATTATATAGGATATAACTACACCGAGCCACCCATCTACTCGTTACTATTCCTTGAGGGCGGTGACATCACCACAGAGATTTCGCCCGAAGGCAGCATTACAATGGGTACTCCTGCCAACGACCTTAATGCAAAAATAGAGAAAGACCTTATAGGATATGTAAACACAATCTACGATTGTCAGCTACAAATTTACGAAGATTCGACACTGTCGGACACCACTAAGGCACGACTCAGTCTGTTGGCGATGGAAGCACAACGAGATGCATCGTTATACATAAAAGAGGTAATAAATGAAAATATAACCTCGATAGTAGGAATGTTCCTCCTTGTTCAGTATGCCGACCTTTTCGACAACGATGAGTTCACTCACCTTGTTTCAAATATCCCCGAAGAGAATATCGACCGTAACAACAACTGTATTTACGACATTCTTTGCGAGATTAAGAGTGAGCGCGAAAATCCACACCCATCGGATGATGATACAGCCGAAGATGCAATAGACAAAGCATTGGAGGAAGCCTTAAACAAAAAGTAACTTCTCATAAACAAAAAGGATTTTCACTTTAAAGTGAAAATCCTTTTTGTTTATGATTCATCAATTATCAATATTGCTCCTTCTCATTAGGAAAATCCTTTGCCTTAACATCGCTGATGTAGTTACCTACAGCATTGCTGATTATTGTATTAAGGTCGGCATAACGACGCAGGAAACGGGGAGTAAAATCGGCAGTCATACCCAACATATCGGTACAAACAAGCACCTGGCCATCGACACCTCCACCGGCACCAATGCCGATTACAGGAATCTCAAGGCTCTCGGCAACCTTAGTTCCAAGATGCGCAGGAATTTTCTCAAGAACAAGAGCAAAGCATCCCGCCTCTTGCAACAGCTTGGCATCGTGACAGAGCTTGGCAGCCTCGGCCTCGTCCTTGGCGCGAACGCCGTATGTTCCGAACTTATTTATACTTTGAGGAGTGAGTCCCAGATGACCCATAATAGGAATTCCCGCATCCAGAATCTTACGAATCGAAGGGAGAATCTCCTCACCACCTTCGAGTTTAAGAGCATCGGCGTGTGTCTCCTTCATTATGCGAATGGCATTCTTCACAGCCTCATCGGCATTTACCTGATATGTTCCAAAGGGCATATCGGCAACAACAAGAGCGCGTTTCACACCGCGAACAACCGACTTTGCGTGATAAATCATCTGGTCGAGAGTTATAGGCAGCGTTGTAATGTTACCCGCCATAACATTTGAGGCCGAGTCGCCTACAAGAATTATATCTATACCGGCAGCATCGATGATAGATGCCATTGTATAATCGTATGCTGTAAGCATTGCCAATTTCTCGCCTTTACGCTTCATCTCGATGAGACGATGGGTAGTCACCTTGCGTGTGTCTTCAACAATATACTTCGACATTTGTGTTTATTGATTGATTGTTAAACATAGGATATGGCACAATAATGTGCTGTATCTAAAAAACTGCGCAAAATTACTGCAAAAAACGTACCCTGCAAAAGAAAACCGCTCCGAAAAACTTTTTTTCAATAAAAAATAAAGAGCAGTGTTACAAAATTAAATTATCTTCGTCTTTATAGTGAAAAGAGACACAGCAGAGGATAAATGACACACGCCGAGTTCAAAAAATGCTTTTTACCGTTGCATCAGATTTTGTATAGCGAAGCATACCGAATGCTTGGCGACAAATTTGAGGCCGAGGATGCTGTGCAAAATCTATATCTGAAGTTGTGGGAGAAGAGAGAACAACTCGGCAACCTTGTATCACCCGAGGGATACTGTCGCACAGCACTGCGAAACATCTGTATCGACCGCTGGCGGGTTCTTAGGATGCAAGAAGAGAAGAATTCCGATTTTGCCGAAGATATAAACTTGGAAACGCCACCCGATATTGAAGGTAAAGAGGCCGAACAATGCCTGGCACATTTCCTAAGTACACTATCCGAGACACAGCAACGCATCTTAAAGATGAATATGAGCGGTTACAGTTTCAAAGAGATTGAGGAGATAACAGGAGTACCCGAAGCAAATATAAGAGTGACAATCTCGCGTTTGCGAAAGAGATTCAGAAAAAATTATATAATATAAGGAGTTTGATTATGGATAATAAGAAATTAAGAACGATGATTGAGAGTTTCTTCGAGGCTACACTTACCGCCGACGAAGAGCGCGAACTATGCAGTTATCTTCGCGACAATGATGTCCCAGCCGAACTCCGTAAGGATAAAGAGGCAATATTGGCACTTTGCAGCGACGAGAGTGTAGAGGTATCGTCGACAGAGGCTTATGCAAGACTCGAAGCTATGATTGATGCCCTTGAGACAGAGCAACAGCCGCAGACCATCGAAAGGCAACAAGTTCCCGAAAACAATAAAGGAAAAATAAGAAAAATTCCCCGTTATATATGGCAAGGTGTTGTCGCTGCCGCTGTTTTTATTCTCTGTTTCTTCATTCTCACGAACATAGAACAGGAGCAGACAAGTGAACTCATTGCAATGGTCGAAGAGGACACATTCGACACCCCCGAAGAGGCTTTTGAGTGTACAAAGGAGTCGTTCGAGTTTGTATTTTTGGCAGTAAACAGCGCCAACCGCAGCAGACGCGAAATAAATGACGTAATTGAGCAATCGATAAATGCGCTCAACAAAAAAGAGAACTCTAACAAATAAAAAACAATAATTATGAAACGTTATATATTACTCGCAATAACAGTGCTGCTGACACTGCTCCCTCTGCACACCACAGCGCAGCACAAACAGTCCGACAATGGGAAGAGCGAGGTTGAGAAATTCATACAGCGTGTATCGCGCATAAAATCGCCCGAGATAGACTATGCCTACATCTCGACAAATATGTTTAAACAGATGTTTGCTATGGTCGAGAAACACATCGAAGGAATAGAGGTTGACAATGTATTCGGCTCGATAAAAAGTGTGCGACGATTCGAGACAACAGGCAAAGAGGGATACACAACGCTCACCACTGCCCTGCAACCATTCTTGCAAGAGGACGAGCAGGTGATGGGAATGGAGCTTATGGCACTGAACCGCGAAGATGGAGAGCTATCGGTCATATACAGCGACAATAAAAGCCTGCTTGTAATAGGCGACTACTACGACGAGACACTGAACGTAGTATTTATCGTCGGCCTATCATACGAGGCATTCATTCAAATTTCACCAGACTCACTTAATGGGCTACCATTATTTTAAATAACACATACACATAAAAGCAATATGAAAAAATATATAATAGCACTGCTGGCGCTACTCGCAATGAGCGCACCCATAGTAAACGCACAAGAGGCCGACACCTTAGCTATAAAAGCGTTCCTTAAGAAGTTTAAAAAACTCGAAAGCAATAGTATAAGCTACGAAGTAATAACGGGAGAGAAACTGCAAAATATGCTTGTGGAGCAGCTTAACGAACAGACCGATAATGCGCTCGGCAACTTCAAAGGCAAAAATCTATTCGGCAAAGGGTTTACGATGATAAACATCAGTTCCGAGGACGAGGAGGGATACAATAAAGTGCGTACCCTTTTAGAGCAGTACGATGCCTACGAGAGTGAAGAACTTTTCGGTATTCCTCTCACAGCCAATAATCGTGAAGATGGCAGCGAGAGTGTTGTTTATATGAGCGAAAATCACTCGATTTTGATAAACGACATATTTGACGAGGAGAGTATTGAAGTTCTCTACTGTAACTACAATCTAATGAATATATTAAAGACTATTTTAGTAGATTTTACAGAGGGAATTGAGCAACAACTCAACGAGAGTATGTCGGATAATTTACACGGCTACGAAGATATTAACTTTTCTCTCTCGCTGTTCAACAACGGTAATATAACCTTTAACGGCAAAAAAGCTGAATCCCCCACCCCGAAGCCCGTCGAAGCGGTTGGTTGCAACGCCCCGCAGATTCTTGCAGCAGTTTCGGAGAGCTACGACAATATGATAAAACAGTTAGAGGAGAGAACGCAAGACGAAGAGACCCAAGAGCAGATAGAGGAGTTGAAAAAGGAGAAAACAGAATCACTCGAAGAACTTGAAAATACTCTCGCCACAACAGATGTTCCGTCGTTCATCGAGAACCCACTCACCGAGGAGGTATATATCGCAGTCCCCACCCTCTCGACCGAACTTGCGGCTCTGCAAAGCCCGCAGGCAAAAAACGGCATTTACGATTGGATAGCATCGACAGGTTTTTGTAAAGGAGCCGAAAACAACTTTGACCAAAAGTCGGATATTATAACCCCCGATGATGTTCTTATGAAATATGCCATCGAGTATCTTCCCAAAGAACAGTGGCTTTTCGATGGTTACACAACCTGCAAAGAGGAGTTTATAACAAAATATCAGGGTGGCACCCCGGCTGTACTCTACCGAAAATCAAAAACCCCAAAGGGATACAATGATATGCTTGCCGACCTTAAGCCCCTGTTCGACCTTGAATTTGAAGAAAAATTCCGTAATCTGGAAGTTACCCAAAAGAGCCAACGAGAGACAAGCGGCAACCGATTCCTGAGACTATACGGCGAGGGAGATATTTCCATCTACCTACTCGACTGCCCCAAAGAAAAGTTATGCCTGATGGCAATTGTCATCGGACAGAGTGATTTTAAAAAGGCAGTGAACGACTACAGAGTAGGTGGGGAGAAGAACATTGCCGACCGCTACAATATAATTATAAGTGAGAATGGAATAAGATTCACCACCGAAGAGTACTTCTTTTCGCCCAAGAAACATAAAAACGGCCTGCACATTGACTTTGGTTTAGCACAAAAATATATATTAAATGAATAACAGACTATGAAACAAAAAATTCTTTTCACACTGCTTATGGTTGCATTTGCCACCTTATCGGCATTTGCGCAAAAAAGTATGCTCGTTGCCTACAATGGAGGCTATTTTGTAAAGAACGACAAAGAGTGGAGCGAGTATCGCCCTGCCGACCGCGCAGGCAAATGGTCGAGCTACAAACAATACAAAGAGAGCGAAGAGTTCTTCTATCTAAAAAACAAAAAGTGCCGAGTAGCCATCCCAAAGATTGCAAAAGATAAAATATTCATCGACCGCGAGAAAGAGGGGAAATGGGAGGTTGTATATACTCCGCTTAATATTTACACACTCTGCCCCGATAGTGAAGGAGTTTTTTACTGCTACACAGCCCACGATATTGAGGCTATAGGTTACTTTGTGCGCGACAACAATATATGGCGCGAGTATCGCCCCCTGATGAAACGCAGCAAATGGGCCGAGTTCAAACAGTGCGACGAAAATAAAGACTACTTTATTGTCGAGAGCCGACATAACACTGTGTATATCCCCAAAAGCAATGATAAGAACTTTATCATAAAGAAAAAGGATAACAGCAGTTGGCAAGGGGGATACACCACTACCGCCATATACGACCGCTCGGCAAAGTATCGCTACAATTTTTACTTTCAACAGACACTTACAGCCAAAAGGAAGAAATTCGAAGAATCGGGCGAGAATGCACGTGTAAGTTTCGACAACAAGAATAACTTAGTTATAGCAATTGATGGCAAACACTACTATTTCACATATACCTCGATAGAGATAAGTGAACTTGGAGGCAAAGAGGCAATTCTTATTACCATCGACAAGAAGAACCGATTATATCTGACCGATAGCAACACCTGCAATGTTGAATGTAAGGAGATTGGTAAAAACAGACTTTTCATAGGAGGAAACAGCAAGCTTTACAATCAGCTAAAGGCAGCGCTACTCTCAGGTACATTCTGCCTTTAATTGGAATAGAAACAGATATATAAACAGCGTGCAGGAGCGGTCATTAAATGCTCCTGCACGTGTATTTAATAAGCCTAAGAGCCCAATATATTATTTGCCACTATAGCCAACACATCGGGATAGGCAGGAAACGATTCCTTTCGCAACAACACCCCCTCATCGCTGTGCATATCTCCAAGAACTGGGGTGCAGAGAGTAAAACAGGGAATACCATACTCGTCGTAATCCCAGCTCTCGTCGGGCTCGGCATCGTGTATATAAGCATATTTCCCCGAATATGGTTTCAATAACTCGACAAGGCGATGAGCAGTGAAGATATCAAATCCCAAATCATTCTCAATGGTAAACGGAGACTGCTGCTCCCACCCTTCGTTAGTGACGTCGAGCACAATGGCAAAGGCGACACTGCACTGCATACGTCCAATGGCACACACCGTCTCTACGGCTCCTTGCGAGTCCTTCTCCTCGTCGCCCGTGAATGCAATAATTACATTATCGGCAAATTTCCCGTTCAGCATATTCCATATTGTGGCAGCATTAGTGTAGCTGTTGTCGAATGTGCCGTACAAAGAATTGTCCTTCTCTTGACAAAAGCACTGCGAATAGACAGTGTCGATGTGCGTTGAGACAAGCACTACCCTCTCGCCATCTGTTGGTGGACGCTTACTATAGAGCATAGTGAGATTACCTTTGTATAATAGTTCATACTCGCTCCCTTTCAGCATATTCTCTATTGCCAAAAGACGCGTAGCATCGGTAAATTTCTCTCCATCGTCGAGGCTGTTTACCGTAACCTTTTTCAGTATTTGTAAAAATTGTTCCATAAGTGTGGCTAAGATAGCAATTTATTATATATCTTCGCGATAATTATGGAGAATATTATACGCAAAATAAGAGAATACTATCCTGTATCGGACGAGGCTTTGCAAGCGTTGCTATGCGAGTTATGCCTTGTGCAATATCCCAAGAACAAGCGTATAGTTGAATCGGGTGTAACCGACCATAATGTCTATTTCATCGAGCAGGGAGTTACACGCTCCATTTTTCACAAAGATGATACAGACACAACAACGTGGTTCAGCCAAGAGGGAGATATTACCTTTGGAATGTACTCGCTTTATCACAACAAGCCATCGGTCGAGAGTATAGAGACACTTACCGACTGCGTTATATACACCATCCCTATTGACAAGCTAAACGAACTTTACGAAAGATACATCGACATTGCAAATTGGGGGCGCATTGTGCATCAGGATGTAAACTGCCTCTTAAGCCACATTTTTGTGGAGCGTCTGCAACTGTCGCCACGCGAAAGGTACGACTGCTTTTTACAGCGTTTCCCGGGGCTTCTGAACAGAATAAAACTAAAATACGTTGCCGAATTTTTAGGAATTTCGATATATACCCTAAGCAGGATAAGGTCGGGTAAATAGTTTTTTTTGCTTTTAAGCAAATATTTATAGAAAGGCATTTTGTATCTTCGCGGTCGGAAATTTGTGGAACGACGGACAAACGTCCCACCAAACAAGAGTCTGTTTTGAGGAGAATAATCAATAAAAAACATACAAAATGTCAGAAACAAAAAATTTCGCAACCTCATCGGCAATGTTTGCCGATAGCAAACCACACTATGCCCTACTCGACGGCCTACGTGGCGCGGTTGCACTGATGGTAGTCTGGTACCACGTATTCGAGGGATTCGCCTTTGCCGAGGGATCGGCAATCGATGTATTTAATCACGGACATTTGGGAGTGGACTTCTTCTTTATGCTCTCGGGTTTTGTAATCAGCTACGCATACGACAGCCGTTGGCAGGCAGGCAGCAATAACCGCCTCACAATAGGAAGTTTCTTCAAACGCCGTCTCATACGTCTGCATCCTATGCTTATTATGGGTGCGATAATTGGTTTTATTACTTTCCTCATTCAGGGTGGCGTAAAATGGGACGGCACAGAAACTCCCTTTTCGTGGACCATTGTTGCCCTTGTGCTAACAATGCTCTTTATCCCGGCCTACCCCGGTGCAGGCTACGATGTTCGCGGCAATGGCGAGATGTATTCGCTCAACGGTCCCGGCTGGTCGCTCTTCTTCGAGTACATTGGTAATATCCTCTATGCACTCTTTATCCGTCGCTTAGGCAACAAAGCGCTGGCAGTTTTTACAGCACTGCTTGGTATTGCCTGGGTGTGGTTTGTTGCTACCGACGTATCGGGTTACGATATGATAGGTATCGGTTGGACACTCGACTCGGCCAATTTCTTCGGTGGACTCCTTAGAATGATGTTCCCCTTCTCACTTGGTATGCTTATGGCGCGAAACTTCAAGCCCTATAAGATTCCCGGAATTTTTTGGATTTCTATCGTCGTGCTTTTCGCACTATTCTCGGTACCTGCATTTGCAAAGAGTGGCAGCATAAGCATTAACGGTATCTACGAGCTTTGCTGCATTATGATAGTATTCCCCATTATTGTGTGGTTGGCCGCATCGGGCAGCACAACAGACAATGTATCGACAAAGGTATGCAAATTCTTAGGCGACATCTCTTACCCTCTTTACATTGTGCATTACCCCGTAATGTACCTCTTCTATGCTTGGCTAATTGACAATAAGCTATACACTCTTGGCGCGACGTGGCCGGTTGTCATTCTGGTATTTGCTATTAATATTACTCTTGCTTACGGCTGCCTTAAACTATATGACGAGCCTGTGCGCCGTTGGCTTACACAGAGATTTATGAAGTAATTAGTTTACTCTGAACTATATTTTCGACCTCGGCAGACGCATCTGTCGAGATCGAATTATTATATACACAATTACCGTTACACTGTACGCTCAGGCTTAGTCCGCAGCGCGAGAAGATGCTCTATTGCAGTAACAAAATTCTTATTAAGGGCACGATAAAGAGCTGCACTATCGGGTTTTACAACGTCCATCCAACGGGCAAAAAGTGCATTCGAAAGAAATGCTTTACACTGTGCCACAAGATTGCTCATACAGGAACATTTCCAATTCTCGGGCATATCGAGAACAAACACCACCCTATTGCCCGAATCGTACACCTCGCTATACGGTGCAAGTAGCGCCGACAGTTCGGTAACAGAATCGTTCCACAGAGGAAGAATACGTTCCTCGTCATCCTCGGTCGATGCAACAAGTTCCGCAGCTTGTAACTTTACTCCTAAATTTGCCGAAAGACGATGTAATGCATCGTAAACCTCTTTTTTCTCAATTTCGATATTCATAGTTTATAGATTAATTAGTTAAGGAATTTATTAAAGAGTAATAATTTACAAATACTTTTAGGAGAGACGATTATCCCACGCTGTACTCACATTAAACTCTAATGCAACAAGACGACTATCACATTTTATTCGTCCTACTATTGCAACGGAAAAATAGCGATACGACTGTGTGGGAGCGTATGGAAAAATTATATCACTGAAACTACGGCGTCGTTCACTTCCTGCTACAATTTTGAAATTCTCGCCATCGTTGCTACACAGGAGATAGCAGGCAAGACCGTTGAAAGAGTAACTTCCATCGGAAGGTGTTGCCGTTGCGTGAAGCATCATCTGCATAATTCTTTTATGTAGTTTTGTACCCCACAACAATGGTCGTGTCATAAGCAGAACAGTATTATCGCCCCTCTCACCACCCGGCATAACGACATTTGTACCCGAGTCACCATTCATCAATGTTATCAACTGCGGGTAATTATTGGATATGTGAGCAAAGCTATACATATATTTATAGCAGGTGCCATTTGCCAATGAAAAAATATAACTATAAGGATAGTCGGGGTTGGTAACAACAAGTTCGCGATGCTCGTACAGGTAACCAACCGATGCACCTCGCGAGTACTCTTTAAAGGTATCATCACCCACCCCGTTCTCAAGCGATACAATGGATGCTATACGAGAAATAGTGCTTTTGTTCGACGTTGTCGGTTCGCAATCCAATGCAGCCGATAATGATGTGATGCGTCCACCCTCGATGAGCATAAGCCCCTTTTCAGCAATAAAGGTAACACCGGAGTCTATTCCTCGCACCGAGTCGGCACCGGTGCACACCTCGCGCGACAGAGGATAGCACGACGAATAGGCAAATTTGCCCGAAGCGTCGGACGACATTGCCCAAATGCCATCGGCACAAAAAACATACAGTGGATGCTGACCGAATTGCCCCTGAGAGAGTGCTATCGTGTTGCTGCACACTGCGATAATATCTCTTTGCGAGGGGGTGTATGTCTGTGCCAACGGAAAGAGGAAAGGATTGTCGGTGGCCGATACTTTTAGCACATTTCCGCGCCGCTCGACGCACTCTTTTTCTTCGGTAGTGTCATCTTCTATCAACTCCTCCCAAGAGGCATCAATCGGGATATATGCGATGCTCTTTACATCATTAGCAAATATATTCTCCTCGATCTTCACCGTCAATGTATCGCCAACAGCAAGTACACCTACAAAATTAAATGTGCCATAGTAACCACCCGCATCTACCTGCGAAGCAAATATAAATGGTCTGCCGTCATACATCCACAATCCATTATCGGCATAAGTCAAAATATATACTCCCGCACGGTACGAAAAGAATGTCTTTATATTCTCTTCTGAAAGGATATAATAGGCAACATTATTGCTGAATAGTCCCGACACAGAAACATTTACTCCATCGTTCGAAGTATTCAGATAGTAAGCAATATTCAACGATTTATGCCGTGTCAAAGGAAAACTCTTGCGGTAACGTCGTCGAGTTTCACGAATAAAAAATGTCATACGCACGGCACGAGCATCGGGATATTGAATAAGCGCTGCCAAATACTTATCTCCGCTGCTGTAACCCACCTTCAGCTTATCGTAGTCGCGGCGCACAACAGCCTTTCCCTTAGTTGTTTCAATCTCGACATATACACTACCCGAGAGAGTTAGAGACGACATTGTCGGCGGCACAAAGCAATGAGTATCGTAACCCTTGAAAAACGTCTCGCGCAGCCCTGCAATATGCATACGGTTGTTCAGTACATAAGTGTAATCGGCTGTACGCGATACGAGTGAAATACTCTCCTCGCCAATCTCCTGCGAGAGTGCCAATGACGATGGTGAAACATTAGAAAGCGAATCGACAAGTCCGCCGTTGATATTAAACTCGGCAACCTTATAGAATTGTGAACATTTAGATACATCGTCGAAAATCTCGCTACAACTCTTTGGCATATATACATCGGGAGCAGATAACTCATTGCCATCTTTTCGAGGCGCAATTTTATATCCCGGAATTGAGCCCGAAGAGAAAACATCAACCGAGACAATAATATTCTCCCACTCTGCAAGATTAAAATTCGTGAAATTGAATTTTGGTGCAAACCCTTTTATCTTCACTGTATAATAGGAAGATGTTGCATCCTTATCCTGTGGAACGGCAACAAAGTTACCACCATCGCTGTAAACTCCATCGACAACGCTACCGTCTTTTACATAGTATATTGGCGAAAAGAACGAATAACTGCCATCGAAAAGTCGAAAAGCATAGCGGAACAATGCGCGGTCGATATAGCATCCTTTGGCATTTAATTTTGCTACGCACTCGTCGAAATAGCCTTTTGAAGCATTCTCCCAATAGAGGTTTTCATCCTCGTCACTCGTTGTTTTTCCACTGCGGTATTTATATTCTGTTGTTACACTCTCTACGTGCGAATAGAGCGTGAACCCAAGCTCGGGCATCGGAGGGCGTTCGCCCAAGCGTCTGTAGCGTCCGGTGTCGTAAAGAGCATACAGTGTCGACGTGCTTGTAAAAAAACATACTAAATTACCTATAAACTCAATTCTCTTTACATCGGAGTATAGAGGAATTACCTCGAGTTGCGGTACATCACTGCTACGTAAAGGGTTAAAATCATTATCATAGAGATATACTGCACCGTCCTCACAGGCAATGCACATATACACCCCTGCAATCTCGTGACGGTAAACTGCACTGTATTTACGTGGTAACGAAGCAAGTTCCTTCGGTGGCGCAATGGGTTGCGCCACACCATTTGTAATGCGCAGATTTATAAGTTCGGCACATTCGCCATCTTTGGAATAAAGATTATCGGTACTGCGTACAATACCTTTAAATGTAATATTTTTAAGCATAAGTTTTCTATTTCTCTATAAGTTGGCGCAACAGCGAAAAAATTCCACTTCGCCACAGAATAAGGAAAATGAGCAATAGCACAGCTGCAATACTCCACATAGAGCAGCTGTTTTTTTTCGATTCGATTATCTCTTTTACAACCTTTGTTACAGTGTCGCACATCAATAGTGTATCGGTGCGCAAACGGTCGCGGTATAGTGTGCGGATGCGAGTAACAAATACCGTATCGGCACTCTCACGCACCCGCACACTGTCGTGCAGAAAGATACTATCGCGTGTATGAAAGGAGAGATATTGTTCATTCACACGACCATTGCTCTCGCAGTTCTCTCTTGTTCGGCACGACACAACGAGCGACAAAAGCAGAAGAGGCAGAATTAATCGGCAATAAAAGAAGTTCCTTTTCATAGCCCCACTGCTTACCTTTACATCTCGAGATACTTTATAAGAGTAAATTCACTGCGCGAGCAAAGTTTGATAAACTGTCCGGGAATAACCCCCTCGATAGTTATCTCACTTTTAGACTCTTCGAAACCAAAGTTGTCTTGAAACAGATACTCCTCCTCGCCATCGATGCTCACCATAACATCGACCGGAAAGGGACCCTTTTTGTGCACACGCACTCTTATGTCTCCACCTATACATTCAATTGGTTCACTCTCCCAACACTCTCCGTTGAACGAGTAATTAATTTTAGAAACAGCCATAATCTATCGTTTTTCGTTCGATTGAAAATTATTACAATAGGCGGCAGCAATCGCCATAAGAGAATTTGCACAGTCGCGCCGCTCGAAAATATTGAAAAGCATTGCTGCACACTGATAGGCGACAGCTTTGTGCAGTGCAGTATCGCAACCCGATAGTCCCTCGTCGGGATTGTAACGTGCCTCGTAGAGTAACTCAGCAATCTGCGGTTCACTCTCTTTTGGCAACGAATAGTAAGATAATACCACACGTCCATCGGCATTATAGGACTCGATACAGACGGGACGGCAGCTCCCCGCACGAGTATAGGGATTATGTTGTGCAGCAGCCACTGCCGATTCCGATGGAAACATCTGCAAGCAGGGACGTTCCCACCCCTTCATCCTCAACGAGATTAGTTTCACAAAGTCCTCGGGCAATGTAATCTCCCCCGTACCATCACCATTATCCTTTATCCCGGCATCAGCTGCATCTTTTGGGTTGAGACTGCCCCACCCCATATTACGCTGAATCCACAGAACGGCATCGGGCAACAGCGCTGCAATGTGCTCGTCGATGGAACGAGTATCATCACTCAACAGAGTAACAGCGCTATCGTCGTACATCTCATTGATTATCTGGCGCACCTTAAGCCGCAACTCATCGTTAGTAATCATAACCAATTGGGAAAAGAGATGCCAAGTTCCTCGGCCTTTGCGCGAACAGCGTGTTTATTCTGCAATTGCGAGAGCGGACATTTATAAGGGTCGCCCATAAGCACCGCGCGTGCCTGCTGCGTATTACTCACATTAGGAAAGTTTTTTTCGTCGCTATCCTCCTCGTTTTTCTCATCCTCGCACTCGGCAGCAAGGTTACCATTGTCATCAAGTACAACAACCACACCTCGTCGTATTATGCCGTTACGGTAGTCGGCGCTATTCTCAATGGCACTCTGATAAAGAGGATTATCGGTTATATATTGCGCCGGAGTAATCCCTGCCGAGTTTACAGCTCCACCCGTAAACTCCACGCGTACCAGTGCCTTGCCCACTCTGAAGAAACAGTTGCGCTCGACCTGTCCGCGAATCTCGTATGTAATTCGTTTTTTCATAGCAATTCTTTTTTTATATCCTCCGACTATCTTTCACAATAGTCGGAGGACGGTTATTTAATAGTTGTCAGTAAATTGTCAATCGAGCGGTGCCATAATCTCACCTGTATACTCTACCCAGGTAGTACCGGTATATGTTACCACTGTACCTGCCGAGAACCAAAGAGTATCTACACCACCCACACTGTGATTGACATCGGCGGTCAGTACCACAACATCGTTTGTGTTGGGCGACTCGGGAAGAGTAGCCGAGCTTGTCACACGTGCAGCACCCGGAATATCACTCTTGGCAGCAGCACCGTTAACCCAGATGTGGCTGTACCCTTTCAGGCAGAGACAGTCGATAGTCATCACCACCTCGCGCTTAGCTTCCTCGCCCTCGACGCGCTCTACTTCGGAGTTCTCGTTCTTCATATAGTAACGTACAAGGCCATTCTCGTCGATGAGGCCACCACAATTCGAGTATCCCAAAGCATCCAATGTTGGGTCGTGAACAAGTGCGATATCTCCGAACACAGTGTGTATTCGTGTGCAGGCAACACCCCATACCTCATCGTCCTTCACTGTGATGTTCTTATGCAGAGTAAGGTCGATTTTCTGAATATCGTTCAGCAACTGCTTACCCAGGAACCAAACAGCTTTGCGAGAACAATTAAACCCGGTGAATTTTACCATTGAGAGGTTGATGAGGTCGGCAAAAGTGATTGTCGAAGATAGGTCGTACTGACGTTTGAACTGCCAACGCAAACCCTTTGAGAAGTAGTCCCACTGATAACCCATTGCAGGATCCATCGCCTGCACCTTGAACTTACCGGGCTGTCCCACCCACGCAGTGCGGCAACTCTCGAGGCGGAACTGACGCAAGATTGCCTCGGCAATCTGTGCCTCGCTGAACTTCATTTTCTTCTTCTGTGCCTTGAAATAGTCACTCACAATGCTGTTACACAGCTGTTTTTGCAGATAGACACGCTCGGGGACGGGAACAACAGTCGAAGGAGAGATAAATTTCTGTGTCTCGTAGGCAGCCGATGAGAGCAAGATTACCTCGGTACCGACAGGGATTGTCGGAACGACGCAATACTCATCGGTAGCATTCACTTTTGGCCCGTTTACCGCCATTGCTATGGGCGCCTCGGTAGTATCGTTCTTACCCACAAAGAAGAGCATAAGGTCGACACCCGGAAGCTCAATCTGTCCTGTGGGGTCATAACCGTTCACCCCTTTACAGATGGCAGTATAATACTCCTGGAAGATTTTTCTCTCGCCCGTAGTAGAGAAAGGAATCTCGGCGCGAGTGGCTTTTATGCCTGTGTAGGTTGCATTTGTATAAGCCTTTGAGCGTTTCTCGTCAATCATATAATGGTCGACCTCGAACGACGATACAACCACCTTTCGCTTGATGCGGCGCTTAATGGTGTCAATCACACTCTCGTCACTTGCAATGGCAATGATTTTTTCATCGGTCTCGGCCTCGATAAGGTCGCTAATCTCCGATGCCGACGAAACCGTTGTCGCAGTACCGTGAGCGTGGTCGGCCAACCCCGCTATTCCGCGAGAGATAGTGGAACCGCCGCCTGCTGTTGCCACCGTTACTGCAGCCATCATCGTACAACCGGCATCATCGCCACCAAAAAGAAAGAGTGTAATGCTCACCATCGATAGAAGAAGAAAAAGAGGATTCTTCTTCAGAAAAGAAATTGTGTTTTTCATAGTAATAAATTTTAAAAAGTTTATGAATAAAATGATTAAGAAAAGTCGGTATATGCAAGATTATTAAGCCTCAAGCGCAGCATCTATCAGCGTGTTTGTGCGACGAGGTTTGTTTGTCACAGGAGGCGCCACGCTTGTCATCCCCGAAGGCATACCATCGCCAAAATTCTCTTTCATACGCTGTATGCTTGTGTTACGTCCCTTAATATCACCTGCGGCAAAAGCATCCTCTACATCCTGTTCGTAGTTGATAGCATTATCCAGGGCGCCACACACCTCGGCAGTATAGGTACCCGATAAGATAGGCAGCACAAGACGCTCCCACACAGCCTCGAGAAAATCGGAGGGGTCATATCCGCGCTGTTTACAAAAATCCATAATCACAGGCTGGCTCGCCTCGAGATTCTCTTCGTACTCTTTTCGGTCTTGCGCCAAACGTATAACCTCCTCGCGACGCTCCTCATCGGCCATAAGCATCTCCTCGTACTCGGGTGAACCCTCGTCAAAATCCATAAACTTACGCCCATAATAACGCGCCATAGCCGAGTGTGCATTACGCTTGCCATCGACAACGTCGGCAAGCATCTGTGCCATACGCGGGTCGCGTCCCAAAGCCTCGGCAAGAAGCTCATTCTGTTCGCGGTTGTCACGCAAATGCTTTATAAGCAATCTCTGCGACTCGGGATTCTCGATACTGAAGCCTGTGCCAAAAAGCGACTGCAGCACCTCGTTAAGTTCCTGAAACTCTCCTGCACTACTCTGCGGCATTGCAGGCTCGGCCACCCCGTTCTGTGGCATTGCCTGTTGCATTGCGGCAGATGAGTTCTGTGTTTGTGCCTGCAATGGCTGTGCACCATAAGCAGCAGGCTCCATCTGTGTGTTGTTTTCCATTTCCTGATACATAATGAATTTGTTTAATTGTTTCGTCGACAAAGGAAATACAAGAAAGGAGCAACAAGGTTGTCATATTATCATATTCCAATAAAAAAAGCAGAAATCTGAGAATCCTCGCGCAGGCATAACATTATTCATATAAATCTTTGGTATAAACATTGTTCAGCTTTGCCCATCCATTAAACAATACAGAGATAATAGTTGTTTTTTTTCATTTTCGCAACCACTTTAGCCATTTTTGACTATATTTTTGTAAGCACATTCAATTACGTAAAATAACTAATCGGAAACTATGGGAAATTCAAATTCAAAATCGGTACGCGAGATGCGTAAAGACGCAGTGGTAAAAACATTCTTCGAGACTGTAAAGAAATTAAAATCGAAAGACAAGAATGTTACACAAGAGGAGATTTTCAAAAATGCATCGAAATGTGCTGCACCGCGCTTCTTTGTCACGTTCGAGATTGCCCGACGACTAATTTCTTCAATGGTCAAGAATCGTCGTCTGCCAATAAAGAACAAGAACAAAATAGAAATGTATAAGGAGCTGTACCGACGTTATATGAAACAGTGCAAGGGCAAGGTAGGCAACTACACAATTTTAGAGAGTATCATTGAGGAACCTGCACCTTCGTTCTACCTCGACGCCGGTTCCTTCCGAGGTATCGTATACCGCACCTTGGGAGAACGCTCATTGCAAACAGTATAAACCCACAGCATTATGAAAAGAGTAATAAGCATAAAACTAAACAACAAAAGAGTGAGGCAACGCATCGAGACACACACCTACTACACCGGCGAAGCACGTAAAAACAGCGCCCTATCGCCAATGACAGCTGCAAGAATACAGGCATCGGGCGACGATGCCACACAACTGAACGACCATCTGACGGTTGCCTGCAGCGAGATAGCCCGCCTGCTATCGACATACATTGCAATATGCCACATTCAGCAACGCGAGGCCCTCGACGAGAGTGGCGACACAATTACATTCTTCACGCTCGAGATACCGTCTAATTTCCCTGTGGAGATTACCGACGAATTCGAGACAGCCATAGAGAACTATGCCGTTGCGCGCGTGTTACAACAGTGGATGGCACAACACAAACCCGACGAGATGGTTATTGCCGCCAACGAGGTACAGCAACACACCGCAACACTACGCGAGTTTGCATCGTTGCGCAAGCGACCCATCCTGCACCGTCATCCAAAAAGAAAAATCATCGACGTATAATCAAAACAGACTATGGAAAACACAATACTCATAGAAAAAGAGCCACTCTACCAACAGATACATCTGAGAAACTACTATATGGGAGAATCGGCTAAGAGAAACAACATAAATGCCGACACCATAGAGAGCAGCGACGACGAGAGAGAACTCTTTGCAATGCTGCTCGATAGCGCCTGCAACGAATTGGTATCCTCCGTTGCACTGCGCTTCGAGACAGCATCATATAAGATAACACCCGAATACATCGGCATAACATTTAGCACCGAGAATAACTCGCGTCAAGGATTACTGCCACAACTGCGTCAAGCCATTGTCGACTATCTTGTAAATGAAATTACACTACAGTGGTTATTGCTGCGCTCACCCCAGATGGCAAACAGCTATATATCGATGCGCACCACACTTTACAACAACGTACAACAACAATTTGCCAAATTCAGCAACCTTAAAAAGGTGCGACGGCGTCCCACCGACCTTGCAGGAATATGAAAAAGGAGAGAGAGAGTATAATCGAAGAAAATATACGCCGCACAACAGCCATACGCGCACCTTATAATCCCATAAGCGGTGAAGGCAGCATAAGCATCGCACGTCAAGAAGTCGAGATTGAGGATTTTCCACTAATGAAAATCTATCTCCCCACCACAATGATGGAGGATAAAGAGATTAAAAGTCTCATCGCCGACGGAGCAAAAGGCTATCTGCGCAAACTGGGTAGAACAGCCGACGAACGCGACATTCTCACCCTTTGGATAGAATTCTGCCGCAAGCGCCTTGCACACGACTTTGAATATTGGGCACGCAGCACCGCCATTATCTCGGACAAGGGAAAGGGGCGCGACATTCCCTTCACCCTCAACCGTCCGCAAAGAGAATACCTTAAAGCAATGGAGAGCCTGCGCACCACAGGCAAACCAATAGACATTATACTATGTAAGGCACGACAATGGGGAGGCAGCACACTCACACAGCTATATATGTTGTGGATACAGTTGGTACATCGACGCAACTGGAACAGCGTCATCTGCGGCGACATCGAAAAACAATCCTCCATCGTTGCAGGAATGTTATCGAAGGTCATCAACCGCTACCCACGATGGGCAAGCAACGGTAAGGTTGTTACCACAACCCCCTTTCAGGGAGCACGTAACACCCGAGTGATAAGCCTCGGCAACAGCCGCTACTCTCTTGGCTCGTCACAGAAACCCGACTCACTGCGAAGCGAAGATATAAGTATGGCACACCTCACCGAGGTGGGATTGTGGAAGGCAACGGCAGGACGCAAGCCCGAAGACCTCGTGCAGTCGATATTCGGCTCAATAGCCAGCGGCCCCTATACAGTAAAAGTATTGGAGTCGACCGCCAAAGGAGTAGGAAATTTCTTCCACCGCACCTGGATAGACGCAGTAGAGGGACGCAATAACTTCACACCCGTCTTTATCCCCTGGCACAGTATCGACCTCTACAGCAAGAGCATACCCCGAGACGACTATCCGGCCTTTGTCGATAGTATGAACAGTTACGAGAGAGGGCTCTTCGAGCTTGGTGCAACCCTTGAAGCAATAAACTGGTATCGCGACAAACGACGCGAGATACCCGACGAGTGGCGCCTCTTCTCCGAGTTTCCATCGAGTGCCAATGAAGCATTCCAAAGTACCGGGCATCGCGTATTCCGCATAGAATATGTGCAGAACATACGCAGCAGTTGCGTCGCCCCACCCTTTATCGGCGACATCGACGCAGGGCACTTCGTCGAGGCAGCCTCGGGAGGCGAAAAGAGCAGCAGCAACCTATGGGTGTGGCTTATGCCCGAGAGCGACCCGGCAATGCGCGACCGCTACATCGTCACCGTCGATGTCGGTGGTGTCAGCGACAAAGCCGACTACTCCTGCATTATGGTAGCCGACCGCGCTGCGATGCCCGGCGGCGGAGTACCCGAGATTGCAGCCTGCTGGCACGGACACATCGAACACGACAAACTCGCCTGGAAAGCAGTCGAGATAGCCCGCGCCTACAACAACGCGCTACTCGTCATCGAGGCAAACACCCTTGAGACAGAAAATACCGAAGGAGACAACTTCGAGTATATACTAAACGAAATAGCCGGACACTACAGCAACCTCTACAGCCGCACCTCGCAGCAAGAGATACGACAAGGGCGTCCGCGCCGTTGGGGATTCCACACCAACTCCTCGACCAAGCCAATGGTAATAAATTTCCTTGTCAAAGCACTGCGCGACAACCTTTACATAGAGCGTTGCCTGCCCACCACATTCGAGCTCGACCTATACGAGTTCAAAGAGAACGGCAAGGAGATGGGCGCAGTAGAGGGCAACCACGACGACCGTGTTATGGCAACTGCCATACTCGTATGGGCCTGCTACAACCACCCGCTACCCCATCTCATAGAGAGCGACCGACAACCGCGACGTAAAAACAGAATCATCAGCGAGGCAAGCATCTGATTGCCCCGCTGATGATTCTTTATATAAGAAAAATTACTTTATTCTCTTATAACAGAATAGAACTCACTTAAATTTGCTGCAAAGTATTTGCCTCGCTCAGTAGCCATTTTCTTGGGATTCGGGATTATATCCACTCTCATAAGGTCGAGCCTATCAGCATCGAAACAGGTATCAATAGTTATATCTCCTGTTCTTCGGCATACAGTGTGCAGTTCACAAGCCTTACGCAATTGTTCAAACACCCCCTCATCAAGACCGGAAAGCAGAGTATCACGTAGTTCCAACAGATGTTCGGCAGCACGTTTTCCGTGCTCCAAGTCTTCCCTATTATCTATGCGCCATTTATCGTGTAAATATGCAAACAGTCGCACAACAGTTGTATTAACCTCCTCTGTTGCCAATAACAGACCATTACGCTCTACACGTTCCCAATGTGGCAGTCCGTGACATTCATCAAGTTCCCAACCTTCAACAGCAAATTGTTTTATCTTCTTAATCAATGAGTCCATATTCAACAGTCTGTGTCTGCAACATCTTAATTCCTCCCTTTTAAGTTTAAAAGCCAAACAAACAAAATTAATATCTATTGGGCTCAAATACGGAATGCATTTAACAGTTTCTCGAAATCCTTCTATGCCACCATAGATATCAAATGCAGCATAATAATCTTCAGGGCAACCAAGTTCAATCACGCGTTGCACCACAAGAGTACGAGAACCTTGCCAATCGAAATTCTACAAGTCGTACTCCCAAAGTAGTGCAGGATTAAGCTTGTGTCCGTTTTTTGTATAATTATCTAATATTACCATACAGCCTCACCCGATTTATGCAAAGGTAGCATATTTTAGAAATAAAACAAAACAATTTCTGAATTTGAAGCCTCATTGACAACCGTGACGTAAAAACCGACGTAAAAACATAATCATCAGCGAGGCAAGCATCTGATTGCCCCGCTGATGATTCTTTATATAAGAAAAATTACTTTATTCTCTTGTAGCAGCCTTACTTTCCACCGTTTCATATATAACCATCACCGTCCAGTTCTGCCACGCAGAGTTATGCGGATTAGGATAGTCGGCTGTGTACTTTATATCCTTGACAATAATAGTATCCTTATTCTCACTAAGGAAGGTATTAACCTGCTTCTCGAACTTCTCCATATCGGGAGTGCGGTCTCGGAATAATTTAATCTGTACCATAATTATAATCTGCTATTGTTTGTTACATATATAATATAGACACAAAGAGGAAAAAATTCAAAAAGAAGGACAACTTTTTAAAAAGTTTATAATCAGAGGTCAATATCTTAAAATATATGCTCCGCACTATTTATAAAAAGTTATCCAATTTGTACAATAATCGTGACTCTTTGTGTGCAACTCTATAATACTATCATTATCACGATACCAAGCGTAGTTCCAACCTCTCCCCATATCTAAATATATAGCATTTGTAACATTGGCTTTCTTTAGAGATACTTTGAATTCTCCAAACGTAGTTGTCGTGTCTGATTCTATTATGCAAAGAGTGTCTGATAGTTCACATAATGCGCGAAATATATTACGACTTTCATTTTCCCTAACCGTTTGTAAAATCTCAGAATTATAAATTATTAACTCTTGAGCAAAGGCCATACCATCATAATTCTGAGCAGAATCAAGTTCACTAGAATAATTCCTATATAGAAATTTCCATTTTTCTTTATAGAAGACAAAAGCTCCAGTATTGCTCTCACACCTATAACCCCTATATCTTCTACCAGAGGAAACGTGATCTCCTGCAATATTTGAATGATTAAATTCTGATAAACACCTACCGGTATATGCAGCTGCTGCAACAAATATTACAGAACTATCATTTTTTAAAGGCATTTTACCACATACTAAATCAATTTTGGTAAAATGCGGATAAATCATCCGTAAGCCATTAGAACGACGAATTTCTATACTATTAATTTTTGTTTGTTTTTTTGAATCAATAGAATCAACATTATTTGCAATTTCAACTTGTTTCTGCGATTCAATAGAACAAGAAGAACAAGATATTAAACACAAAACAAATGATAATACGTAGTAACAAGATTTCATATTTAGTCTGTTGCATTTATACATATAGTAGCTAAGGTATATATGGTTTAATAAGTTGTATATTCCAGGCATAGTTGAGATTGGCACCAGAATCGTCTATTCCTCCAGATGTTATACCGACTGCCTCTCCTTTTGAATTTAGCAAAACACCTCCACTACTTCCGTGATCAATTGGAGCACTAATCTGTAGAATCGTTCCGTTCTCCCTTATCTGTGATATTTCGCCAGATGAAAAAGTGTTATCCAATCCTCTTGGACTTCCGATAGTATATATTTTTTCTCCTACTTTTGGTGTATTATTTGCAATCTTAATGTAGTTTACTTTTCTGCTAACTCCGACCCTGAATATTATAAAGTCGTTGTCTTGACTCTTATGGTAAACTTCCGTTACCTTATATGAACTTCCATCGGAAAGTATTATGTCTTCATAGCCAACAGCGGTACCTTGAAAAACATGGTAATTACTTACTGCAATACCGTTACTAGATATGAAGAAGCCAGAACCTTGGAACCCTTGATACCCAGTAGATGTATGAATCTTAAATACCGCAGATGATAGTTTTTCAAAGATCTCACTTGGAGACAAAACTCTACCATTTGTAGTATTACCGACATCTGAAGTTTTATTTGTCTGAGAAGTTCCTTTTTGTTGATGTGGTAGTGGTGGGCGACCATTATTAGAGAATGAACCTGGTCGAGAAGATGGACTAGAAACAGGATAGTTATTATTACCCTTAGGAGCTGCTGGTTTTTGAGCACAACCTACAGATATCAGTAGTATGAGCAGTATATATAGTATTTGTTTCATATATTATTGGATTTGTCCTGGTTTGGGTAAAATATGAATCAAAAATCTTTGATTTGCTTTTTCTTCGAGTTCCCTCATTAGTCCTGTGCCGCTGAGCCTTCCATCTCCACTACCACTGATTAGTACTTCACAATTATCTCTATCAAAATGGATATTGTTATTATCCCAAAACTTTTTAAGATTTCTTGCTCGGCGATAACTTAAATCATAGTTATAATCCATTTTATCTATTCCATCCTTTGATGCCTGACCTTCAATCACGAGAAGATACTGAACCTCCGGCGTGTTTTCAGCGGCACTATGAATGAATCTTACTAACTCTTGACCAACAGACAATAATTTTTCCCGCTCAACTTTAGAAATGTTATATATTTGATCATCATCAATTCTAAAACGTACAACAAAATTCAGTTTGTGTTTTTTATTAATTGAGTCGTATACAAAATAGTTTTGGTCGAGATTTTTGGTAGCATCGTTAATTTCATTTATCTTATCAATATGGGCTTGTGTTGCATTGGCAAGATATCGCATACTATCCAACTCTTCACTATATTGTTTTTGACGAAGTACCATACGAGAGTTGAGGTTCAATAAACTGTCTCTTTCTGCTTTTAATTCTTTCACTTCAAGAGGTGTCGCATCAATTTGTTTTAACTCAACGATTGATATGATGAACAATACAACCATCAAGAAAAATAAACTAGTCATTAGATCTGCATAACTTGCCCAAAAGTGCGTTCGTTTATCTTTTCCCATTTATTAATCACCAATTTTTCCGGGTTTAGGAAGAATATGTATAAGGAATCGCTGGTTAAGTACTTCCTTTGATTCTCTCATAAGTCCTGTGCCACTTAAACGTCCATCACCACTACCACAAATTAGTACTTCACAATTTTTATCATTAAAATTCAACCCGTTATCTTCCCAAAATTTTTTAAGAGATAATGCTCTTTGATAGCTTAACTCGTAATTATAAGCATATCCATCTTTCGATGCTTGTCCTTCAATAATAAGGAGATACTGGATATGAGGGTTACTTTGTGTCGTTTTAATAATAAAATCTTGTAGGATCTTACCTGTCGTTCTTAAATCTTCTTTTGTACTTGATG